>NZ_JBLKCH010000007.1:88891-248704 GCF_047531125.1 Enterobacter sp. HK-058-C-ECC
GCTGGCGATTTTCTCGCCAGCCGGTAACGGTGTTTACGACGGAGGTCACGGAGTTTCAGGAAATAATAACGAATCGCGCAACAGATGATCGTTACCGCGACGGCGGGTAAAGCCGATGCGGTTGAAGTATTCCAGGATCTGGATCGCCAGCTTGCGCCCCACGTTCAGCCGATCGCGAAAATCCGCTGCGCAGGTCGAGCCGCGCGCCTGATCCAGCTCGCGGATCAGGTTGGCAAACGCCACAATGCGATCGTTACGGTAGTAACGATCTTTCACGATCGCGACGATTAGCCCCTGCTGCGCCGCATGGCGCAATACCTGGCGCATCACCTGCTCGTCGGTGTTGGTTTCGCGAGCCAGATCGCGAACCCACCACGGCTCATCACCAAACAGCGGGGCCGCTTTTTGCCATATGGCCTCTTGCTCGGCGGTGAACCCGGCCTTGTGATCCGGCAGGTGCAGCCAGCCGTGGTGGCTTTTAATCACGCCGCTTTCGCGCATGTTTTCGATCAGCAGCAGCACCAGCGCATCGTCTTCCATCGGCAGCGCCATGCGTCGCAGACGCTCGCGCCCCGGGCCAGGCTCGTCCTGATGCTGTTCATGGTAAGTCGCAAGCGTGTTTAGTATCTTACGCTGCCATTGCGCAGCAACCGGGGCATTGAGCAGGCTGTTGCCGGCCTGAATAAAGCCCGGCTCCTGGGTCAGCTGCCGTAAGCCTTCCCCGCTCAGCTGGCGTGCCCATGCAAAATCACGCAGACTCACCGCCCCGCGATCGAGGTGCACCCGCAGCGCGGCGTTATCATCGCTGGCCTGCGCCAGCGCGGCCAGCCACTGCAGATATTCCGGCTTACGCTTGCCGCGTCGGGGTGGGTTAAGCGCCACCACGCGCGCGCCTGCCAGCGTTTCCCTTGCAGAAATGTCACGCAGTACCAGACGATCGTTATCTGCCAGCCAGAGCGGCGAATCAAATACCAGCTCGGCAAGGTCGTTTTCCAGTAGCGACACGCGCCCGGTGATATGGCTTGCCGCGTGGTGAATATGCAGCGGCTGCCATTGGGTCAGCGGCATGTGTGTCTGCAGGGAGACAATCACGCGTTCAGACGGTTCCGGCGGGGCATCGGCCAGCAGCCAGTCTCCGCGATTAAGCTGCTCTTTTTCTGCATCCCCGGCAATGTTCAGCGCGATACGCTGCCCGGCGTGGGCACGGTCAGCGGGCTGGTTTTGTGCATGCAGCCCGCGCACGCGCATCGGTTTGTTCACGCCCGTCAGCCAGAGCGTATCTCCCACGCTGACTTCACCACTCAGCGCGGTGCCGGTCACGACCAGCCCCGCACCTTTTACGGTAAACGCCCGATCGATCGCCAGACGGAAACGATGATGGCTGGCGTGGTCGCGTGATGAGAGGTGCTGCAAATGGTGGCGAAGTTCGTCGATACCATGCCCTTCTGTCGCCACGGTGACAAAAAGCGATGCGTCGGCAAAACCATACTCCCGCAGAGTCGCCTGGACCGTTTCGCGCACCTCGCTGATGCGCGCATCATCCACGCGATCGGCTTTGGTCAGCGCCACGGTCAGCTGCGGGTTGCCGGTTAGCTGCAGGATCGCCAGGTGCTCGCGGGTTTGCGCCATCACGCCGTCATCGCAGGCCACCACCAGCAGGGCATGATCGATGCCGCCCACGCCCGCCAGCATGTTGGACAGAAACTTTTCATGCCCCGGCACATCAATAAAGCCCAGCACGCGACCATCAGGCTGGGGCCAGTAGGCATAGCCCAGATCGATGGTCATGCCGCGCTTTTTCTCTTCCGGCAGGCGATCGGCGTTTACGCCGGTAATGGCCTGCAGTAACGTGGTTTTTCCGTGATCGACGTGACCGGCGGTGGCAATAATCATTTCAACAACATCTCCAGAAATCGCTCTTCATCTTCAAGGCAGCGCAGATCCAGCCACATTCGGCCGTCGTAAATCCGCCCGATAACCGGCGTCGAGAGACCGCGCCAGCGCGACGACAGCGCCTCAAGCTGGCTGCCGCGCCCGTCACGCGGCGTGAACGTCAGCGCCTCACTCGGCAACCTGTCCACCGGCAGCGACCCGCTGCCAATCTGCGACTGGCAGGGCTCAATGCGAACGTCAAAATCGGGGTAGTGCGGGGCGACGCGCGGCAGCAGCAGTTCGGCCTGGGCGCGAATCGAGGCGGCATCGCGGCTTAACAGACGCAGCGTGGGCAGACGGTCAGCCAGTTTTTCCGGGTGGAGATAGAGCCGCAGCGTCGCCTCCAGCGCGGCAAGCGTCATTTTATCGGCGCGCAGGGCGCGCTTAAGCGGGTGCTGCTGCAACTGCGCAATCAGCTCGCGCTTGCCGACGATAATCCCGGCCTGCGGCCCGCCCAGCAGTTTGTCGCCGGAAAAGCTGACCAGGCTAACACCCGCCGCAATCATCTCCTGCGGCATCGGCTCTTTTGGCAGCCCGTACAGGCTCAGATCCACCAGCGAGCCGCTGCCGAGATCGGCAATCACCGGTATATTCAGTTCGCGCCCAATCGCCGCCAGCTCCGCCTCGTCAACCGTTTTGGTGAAGCCTTCAATATGGTAATTGCTGGTGTGAACCTTCATCAACAGGGCGGTATTTTCATTCACCGCCGCGCGATAATCTTTCGCATGGGTACGGTTTGTCGTGCCCACTTCATGCAACGTGCAGCCTGCCTGGCGCATCACGTCCGGAATACGAAACGCCCCGCCAATCTCCACCAGCTCGCCGCGGGACACCACCACCTCTTTGCCGCTGGCGGTGGCCGCCAGCATCAGCAGCACCGCTGCGGCGTTGTTATTCACAATGCAGGCATCTTCCGCGCCGGTCAGCTGGCACAGCAGCTCCGCCAGCGCGCGGTCGCGGTGCCCGCGCCCGGCGCCGTCCAGATCGTACTCCAGCGTCACGGGCATTCGCATGGCCTGCACGACTGCGGCAACGGCCTCTTCCGCCTGCTGCGCGCGCCCCAGGTTGGTATGCAGCACGGTACCCGACAGGTTTATCACCGGGCGTAACGCGCTTTGCGCCTTCTCATCCAGCCGCTGTTCAACTTCCTGCTCCCACGCGCTACACCAGTCGGGCAAGGCGTTTTCTGTCTGAATCGCGCAGCGGGCTTCGTCCTGAAGCAGGCGTAACATTTCCACCGTCGCGGTATGGCCGAAACGCTCAACAACAGCATGAATGCGGGGTTCGCGAAGAAGACGGTCGGTAGCGGGGATCTGGCTGTACAGCGAATGATGAGTAGTCATGAAAGCGCCTGGCGAGTAAATATCTTCCCCCCTCCCGACGGGAGAGGGAGTTAACATGTGAGGGGATTGTACCGCCTCCGACGGCGAAGTGTTATAACCCGCGTCAAGCCTTTGGCGGTTCGGTACGGGCAAAGCTCTCGCGACTAAACAGCGTGTCTGCAAGCTTCACCAGCAGCGGACGGTCGACGCACCAGCCCGGGGAGACGCGGCGGAAGTTGAGATAACCAATCGCGCAGGCGATGGCGATGGTCCCCAGGTTCAGGCTGTCGGTGTCGATCTTACCCTCCCGGATTAGCTGTTCGCATCTGTCCAGGCTGCGGCTGATTTTTTCCCGCTGGCGTAACAGTTCCGTTTCCGACTGCTGGGCGGCGGGCCTTGCCTGTTCCCGTACGGAGGTTAACGCCGCATCCATAATGCCATCGGCCAGGGCTTCAACCTGCTTCACCGCCAGCGCCGCTTTTGGGTCTGCTGGAAGCATTGCCGGGGCAACGCCCAGCAGCTCGATATACTCCGCAATAATCGGGGAATCAAACCAGTATTCGCCCTCGTCCGTGACCAGCGCCGGGACTTTCCCCAGCGGGTTGTACTGCGCGACGCCGTTTTCTGCGTTGTAGGGCTGTTCATTCACGAATTCAAATTCAATCCCCTTCTCCAGCAGGAGAATCGAGATTTTTCGCACGAAGGGACTGGTATAGCTGCCGATGAGTTTCATTGCCTGATCCTTGATGCCGGAAAAAGTCAGTATGGATCAAGCGATGAAAAAAGGGCAGGTCTGCATGTCGCATTCCTGCCCTGGAAGGATTAGTGATCGAGGTAGAGGTAGTGCATCCAGCTGGTCATACGCAGCAGTACTTTACGCATAACCGAGACGTGGGCGAAGTGGTCCGAATAGACCGCTACCTGGGCATAGATACCGTCCGGCAGGGCATCGACTTCGGCGTTGGGTTCCAGCTCAATAAGTGCCTGAACGCCGTCCGTTCCCGGCACCACCGTCAGCGACTGCAGCGCGCCCTGCGCCTGATAGGTTCCCCCCGGCACCACCGGCAGAATACTGGTGAGCTTCCCGGAGAACACCTGGCCCGGCAGCGCGTTAAACACCACTTCCGCTTCATCGCCCGGCTTCAGACGCAGCAGCGAGTTCTGACGGAACTGGGCCACAATCTGACGCTTCTGTTCAGGAATGAAGACCATCACCGGACGCAAAGGCAGCGCGGCGGCATAGGTCCCGGGACGGATCAGCACCTGAGTGATATAACCATTGCTCGGCGCACGCACCACGGTCTGGTCCAGATTGTATTTGGCTTCGGCAAGCTGGGCGCGTAACGACGCAATCTGCGACTGTTCACCGTTCACCATGCTGTCTAACTGGCTTTGGATCTGCACCTGTTCAGCCACGGAGCCTTTCACCAGCGCATCCTGTGCCAGATAGTTCTGACGCGCGTTGTCGATATCGCTTTCAGAGAACGGATTCACCTTCGCCTGGCTGCCTTTCAGGTAGCGCTGATAATCTTTGTACAGGCGATCGCGTTCAGCGGAGACGCGTGTGGTATTGGCAACGGCTTCCGCCAGCTGCGCTTTCAGATTATCGATATTGTGCGTCGCGGTCACCAGGTCGGCCTGAAGTCTGTCGACTCGCGCCTGATAGCGGCCTGGATCCAGTTTAAATAACACTTCGCCTTTTTTAATTAGCTGGTTATTTTTATCGGTCACTTCGCTGACCACACCGGTCACCTGCGGCGTGATTGGAATAGAAATAACCGCTTTTTGCGCCGTAAAGGTATACGGGTGGTTATAGTTCATTAGCAGAATAAGTCCGGCAACAATAAATACGCCGCCTAATGTTGCGGTGGCAAGCGTCCACTGGTTGACCGGAATTCGGAATATTTTAAAGATGGCCCAGGCAAATGCCACGTAGGTCAAAATAATCAACAGATCCATGATTAGCGCTCCAGCGTGTTCTTATCAGCAGCAGGCTTTACCGCGGCCAGCTTTTGTTCAAGTTCCGCCACGCGTTTGGCGAGCGCATCCATGCCCGGGACCTCATCAGGCTTTGTGATGTGGTTTTGCATGCCCCAGCCGCGATCTTCGCGGTACAGCGTGGCCCAAATCCACAGGAATGGCCAGATGGCATGGAGCGTAAACAGGCTAATCCAGCCAGCCGTATGAATGGCATCGGCATGCGGATGGTTACGCTTTTTGGCCATATTATAAGGAATATCATGGATGGCGATGATTCCGTAAAAGAGAACCAGAAATACAAAAATCAATACGCCCAGCGCAAAATAGTTGAGAAACATATTCTCCTCACTTAAACAACGTCAACTCATTAAATTAATAAAACGGTACGCAACCTAATTAATTTTTTATAAACACGGGGTTGTGCTTACTATTTCCGAGCCGGGGAGTATCGGTTTTTATAATATCTCCATGCAAGTTTATAAGCGTGTCAAAATATATCCTGAATAATAATAGACTTAACCTTACAATATGAGCGTAATCCACCTTTTAACTTTTCGCCATACCACACATCAAAAGTGGTTTTTTAGCTTATCGTGTCGTGCAATATCATCCTGGCGCTGAATCGCGAAGCAGAGTTTGCCGCCGATGACAGCCGGAGAAATCCGCATAAAAATATTTTGTGAAATCAGTCACAATCCAGAAACAAACCCACCAGAACAAAACGTGACAACAATCACATAAAAGGGTGGATTTTGCTTTTTTTGTCGCCATTGTATTTTTTTTGCCCGCAGATTTTGTGATTGAGATCACTCCATTGATATCCCTACCCCCTGCCTTTACGTGACACGCATCACACAAATTTTCCCTGTCTGGACAGTTGAACGATTCAGTGCCAGATTTCACAGCATCAGAACAGGGTCCGGCTACCTCTGCCGCCTCATTAACAATAAACCTCGGGCCGCAAGCCTAAGCGTAAACAGAAGAAGGGGTGTTTTATGTCATCCGATTTCAAGATCAAAGTTCAAAGCTTTGGTCGTTTCCTCAGCAACATGGTGATGCCAAATATCGGCGCGTTTATCGCGTGGGGTATCATCACCGCATTGTTCATTCCGACAGGGTGGTTGCCTAACGAAACGCTGGCGAAACTTGTTGGCCCAATGATTACCTATCTCCTGCCGCTGCTCATCGGTTTCACCGGAGGTCGTCTCGTAGGCGGTGACCGTGGTGGCGTCGTGGGTGCTATCACAACCATGGGTGTTATCGTCGGTGCAGATATGCCGATGTTCCTCGGTGCGATGATTGCCGGTCCTCTGGGCGGCTGGGCGATTAAGAAATTCGACGTCTGGGTTGATGGTAAGATCAAATCCGGCTTCGAAATGCTGGTGAACAACTTCTCTGCGGGCATCATCGGGATGATCCTCGCCATTCTGGCGTTCCTCGGCATTGGCCCTGCGGTTGAAGTGCTGTCCAAAATTCTGGCGGCAGGCGTTAACTTCATGGTGGCGCACGAGATGCTGCCGCTGGCATCTATCTTCGTTGAACCGGCGAAAATCCTGTTCCTTAACAACGCCATCAACCACGGCATCTTCTCGCCGCTGGGTATCCAGCAGTCTCACGATCTCGGCAAGTCTATCTTCTTCCTGATTGAAGCCAACCCGGGTCCGGGTATGGGCGTTCTGCTGGCGTACATCTTCTTTGGCCGTGGCAGCGCTAAACAGTCTGCTGGCGGTGCGGCGATCATCCACTTCCTGGGCGGTATCCACGAAATTTACTTCCCTTACGTGCTGATGAACCCACGTCTGATCCTGGCCGTTATCCTCGGCGGTATGACCGGTGTGTTCACCCTGAGCGTGCTGGGCGGCGGTCTGGTTTCTCCGGCCTCTCCGGGTTCTATCCTGGCGGTACTGGCGATGACGCCAAAAGGCGCTTACTTCGCGAACCTCGCGGCTATCTTTGCGGCAATGGCCGTCTCCTTCGTGGTCTCTTCTATCCTGCTGAAAACCAGCAAAGTGAAAGAAGATGATGACATCGAAGCCGCAACCCGTCGTATGCACGACATGAAAGCCGAATCCAAAGGCGCGACGCCACTGGCAGCCGGTGATGTCTCTAACGACCTGAGCCACGTGCGTAAAATCATCGTTGCCTGCGACGCCGGTATGGGTTCCAGCGCAATGGGTGCAGGCGTGCTGCGTAAGAAAGTGCAGGATGCGGGCCTGACCAACATCTCCGTGACCAACAGCGCCATTAACAGCCTGCCGCCGGATGTTGACCTGGTTATCACGCACCGCGACCTGACCGAACGCGCCATGCGTCAGGTACCACAGGCACAGCACATTTCGCTGACCAACTTCCTCGACAGCGGCCTGTATACCAGCCTGACCGAACGTCTGGTTGCCGCGCAGCGTCACGAAGACAACGAAGTGAAAGTGCGTTCCAGCCTGCAGGACAGTTTTGACGAGAGCAACGCCCACCTGTTTAAGCTGGGTGCGGAAAACATCTTCCTCGGTCGTACCGCGGCCACCAAAGAAGAAGCAATTCGCTTTGCCGGTGAGCAGCTGGTGAAAGGCGGCTACGTTCAGCCTGAATATGTCGACGCGATGCTGGAACGCGAAAAACTGACCCCGACCTACCTGGGCGAATCCATCGCGGTGCCGCACGGTACGGTTGAAGCGAAAGATCGTGTCCTGAAGACCGGCGTCGTATTCTGTCAGTATCCGCAGGGCGTGCGCTTCGGTGAAGAAGAAGACGACATCGCCCGTCTGGTGATTGGTATCGCCGCTCGCAACAACGAGCACATTCAGGTGATTACCAGCCTGACCAACGCGCTGGATGATGAGTCCGTCATTGAGCGTCTGGCCAACACCACCAGCGTTGAAGAAGTTCTGGCTCTGCTTAACAAATAACGGTACTCCTCCCTCTCCCCCCGGGGAGAGGGCTAGGGTGAGGGGAAAACGTTCCTCACCCCAGCCCTCTCGGGTAAAAACATTGATGAAGGTTAACACTATGAAAGCATTACATTTTGGCGCAGGTAATATCGGTCGTGGTTTTATCGGTAAACTGCTGGCAGACGCGGGCATTACCCTGACATTCGCCGATGTGAATCAGGTTGTCCTGGATGCCCTGAATGCCCGTCATAGCTATCAGGTCCATGTGGTCGGTGAAAACGAGCAGGTTGAGACGGTATCTGGCGTCAACGCGGTCAGCAGCATCGGCGACGACGTTATTGACCTTATCGCCAGCGTCGATCTGGTCACCACCGCCGTAGGTCCGGTTGTGCTTGAGCGCATCGCCCCTGCGGTCGCGAAAGGCCTCGCAAAACGTAAAGAGCAGGGTATCGATACCCCGCTGAACATCATCGCCTGTGAAAACATGGTGCGCGGCACCACGCAGCTAAAAGGCCACGTGCTCAACGCTGTGGCAGACGAAGACAAAGCCTGGGTTGAAGCGCACGTGGGTTTTGTGGATTCCGCCGTGGATCGCATCGTTCCGCCTTCCGAATCCGCGACCAACGATCCGCTGGAAGTGACCGTAGAAACCTTCAGCGAGTGGATCGTCGATAAAACCCAGTTTAAAGGCGCGCTGCCGACCATTCCGGGAATGGAATTAACCGATAACCTGATGGCATTTGTCGAACGCAAACTCTTCACGCTGAACACCGGGCATGCTATAACCGCGTACCTCGGAAAATTGGCCGGTCATCAGACCATTCGTGACGCGATCCTCGATGAGAAGATCCGCGCAGTGGTAAAAGGGGCAATGGAAGAGAGCGGCGCGGTGCTGATTAAACGCTACGGTTTCGATGCGGATAAACATGCAGCATACATCCAGAAAATCCTCGGTCGCTTTGAAAACCCTTATCTGAAAGATGACGTTGAGCGCGTGGGCCGCCAGCCGCTGCGTAAGCTGAGCGCGGGCGACCGCCTGATTAAGCCGCTGCTGGGCACGCTGGAATACGGCCTGCCGCATGCCAATCTGGTGAAAGGGATTGCCGCCGCAATGCACTACCGCAGCGAGCAGGACCCGCAGGCGCAGGAACTGGCTCAGCTGATTGATACCCAGGGCGCGCAGGCTGCGCTGGCGCAGATTTCCGGTCTGGACGCCAACAGCGACGTGGTTGTGGAGGCGGTTAACGCATACAACGCAACCAAATGATGCAGAATGCGGCGCAGGTTAGCCTGCGCCCGGATAACAGATTGTCAGATATGCAGGCAATAATGGAACAAACCCAGGCCTTTGAAAATCGTGTGCTTGAGCGTCTGAATGCTGGCAAAACCGTACGAAGTTTCCTGATTGCCGCCGTCGAGCTGTTAACCGAGGCGGTGAATATCCTGGTGCTTCAGGTGTTTCGCAAAGACGACTACGCGGTAAAATATGCTGTAGAACCGTTACTGGACGGAGACGGACCGCTGGGCGATTTATCCGTGCGTCTGAAGCTGATTTATGGTCTTGGCGTGCTGAACCGACAAGAGTATGAAGATGCAGAGCTGCTAATGGCGCTGCGCGAAGAACTCAATCATGACGGTAATGAATACACCTTTACCGACGATGAAATCCTGGGGCCGTTCGGCGAGCTGCACTGCGTCACCGCGCTTCCTCCGGCACCGCAGTTTGATAACAGCGACCCTGAGCTCTACGCGATGCAAAAGCTGCGTTATCAACAGGTTGTCCGTTCCACGATGGTTCTCTCCCTGACTGAGCTGATTTCCCGAATCAGCTTAAAAAAAGCGTTTCAGAAGTAAGCCTGCTCACATTGGTGTATCCTTCCCTGTAAATTCCCCGTTTTCAGAGTTATTTGTCATGAAAGAAGTCGAAAAGAACGAAATTAAACGCCTGAGCGACCGCCTGGATCTCATCCGCCACCAGATGGCGGGCCTGTCACTGGTCGAGTCCGCCGAGAAGTATGCCGAGCTTGAAAAAGAGACCGCGAAGCTGGAAGCGGAGATCGAGCGCCTGCGCGAGGTCAAAGGCCAGAAGCTGAGCAAAGAAGCGCAGAAACTGATGAACATGCCGCACCGCCGTGCGATCACCAAAAAAGAGCAGGCCGACATGGGCAAGCTGAAGAAAAGCGTCCGTGGTCTGGTGGTGGTTCACCCGATGACCGAGCTTGGCCGCGAAATGGGCCTGAAAGAGATGACGGGTTTTTGTAAGACGGCGTTCTGATACTTAATCTAAGTAAAATTTAAAACAAGTCAGCCCAATATATTCATTAGAAGAATATATTGGGTTTTTTATTGTCCAAAACTACTGGGGTACTTCCCGGAAGTGTAAACAGGGAATAGTAAAATCTGCAGGTTCACAATTCTCATTCTTAAGAGTAAAGTGGACATTCATTTCTTTCGATCTAACTAATACACACGGCACGTCATTGAAATATAATATATTTCTTTGGCATGATGGTATGTCATTGCATTAGGTTATAAATTTTATGAATTCTACTGAGAGCTCTACCTTTCAAAACAGCGCCCTTTCTTTAGAACAAAAACTTGAAAAAGCCAGGGCTGAACTTCTGGATTTAGGGGCAAGAAACCGCTTACTCAACATTCCGCGATCGAAGAATACACGTTTCCTGGAAGTGATTGATGAGCGTTCTGAACTGGTCTACAACCTTCTGTTTAATGAAAAAAAAACGTTCACATTTTTGCACGGTAAATCAGGTAAAGAAGACGATCAGGAGACTGAAGATAGTCTTTCAGACGAAAAAGCTTTTATTTATCAATTTGATGAAACAAAAACTGAAATAAAATCACAGCATCTTGATACTAAACTGCAGACTCGTTTAACACCTAAAGGGTTACAGACTCGATTACTTGATTTGTACCACGACTCCAAAACACTTGAAGAGGAGCAAGGCGCAAACATTCTTTTCCTGGCATTGGGCACATTGAAATGGGTAGATCCTGCTAATAAAGAGAATGTCCGTTATGCCCCTCTGATACTAGTGCCAGTTAGTCTGGAACGCGGTAGTGCTGGAGAAAGATTTAAACTAAAAGCGCGTTCAGAAGACATCATTCCTAACCTCTCTTTGGAAGCATTCCTTGAACGCGTACATCAGATCACATTACCTGTAATGCAATCTGATGATGATGAAATTAACATAAGTAGTTACTTTGAAGCTGTACAGCAATCAATAACATTGAAAACAGATTGGGAAGTTATAACCAATGACATCATCCTTGGTTTGTTCTCATTTTCTAAGTTTTTGATGTATCGAGATCTCGATCCTGCAAACTGGCCCGATGATGAAGCTATTACATCAAAATATCTTATTCGCGCGCTCATGGAAGAAGGGTTTGATGAAAGCGACGGACTACTTTCAGAAGACAGCTCTATAGACCCCCTTATCACGCCGAAAGATATGCTTCATATTATGGATAGTGATAGCTCTCAAACGCTTGCGATCCATGAAGTAAGGAGAGGGAAAAACCTTGTCATACAAGGGCCTCCGGGGACGGGTAAGTCACAGACAATAGCCAATATCATCGCGTCGGCTATCGCGGATGGAAAAACAGTACTTTTTGTTGCAGAAAAAATGGCAGCTCTTGAAGTCGTCAAACGGCGCCTCGACCAAACAGGAGTCGGTGATGCCTGTTTAGAACTTCACAGCAATAAGGCCAATAAACGAATTTTACTCGAAGAGTTGAAGCGAGTATGGGATTTAGGTTCGCCCCGCGGTGAATTTCCTGATGAATTGATTGAGAACTTAACCGAAGCCCGTGACTCCCTGAATGCCCACCCAGCTCGCCTCCATAAAGTCTATACGCCTTCGGGTTTGAGCCCTTATCAGGTGATTGGGCAATTGGTAAGATTGCGTCAAAATGAACAAACACCTACGGACTTCATTCTTCATGGCTTCAATGAATGGAGTAATAACGATCTGATAAAACGACTGGATCTCGTTAAAGAGCTTATTGAACGAATTGAGAATATTGGGCTTCCCCATAATCATCCCTGGAATGGGGTAAAACGAGAATCCGTTTTACCGGGTGAACTCGATCGCCTGATGCCAAAAATTACTACGTTGTTGCACAAAATACATGACTTTCAAAACACTATAGCGGCTCTAGCTGTACGAGTTGGAATAACACCTGAACCCGTACTTTTCAACGACGCGGACAAAATTTTTCACATTGCTAACCTCATAAATCAGGCACCTGAATTTGAGGAAGCTGCGCTAGTTAATCCTGTCTGGTCTAACTCTCTTTACGAAATAAAAAGTTTAATAGAGCAGGGTACAACGTATCAAAATAATTTCAATGAAATCAAAGACCTGATTCATGATGAACAGTTTGATACCCCTCTCCTTGAATTCCGAGATGAACTGCAAACAGTCCCGGAGGATCTTTTGCCAGATGCCTTCTCGACCGCCAGAGCATTACTACCACTATTACCGCAAATTCAATTAACAGTGGCCCATCTGACGAAAGAGCTAGGTACCGAATCCTTGTATCGTTCATCTCAGGAAATCAAAAATCTGATTGAACTCAGCATACGCGTAGCTGATGCCCCCGATGCGAGCCCGCAAGCCTTTGTCGCTTCCGTATGGGAACATGGTGTCGAACAAGCCAGAGAGTTGGTCAATTCAATCGCTGATTTACATTCCTTGCGTCAGAAAATCGATCCCCATGTTTCGGAGGCCATATGGGATACCGAACTTACACAAATTCGTCATAACCTTGCGATACATACTGGGATGTTCAAAATACTGAACAGCGAATGGCGTCGTTCACGTGCGCTTGTTCACTCTCTCATTAGAGATACAAATCAACCTATTCAGCAGCAAATTGAGCTTTTGGATAAAGTTATTCAGGCGCAAATGCTACGAAAAAATATCTCCTACGCTAGCGAGTTTGGCAACAGTGCGTTTGGCCCACATTGGCGTGGTGAAAACAGTGACAGTAGTGCTCTGAAGGCATTAGTAGAATGGATGGCAACGCTTAAAGATGTTGGTTCAGAAGCACGTTTACTGGCGAGCCAACTGTCTGATCGTGAAACGTTGAGGCACCTTAGCCAGAAACTGGAGCAGCTTCTTAATCAAGCCGATATTGAACTGAAACAACTTTGGAAGGCTTTTGGCGCAACTGCAGAATCCTGGTTTGATAATCATTATTCTATTAAGCGTGTTCCATTAAGCTATGTAGAAGCTCTGGCTCAAAAACTCAGTCGTATAGATTCAACATCACATCAGGTGTTTAAAGATCCGGCAGATCGCCCCGGTGAACGTCTGGTGCTGGTGAAGAAGATTATCGCATTGCAATATCAAAAGAAGGCCATCGAATCCCAATACGAATTGGGAAGCGCAGCATTGGGTAGTGCATGGCTAGGCATTCGGTCCCACTGGCACAATATCGTTAGCGATTGTGCATGGATTGAAAAACACGGTGACTTACGCTTCATATGCGCGACCGTAAACGATCGTGGTGAGTTACTGAATTCCGCTAATCAACTTTCAGCGGCACGTGTCTCTATCATTGACGAACTTGAAAACCTAGCCAACGAACTCGAATCGTCCACCGACGAATTCTTCCATTTGGATAATCAGCATTTACGTATCGATAGTGTCCTGAAAAAACTAACCTCATGGACTGAAAATGCCGAACAACTGTCTAAATGGGTTGCCTGGCAACACCGACGCAACCAGGCGAATAATTTAGGACTATCAGAAGTTGTAGAACGGCTTGAGGATGGGCGCTTACCATTATCCACTTGTTATAGCTCGGTCGAATATACCTATTATGAATCGCTGTTCAGTTTAATGGCTAAAGAGACACCGTCTCTTTCCCGCTTCGATGGTGAACTTCATAACCGAAAAGTGCAGTACTTTGCCGAAATGGATTTACGCCGTATAAAGAGCTCAAGCATTGAGGTCGCTCGGGCACACCATCGTCGTATTCCTTCAAAAATCGGAGCGGCAGGTCCGGTTGGAGTCCTACGTGCTGAAATGGCGAGGAAAAGAGGCCATATGCCTATTCGCCAATTGATGCTTAAAGCGGGCCCGGCTATTCAGGCAATCAAACCGGTCATGATGATGAGCCCGCTCTCTGTCGCACAATTCTTGATCCCAGGTAAGCAGAAATTCGATTTGCTTGTTATGGACGAAGCCAGCCAGATTCAGCCTGTCGATGCAATAGGTGCAATTGCGCGCTGTCAGCAAGTTGTTGTTGTCGGCGACGAAAGGCAATTACCGCCAACCAGTTTCTTCTCTCGTATGACTGAAGCCAGCAACGATGATGGGGATGAAGATTCGACGCAAGTAGCAGATATCGAAAGCATACTTGGATTATTTGTTGCCAGAGGCTTGCCACAGCGAATGCTTCGCTGGCATTACCGCAGTCGACACCAGTCGCTTATTGCGGTTTCTAATAGTCAGTTCTACGAAAACAAATTGTTTATTGTCCCAAGCCCATATACCGAAGAGGCAGGTATGGGCTTGCGATTCCATTATGTTGAAAACGGCGTTTTCGAATCAGGTGCAGGTAATGCCAATCCTATTGAGGCAAAAAGGATTGCTACCGCAATTCTTGAGCATGTACAGCAGAATCCCGAATTGTCACTGGGGGTCGCAACATTCTCAGTTTCACAACGTAAGGCTATTCAGGATGAATTAGAAGTTCTCCGCCGTTTAAATCCTCAATATGAGGATTTCTTTAATTCCCATCCTGGAGAGCCATTCTTCATTAAAAACCTGGAAAATATTCAAGGTGATGAACGTGATGTCATCATGATCTCTGTGGGATATGCACGTAATAAACAAGGCTATCTGGCAATGCGATTCGGCCCTCTGGGTTCACAAGGTGGTGAGCGACGGCTAAATGTGCTGATTAGCCGTGCAAAACGCCGATGTGAGGTTTTTGCATCGATCACCGATGAAGATATTGATCTTGAGCGAGCAAAAGGTGTTGGCGTAATAGCGTTCAAACTCTTCCTTCAATATGCCCGAACAGGACGTTTATCAATGTCCACAGTTTCCGGGCGTCCGATGGATAGCGTATTTGAAGAACAAGTCGCTTCAGCACTTCAGAACCGAGGCTATCAGGTGCACCCACAAGTCGGAATTGCTGGCTTCTTTATCGATCTTGCAATTGCCGATCCTGAATTACCTGGACGTTATATTCTAGGAATCGAATGTGATGGCAGTGCTTACCATTCCTCTCGGTCTGCCCGAGAGCGTGATCGTTTACGTCAGGCCGTTCTTGAAGATCATGGCTGGATCATACACCGAATCTGGAGTACGGATTGGTTCCAAAGACCAGAGGAACAATTGCAAAAAGTTATTGATGCTATTGATAATGCAAAAGCAGAACTGAATAGCAGAGCAGAACATACATACGGTCGTTCCCGAGCTGTTCCTGTTGATATCGTGGCAGTTGAACGAGAAGACGTTATTGAGGTTGGTTTTGATAGAGCTGATTCCGTTAATGACCAGTCTGTGATTTATGAAGAAGCACAGCCCGAAGCCAATCTTTCATATGCTTTACATGAAACACCAACCGGCATACTTGCTGACATGGTTGAAAAAATAGTCTTCACAGAATCGCCTATCCATATTAACGAAGTAATAACTCGTCTTCGCTCCGCATGGGGATTGCAACGGGCTGGTGCACGGATAGAAAGCGTTGTTAGTCAGGCTGCTCAAACTGCCTGCAGGAGAGGTAAGATTTATAAGGAACATGAATTTTTCATACACAATGAAGTAACGATTCGACTCCGCAACAGACAGAACGTCTTATCTGCAGGCTTACGTAAACCAGAACTGATCGCACCTATAGAAATCGCTTCGGGTATATTTGACATCGTTAGCGCAGGCCTCGGAGCGACTCAAGATGAAATCATTACATCTGTCTCAAGGATGCTTGGTTTTAAATCTACCAGTAGTGTTCTTCGAAAAGTGATCTCTGATGTCATTGAGATGGAGATTAAAGATAACCGTCTTAAGCAACAAGATGGTTTGATTGTCATCGGAGATACCGCTTCTATTCAAAATGCTGTCTAATTCCTGAAATTCTAGTAACTCTTGAACGGGGCCACCGTCATACGGTGGAGCCCCGCTTCAAATTGGCCCAACCAATCCCCCTTTTCTTTCTTCCCTGGTTCACAATTCCATTATTTCCGCTCACAAAACCATTGCTAGCTCATAACATCTGGTTAACCATTCATTGTCATTAACCCTACAACACAACATTGGCAGGACCACTTTTACACAGACTGTGACGCAGAGATGAGCGGAGACTCACCCGCAGCGCAGGCTGTCTGGTCCCCAGGAGACCTGCATGAGCCTCTGGCAACAAAACTACGACCCGGCCGGCAATATCTGGCTGTCGAGCCTGATCGCATCGCTTCCGATCCTGTTCTTCTTCTTTGCGCTGATTAAGCTCAAGCTGAAGGGCTACCTTGCCGCGACGTACACCGTCGCCATCGCCCTGCTGGTGGCGCTGTTCTTCTACAAAATGCCGGTCGATCGCGCGCTGGCCTCCGTCGTCTACGGTTTCTTCTACGGCCTGTGGCCGATTGCGTGGATCATCATCGCCGCGGTCTTTGTCTATAAAATCTCTGTGAAAACCGGGCAGTTCGACATTATCCGCTCGTCGATTCTCTCCATTACGCCGGACCAGCGCCTGCAGATGCTGATTGTCGGCTTCTCCTTTGGGGCGTTTCTGGAAGGCGCGGCAGGCTTTGGCGCACCGGTGGCGATCACCGCCGCGCTGCTGGTGGGCCTGGGCTTTAACCCGCTGTATGCCGCAGGTCTGTGCCTGATTGTGAACACCGCACCGGTGGCGTTTGGTGCAATGGGTATTCCGATTCTGGTTGCGGGCCAGGTGACCGGCCTGGACAGCTTTGAGATTGGCCAGATGGTGGGGCGCCAACTGCCGTTCCTGACCATTATCGTCCTGTTCTGGATCATGGCGATTATGGACGGCTGGCGCGGCGTGAAGGAGACCTGGCCTGCGGTGATGGTGGCGGGCGGTTCGTTCGCGATTGCCCAGTACCTCAGCTCGAACTTCCTTGGCCCGGAACTGCCAGACATCATTTCTTCACTGGTTTCCCTGGTCTGCCTGACGCTGTTCCTGAAACGCTGGCAGCCGGTCCGTATTTTCCGCTTCGCCGACATGGGCGCCTCGCAGGTCGATCAAACCCTGGCCCGCACCGGTTATACCGCAGGACAGGTGATTCGCGCCTGGTCGCCGTTCCTGTTCCTGACCGCCACGGTTACGCTGTGGAGCATCCCGCCGTTTAAAGCCCTGTTCGCCCCGGGCGGCGCGCTGTACGACATGGTGATTAACGTTTCGGTGCCGTTCCTCGACAAGATGGTCGCCCGTATGCCGCCGGTGGTGCACGCCGCCACGCCGTATGCCGCGGTCTATAAATTCGACTGGTTCTCCGCCACCGGGACCGCCATCCTGTTTGCCGCTATTCTTTCCGTGGTGTGGCTGCGCATGAAGCCTGCGGCTGCGGTGCAGACTTTTGCGGCGACCGTTAAAGAGCTGATGCTGCCGATCTACTCCATCGGCATGGTGCTGGCGTTCGCGTTTATCTCGAACTACTCCGGCTTGTCATCGACGCTGGCACTGGCGCTGGCGCATACCAGCCACGCCTTCACCTTCTTCTCGCCGTTCCTCGGCTGGCTGGGGGTGTTCCTGACCGGTTCCGATACCTCGTCTAACGCCCTGTTTGCCGCGCTGCAGGCCACGGCGGCCCAGCAGATTGGCGTGTCGGATGTTCTGCTGGTGGCCGCAAATACCACCGGCGGCGTGACCGGGAAAATGATCTCCCCACAATCCATCGCCATTGCCTGTGCGGCGGTGGGACTGGTCGGTAAAGAGTCGGATCTGTTCCGCTTTACCGTGAAACACAGCCTGATATTCACCTGCATGGTCGGGGTGATCACCACCCTGCAGGCCTATGTCTTAACCTGGATGATCCCATGATAGTGATGCCCAGACGCCTGTCCGACGAGATTGCCTCTCGCGTGCGGGCGCTGATTGAAGAACAACAGCTGGAAGCGGGCATGAAGTTGCCCGCCGAACGCCAGCTCGCCGCCCAGCTTGGCGTGTCGCGCAATTCACTGCGCGAGGCGCTGGCGACGCTGGTCAGCGAAGGGGTGCTGGTAAGCCGTCGCGGCGGCGGCACCTTTGTACGCTGGCAGCATGACGACTGGTCCGAGCAAAACATCGTTCAGCCGCTGAAAACGCTGATGGAGAACGACCCGGACTACAGCTTCGACATCCTTGAAGCGCGTCACGCCATCGAAACCAGTACCGCCTGGCACGCGGCCATGCGGGCAACCGACGCCGACAAAGAGAAACTCATCGCCTGCTTTGAGGCCACGCAAAGCAGCGACCCGGACATCGCCTCCCAGGCGGACGTGCGTTTTCACCTGGCGATTGCCGAGGCGTCGCACAACGTCGTGCTGCTCCAGACCATGCGCGGGTTCTTCGACCTGCTGCAATCCTCCGTGAAGCAGAGCCGCCAGCGCATGTATCTGGTTCCGCCGGTGTTTGCCCAGCTGACCGAACAACACGAGGCGGTGCTCAACGCCATTCTGGCCGGTGATGCCGAAGCCGCGCGCAAAGCGATGATGGCGCATCTCGGTTTCGTGCATACCACCATCAAACGATTCGATGAAGACCAGGCCCGACAGGCGCGTATTACCCGTCTGCCTGGCGACAGTGATATTTCCAGGGAGAACAAAGCATGATCATTTCAGCAGCCAGTGACTATCGCGCCGCGGCGCAGCGCATTTTGCCCCCGTTCCTGTTCCACTATATCGACGGCGGAGCGTATGCCGAATACACCCTGCGCCGCAACGTGGAAGATCTGTCGGAGGTGGCTCTGCGCCAGCGCGTGCTGAAGAATATGTCTGACCTGAGCCTTGAGACAAAACTGTTTAACGAAACGCTTTCCATGCCCGTCGCGCTCGCACCTGTCGGATTATGCGGCATGTACGCCCGTCGCGGTGAAGTGCAGGCCGCCGCCGCCGCAGATGCTAAAGGCATTCCGTTTACCCTTTCCACCGTGTCCGTCTGCCCGATAGAAGAGGTCGCCCCAACCATCAAGCGGCCGATGTGGTTCCAGCTGTACGTCCTGCGCGATCGCGGCTTTATGCGTAACGCGCTGGAGCGCGCCAAAGCGGCGGGCTGCTCCACGCTGGTCTTTACCGTTGATATGCCGACCCCCGGCGCGCGCTACCGCGATGCGCACTCCGGCATGAGCGGCCCAAATGCGGCGCTCCGCCGCTACTGGCAGGCGGTAACGCATCCACAGTGGGCGTGGGACGTCGGCCTGAACGGTCGCCCACACGATCTGGGGAACATCTCGGCCTACCTTGGCAAACCGACCGGGCTGGAAGATTACATCGGCTGGCTGGCGAATAACTTCGATCCGTCCATCTCCTGGAAAGACCTGGAGTGGATCCGCGAATTCTGGGACGGCCCGATGGTGATCAAGGGGATCCTCGACCCGGAAGATGCCCGCGATGCGGTCCGCTTTGGCGCAGACGGGATTGTGGTCTCTAACCACGGTGGACGCCAGCTTGACGGTGTGCTCTCCTCTGCCCGCGCCCTGCCAGCTATTGCCGATGCGGTGAAAGGCGATATCGCCATCCTGGCCGACAGCGGGATCCGCAACGGGCTGGACGTGGTGCGTATGATTGCGCTGGGTGCCGACAGCGTGCTGCTGGGACGCGCGTATCTGTATGCTCTGGCGACGGCCGGTCAGGCAGGCGTGGCGAATCTGCTTAACCTGATCGAAAAAGAGATGAAGGTGGCGATGACGCTGACCGGTGCGAAAACCATTAGCGAAATCAGTAAGGATTCCCTGGTGCAGGAGTTAAGCAAATTACCGGCAGCGCTGGCTCCACTTGCTCAGGGAAACGCGGCCTGAATCCCCCCTCGTTAACACCTCTTTCTCATGCGTCCGATCTCCCCCTCGGGCGCTTTTTTATGCCAAAAATAACATCCAGATAACATATTGGATAAGAAAATTTGACATATACATGCCGTCCGCAATTGTATAGACAAGCAAAGACAAGAACACAAAAACAACATCACATCAGAGGGGAGCGTATGACCTATTCAGGTAAGGTGGATATTCAGCAGGTGATCGACGACAGTCGCTTTTCAGGGTTTCACTGGCTGCTCATTGTGCTGGGCTTTCTGGTTCTGGCGATCGATGGCTTTGATACGGCGGCAATGGGCTACATCGCGCCCACGCTGTCGGCAGAATGGGGGATCCATAAACAGGATCTGGGGCCGGTGCTGAGCGCGGCGCTGCTGGGGCTGTCGTTGGGCGCGCTGATCGCCGGTCCGGTATCGGACCGGATGGGCCGCAAGCGCGTACTGGTCTTTTCGTGTCTGTTCTTCGGCCTGGCAAGCCTGGGCACGGCCTGGGCGCAAAGCCTCAACACCCTGACGCTGTGGCGCTTTCTGACGGGCCTGGGGCTCGGCGCCGCCATGCCGAATGCCATTACGCTGATCTCCGAGTTTGCCCCCCAGCGCTGCCGCGCCATGGCGATTAATACCATGTACTGCGGCTTCCCTCTGGGTGCGGCGGGCGGCGGCGCGATCTCGTCCTGGCTTATTCCCCACCACGGCTGGCGAAGCGTGCTGCTGACCGGCGCAATTGCGCCGCTGATTTTAACGCTGCTGCTGGCACTGCTGTTGCCGGAGTCGGTGAAGTTTCTGGTGCAGCGCGGGAAAGACGTCATGCAGGTTCGCCGCATTGCCAGCCGGTTCGCCCGCGGTACGCTGGAGGGCGTCACGGGCTTTTTCCTGGCGGAGGAGAAAACCGCGTCTAAAAAGGGGAGCGTGTCGCAGCTGTTTTCGATGCCCTGGCTGCCCGGCACCCTGATGCTGTGGGTGACCTACTTTATGGGGCTGGTCATCTACTACGTCCTGCTGAGCTGGATGCCGACGCTGATGCAGGGTATGGGTTATGCGCTGGCGGAGTCCGCCTGGCTCACCTCGCTGTTCACCTTCGGCGGCACGGCCGGCATTCTGCTCGCCGGCTGGATGATGGACCGCTGGGAAGCGCACAAGGTTGTCGCGGGCGGGTTTATCCTGACGATGGGGCTGATCCTGCTACTCGGCATGGAGCATAACCATATCGCCCTGTTTGGCGGGTTGATTTTCCTGATGGGGATCGCGATGAACGGCGCGCAGTCGGGTATGCAGACCCTGGCCGCCACCTTTTATCCCACCGAGTGCCGCGCGACGGGCATCGCCTGGATGCAGGGGATCGGCCGCTTTGGCGGCGTGGCGGGCACCATGACCAGCGCCCAGCTTCTTTCGATGCAGTGGCAGGCAGACAGTATTTTAATGATCCTCAGCGTACCCGCTCTTGTAGCCGCAGCGGCAACCGTCTACAAAATGCTGTACAGCCGCTCGCAGGAACCCGGCGTCGCGTAGGTCCTCTCTTTTCTGCTATTCTGCCCCCGCAATTAAGGGGGCAGCATGCTTAACATCGTTTTATTCGAACCAGAAATTCCGCCGAATACCGGCAATATTATCCGCCTGTGCGCCAACACCGGTTTTCGTCTGCACATCATTGAGCCAATGGGCTTTACGTGGGACGACAAACGCCTGCGCCGCGCGGGGCTGGATTATCATGAATTTACCGCCGTTATTCGCCACCACGATTATGCCGCGTTTCTGGAAGCCGAGCAGCCGCAGCGCATGTTCGCCCTGACCACCAAAGGTACGCCAGCGCACAGCGCCGTAAGCTATCAGGAGGGTGACTATCTGATGTTTGGCCCGGAAACCCGCGGCCTGCCGGCCACGATTCTGGATGCCCTGCCCGCTGAGCAGAAAATCCGTATTCCGATGATGCCGGACAGCCGCAGCATGAACCTGTCGAATGCGGTATCGGTAGTGGTGTATGAAGCATGGCGCCAGCTGGGTTATCCGGGCGCTATTCTAAGGTAGGCCCGGTAAGCGCAGCGCCACCGGGCAAAATGTCAGATGCCGTCACCATACTCAAACGTATGGTGAATACCGTTGAAGTGCTGATCCATATCCATGGACGGCTTATCGCTGTCTGGCTTACCGACGATGCGCGCCGGTACGCCAGCGGCGGTGGTGTGCGGCGGAACCGGCTGGAGCACCACGGAACCTGCGCCGATCTTCGCGCCGCGTCCGACTTCGATATTGCCGAGGATTTTGGCACCCGCGCCTATCATCACCCCTTCGCGAATTTTCGGATGGCGATCGCCGCTGGTTTTGCCGGTACCGCCCAGGGTAACCGACTGCAGGATCGAGACGTCGTCTTCAATCACAGCCGTTTCCCCGACAACAATCCCGGTGGCGTGGTCGAGCATGATCCCACGGCCAATCTTCGCCGCCGGGTGAATATCAACCTGAAACGTCACGGAAACCTGGTTTTGCAGGAAGATGGCCAGCGCGCGGCGGCCTTCATTCCACAGCCAGTGCCCAATGCGGTACGCCTGCAGAGCGTGGAAGCCTTTCAGGTACAACAGCGGGGTAGAATATTTATCGACCGCCGGGTCACGCGTGCGTACGGCCTGGATATCACAGGCGGCAGACGCGATCATTTCCGGGTCAGCGGCGTAAGCCTCTTCCACCACCTCACGAATGGCAATCGCGGGCATGATCGAGGACGCCAGCTTGTTGGCGAGCATATAGCTGAGCGCGCTGCCGAGGTTTTCGTGCTTGAGTAGCGTTGCGTGGTAGAAACTGGCCAGCATAGGCTCACAGTCGGCCAGCGCCCGGGCTTCGGCTTTAATGTTGTTCCAGACGATATCCAGTTCTTCACACGGCATTGCTAACTCCAGACGATAGTATAATGACCAGCCAGTTCTGCGCTGGCTGGGTCATTCAGGTGACAACGGTTCCGACTAGTTACTGCTGCGCTCGTCCTTGCGCGCACGACCTAATAAGGTCAATGCTGCCTCGCGCGCATTTTTTCCGCAATACAATACCTGATAAATTTCCTCGGTTATTGGCATTTCGACACCGAAACGGTGCGCCAACTCGCGGACTTCTTTGGTATTGCGGTAGCCTTCAACCACCTGGCCAATCTTCTCCTGCGCATCTTTCACATCGCTGCCCTGTCCGAGCATCATGCCAAAGCGGCGGTTACGAGACTGGTTGTCGGTACAGGTCAGCACCAGATCGCCCAGGCCAGCCATCCCCATAAAGGTGGCCGGATCCGCACCCAGCGCTTCGCCCAGGCGGGACATCTCGGTCAGACCGCGGGTGATCAGCGCCGTACGGGCGTTGGCACCAAAACCAATGCCGTCGGACATCCCGGCACCAATCGCAATCACGTTCTTCACCGCCCCGCCCAGCTGCACGCCGATAAAATCGGGGTTGCTGTAGACGCGGAAGCTCTTGCCGCAGTGCAGCAATTGCTGGAGATCGTCGGAGAAAGCCTGATCGGTTGAGGCCAGCGAAATCGCCGTCGGCAGGCCAGCGGCCAGCTCTTTGGCAAAGGTCGGGCCGGAGATGACCGCCAGCGGGATCGCATCACCCAGCGCTTCGCGGGCAACGTCCTGCAGCAGGCGTCCGGTTTCGGCTTCCAGTCCTTTTGTCGCCCAGACAATGCGCGCATCCGGGCGCATCAGCGGCTTAATCTGACGCAGCACGTCGCCAAAGACATGGCTCGGAACCACAATCAGAATGTTGCGGCTGGCCGCCAGCGCGGTCGCGAGGTCGCTTTCAAGGTGCAGGGAGTCAGGGAACGGAACGTCCGGGAGAAACGCGACGTTGCAACGATCGCGCTGCAGCGTGGCGATATGTTTTGGGTCGTGGCCCCACAGGACCACCTCGTGACCATTTCTTGCCAGAGTAATGGCAAGAGCGGTGCCGTATGAGCCGGCACCGATCACAGTCATTGACGCATTAACAGTGCTCATCAGGCATCCTGATGTTGTTCAGCACCTTCGCCAGCCTGCTGCTGCAGATAGTTCATGAACAGCGCATCAAAGTTAACTGGCGCAAGGTTCAGTTGCGGGAATGTACCGCGAGAAACCAGGCTGGTGATGCATTCACGTGCATACGGGAACAGAATGTTCGGGCAGTACGCACCCAGGCAATGCGCCATCTGGTTGCCTTCGATGCCGCCAATAGAGAAGATACCGCCCTGCTGTACTTCACACAGGAATGCAGTTTCTTCGCCCAGAGAGGCGGTAACGGTCACACGCAGCACGACTTCATACACGTCATCTGCCAGCTGGGTAGATGCGGTATCCAGATCAAGTTTAACCTCTGGCTGCCAATCTTTCTGGAAAACGTGTGGCGCATTTGGCGCTTCGAAAGAGACATCTTTGGTGTAGATACGCTGGATCTGGAAAGTCATCTCGGTGTTGTTTTGTTCTGACATGGAAATACCCTTTTTAATTGTCCTAAAGTCTCTTAGCTCAGCAGCGGATCGAGTCCACCACGGGCGTCGAGCGCATACAAGTCATCACAGCCGCCAATGTGCTGCGCATCAATAAAAATCTGTGGAACCGTCGTACGACCACTACGTTGGATCATCTCTTCGCGTTTAATCGCGTCACCGTCGATCGGCAGTTCCTGGAACGTGACGCCTTTACTGTTCAGCAGCGCTTTCGCACGATGGCAGAACGGGCACGTCGCTTTGGTATAGATCTCAATATGGGCCATGACTGAACTCCTTATTTACCGCGCACCAAAGGAAGATTTTCCCCGCTCCAGCCGGAAATACCTTCTTTCAGCACCATTACGTTTTCGAAGCCTGCTTTATGAAGCGCGCTGGCAGATTCCTGTGCCTGCATGCCGGTCGCATCCACAACGATAATCGGCTGGGCTTTGTGTTTTTCAAGCTCACCGACGTTGTTCGCTTTGATTTCAGCTGGCAACAGGTTGATTGCGCCCGCAATGTGACCTTTGCGGAAATCGTCACGCTGACGCAGATCGACAACGACGGCATCTTCTTTGTTAATCAGACGCGTCGCTTCACCACGGGTGATAACCTTAATCTTAGACGTCAGGCTCTTAAATGTGGTGAACAGCACAGCAGCCAGCAGGCCAATCCACGCGATGCTCAGAACCGGATGGCGGCTAACGAATTGCATAATTTCTTGCATGGAGGGTAACTACTCCCGACTAAGTGATAAAAAAAACCAGGACAGGAGTATACCTGTGCGTTCTGGCAAATACAGCCAGCGACCCTAACCTAATCCATTTTCTGCGGCATGCCACCTAAAAAAATGCCTCAAAATGGTCTGGTCAGCATCTTGCCCCTGCGCTTTCTTTGATCTTCCGCGGCTATTTGATCGATTCAGCTGTAGTAAAATTACGCAAATTTTGACTCTTGAGCATGAGGTTGTCGCAATGTCGGTTTCTAAAAAACCTATGGTACTGGTGATTCTGGATGGCTATGGCTACCGTGAAGAAAGCCAGGATAACGCTATTTTCAACGCCAAAACCCCGGTCATGGATGCCCTGTGGGCAAAACGTCCGCATACGCTGATTGACGCGTCTGGCCTGGAAGTAGGCCTGCCGGACCGCCAGATGGGCAACTCCGAAGTCGGTCACGTTAACCTGGGCGCTGGTCGTATTGTGTATCAGGACCTGACGCGTCTGGACGTTGAAATCAAAGAACGCACCTTCTTCTCTAACCCAACGCTGTCTGGCGCGGTTGATAAAGCCGTTGACGCTGGCAAGGCCGTTCACATCATGGGCCTGCTCTCTGCTGGCGGCGTTCACAGCCACGAAGATCACATCATGGCGATGGTTGAGCTGGCCGCTGAACGCGGTGCGGAAAAAATCTATCTGCACGCCTTCCTGGATGGTCGCGACACGCCACCACGCAGTGCAGAAGGCTCCCTGAAAGCCTTTGAAGACAAATTCGCCGCGCTGGGCAAAGGCCGCGTGGCCTCCATCATTGGTCGTTACTACGCCATGGACCGCGACAACCGCTGGGATCGCGTTGAACAGGCCTATGACCTGCTGACCCTGGCAAAAGGGGAATTCCAGTTCGCGACCGCCGTTGAAGCGCTGGAAGCCGCCTACGCACGTGATGAAAACGACGAATTCGTGAAAGCATCCGTGATCCGTGCTGAAGGCCAGGCCGATGCCGCGATGGAAGACGGCGATGCGCTGATCTTCATGAACTTCCGCGCTGACCGCGCGCGCGAAATCACCCGTGCGTTCGTCAACAGCGACTTCGACGGTTTTGCCCGTAAGAAAGTGGTAAACATCGACTTCATCCAGTTGACCGAATACGCGGCAGACATCAAAGCCCCATGCGCTTACCCACCTGCCTCGCTGGCCAATACCTTCGGTGAGTGGATGGCGAAGAACGACAAAACGCAGCTGCGTATCTCCGAAACGGAAAAATACGCACACGTGACCTTCTTCTTTAACGGCGGCGTTGAAGAGCCGTTCAAAGGCGAAGAGCGCATTCTGATCAACTCCCCGAAAGTCGCCACTTACGATCTGCAGCCAGAGATGAGCTCTGCAGAATTGACTGAAAAACTGGTTGCGGCCATCGAGAGCGGTAAGTACGACACCATCATCTGTAACTACCCGAACGGCGACATGGTCGGTCATACCGGGGTGATGGAAGCGGCAGTGAAAGCGGTTGAAGCGCTGGACCACTGCGTTGAGCAGGTGGCGAAAGCGGTTGAGTCCGTTGGCGGCCAGCTGCTGATCACCGCGGATCACGGTAACGCTGAACAGATGCGCGACCCGGCGACCGGCCAGGCACACACCGCCCACACCAACCTGCCGGTTCCGCTGATTTATGTGGGTGATAAATCAGTGAAAGCCGTAGAAGGCGGCAAGCTTTCTGACATCGCGCCAACCATGTTGTCGCTGATGGGGATGCCGATCCCTGAAGAGATGACTGGTAAGCCGCTGTTCATCGTGGAATAATCGCTCCCCATGAGGGGAAAGGCGATTTTTTCAATCACATGGGTCGTGAAGCCGCTTAGGTTATCAGTCAGACCTCTGTTTTACGCCAGCGCACTCAGCGCTGGCGTATTGCTGTGCGCCGCATCCGCCCACGCGGATGACCGCGACCAGCTGAAATCCATTCAGGCCGATATCGCCGCCAAAGAGCGTGCGGTACGCCAGCAGCAGCAGCAACGTGCCGCCCTGCTCGCCCAGCTTAAGCAGCAGGAAGAGGCCATCTCCGCTGCCACGCGTAAACTCCGTGAAACGCAAAACACCCTCGCCCAGCTGAATAAGCAGATCGACGAGATGAACGCGTCGATTGCCAAACTCGAGCGCCAGCGCGATGCGCAGGAGCGCAATCTTGCGGCACAGCTTGATGCCGCATTCCGCCAGGGTGAACATACCGGACTCCAGCTGATCCTCAGCGGCGAAGAGAGCCAGCGCGGCCAGCGCCTGCAGGCCTACTTTGGGTATCTGAACCAGGCGCGTCAGGAGACGATCGCACAGTTGAAGCAGACGCGCGAAGAGGTCTCCACGCAAAAAGCCGAACTGGAAGAGAAGCAGAGCCAGCAGCAGACGCTGCTCTACGATCAGCAGGCCCAGCAGGCGAAGCTCGAGCAGGCGCGCAACGAGCGTAAGAAAACCCTGGCCGGTCTCGAGTCCTCGATTCAGGAAGGGCAGAGCCAGCTGAGCGAAATGCGCGCCAACGAATCTAAACTGCGTAACAGCATCGCCCGTGCGGAAGCCGCGGCGAAAGCGCGCGCCGAAAAAGAGGCTCGCGAGGCGCAGGCCGTTCGCGACAAGCAGCAGGAAGCCTCCCGCAAAGGCACCACCTACAAACCAAGCGAAAGTGAACGTTCCCTGATGTCGCGTACCGGCGGCCTGGGCTCACCTCGCGGTCAGGCTTTCTGGCCCGTTCGCGGTTCAATTCTGCATCGCTATGGCGAACAGCTGCAGGGTGAGCTACGTTGGAAAGGGATCGTTATCGGTGCGTCTGAAGGTAGCGAAGTGAAAGCGATTGCCGATGGTCGCGTGATTCTGGCCGACTGGCTGCAGGGTTACGGACTGGTGGTGGTGGTCGAACACGGTAAAGGTGATATGAGCCTTTACGGCTACAACCAGAGCGCGCTGGTCAGCGTCGGCACGCAGGTGCGCGCGGGCCAACCCATCGCCCTTGTGGGCAGCAGTGGCGGTCAGGGCCGCCCGTCACTCTATTTCGAAATTCGTCGTCAGGGTCAGGCGGTCAATCCACAGCCGTGGTTGGGAAGATAAGTTTTGCTTCAATTTCGTCGAATCGTTTTCTCCGTCGTCAGCGCGCTGGCGCTGGCTGCACCGGTATACGCAGGTAAGCTCGCTATCGTGATTGATGACTTTGGTTATCGTCCGCACTATGAAAATCAGGTGCTGGCGATGCCGTCAGCCATCTCCGTTGCCGTCCTGCCAAATGCCCCCCACGCGCGTGAGATGGCGACCAAAGCCCACAGCAGCGGGCATCAGGTTCTCATCCACCTGCCCATGGCCCCGCTCAGCAAGCAGCCGCTGGAAAAAGATACCCTGCGCCCGGATATGAGCAGCGAGGAGATCGAGCGCATCATCCGCGACGCCTACAACAAGGTGCCGTATGCCGTAGGGCTGAACAACCATATGGGCAGCGCGATGACCTCCAGCCTGTACGGGATGCTTAAAGTGATGCAGGCGCTGGAGCGTTACAATCTCTACTTCCTCGACAGCATGACCATCGGCAACAGCCAGGCGATGCGCGCCGCTCAGGGAACGGGCGTAAAGGTGATTAAGCGCAAGGTGTTCCTGGATGACACCCAGAACGAAGCCGATATTCGTATGCAGTTCAATCGCGCGGTACAGCTGGCCCGCCGCAATGGTTCGGCCATTGCCATCGGTCACCCGCACCCGTCGACCGTCCGCGTCCTGCAGCAAATGCTGCCGACCTTACCTTCCGATATCACGCTGGTGCGCCCGAGCGATCTGCTTAACGAGCCGCAAGTGGATACCTCTACGCCGAATTCTGCGCAGCCCGTGCCGACTGCACCGCGTAATCCGTTCCGCGGCGTGAAGCGCTGCGTACCGAAGCAGCCGCTTGAACCGGTCTACGCGACCCGCTTCTTCTCTGTCATCGGAGACAGCATCAGTAACAGTACGCTGGTGAAATACGTCCAGCAGCAGTGGCAGGGATGGGGTAAGAAAGCCTGACCGCCTGACGCTTATTTCGCAATCTGAGAGTCCGTCTGCTCATTCGCAACGGGCTCTTTTTTCTCCTGATGCTGATACCAGGATTTGAAATACTTCAAAAAGCTGTAGGCTGTAGCATACAGTCCCGTCACGACCCCAACCTTGCCCTGACGCCAGGCTCCGCTGAACAGATACCATTTGAAGAACGCCCCGATGGCGCTGATGATGCCGCGTCCGATCGAAGGGCGAGCTGGCTGGTACTTCACCAGCCGGGTGGTGTAGCTGTTGAGCTTGTTGAACACTTCATGAAGGTTATAAAACGTGTCGTGACGCACCCGCCCTGGCATTTTCATGGCGACAATCTTGCCTTCAACTTTGTCATCCACGGGTCGTTGGTTGAAGCGAGCCTGGGTACGATTGAACAGCCGCACCGGGAAATCAGGGGAGGAAACAGGATAGATTGTACGCACCTCCTCACCCAGCACGTGCCAGTACCGGGCGATACGCCAGGCGCGATCGGCGGAAGGTTCATCCCCGGCTTTCAGGGTCAGAATAAAGTCGACAGTCTCCGCGTCCAGAATCTCGTCGCTATCCATGCAAAGCACCCAGTCATTGCTCGCCAGATCGATCGCATGGTTCATCTGCACGCCATGCATAGCATAGGGGTGATGATGAAGGGAGAGCCCGTACTCGCGGCAAATAGAAAGAGTGGCATCCGTACTGCCGGAATCGAGAACGACAATTTCATCTGCCACCGTCAGCAGCGGAGGAATCACCTCGCGCAGCAAACGCGCAGAATTACAGGTCAATAAACAAACGGTAAGCTTGAACATAGGCGCTGTAAACTTAAACGGATAATCAACAAACTTTATAAGTGTGCGGGTAAAAAAGCGAAGGAAAAATCGAAATAATCTGATTGCGGATGTAAGAAACGTGAAGAGGTCGTAAAAAAAGCGCCCGAAGGCGCTTTCTCAGTTACTCCCAGCTCAGGATCACTTTCCCTGACTGGCCGGAACGCATCGCGTCAAAGCCCTGCTGGAACTCATCGATGGAGAAACGGTGAGTAATAATCGGGGACAGATCCAGACCTGACTGGATCAGCGCCGCCATCTTGTACCAGGTCTCGAACATCTCGCGGCCGTAGATACCCTTGATGAACAGCCCTTTGAAGATCACTTTGTTCCAGTCGATGGACATATCCGACGGCGGGATACCCAGCATCGCGATACGGCCACCGTGGTTCATGGTGTCGAGCATGGTGCGGAACGCCGGCGGCGCGCCGGACATCTCCAGACCCACGTCGAAGCCCTCGGTCATGCCCAGCTCTTCCATCACGTCGGTCAGGCTCTCTTTCGAGACATCCACCGCGCGGGTGACGCCCATTTTGCGCGCCAGCGACAGGCGGTATTCGTTCACGTCGGTGATCACAACGTTGCGTGCACCTACGTGCTTCGCCACGGCCGCCGCCATGATGCCGATTGGGCCCGCACCGGAGACCAGCACGTCCTCACCCACCAGATCGAAGGAGAGCGCCGTGTGTACCGCGTTACCAAATGGGTCGAAGATGGAGGCCAGATCGTCAGAGATATTGTCCGGGATTTTGAAGGCGTTAAAGGCCGGGATCACCAGGTATTCCGCGAAGCAGCCCGGACGGTTCACGCCCACGCCGATGGTATTGCGGCACAGGTGCGTACGCCCACCGCGGCAGTTACGGCAGTGGCCGCAGGTAATATGACCTTCACCGGAAACGCGGTCGCCGATTTTGAAGCCTTTCACTTCCTGGCCGATACCCACCACTTCGCCGACATATTCGTGACCGACAACCATCGGTACCGGAATAGTTTTCTGCGACCACTGGTCCCAGTTGTAGATGTGAACGTCAGTACCGCAGATAGCTGTTTTACGAATTTTGATCAGCAGATCGTTATGACCGACTTCCGGTTCCGGCACGTCGGTCATCCAAATCCCTTCTTCCGCTTTCAGTTTGGATAACGCTTTCATCACACGTCCTCAGGCAATGACGCCCAGCTGTTTACCGATGCGGGTAAAGGCTTCCACCGCACGTTCAATTTGTTCAGGCGTATGCGCCGCAGACATCTGGGTGCGGATACGTGCCTGACCTTTTGGCACCACCGGGAAGAAGAACCCGGTGACATAAATCCCTTCTTTCTGCAGTTCGCGGGCAAATTGCTGCGCCACGACCGCATCGCCCAGCATCACCGGAATGATCGCATGATCGGCACCGGCCAGGGTGAACCCTGCTGCGCTCATTTTTTCACGGAACAGACGGGCGTTAGACCACAGACGGTCGCGCAGCCCGGCACCGGACTCCACCATCTCCAGCACTTTGATAGAAGCGGCAACAATCGCCGGCGCCAGGGAGTTGGAGAACAGATACGGACGCGAGCGCTGACGCAGCCACTCAACCACCTCTTTGCGCGCAGCGGTATAGCCGCCGGATGCGCCGCCAAGCGCTTTGCCCAGCGTACCGGTGATGATGTCCACGCGGCCCATGACGTCGCAGTATTCGTGGGAGCCCCGGCCGTTTTCGCCGACAAAGCCCACCGCGTGAGAGTCATCAACCATCACCAGCGCGTCATATTTATCTGCCAGGTCACATACGCCCTTCAGGTTGGCGATCACGCCGTCCATGGAGAACACGCCGTCGGTGGCGATCAGCACATGGCGAGCGCCCGCTTCACGGGCCTCTTTCAGGCGCGCTTCCAGCTCAACCATGTCGTTGTTGGCGTAGCGGAAACGCTTCGCTTTGCACAGGCGCACGCCGTCAATGATGGACGCATGGTTCAGGGCGTCGGAGATAATGGCATCTTCTGCGCCGAGCAGGGTCTCAAACAGGCCGCCGTTGGCGTCAAAGCAGGAGGAGTACAGAATCGCATCTTCCATTCCGAGGAAGGTTGCCAGCTTTTGCTCAAGCTGCTTGTGGCTGTCCTGGGTTCCGCAGATAAAGCGTACGGAGGCCATGCCGAAGCCGTGGGTATCCATGCCGTTTTTGGCAGCGGCAATCAGCTCAGGGTGATTCGCAAGACCTAAGTAGTTGTTCGCACAAAAGTTGATCACATGGCTGCCGTCGGCAACGGTGATGTCCGCCTGCTGGGCAGACGTGATAATACGCTCTTCCTTGAACAACCCTTCCGCACGTGCGGTCTCGAGGTCGCTGTTTAACTGTTTGTAAAAATCACCACGCATTGCAATTCTCCAGACTCGGCAAATTTCGGGACATATTACCCAAACCTATAGTTCATGACGAGATGACACGTCATCTCTTGTCGTTTTTGCAGCATAAATCACGTGTACCCTTGCGCTATGTCGGTGAATGGCTGAAGGGCAGCCATACTAATGATATGATAGAAACATTAGCGTCCGGGATTGTCCCCGGGCTCCACACTTCAAAGGTTACAGTTATGATCATCGTTACCGGCGGCGCAGGCTTTATCGGCAGCAATATTGTTAAGGCTCTCAATGACAAAGGCATCACCGACATCCTGGTGGTTGACAACCTGAAAGACGGCACCAAGTTCGTTAACCTGGTGGATCTGAACATCGCTGACTACATGGATAAAGAAGACTTCCTTATCCAGATTATGGCAGGTGAAGAGTTCGGCGAGATCGAAGCCATCTTCCACGAAGGTGCCTGCTCGTCCACTACCGAGTGGGACGGCAAGTACATGATGGACAATAACTATCAGTACTCCAAAGAGATCCTGCATTACTGCCTGGAGCGTGAAATTCCGTTCCTGTATGCCTCTTCTGCTGCCACCTACGGCGGGCGCACCTCGGACTTCATCGAGTCCCGCGAATATGAGCAGCCGCTGAACGTCTACGGTTACTCCAAGTTCCTGTTCGACGAGTACGTGCGTCAGGTACTGCCAGAAGCGAACTCGCAGATCGTCGGTTTCCGCTACTTCAACGTCTACGGACCGCGCGAAGGCCACAAAGGCAGCATGGCGAGCGTGGCGTTCCACCTGAACACCCAGCTGAATAACGGTGAAAGTCCAAAACTGTTCGAAGGCAGCGACGGCTTTAAGCGTGACTTCGTCTACGTGGGTGACGTGGCGGCCGTAAATCTGTGGTTCTGGGAAAACGGCGTGTCCGGCATCTTCAACCTCGGTACCGGCCGCGCAGAGTCCTTCCAGGCGGTGGCTGACGCCACGCTGGCGTACCATAAAAAAGGCAGCATCGAGTACATTCCGTTCCCTGATAAGCTGAAAGGCCGTTACCAGGCGTTCACGCAGGCCGATCTGACTAACCTGCGCGCCGCAGGTTATGACAAGCCGTTCAAGACCGTTGCCGAAGGCGTAACGGAATATATGGCCTGGCTGAACCGCGACGCGTAAGTATGAGAATTCTGGTGATCGGCCCGTCATGGGTGGGCGACATGATGATGTCGCAAAGTCTCTATCGCACGCTCAAGGCGCGTTATCCCCAGGCGATAATCGACGTGATGGCACCCGCGTGGTGCCGTCCGCTGTTATCGCGTATGCCGGAAGTGAATGAAGCGATCCCGATGCCGCTCGGCCACGGGGCGCTGGAGATTGGCGAGCGCCGCAAGCTCGGCCATAGCCTGCGCGAAAAGCGGTACGATCGTGCGTATGTCCTGCCCAACTCCTTTAAATCCGCGCTGGTGCCCTTCTTTGCGGGCATCCCGCATCGCACCGGCTGGCGCGGCGAAATGCGCTACGGTCTGCTGAACGATGCGCGGGTGCTGGATAAAGCGGCCTGGCCATTAATGGTGGAGCGCTACGTGGCGCTGGCCTATGACAAAGGCGTGATGCGCAGTGCGAAAGACCTGCCGCAGCCGCTGCTCTGGCCCCAGCTTCAGGTTAACGACGGTGAAAAATCCCAGACCTGCAGCGCGTTTGGCCTTTCGTCTGAACGCCCGATGATTGGCTTCTGCCCTGGCGCCGAGTTCGGTCCGGCAAAACGCTGGCCGCACTACCACTATGCGGAGCTGGCGAAACAGCTGATCGACGAAGGCTACCAGATTGTCCTGTTCGGTTCGGCAAAAGACCACGAGGCGGGCAACGAAATTCTCGCCACACTCAGTAATGAACAGCAGGCCTGGTGCCGCAACCTGGCGGGAGAAACGCAGCTTGAACAGGCCGTTATTCTGATTGCCGCCTGTCACGCTGTGGTCACCAACGATTCAGGCCTGATGCACGTCGCCGCTGCGCTCAACCGCCCGCTGGTGGCGCTGTATGGCCCAAGCAGCCCGGACTTCACGCCTCCGCTTTCCCATAAAGCGCGCGTCATCCGCCTGATCACCGGCTACCACAAGGTGCGCAAAGGCGATGCCGCAGAAGGTTATCATCAGAGCCTGATCGACATTACGCCAGCGCGCGTTCTCGAAGAACTCAACGCACTGCTGTTGAGCGAAGAAGGATAACGAATGCGGGTATTGATCGTTAAAACCTCTTCGATGGGTGATGTTCTGCATACGCTGCCGTCGCTGACGGACGCCATGCGGGCCATCCACGGCATTCGTTTTGACTGGGTGGTGGAAGAAGGCTTCGCGCAGATCCCCACCTGGCATGAAGCGGTTGACCGCGTGATCCCGGTGGCGATTCGCCGCTGGCGCAAAGCGTGGTTCTCCGCGCCGATTAAAGCCGAACGCAAAGCCTTCCGCGAGGCGGTGCGGGCACAGCATTACGACGCCATCATTGACGCGCAGGGGCTGGTCAAAAGCGCCGCGCTGGTAACGCGTCTGGCACACGGCGTAAAGCACGGAATGGACTGGCACAGCGTCCGCGAACCGCTGGCGAGCCTGTTTTATAACCGCCACCACCACATCGCAAAGCAACAGCACGCGGTGGAACGTACCCGAGAGCTGTTTGCCAAAAGCCTGGGCTATGCGAAACCGGAAACCCAGGGCGACTATGCGATTTCCCGGCATTTCCTGCACACCTCATCGCAGAAAAGCGATCCTTATCTGATTTTCCTTCACGCGACAACCCGCGATGACAAGCACTGGCCGGAAGCGCACTGGCGCGAACTGATCGGCCTGCTGGCAAGCGCGGGGCTGCGTATCAAACTCCCGTGGGGCGCACCGCACGAAGAGGCACGGGCCAAACGTCTGGCAGAAGGGTTTGATTACGTGGACGTTCTGCCGCGCATGAAACTTGACGGCGTCGCTCAGGCGCTGGCAGGCGCTACGGCTGTAGTCTCCGTGGATACGGGCCTCAGCCACCTGACGGCGGCGCTGGACCGTCCTAACATCACGCTTTACGGCCCAACGGACCCGGGCCTGATCGGCGGCTATGGAAAAAATCAGTATATCTGCCGCCCGGAACACTCATCGCAGTTGAGCGATCTCAGCGCCGCTGCGGTATTTGCGCAATTAGAGCCTTTGCTGGCAGCAGAGAGAGCCTATGTCTGATTTTTTCTCAGCGGAGCGCCCGCCAAAGCGCGTGCTGATTATTAAGCTGCGTCACCACGGTGACGTTCTGCTTACCTCGCCGGTGTTTACCGTGCTGAAAAAGAACTGGCCGAACGTGGAAGTCGATGCGCTGGTTTATGACGATACCCAGGCGATGCTGACCAGCCATCCGCATATCGACCAGGTGCATACTATTGGGCGCAACTGGCGCAAGAAGGGCTGGTTTGAACAATTCCGCCTCTACCGCGCCCTGCTGAATACCCTGAAAGGCCGTCAGTATGACGTGCTGATTAATCTGACCGAACACTGGCACGGCGCGCGTCTGGCGCGTCGCCTGAAACCGCGCGTCTCCGTCGGCTTTAAGCCGGATAAACGCGGGGGCCTGGCACGTCGTCGCTGGGTGAAATCGTTCACCACGCTCTACCCGGCCATTCAGGACAACAGCCGCCATATGGTGGAAGTCAATCTGGATGCCCTGCGCCGAATCGGTATTCATCCGCAGTCCGACGCAGACAAGCATACGCTTTTTGTGCCTGGTGACGCGGCAGAAGCTTCTGTGGCCGAAAAACTGGCCGGGTTTGGGCTCACGAGTAAATCCTACATTCTGGTTCACCCGACCTCGCGCTGGATGTTTAAGGCCTGGGATATCAAAAAACTGGCAGCGACCATTGATAACCTGGCGGCGCGCGGCCTGCCGATCGTCCTTTCCGCCGCACCGTCAAAAGAAGAGAAGGCCTACATGGATGAGTTGCGCGCAGCCCTCACCCAGCCGGTCTTTGATTTAAGCGGTCAGCTGAACCTGAAAGAGCTGGGTGCGCTGATGAAGCACGCCCGGGTGTACTTTGGCGTGGATTCCATGCCGATGCACCTTGCAAGCGCCGTCGGTACGCCGACCGTTGCTATCTTTGGCCCTACCGGCGCCATCAAATGGGCGCCGTGGGGGGTAAATTATCGTGTGATTGTGGCCGGGTTTACCTGCCAGCCGTGCGGCAAAGCGGGCTGCGGAGACAGCGGTGTCTCAGACTGCATTACGGCCATTACCCCACAGCAGGTGCTGAGCGCAATCGATACGATGCTTCTGGAAACGGAAACCCCTGCATGAAGCTGGCCATTGTTCGACAGACCTACAACCCCAACGGTGGCGCAGAGCGTTTTGTCTCACGTGCGCTGAACGTGCTGGCGCAGGATTCCTCCCTTGATGTCACGCTGATTGCTCGCCAGTGGGAGGATGCCGCAGGCTGGAAAACGTTGACGGTCAATCCGCCGTTTCGCAATCGCATCGCGCGTGAATCCGGTTTTGCCGTCGAAGCCGCCGCGCATTTTACGCAGTTTGATATTGTGCAAAGCCACGAACGCATACCGGGCGCCACCATCTTCCGGGCGGGCGACGGTGTTCACGCCACCTGGCTTGAGCAATATGGTCGTATTCTGTCGCCACTGGCGCGTTGGGCGCAGTCTCTGAGCCGTTATCACCGCTACATTCTGCAGGCTGAGGCGCAGATGTTTACCCATCCGCAACTGCGCAAGGTGATCTGTAATTCGAAGATGGTTCGCGATGATATCGCCCGTCGTTTCGGGCTGTCGGAAGACAAGCTGACGGTGATCTACAACGGCGTAGACACCGTTCAGTTTAGTCCTGAGGTCCGCGCCCTTTCGCAGCGTGATGCACTGGGTATTCCCCGTAACGCACCGGTACTGGCGTATGTTGGGTCAGGCTTCAGCCGCAAAGGCGTCGCCACCGCGCTGCGCGCTATTGTGGCGCATCCTGACGTCTGGCTGCTGATTGCCGGCCGCGATAAACATGCGCGGAAGTTCGAAAAGCTGGCGCAGGCGCTGGGAATTTCCTCTCGAGTGAAGTTCCTGGGCCCCGTAGCCAACGTGCGTGAAGTGTATGGCACGGCTGATGCCCTTATCCTGCCGACGCTCTACGATCCCTTCCCGAACGTCTGCGTGGAAGCCCTGGCCTGTGGTTTGCCACTGCTCACCAGCCACGGTTGTGGCGCGGCGGAGTGGATAACCGAGGGTCAAAACGGCTGGGTACGCGATGCGCTGGACAGCGAAGGTTACCAGCAGGCCATCTCGCTGTGGCTAAAAGGCCGTGAACAGGGTGTCGATTACGCCGCTGCCGCGCGTGCGACTGCGGAACCTTTCACCCTGGACAGAATGGCCCGAGAGCTACAGGCGCTTTATCGCGATTTGCTGCGCTGAGCGGCATCGGAGAAGACCTTCTCCATCGCGTCCAGCATACATTCGCGGGTAAAGTGCGTGCTCAGGTAGTCATACCCCTGTTGCGCGAGCGTCTCGCGAAGGGCTGAGTCGGCATAGAGTTTCATTATGGCATCGCGCAGTGCGTTTTCGTCGCGCTGGGCGACCAACAATCCCGTCTGCCCGTTAATCACCGCATCCCCCGTTCCACCGGCGTCCGTCGCAATGGTGGCAATACGGGTGGCTAACGATTGCAGGACGCCCTGCGGCACACCTTCCATATCATGCGAAGGACTCAGCGCAATATCAAAGGCCGGAAACCAGCGTTCCGGATCGGGTTGATGTCCCGCCATGACCACGCGCTGCTGTAATCCCAGCGCGGCGATTTCCTGTTCCAGCGTCGCCTTGTGCGGGCCTTCGCCAACAATCGCCAGCTTGATGTGTGGATTGTCGATTTTCGCCAGGGCGCGCAGCAGTACGCTATGGCCTTTGTTCGGGCGCAAATGCGACACCACGCCCAGCCAGAAATCGTCCTGCGACAAACCACAATGAACCCGGGCCTGGTGCTTATCTCCCGGATGGAAACGCTGCGTATCGACACCGCTTGGCACCGACGTACTCTGAGACATCGGCACGCCAATATTTGCCACCTGATGGCGCAGCGCCTCCCCGGTAGTCACGATGTGCGCGCAGGCGGTGCGGAACAGCCAGCGTGTCGTCCAGTTGTTACGCGGAACGCCGGACGCATGACGGGTTCTCACCAGTGGTACAGGGTTGGAGAGCGTCAGATTCGCCAGCGCCACCAGCCAGGTATCGGCAGAGTTATGGCTATTGATGACGTCAATCGACTGACGGTTATCCTTCAGCCAGCGACGCAGCAACTGCAGGTTTTTAAGGTTCTTACGCTTCAACGGCATCGTGACCACCGTCAGACCGGCATTGCGTGCCAGCGCGTGAAGCGGCGCAGTTTCCGGACAAAGGAGAGTCACCTGATGGCCACGCTGAATCATCCCAAGCGATTCGTTGATAATGCGCAGAGGCTGCCCGCCTTTGCCGCCGTCTGCTTCAGTGTGAACAATGTGCATATATTTCCTGTCGTTTAGCTGAAACCTCTGTCCAGGCTGCCGATTATATACGTGGGTATTACGATAATGCACAGGCGGATTAATCTTGCTTACAAACAATGTCCTTCTGTAGTTATGGCTTATGTGGTAATTTTCTCAGGCTTTTATTCCACTCAAAATCAGTGGAATCTGCGTATGGCATTGTTAACTAACCGGTATTAACGCCGAGATCCTTTACCAGTACCAAAATTATGACAAATACTCGTAACATCCTGACAGGTCTTTTAGTACTGTCTGTACTGGCTTTATGTTTTATCTGGCCAATCCCAAACGATCAGCTACCTTTTCATCGTAATGGACTGATTTATCCTAATATTGTGGTGGCGCTCGGTCTTTTCTTTAGCTCCTCAGTGGCGAGAAAAGCGCTGGACTTAAACAAAATTAAGTTCGTGCTTATTGTGCTCTGGGCATTGACCTTCTTTATCCTGATTAACGGCTTTTTTGTCGCGCCAGATATTAAAGAAATGGTGTCGACCTGGGATGGTCAGTGGCTACGTCCGGTATTACTTTTCTGTGCGGGTCTGGTGTTATTACCGGTGATTCAGGAGCGCTTCCCCTCTTTATCGGCAGCCCGTTTCTTTACTCTCGTCGTCCTTTTTTTCTGGGGCGTCGTCTGTATCCATCTCCTTGATACCGTCTGGCTTTACTGGCGAGACGGCGTGATCCACTGGGGCGAAACGCGGATTGTTTATAACCGCACGCGCATGAGCTTCCAGGTCAATATGATCACCGGTTTCCTGCTCGCTGAACTGCTTGCACGCGGCCTGCTTCATCAGCGTTTCTTACGCCTGAAGACACCGTTCCTCGCCTTTATGCTGCTGTGTAACCTTGTCTGCACGGCATTAGTCGATACCCGCTGGGGAACGATCGGCCTGGTTGGCAGCCTGTTCTCCACCTTCATTCTGCTCAGCCTGCACAGCATGCGTCGCAGCCGGGTGTTGCTCACAGGCGGCATTCTTTTGGGCATTACTATCGCTTCTGCGCTTCTGGGCTATGCCTCCTGGAAAACCGATCCGCGCTGGCAAAGTCTGGAAGATGATGCCGTAACCGGCTGGAACGCGCCTTTCACCAGTTTTTGCTATAACAAAACCAACGGAACAGTACCGACTAACGATCTCGGTCGTCCAATGAACCACTCCAACGGCTGTCGCGCGAGTTTCTTCCATCAGGGCTGGAAACTGGTGGGTGAACATCCTGCAGGAATGGGACCTCGCAAAGAGGCCTTCCGTTATGTGCTGCGTCGCGACACGCAGGACAATCGCATTGATATTCCACACAGCCACTACGGCCTGATTGAGTTTGGTATCCAGAACGGGGTTGTGGGCATTGCAGGCTGGCTGATTCTGCTGGCAGGCTGCTGGTACATCGGCTGGCGCGAGTTCCGCCATGGCAATATGATGGCAGGCATGTTCTTGCTGCTGTTTACGGTTGGTTTCTTCTCCCGAACCATGGTTGACCATAATCTGAAAGATCACTACCTGGAACAATATATGATGTTAACCGGGTTGCTTGTGGGAATGTGCGCGTTACGACCCGCTAAACGGACAGAAACAACCTCCTGATCGCGTATATTGCGCCGATGATAACAGGCATCGGCGCAACGTTACCCATCAGAACTCTTTTGCCTGCCGGCTGTCGAAAAGCCATTGCACATTACTGTATCGCTCGTTAGCCGCATCTCACCGCGTTAAATTACGGAGTAAGCATGTCTGGAACGCCTCAATTAAGCCTCGTTGTCGCCGTCTATAATGGCGAGAATTTCCTGAGCGCTTTTTTTGACAGCATAAAGAAACAGAATCTGCCCAGCCTGGAACTTGTTATTGTTAATGACGGCTCAACTGACGGCTCCGCAGATATCATCGCCCGCTACGCCAGTGAATTCAGCCATTTTAACGTCATCGACCAGCCTAATGGGGGTGTCTCTGCGGCCCGTAATACCGGTCTGGCCGTGGCTACGGGTGAGTACGTCGCGTTCCCGGATATTGATGACGTTATCTATCCGGGTATGTATCCGCGCCTGCTGGAGATTGCACTCGCCGGGCAGTTGGACGTCGCGACCTGCAACGGTACCTATATTTATGATGACGGACGCCCGTCGAAGAAGATTTTCCCTTCAGATAAACTTGCGTCAACCGGCGTGCTGGACGGCCCGACCTGGCTGCAGATGGCGCTCGAATCGCGCAAGTTCCTGCACGTAACGTGGCTGAATATCTATCGACACGCCTTTATCAAAGAGCAGGGCTTCAGCTTTGAACATGGTCTGCGCCATCAGGACATCCCCTGGACTACGGAAGTACTGCTCACCGCCAGACGCGTGCAGTATATTGATGAGGTCTATTACGATTACCTGATCCATTCCGCTTCCGTTTCCCATACGCCAGGCACGGACGACACGCGCATGCGCTCTTCGCGCCATTACATGAAGATTCTGGAGATGCTGGACGCCATCAACAAACGCTATCCGGAACAGGTGAAACGCGTACCCGCCTGCGGCTGGCAAATCGCCAAAGAGGGTCTGGGGATCCTGCATAGCATTAACAACATTGACGATATGGCCAAAAAACGCGAGATCACTCGTGAGCTTTTCGATCGCGGTATCTGGACGCTGATTTGGCAAAATGCGCGCGGCTTCCGCCAACGGTGGCGTCTGGGACGTCGCTACTTCCGTCTTAAAAAACTGGCTGGCTAACGGAAATTATGAACAAACTTAAATTACATGCGGTTTCCCGCGCGGATTTCATCGCTAAAAACTACGCAGATTTCCAAACCCTTCTGGATAACCATGTCAATCCTGACGACATTCCGGAGCGATTTTATTGCGGTGGTCGCGGAGGCTGGACGTTCCAGACCACCCTGGCGCTGAAGCACTATTATGGTGATGCAATCGAATGTTCGTTTGGCTCTGAATGCAGGCCGGATGCCATTAACCTGATGCATAACGATGACTTTGGTTCCCGAGTGAAGCCGTGGCGTGGCTTCACCGTAGTCGCGCGTGCGGACCGCCCTCCCGTCATTGGCGCAGATGTTGTCGTCGACCAGAATCCGGAAGTGGACAATCATAGCAATCGTATCTTCGTCCCCTACTGGCCACAGCCGGGCGTAAAACCGCGTGAGCGCACCGACGAGACAATCAAAACCGTCGCATTCTTCGGCCGTGTAGACAGTTTCCCGGACCAATACCGCGAAGGAAACTTTAAGCAACGCCTTGCCGAACAAGGTATCGAGCTACGCATCTCGTTCGATAACTGGACAAACTACCAGGACGTGGACGTGTGCATCAGCTTCCGCAAATCACACGATCATAAACTGGCGCGTAAGCCTGCCAGCAAGCTCATTAACAACTGGCTGGGGAAAACGGTGATGGTCTGTGATGACGAGCCGTCTTATCGCGCGATCCGCGAAAGCGAGCTGGACTACCTCATCGCCAAAAACCCTGATGAAGCCTTCGATGCCATCATGCGTCTTAAAAATTCCCCTGAACTGTATCGTCAGATGCGCGAACAGGGTGAAAAACGCCTACAGGTCTATTCCCGCGAAGCGGTCGCCGCACGCTGGTACGCCCTGTTTGAGGATATCTGGCGTAAAGGATTGCACAATCGTCCTACGGTAGTTCGCGCACTGCGCTTTGGTTTTGGTAAAGCCATTCGCCCGCTGACTAAAAAGTTCTGATCGGAATAGAGCCCTTCCATGTTCAAAACAACGACACAATCTTCGTTCACCCCACGCAGCAATCTGTTGCGCACCCTGGGGTTAACGCTGGCATTCTTGCTGCTGTTCTCGCTCTCAGAAATCATCATTCTGCTGAAAGATCATGTCTACCAGCCGAAATCCGATGATATCTCGCTGTATCTGATCATCTCCCTGCTTGCCGCTGCCAGTGCGCGTTTCTTCCTGACTCGCCTGCTGCTGGCCGTCACGTTTATCGTTCAGATATCGGAAGCGGTGTACTACCAGTTCTACGGTCAGTTCTATGGCCCGAGTGAAGTCTGGCTGGCGTTCGTGGAAACGAAAGACATTGCCAGTGGGATCACCGACAGCCTGGGTTCACTGGGCATCTACTTCGCCATCATGATTGTGGCGGTCGTGTTTGCGCTGGTCTTTGCGCGTCGTCTGGCGCCGCTTTGGCACAAATGGATTGCGCTTCCTTGCCTGCTTGCCATCGTCGTGATGTTTGTCGGCCAGTTCTACAAAGCGGTCGACGGGCAGATGTACAAGTTCAACCCGGACCTGCGCCACTCCCTGCTGCGTAACGGCCTGTCTGCGATGAGCTTCAGCGCCATACGCCTGATCCCGGAAGCGATGTCAGGAGAAAATCAGAATCTGACCCATTACGATCCCTACCAGGTCAAACCTGTTAAGGATACGCGTGCGGGCAAATATTCGATTATTCTGGCTATAGGTGAAAGCCTTAACCCGCACCACGTCAGCGCCCTGGGCTACGAACGCGATACCACGCCCGAGCTGAAAGCGCTGCTCCAGCAGTATCAAGGTACGGGCCGTCTGATTGTCTCCAACGCCGTGTCCACCCGCGTGGCCATCCCGATGCTGGTGAATAATCTGCGCGAGCCGGATAACTACGGGGCCTATAAATCGAAATCTACCAATATCTTCGCCAACGCGAAGAAACAGGGTTATCAGACCGCCTTTATCTCCGCCCAAGGACTAGAAGGGCTGAGCAACTGGATTGGTATCCATGATATTGATCTGTGGGAAGATACCCAGATCCGCCCGGCACCGGATGTCGGCGCGGACGTTGTTCTGACGCCATCCGTTGAGAAAGCAACGCTGGACTGGAACAAACCGTTCCTGATGGTGCTCAACAGCCGTGCTCCACATATCCCGTACGAGCGTAATATCCCGCAGGGCTTCGCGAAGTTCTCTACACCGCGTCTGAGTGATGATGTGGCGCAGAAGAAAAATGAGTATGACGATGCGGTCCGCCTGTATGACAAAGAACTCGCGTCCGCGATTCGCACCGCGCTGGCAAAATCCAAACTGCCGGTGCTGGTGTTTATCACCTCCGATCACGGGGAACGCGTGGGCGATAACGGTCTGTTTGGCCACTCGGTTGTAGAAATGCCAATTGCTCAGGTACCGTTCCTCTACTTCAGCAACGATCCAGCTTACGCCATGAAGGAGATCAGCCCGCAGATGCCACTCAACCATTATCAGGTGGCAACGCTCATCAACAAGATGCTGGGCTACGACGTCAGTAATCCAAATCAAAAAGATGACAGCTTCTTTATCACTGGCGGTGACATTCGCGGGCTTTCGGAGCGCGTAACCTACCATCTGAACGCCCTCCCCGAAGCAGAGCGCTAAACGGTGAGACAAGAAACGGGCAAGAAATTGCCCGTTTTTTTTCAGGCGAATGAGCGTAACGCAGCCAAATGGGCGTCTTAAAACACCAAAGAGATAGCTTTAGACGGCTCAAATGCTTAGAATTTGCCCGCCGAAACTAAAAAAACGGATAATCGCTTGGAATTGTTGTATACCGCTCTGCTCTACATCATTCAGCCACTGGTGTGGCTGAGACTGTTGCTTCGTAGCCGTAAAGCGCCTGCGTATCGTAAACGCTGGGCTGAACGCTATGGCTTCTGCCGCAATAAAGTCGCGCCGGACGGTATTTTGCTGCATTCCGTTTCTGTCGGTGAAACGCTGGCGGCAATCCCGCTGGTTCGCGCCCTGCGTCACCGCTACCCGTCGCTGCCGATCACCGTCACGACGATGACGCCAACCGGCTCGGAGCGCGCGTTATCCGCTTTTGGCAAAGACGTTCATCACGTCTATCTCCCTTACGACCTGCCCTGCGCCATGAATCGTTTCCTGAATACCGTTCGCCCGAAGCTGGTGATTGTGATGGAAACCGAACTGTGGCCGAACATGATTTCCGCCCTGCATGCCCGTAAAATCCCGCTGGTGATTGCCAACGCGCGCCTGTCAGAGCGATCGGCGAAAGGTTACGGCAAGCTGGGTAAATTTATGCGCCGCTTGCTGAGCAAAATCACGCTGATCGCCGCGCAGAATGAAGAAGATGCGGCACGCTTTGTCTCTCTGGGCCTCAAACGCAACCAGCTTGCAGTGACGGGCAGCCTGAAATTTGATATTTCGGTTACCCCGGAACTCGCCGCCCGCGCGATCACGCTGCGTCGCCAGTGGGCCCCGCGTCGTCAGGTCTGGATTGCGACCAGTACCCATGACGGTGAAGAAGAGATCATCCTGCAGGCGCACCGCAAGCTGCTGGAAAGCTTCCCTGATTTACTGCTGATCCTCGTGCCCCGCCATCCGGAGCGTTTCAAAGATGCCCGTGAAATGGTGCAGAAAGGCGGTTTCAGCTTCACGCTGCGCAGCAGCGGGGAGATCCCGTCTGGCAGCACCCAGGTGGTGATTGGCGACACGATGGGCGAGCTGATGCTGCTGTACGGCATTGCTGATCTCGCGTTTGTCGGCGGCAGCCTGGTGGAGCGCGGCGGTCATAACCCGCTCGAGCCGGCCGCCCACGCGATTCCGGTGCTGATGGGGCCACATACGTTTAACTTCAAAGATATCTGCGCGAAATTACAGCAGGCCGATGGTTTAATTACCGTGACCGATGCGGATTCGGTAGTCAAAGAGGTATCGACCCTTCTGACTGATGAAGATTATCGCCTGTGGTACGGGCGTCATGCCGTTGAAGTGCTGCATCAGAACCAGGGCGCCCTGACCCGTCTGCTGCAACTTCTGCAACCTTACCTGCCCCAGCGGAGCCACTAATGTCAACGCGTCTGTCGGTCGTGATGATCGCCAAAAACGCCGCCGACCTGCTTCCGGACTGCCTGGCATCAGTTGCCTGGGCTGACGAGATAGTCATTCTTGACTCCGGAAGTACGGACAGCACGGTGGACGTTGCCCGGGCTGCGGGTGCAAAGGTGTTTACCGATGCTGACTGGCAAGGCTATGGCATCCAGCGCCAGCGCGCGCAGGGGTTTGCCACCGGTGATTATGTCCTGATGCTCGATACTGACGAACGTATTACGCCAGAACTTCAGCAGGCCATTCAGGCGGTGCTTTCCTCGCCTCAGCCTGGTGCTGTATACAGCATTGCCCGTCGTAACTATTTCCTTGGCCGATTTATGCGCCACAGCGGCTGGTATCCAGACCGCGTGACGCGCCTTTACGAGCGCGAGCGCTATCAGTACAACGACAATCTTGTGCATGAATCCCTGAGCTGCGACAACGCCCGAATCATCCCTCTGACGGGCGATTTGTTGCACCTGACCTGCCGGGATTTCGCGAGCTTCCAGCGTAAACAGCTCAACTATGCCACGGCTTGGGCGCAGGAGCGCCACCAGCGCGGCAAGAAGGCCTCACTGACCGGTATCTTCACCCACACGCTGGGCGCGTTCCTGAAAACGCTGCTGCTGCGTGGTGGCGTGCTGGACGGTAAGCAGGGCTGGTTACTCGCGGTAGTGAATGCCCAGTATACTTTCAACAAATACACCGAGCTGTGGGCGCTTTGCCGCGGCTACTCAGAGAAAACGTGAGCCATGAGCACAAAAGCGATTTATCCGGGTACCTTCGATCCGATCACCAACGGTCATCTTGATATCATCACCCGTGCGGCGTGCATGTTTGACAAGGTGATCCTGGCGATTGCCGCCAGCCCCAGCAAAAAGCCGATGTTTGACCTCCCCGAGCGCGTGCAGCTTGCCACCGATGCCATTTCGCACCTGCCAAATGTTGAGGTGGTCGGGTTTAGCGACCTGATGGCTAACTTCGCCCGCGCCCAGCAGGCGAACATTCTGATCCGCGGCTTACGCGCGGTGGCAGACTTCGAGTATGAGATGCAGCTGGCGCACATGAACCGCCACCTGATGCCGGAGCTGGAGAGCGTGTTCCTGATGCCCTCCAAAGAGTGGTCATTTATCTCGTCCACGCTGGTAAAAGAGGTGGCGCGTCATCACGGGGACGTTACCCATTTCCTGCCGGTTAACGTCCACCAGGCGTTGATGGAAAAGCTAAAGTAGCCCTATTTCTGGCACTGACGGCAGTAGAACGTGGCGCGCTGGGCGTGCTTCGTGGCAATAATGGGCGTACCGCAGACTCTGCACGGTTCGCCTTTACGGCCATACACCTGCAGCTCCTGGGCAAAATAGCCCGGCTTGCCGTCACTTTGCAGGAAGTCCTTCAGCGTTGTTCCTCCCTGTTCAATCGAGCGCAGCAATACGGCTTTAATCACGCGGACCAGCAGCTCACACTCCTGCGCCGACAGCGAAGAGGCTAGCCGATCGGGATGGATCCCGGCGGCAAACAGCGATTCGCTGGCATAGATATTCCCCACGCCGACCACCAGCTTGTTATCCATCAGCCACGGCTTAATCGGGCTTTTCTTTTTCGCGCACTTCGCTTTCAGGTATTCCGCGTTAAACGCGTCTGAGAGCGGCTCCGGGCCCAGATGCGCGAGCACGTTATGCCCTTCCAGCTCTTTCGTCCACAGCCACGCGCCAAAGCGCCGTGGGTCGGTATAACGAAGCACTTTGCCGTTACTCATCACCAGATCGACGTGGTCGTGCTTTTCCGCCGGCAGTTCTTCGGTAAGAACGCGCAGGCTCCCGGACATCCCCAGGTGGATAATGATCCAGCCGTCGGGCAGTTCCAGCAGCAGGTATTTCGCGCGACGCTGCACGCTAAGGACGGGTTGATCGCTCAGGGCGTGGATCTCATCGGACACCGGCCAGCGCAGACGCCCGTTACGGACAACCGCGTGAAGAATCGTCGCGCCGACCAGATGGGGCTCAATGCCGCGACGGCTGGTTTCTACCTCAGGTAATTCAGGCATGGTTCCTCCGTTGAGATACAGAATGCAAAAAACCCCGCAGTTGCGGGGTTTTTCGATACAAGGAGACTAAAATTATTTGATTTTAGCTTCTTTGTACAGTACGTGCTGGCGTACAACTGGATCGAATTTTTTCAGTTCCAGTTTTTCCGGCTTAGTACGTTTGTTCTTCGTGGTGGTGTAGAAGTGACCTGTACCAGCAGAAGAAACCAGCTTGATTTTCTCGCGAATACCTTTAGCCATGATTTATTTCCTCTTTAAGTACTTAGTACTTTTCGCCACGGGCACGCAGTTCGGACAGAACTGTATCGATGCCTTTCTTATCGATTACACGCATACCTTTAGCAGATACGCGCAGGGTGACAAAACGCTTCTCGCTCTCAACCCAGAAACGGTGAGAGTGCAGGTTCGGCAGGAAACGGCGTTTAGTCGCGTTCAGTGCGTGGGAACGGTTGTTACCGGTCACCGGACGCTTGCCAGTAACTTGGCAGACTCGGGACATGTCTATTCTCCAAAAATCAAATTAGCTCGAGCTTCGTATGGGGTATCGGCGCCTCGTCAGGCTTTACAGCCCGGTCATCGCATAGTTCTAAGTGAACTCTCGATTGCCAGGCCCAAATGCCAAACCCGAGATTCTCAAAGGTGGCGTAGTATACGCTGACTCGGCGGTGTGCTCAAGTCCCGAACAGACAAAGATCCCGATGGATCGCGAGAAATAGCCTAAATCCAGCCATGTTCTGCAAAAGAAATGTACTCTCCGCGGCCAATTATCAGATGGTCCAGCACACGAATGTCCATGAATTGACAGCATTTGATAATGCGCTCGGTGATTTCTTTGTCCGCTCTGCTCGGTTCTGCACAGCCAGAGGGGTGATTATGCGCGAGGATCACGCCCGCTGCATTCACTTTTATCGCTTCCCGCACAATTTCACGCGGATGCACCTCAACGTGGCTTAACGTACCGGCAAAGAGGCAGCTATGTTTCAGTACCCGGTTTCGGTTATCGACAAAGATCACCATAAAGATCTCGCGCTCGATATCGGTTAACTGGCTTTGCAGGTATTCACGCGTCATCGCTGGCGTCAGGATCGGATCGTCCTTCTCCATGCGGACATTGTAAAAACGGCGGGCAAGTTCGGCAATGGCCCTCAACTGGGCATATTTCGCCACGCCGATCCCCTCAACATGCTTAAACTGCGCCAGCTCGGCGGTCAGTAAACCGTACAGCGAACCGAAACGTGCTATCAGCTCTTTTGCCAGCGTAAATACCGTTTTGCCGGGCGTTCCGGTACGTAAAAAGAGCGCCAGCAGTTCATCATCTTTTAACAGGGTGACGTCGTAGCGCAGCAGTTTTTCACGCGGCAGCAGCTGCTCATCCTCTTCTTCCATGCTCTTTCTCCCTTTTTAACCGCATGCTGCCACAGGCCCATCCGGCGCTCGACGGCCACGTTGCGTTCTTGCGTAGCGCCTCGCAAAGTGGTCGAAGGACAAAATCACCCCGTTTTGGGGATTGTGATAAAATGCCCGCTCTCTGGTGAAACCCAACAGGAAAGAATCATGATGAGCCTGGCCGGTAAAAAAATCGTTCTTGGCGTGAGCGGCGGTATTGCTGCCTACAAAGCGCCGGAGCTGGTGCGTCGTCTGCGCGAGCGCGGGGCAGATGTGCGGGTCGCGATAACCGAAGGCGGTAAAGCCTTTATCACTCCTCTGAGCCTGCAGGCCGTTTCAGGATACCCGGTATCTGACAGCCTGCTCGATCCGGCTGCCGAAGCCGCGATGGGCCATATTGAGCTTGGGAAATGGGCAGACCTGGTTATCCTCGCCCCCGCCACCGCGGATTTAATCGCTCGGGTGGCGGCCGGTATGGCAAACGATCTGGTTTCCACCATTTGTCTGGCTACGCCTGCCCCTGTTGCCGTCGTTCCGGCCATGAACCAGCAGATGTACCGTAATGCCGCCACTCAGCATAATCTTGAGACGCTGGCCTCACGCGGCCTGCTTATCTGGGGTCCGGACAGTGGTAGCCAGGCCTGCGGCGATGTTGGTCCGGGCCGCATGCTTGATCCGCTAACGATTGTTGATATGGCCGCAGCCCATTTTTCGCCTGTCAACGATCTGCAACATCTCAACATCATGATTACCGCGGGCCCCACGCGCGAGCCGCTGGATCCGGTGCGCTACATCACCAACCATAGCTCCGGCAAAATGGGCTTTGCGATTGCCGCCGCCGCCGCGAAGCGTGGCGCGAACGTCACGCTGGTGAGCGGCCCGGTCTCTCTGCCTACCCCTGCGTTTGTGAAGCGAATTGACGTTACCACCGCGCTGGAGATGGAAGCCGCCGTGCAGGCACATGCGCAAAACCAGCAGATTTTTATCGGCTGTGCGGCCGTTGCAGACTATCGCGCCGAGACGATCGCCGAGGCTAAAATTAAAAAGCAAGGCGATGAATTAACACTAAAAATGGTGAAAAATCCGGACATTGTTGCCGGTGTCGCCGCACTAAAAAGCCACCGTCCATACGTTGTTGGGTTTGCCGCAGAAACGAATAATGTGGAAGAATATGCCCGGCAAAAACGTACCCGCAAAAACCTCGATTTAATTTGCGCGAACGACGTATCGCTGGCCACACAAGGATTTAACAGCGACAGCAACGCACTGCACCTTTTCTGGCAGGATGGAGATAAAGTCTTACCGCTTGAGCGCAAGGAACTCCTGGGCCAACATTTACTCGACGAGATCGTTACCCGTTATGATGAAAAAAATCGACGTTAAGATTCTGGACCCGCGTGTTGGCGAGCAATTTCCGCTGCCAACCTATGCCACCTCCGGCTCTGCCGGTCTTGACCTGCGCGCCTGTCTCGATGACGCCGTAGAACTGGCTCCGGGTGCCACGACCCTGGTTCCGACTGGCCTGGCGATTCACATCGCTGACCCGTCGCTGGCGGCGGTGATCTTGCCGCGTTCTGGCCTGGGTCATAAGCACGGCGTTGTGCTGGGTAACCTGGTGGGACTGATCGACTCCGACTACCAGGGCCAGCTGATGGTCTCCGTCTGGAACCGTGGTCAGGACAGCTTCACCATTGAACCGGGCGAGCGTATCGCACAGATGGTCTTTGTACCGGTGGTACAGGCAGAATTTAACCTGGTGGCAGACTTTGATGCCACCGACCGTGGCGAAGGCGGCTTCGGCCATTCCGGGCGCAAATAACTGCCCGACAGACACGTATCCCACAGCGTCATAATGCAATAACAAACCGCAAACGTTCGTTTGCGGTCGCTGTGTGGATGCCAGCCTGGCAAGTGCTTATTTTCAGGGGTATTTTGTAACATGGCAGAAAAACAAACCGCGAAAAGGAATCGTCGCGAAGAAATACTTCAATCTCTGGCTCTGATGCTTGAATCCAGCGATGGCAGTCAACGCATCACCACCGCTAAACTGGCCGCCTCCGTAGGCGTGTCTGAGGCGGCGCTGTACCGTCATTTTCCGAGCAAGACCCGGATGTTCGACAGCCTGATCGAGTTTATTGAAGACAGCCTGATCACACGCATCAACCTGATTCTGAAAGACGAAAAAGACACCACCGCGCGTCTGCGTCTGATTGTGCTGTTAATCCTGGGCTTTGGTGAACGCAATCCGGGCTTAACCCGTATCCTGACCGGCCACGCGCTGATGTTTGAACAAGACAGACTGCAGGGCCGCATTAACCAACTTTTCGAACGCATTGAAGCGCAGCTGCGCCAGGTGCTGCGCGAGAAGAAAATGCGTGAAGGTGAAGGATACAGCATTGATGAAACGCTGCTGGCGAGCCAGATTCTGGCGTTTTGTGAAGGGATGCTCTCCCGCTTTGTGCGTAGCGAGTTCAAATACCGCCCAACGGACGATTTTGACGCCCGCTGGCCGTTAGTCGCAGCACAATTACAGTAACGCCATCGCCGGATGGCGGCTTCGCCTTATCCGGCCTGCGAACGGGTAGGCCCGGTAAGCGTAGCGCCACCGGGCAATACAATTAAACCCCGAACGCTTCGCGATACGCTTTTACCGCTGCCAGATGGTCCGCCATCTCAGGCTTCTCTTCCAGATACACAATCAGCTCTTTCAGGGTGATAATCGACGTCACTTTGCAGTTGTAGTCGCGCTCCACTTCCTGAATGGCGGAGATTTCTCCACGACCACGCTCCTGACGATCCAGCGAAATCAACACACCAGCCAGCGTTGCACCGTTGGCCTGGATAATCTCCATTGATTCGCGGATCGCCGTGCCTGCGGTGATCACGTCGTCGACCAACATGACGCGGCCCTGCAGCGCGCTGCCGACCAGATTCCCGCCTTCACCGTGGGTTTTAGCCTCTTTGCGGTTAAAGCAGTACGGCACGTCGCGGTCATGGTGTTCCGCCAGCGCCACCGCGGTGGTGGTCGCAATCGGAATGCCTTTATAGGCCGGGCCAAACAGCAGGTCAAAATCAATCCCGGAATCTACCAGCGCTTCGGCATAGAAACGGCCTAACAATGCCAGATCGCGCCCGGTATTAAACAGCCCGGCGTTGAAGAAATAGGGACTCTTACGCCCGGATTTCAGCGTAAATTCGCCAAACTTAAGTACCTGCTTGTTAAGCGCAAACTCAATAAACTGGCGCTGATACGATTTCATGGATTTGCTCCTTTGGTTTTCTGTCTTACAGGCAAAAAAAAGGCGACTCATTGGTCGCCTTTAAAATCAATTTTCTAACGCCGCTTTCTGCGTCGTGACAATGGATTCGATTCCCCCTCGGGCCAACGCCAGCAGGGAGAGAAGTTCTTCGTGAGTGAACGGCTCGCCTTCTGCCGTGCCCTGCACCTCAATGATGCGACCATCTTCGGTCATCACCACGTTCATGTCTGTCTCTGCCGCGGAATCTTCAACGTATTCCAGATCGCAAAGCGCTTCACCGTTAACGATGCCTACGGAGACCGCCGCAACCATGCCTTTCATTGGATTGGTTTTCAGCTTACCGGCTGCAACCAGCTTGTTCAGGGCATCGGCCAGCGCGACACAGGCGCCGGTAATCGATGCCGTACGCGTGCCGCCATCGGCCTGAATCACGTCGCAGTCCAGAGTAATCGTGAATTCGCCGAGGGTTTTCAGGTCAACGGCGGCGCGCAGCGCACGCGCGATCAGACGCTGAATTTCCATGGTACGACCGCCCTGCTTACCCTTCGCCGCTTCACGGGCATTACGGGTATGGGTCGCGCGCGGCAGCATGCCGTATTCTGCGGTGATCCAGCCCTGACCCTGACCTTTCAGGAAGCGCGGAACGCCTTCTTCGATGGAGGCGGTGCACAGCACTTTAGTGTCACCAAACTCAACCAGCACGGAGCCTTCAGCGTGTTTTGTATAGTTACGGGTCAGGGTGACGGGACGCACCTGATTGGCGCTACGACCTGATGGACGCATGATGGATTCTCCGGCTTGAAACGAATGTGGCTGCGCATTATACGGATAAAGGACGCTTATTCCTATCCTGAGAAGCCCCCGAAAGCTATAATCCCCCCATCTCTCCTTTAAAAACGGGAATGTCTATGATCCGCAGTATGACCGCCTACGCCCGGCGTGAAATCAAGGGTAGCTGGGGTAGCGCTACATGGGAAATGCGCTCGGTAAACCAGCGTTACCTGGAAACGTATTTCCGTATGCCGGAGCAGTTCCGCAGCCTTGAGCCTGTTGTACGCGAGCGTATCCGTACGCGCCTGACGCGCGGTAAAGTGGAATGTAACCTGCGCTTTGAGCCTGATGCCAGCGCACAGGGCGAGCTGATCCTTAACGAAAAACTGGCGAAACAGCTCGTCAATGCGGCGAACTGGGTCAAAATGCAGAGCGATGAAGGCGAAATCAACCCGGTTGATATTCTGCGCTGGCCTGGCGTCATGGCCGCCGGTGAGCAGGATCTGGACGCCATTGCCGCTGAAATTCTGGCCGCCCTCGACGGCACGCTGGATGACTTTATCATTGCCCGCGAAACCGAAGGTCAGGCGCTGAAAGCAATGATCGAGCAGCGCCTTGAAGGCGTAAGCGCTGAAGTGGCTAAAGTTCGCACCCATATGCCGGAAGTGCTGCAGTGGCAGCGCGAGCGGCTTGTCGCCAAACTGGAAGAAGCAGAAGTTCAGCTGGAAAACACCCGTCTGGAACAAGAGCTGGTGCTGATGGCGCAACGTATCGATGTCGCTGAAGAGCTGGACCGTCTGGAAGCGCACGTTAAAGAGACCTACAACATTCTGAAGAAGAAGGAAGCGGTGGGCCGCCGTCTGGACTTTATGATGCAGGAGTTCAACCGTGAGTCGAACACCCTGGCGTCTAAGTCTATCAATGCAGAAGTCACCAACTCCGCGATTGAGTTGAAAGTGCTGATTGAGCAAATGCGCGAGCAGATCCAGAATATTGAGTAATGCCTTTCCGGGTGGTGTCGACGGTGCCACCCATTATTATTTCTAATCCATCCCAACACCTGATTTTGCGTTTCACCGCCGCTCATCAAGCTCATTCAACTTAACTTGATAAAAATATATAGGGCAAACCCTGTCGCCTTAGAAAAACTCAATCGTGATCTTGCGCACAAATCGCTAACCTCCCCGCATTCACACCGGAGGGTATATGCTGCTTCACATTCTTTATCTCATTGGCATCACCGCAGAAGCCATGACCGGCGCACTTGCCGCCGGACGTCGCCGTATGGACACCTTCGGCGTGATCATTATTGCTACAGCGACCGCGCTGGGCGGCGGTTCGGTACGAGATATCCTGCTGGGACATTATCCGCTCGGCTGGGTAAAAAACCCTGAATACATTGTTATTGTCGCGATTGCCGCCGTGTTGACCACCATCGTGGCGCCCGTTATGCCCCATCTTCGCCGTCTTTTTTTAGTCCTTGACGCTTTGGGTCTGGTGGTTTTCTCCATTATCGGGGCGCAAATCGCGCTGGATATGGGCGAAAGCCCGGTCATAGCCACTATCACCGCGGTCGTAACAGGTGTATTTGGCGGCGTACTGCGCGATATGTTCTGTAAGCGCATTCCACTGGTTTTCCAGAAAGAGCTTTACGCTGGAATATCCTTTGCCTCTGCCGTTCTGTATATTGCTTTACAACATTATGTTTCGAGCCATGATGTTGTGGTCATTGCCACGTTATTATTTGGTTTTACGGCTCGCTTGCTGGCGCTGCGCTTAAAACTGGGATTGCCCGTTTTTCATTACACGCAGGACACCCATTGAATTCTCAACAAAACCACAACAAAGTAGTAAAAAGCACCTTTTGTTATCCCATATAACCGGGCCAAACACGATAAAATGTCGCCACTTTGTCCCCATAAACTTGCGTTAAAACAATGTCCTTTGCCAAAACGTCAGCACTGATTATTAATAAAAAACTCAGCAGCCATTTTTTAATTTTGCTGCTCGTTTCCGTGCTGATTCAGTTATGGCCAGTATTTTTAACACAACCTGCGCGATTCGCAGTGCGCATTGCGATTTGTAATGCGCTCTTACTGGTCTGCGCCGCAGCGATCTATCGCACGCTTCCCGGTAAGATCGTCGCATTTGTTTTAACCGCCCTGCTTACGTTAAATTTTGCGGTTGCTTACAGCACATGGAGTGTCTACCAGAGCGAATTTAACACCGTATTTGCGATGAGTATTCTCGGCACTCACGTAGCCGAAGCGAAAAGCATGTCAGGTTTATACCTGCACTGTTTACCAGCCGCGGTTGCTTACTTTGTTGTCACCTGGTACGCAATCAAATCGACGAGCGAGCATGTTTCTTCCCGTGTGAGAACTGTCGGCTTCGTTCTGCTTGCCGTTTATTTGGGCTGGTATTCAACGGCGAACTGGCTAAAAAAACGCCACGATCTTGAAGTTTATTATCCGCTAAGCTCGCGGATTTTAACCAATACGCCGTTTTACACCGGTGCAGAGTTCATTATTGCCCATCGCGATAACGCGCTGGCGGAGAAAATTAGCCAGCACAGCGTCAATTATCCTGCGTTGCAATATCATGATACGGGCATCGAAAACTATGTTGTTATCGTGGGTGAATCCGCACGTCGCAGCAATATGAAGCTCTACGGTTTTCACCAGGATACCACGCCAGTGGAATCCAGGCTGGCGAAGGACGCCCTCATCTTTAGCAATGCTATTGCCCCCGCGTCAGCCACCGTGCTTTCCGTGCCGATGATTTTAAGCAAAGCTGATCCAGACCACTTCACCACCGATAAGCTTGCTGACAATATCGTTAGCGTCGCTAAAAAAACGGGCTATCACACCGAGTGGATTAGCGCCCAGGGTAACACAGGCAAGAGCAATAACTACATTGTGGCCATTGCCTCTATCAGCCATAAAGCCCAGTGGATTGATACCCGTTATGACACCGAGCTTTTACCGGCCCTGGATGAGGCGCTTAAAGCCCCCGGCAAGAAGTTAATTTTCCTGCATATCAACGGCAGCCATGAGATGGCCTGCGATCGGTATCCGGCATCAGCGAATATTCTGCATACCGGCAACAAATATGAAGATTGCTACAATAACGCGATTCTGTTTACCGACTACTTCATTGGCGAAGTGGCTAAACGTCTGCAGGGCAGCGCATCCTCTATGCTCTATTTTTCAGACCATGGGCTGGAAAAAAACCCGCAACTGAATTCCATCTATATGCATGGCTCACGCAACCCAAGCAAAGAGGCTTACCAGGTCCCCCAGTTTATCTGGTATAGCCAGCAAGCCCTGAATGCCCAAAAAAGAGCGGTGGGGTGGGTACATGAAGCGTGGCCCACAGCAAGCAATTATGAGTTGATGTTAACGTGGCTTGGAATCACAACGGGTGTTGATCAATGCAGCTCGGTGCTTGCAGCGTGCTATCAGGCTCCTACACTGATCCCGGTAATTGATGGCGGCCGCCACATCTATGACTACGATCAGCTTCGCGAAACCTTCAGTTCACCAGACAGACATACCCCCTGGCGCAAAGCTAAAGCAAGCTCGCTCTAAAATCCGGGCAGACCCTGCTTGCCTAGCCAGGAAGCCAGGCCGGCAACGCCAGGGTCATGGATGAATGCAACAATTTGTCGCGCCTTCTTCTCTCCCGTTCCCGGCAGGCTCTGCCAGTCCTTTGCGTTACGTCCGCTCAATGTTTGCCACGTTACGTCCCCCATCGCCTTCAGCGAAGCCTGCGTCAGCGGAACACCCAGTGCCATGAGCCAGCGGATAAAAGGCTTCTCGCGCACCAGATTAAATCGATGCCAGAGCGCCAGCCCACGCGCGGAGGAAAATCCAGGCGTAGCCTGCATTTGCGCCTGCGTTAATAACAGCCACGAAAAGAGATGTTCAAAATGATGCGCCTGCCAGAGGGTCCGCCAGCCTGACTCACCTAATCCTTCAATATCAAACACCTGCTTTGAGCTGAGCCACGCCAGTCGGGCAAAGAACTGCTCCATACACTCCGGCGAAGCATAAAAACAGCTAAGCGCATGATAACGCGAGGCGGGAGGCTCAGGTTTATGTCTGTCCGTCCCGCGCCAGACCACCTTATCAAACCGGGGAATACCCTGCCCGGCCAGGCTGACCTGGATCTGATCCCCCGGGGCAATATCCAGCCGCTGCCAGCGCTCAATTGAGCCCAGACTCACCCGCTGCACCTGTTTATCATCCAGTTGCACGGGTTCCAGCGCGGCTACAACGGACATTTTGCCCGTTCGCCCCACGGAAAAATGTATATCACTCACCTCGGCCACCTGGGCTGCTGGCATATATTTCCACGCAACCACCCAGTTGCCTTCGCCCGGCAACCAGCCTTCCCCCGCAGGCGTATCCTCCGACCGCACCACAATGCCATCCGTGGCAAAGGGTAATGCAGCTACGTGCCAGGCCGCGCGTTGTTTCTCGACGGCGTCAACAGATTCGGCGGGTAGCGTATACCGTGCCGACAGCGTAAAACCGGCCTGAGACAGTTCAGCTAAAGATGTCTGCATATTTTTCGGCCCATCCGGCCAGGCCCAGATGAATACGCCGAGCTTATTCAATAGCGCGTTATCCTTTTGGCGCATCATCACACCCGCCACCTTTGCGCGAGCGTTCATCCCACCCATCTGCTGCTGAATGTGATTGTCGCTTAGCCAGAAAAGCTCGCCCTGTAAGACGCTGTTCGCCAGCTTGCCGGTGAGCTTTTGCGGAACAGACGGGATTAAACGTACCTTCCCGGTCCAGTCCTCCCCTTTCAGGCCATCACCGCGACTGATGGCCTGGATTAACTTTCCGTCACGGTAGGCCAGCGTTACCGCCACACCGTCAACTTTGGGCTGCATCCACAGATGTTGCCGCGCACGCATCCATTGTTTCAGCTCCTCTTTGCTGGCCACCTTATGTACGCCCGTATGGGCAACAGGATGTTTGACGCTCCCGGTCAGCGGAGGAAGTTTCTCTCCTGAGAGTTCAGTGCCAAAACAGCGCTGCCACTGCGTTAACCGCCCGTTAAGCTGATCGTAAACCTCGTCGTTAACTTCGCTCACGCCCTGCTTCCAGTAAGCGTCATCCCAGCGTTTGATTTGCGCGCTTAACGACGCCATCTCTTTCTCTGCTTTTGCCTGCGACCAGACCGGACATACCGCCGCGCCATAGCCACACCACAACAGCATTAACCCGCTTATCCATCGCCACATCGCTACCCCTCCTTTGCGTTGCAGGAGGTATACCCCGATGTCTGAAACAACGCTAACGGCAACGGTTCACACTGCGAGACGCTATCCGGTAATTCCTGGGGTTGCTGAAAACCACGGATAAAACCTGAAAACGGCACGCAAAATTCAATAATCCAGGGGAAAAAGTGTGACAAAGGCTACGTCACACGGCAGTGACGTGTATAATAAGCCCGTATGTAGGACTTCTTCGTTAACACATACAAAAGACTCTCATGGCTCAAGGCACGCTTTATATTGTTTCTGCCCCTAGTGGCGCGGGTAAATCCAGCCTTATTCAGGCACTGTTAAAAACCCAACCGTTGTACGACACACAGGTTTCTGTTTCTCACACCACGCGAGCGCCGCGTCCGGGTGAAGTGCACGGTGAACACTATTTCTTTGTGGATCACGACGAGTTCAGAGCGATGATCGGCAGAGATGCGTTTCTTGAACACGCTGAAGTATTCGGTAATTACTACGGTACCTCGCGTGAAACCATTGAGCAGGTTCTGGCCACGGGCGTGAATGTGTTCCTGGATATCGACTGGCAGGGTGCACAGCAAATTCGCAAGAAAATGCCTGACTCGCGCAGTATCTTTATTTTACCGCCATCGAAAGATGAGCTGGATCGCCGCCTGCGTGGCCGCGGTCAGGACAGCGAAGAAGTCATCGCAAAGCGTATGGAACAGGCTGTTGCAGAAATGAGCCATTACGCGGAATATGATTACCTTATTGTGAATGATGATTTTGATGCCGCGCTGAGCGATCTCAAAACCATTCTTCGTGCAGAACGTCTGCGTATGAGCCGCCAGAAGCAGCGACATGACGCATTAATCACCAAACTGTTGGCAGACTGAACCCACTTTCAGTATCATGCCCAGTCATTTCTTCACCTGTGGAGCATTTTAAGTATGGCACGCGTAACTGTTCAGGACGCTGTAGAGAAAATTGGTAACCGTTTTGACCTGGTGCTGGTCGCCGCGCGTCGCGCTCGTCAGATGCAGGTAGGCGGTAAAGATCCGCTGGTACCGGAAGAAAACGATAAAACCACCGTTATTGCACTTCGCGAAATCGAAGAAGGTCTGATCAACAACCAGATCCTCGACGTGCGTGAGCGCCAGGAGCAGCAAGAGCAGGAAGCCGCAGAACTGCAGGCCGTAACCGCTATTGCTGAAGGTCGTCGTTAATTAAACCTGCGGGTCGCCCTTGTATCTGTTTGAAAGCCTGAATCAACTGATTCAAACCTACCTGCCTGAAGACCAGATTAAGCGTCTTCAGCAGGCGTATCTCGTTGCACGTGACGCTCACGAGGGCCAGACACGTTCAAGCGGTGAACCCTACATCACGCACCCGGTAGCGGTGGCCTGTATTCTGGCCGAGATGAAACTCGACTACGAAACGCTGATGGCCGCGCTGCTGCACGACGTGATTGAAGATACCCCTGCCACTTACCAGGACATGGAACAGCTGTTTGGCAAAAGCGTTGCCGAACTGGTGGAAGGGGTCTCTAAGCTTGATAAGCTGAATTTCCGCGACAAGAAAGAGGCGCAAGCCGAAAACTTCCGCAAGATGATTATGGCGATGGTGCAGGATATCCGCGTCATTCTCATCAAACTCGCTGACCGCACCCACAACATGCGCACGCTGGGCTCACTTCGCCCGGATAAACGTCGCCGCATTGCCCGTGAAACCCTCGAAATCTACAGTCCGCTGGCGCACCGTTTAGGTATTCACCACATTAAAACCGAGCTGGAAGAGCTGGGTTTTGAAGCGTTGTACCCGAACCGCTATCGCGTGATTAAAGAGGTGGTGAAAGCCGCACGCGGCAACCGTAAAGAGATGATTCAAAAGATCCTCTCTGAAATCGAAGGGCGTTTGCAGGAAGCGGGGATTCCGTGCCGCGTCAGCGGTCGCGAAAAACACCTGTACTCCATCTACTGCAAAATGGTGCTCAAAGAGCAACGTTTTCACTCGATCATGGATATCTACGCCTTCCGCGTGATTGTCCACGATTCAGATACCTGTTATCGCGTGCTGGGGCAGATGCACAGCCTCTATAAACCGCGTCCAGGGCGGATGAAAGATTACATCGCCATTCCAAAAGCGAACGGCTATCAATCTTTGCACACCTCGATGATCGGGCCGCACGGCGTGCCTGTTGAGGTGCAAATTCGTACCGAAGACATGGACCAGATGGCAGAGATGGGTGTGGCCGCGCACTGGGCCTATAAAGAGCACGGTGGCGAAAGCAGCACGACCGCACAAATCCGCGCCCAGCGCTGGATGCAGAGCCTGCTGGAACTTCAGCAGAGTGCGGGTAGCTCGTTTGAATTTATCGAGAGCGTGAAATCCGATCTCTTCCCGGATGAGATTTACGTTTTCACCCCAGAAGGCCGCATTGTCGAACTGCCTGCGGGCGCAACACCGGTCGACTTCGCTTACGCCGTGCATACCGATATCGGCCATGCCTGCGTGGGCGCGCGCGTCGACAGACAGCCTTACCCGCTGTCTCAGCCGCTCTCCAGCGGCCAGACGGTGGAAATCATTACCGCGCCGGGCGCACGTCCAAACGCGGCCTGGCTGAACTTTGTCGTGAGTTCTAAAGCACGCGCCAAAATTCGCCAACTGCTGAAAAACCTCAAGCGTGATGATTCCGTCAGCCTTGGGCGTCGTCTTCTCAACCACGCGTTGGGCGGCAGTCGCAAGCTGGCTGAAATCCCGCAGGAGAACGTCCAGCGTGAGCTGGAGCGCATGAAGCTCGCGTCGCTTGACGACCTGCTGGCAGAGATCGGCCTCGGCAACGCCATGAGCGTGGTGGTGGCGAAGAACCTGCAGCAAGGCGACACGACAGCCGTGCCTGCAGCTACGCCAGGCCACGGACATCTGCCGATTAAAGGCGCGGACGGGGTGCTGATCACCTTCGCAAAATGTTGCCGTCCAATTCCTGGCGACCCGATTATTGCGCACGTCAGCCCGGGTAAAGGGCTGGTTATCCACCATGAATCCTGTCGTAACATCCGCGGCTACCAGAAAGAGGCCGAGAAGTTTATGGCGGTCGAATGGGATAAAGAGACCGCGCAGGAATTTATCACCGAAATTAAGGTGGATATGTTCAACCATCAGGGTGCCCTGGCGAACCTGACGGCAGCGATCAACACGGCGTCTTCCAATATTCAAAGCCTGAATACGGAAGAAAAAGATGGCCGCGTATACAGCGCCTTTATTCGTCTGACCGCCCGCGACCGCGTGCATCTGGCGAATATTATGCGCAAGATCCGCGTCATGCCGGACGTGATTAAAGTCACCCGTAACCGAAACTAGCGGCATGAATTCACAACGTTACGCGCGGATATGCGAAATGCTCGCCAGGCGTCAGCCTGACCTGACGGTCTGCATGGAGCAGGTCCATAAACCGCATAACGTCTCTGCTATCGTTCGTACCGCCGATGCCGTCGGTGTGCATGAAGTGCACGCCGTCTGGCCTGGTCACCGGATGCGAACCATGGTCTCTGCCGCGGCAGGCAGTAACAGTTGGGTTTCCGTCAAATCTCACCAGACAATTGGCGAAGCCGTATCGCACCTGAAAGGACGCGGGATGCAGATCCTTGCCACTAACCTGTCCGCTAAGGCCGTGGATTTCCGCGAGATCGACTACACCCGCCCGACCTGCATTTTGATGGGCCAGGAGAAAACCGGGATCACCCAGGAAGCGCTGGATCTGGCGGATCGGGACATCATCATTCCGATGATTGGCATGGTCCAGTCACTCAACGTCTCCGTGGCCTCCGCGCTCATTCTGTATGAAGCGCAGCGCCAGCGTCAGAACGCCGGCATGTACGAGCGCAGCAACAGCATGCTGCCGGAAGAGGAACAGCAGCGCCTGTTGTTTGAAGGTGGATATCCGGTGCTGGCTCGCGTTGCGAAGCAGAAAAAATTGCCTTACCCCCACGTCAACGCGCAGGGCGAAATTGAAGCCGATGCCGAGTGGTGGGCCACCATGCAGTACGCCGGGTAAGCGATGAAAGGCCGCCTGCTGGATGCCATCCCGCTCAACAGCCTGACGGGCGTGGGCGCGGCGCAAAGCAATAAGCTGGCTAAAATTGGCCTGCACACCGTGCAGGATCTCCTGCTTCACCTCCCCCTGCGTTACGAAGACCGCACCCAGCTTTACAAGATCGGCGATCTCCTTCCCGCCATTTACGCCACCGTTGAAGGCGAAGTTCTGAACTGCAACATCACCTTCGGCGGACGCCGGATGATGACCTGTCAGATCAGCGACGGCACCGGCATTCTCACCATGCGATTTTTCAACTTCAGCGCGGCGATGAAAAACAGCCTGGCAACGGGCCGCAGGGTGCTGGCCTATGGCGAAGCCAAACGCGGGAAATATGGCGCAGAGATGATCCACCCGGAGTACCGCGTGCAGGGCGATCTCAGCACGCCAGAGATGCAGGAGACGCTCACCCCGGTTTATCCGACGACCGAAGGCATCAAGCAGGCGACGCTGCGTAAGCTCACCGATCAGGCGCTGGAGCTGCTGGATACCTGCGCCATTACCGAACTGCTGCCGCCCGAGCTGGCACAGGGCATGATGAGCCTGCCCGAGGCGCTGCGTACTCTGCACCGCCCGCCGCCAACGCTGCAGCTCAGCGACTTAGAAAGCGGCAAACACCCCGCTCAACAGCGTCTTATCCTTGAGGAATTACTGGCCCATAACCTGAGCATGCTGGCGCTGCGCGCCGGCGCGCAGCGTTTCCATGCCCAGCCATTAAGCCCGCGTGATGAGCTCAAAGATAAGCTGCTGGCCTCCCTGCCGTTTAAACCCACCGGCGCACAGGCGCGCGTCACCGCCGAGATTGAACGCGATATGGCGCTCGACGTGCCGATGATGCGCCTGGTGCAGGGCGACGTGGGGTCCGGTAAAACGCTGGTTGCCGCGCTGGCCGCCCTGCGCGCAATTGCCCACGGCAAACAGGTCGCGCTGATGGCACCGACCGAACTGCTGGCTGAACAACACGCCAATAATTTCCGCGCCTGGTTTGCACCGCTCGGGATTGAAGTCGGCTGGCTTGCCGGAAAGCAAAAAGGCAAAGCACGCCTTGCGCAACAGGAGGCCATCGCCAGCGGGCAGGTGCAGATGATTGTCGGCACGCACGCTATCTTCCAGGAGCAGGTGCAGTTCAACGGCCTTGCGCTGGTGATTATCGATGAACAGCACCGCTTCGGCGTGCATCAACGTCTGGCGCTGTGGGAAAAGGGACTGCAGCAGGGCTTCCATCCGCATCAGCTGATCATGACCGCCACGCCGATCCCGCGCACCCTGGCGATGACGGCTTACGCCGATCTGGATACCTCCACCATCGACGAACTCCCTCCCGGCCGAACGCCGGTGACGACGGTTGCCATTCCTGACACGCGTCGCAGCGATATCATCGATCGCGTGCGCAACGCCTGCACCCACGAAGGGCGTCAGGCCTACTGGGTTTGTACGCTGATTGAAGAGTCGGAACTGCTGGAGGCGCAGGCTGCCGAAGCCACGTGGGAAGAGCTTAAGCTGGCGCTGCCGGAGCTGAACGTGGGCCTGGTTCACGGACGCATGAAGCCTGCCGAAAAGCAGGCGGTGATGCAGTCGTTTAAGCAGGGCGAGCTGCATTTGCTGGTCGCCACGACGGTCATTGAAGTGGGTGTGGACGTCCCGAACTCCAGCCTGATGATTATCGAAAACCCGGAGCGCCTGGGCCTGGCCCAGCTCCACCAGCTGCGCGGACGCGTTGGCCGTGGCGCGGTAGCGTCCCACTGCGTCCTGCTCTACAAAGCCCCGCTCTCGAAAACCGCCCAGATGCGTTTGCAGGTGCTGCGCGACAGTAACGACGGTTTTGTGATTGCGCAAAAAGACCTTGAGATCCGCGGCCCCGGTGAACTGCTGGGCACGCGTCAGACGGGGAACGCGGAATTCAAAGTCGCGGATTTGCTGCGCGATCAGGCCATGATCCCCGAGGTTCAGCGCCTCGCCCGCCACATTCATGAACGCTACCCCGAACAGGCGGCAGCGTTAATTGAGCGCTGGATGCCGGAAACCGAACGCTATTCCAACGCCTGATTCAGGCAAACATCGGCAGCATCAGGTACAGCTTAATCACCAGCGCGTTGACGATATCAATAAAGAACGCCCCGACCATCGGGACCACCAGAAACGCCATGTGCGATGGCCCGAAGCGTTCGGTGATCGCCTGCATGTTGGCGATAGCCGTCGGGGTGGCCCCCAGACCAAACCCGCAGTGACCCGCCGCCAGCACCGCCGCATCATAGTTTTTGCCCATCATCCGCCAGGTGACAAACATGGCGTACAGCGCCATAAACAGGGTCTGCACTGCCAGAATCGCCACCATTGGCAGCGCCAGCGAGGCCAGCTCCCACAGCTTGAGGCTCATCAGCGCCATCGCCAGGAACAGCGACAGGCAGACGTTGCCGAGCACCGACACCGCCCGTTCAAATACGCGGTAGAAGCCCATTAGCGCCAGACCGTTGCTCAGGATCACCCCGATAAACAGCACGCAGACAAACGTTGGCAACTCAAACGCTGAGCCCGCCAGCCATTGCGCAACCACTTTGCCCACGGTCAGGCAGATGGCGATCATAGCGATGGTTTCAATCAGCACCAGCGAGGTAATGCTGCGCCCGACGTCCGGCTTTTCGAATGCTGTCGGCACCAGCTCATCGTCCGGCCTGCCGTCCGGCGTGGTGGAGTGCTTCACCAGATAGCGAGCCACCGGGCCGCCAATCAGGCCACCCAGCACCAGACCAAAGGTCGCGCAGGCCATCGCCACTTCCGTCGCGTTTTCAAACCCGTAGCGCTCGATAAACAACTTGCTCCACGCGGCCCCGGTACCGTGACCGCCTGACAGGGTGATCGACCCTGCCAGCAGCCCCATCAGCGGATCCAGTCCCAGCAGCGACGCCATCCCGATACCAATGGCGTTTTGCATCAGCAGCAGCCCCACCACCACAATCAAAAATACACCGAGCACCTTACCGCCCGCCCGCAGGCTCGCCAGGTTGGCGTTCAGGCCGATGGTGGCAAAGAAGGCCAGCATCAGCGGGTCTTTCAGGGACATATCAAAATCGATTTCCCAACCCATGCTTTTTTTCAGCACCAGCAGGGCCAGCGCCACCAGCAGACCACCGGCGACAGGTTCAGGAATGGTGTATTTCTTCAGAAGGGAAACGCTATGTACCAGCTTACGACCAAGCAGTAAGACCAGCGTTGCGGCAACAAGGGTCGACAACGTATCGAGATGAATCATAGAAGGCTCCTTTTTTGCGCGTGTTCCCTACACACGCGGCGTTATCCTGGGCCGGTTTGCGCTCTTCATGAGCCCCCGGCGCAAAAAGTGTAATTTTTTTTCCCGATGCGTTGTAGAAAACCTGCTCACAGCGGCAGATTTTCTTGCCTTTTTTTGCTGGCAATCGTTTGCTTTTACCAGGTGGTCAGATAAAATGCCCGCTTTTCCACCGTGGGATTGCCGCCGATGTCCGTTAACACCATAGAGTCGCCTGATGCGCAACCGATTGCGCAGAAGCAAAATAGCGAACTGATTTACCGCCTTGAAGATCGCCCGCCGCTGCCGCAGACGCTTTTCGCCGCCTGCCAGCATCTTCTGGCGATGTTTGTTGCGGTGATCACCCCGGCGCTGCTGATTTGCCAGGCGCTCGGCTTACCGGCGCAGGACACGCAGCACATTATCAGCATGTCTCTTTTCGCCTCCGGCGTGGCCTCGATTATTCAAATTAAAGCGTGGGGTCCGGTGGGGTCGGGATTATTGTCGATTCAGGGCACCAGCTTTAACTTCGTGGCGCCCCTGATCATGGGCGGTACGGCCCTGAAAACCGGCGGCGCGGATGTCCCGACCATGATGGCGGCGCTGTTCGGCACCCTGATGCTGGCCAGCTGTACGGAGATGGTGATCTCCCGCGTTCTGCATCTGGCTCGCCGCGTTATCACCCCGCTGGTTTCCGGCGTCGTCGTGATGATTATCGGCCTGTCGCTGATTCAGGTGGGCCTTACCTCCATCGGTGGCGGCTATGCCGCGATGAGCGACCACACCTTCGGCGCGCCGAAAAACCTGCTACTGGCAGGCGTCGTGCTGGCCATCATTATTCTGCTTAACCGTCAGCGTAACCCTTACCTGCGCGTCGCCTCGCTGGTGATCGCCATGGCGGCGGGTTACCTGCTGGCCTGGGCGCTGGGTATGCTGCCGGAAAACACCGCGCCGACCAACAGCGCGCTGATCACCGTCCCCACGCCGCTGTACTACGGTCTGGGCATTGACTGGGGCCTGCTCCTGCCGCTGATGCTGGTCTTTATGATCACCTCTCTGGAGACCATCGGCGACATCACCGCCACCTCAGACGTCTCCGAGCAGCCCGTTTCCGGCCCGCTGTACATGAAGCGCCTGAAAGGCGGCGTGCTGGCGAACGGCCTCAACTCGTTTGTCTCTGCGGTCTTCAACACCTTCCCGAACTCCTGCTTCGGTCAGAACAACGGCGTGATCCAACTGACCGGCGTGGCCAGCCGCTACGTTGGCTTCGTGGTGGCGCTGATGCTGATCGTCCTCGGCCTGTTCCCGGCGGTGAGCGGCTTTGTACAGCACATTCCCGAGCCGGTGCTGGGCGGCGCAACGCTGGTGATGTTCGGGACGATCGCGGCCTCCGGCGTGCGTATCGTCTCCCGCGAGCCGCTGAACCGCCGCGCGATCATGATTATCGCGCTGTCGCTGGCCGTCGGTCTGGGCGTTTCTCAGCAGCCGCTGATCCTGCAGTTTGCCCCGGACTGGGTGAAAAACCTGCTCTCTTCCGGCATTGCCGCAGGCGGTATCACCGCTATCGTGCTGAACCTCGTTTTCCCGCCTGAGAAAAATTGATTTCTCTCACGGCAGGCAGTCAATGCCTGCCGTGACATCTAATTACACCATTCCCGCCTTGAGGATTGCGCATAAATCGTGCATAACTCCCTTATGTGCGTTTTGCGGGATGGAAGACCATGAAATTTATTGGAAAGCTACTCGTCTATCTTCTGGTAGCCCTGCTCATTGTGATGCTGGCGCTCTATATTCTGCTCCAGACCCGCTGGGGTGCGGCTCAGGTCAGCAGCTGGGTTACGGTGAATACCGACTACGAACTCAGTTTCGACAAGATGAATCACCGCTTTTCGTCGCCTTCCCACCTCATTCTGGAAAACGTCACCTTCGGTCGGGACGGAAAACCCGCCACCCTGGTTGCCAAAAAAGTGGATATCGGCCTGAGTAGCCGCCAGATAACCGATCCGCTGCACGTGGACACCATCGCCCTGTTCGACGGCACGCTGAATCTCTCCCCGCAGACCGCGCCGCTGCCTTTCCAGGCCGATCGTCTGCAGTTGAACAACATGGCGTTCAACAGCCCGAATACCGAATGGGATCTGAGCGCGCAGAAGGTGACGGGCGGCGTCAGCCCATGGCAGCCGGAAGCGGGCAACGTGCTGGGTAATCACGCGCAGATCCAGATGAGCGCAGGCTCGCTGACTCTGAACGGCGTACCGGCCACCAACGTGCTGATCGAGGGCCAGCTTAACGGCAAGGAGGTGGTGCTGAATACGATTGGTGCCGATATGGCCCGCGGCTCACTCACCGGCTCCGCCCTGCGCAACGCCGACGGGAGCTGGATTATCGACACCATGCGCCTGAACGAAATCCGCCTGCAGAGCGATAAAACGCTGGCCGCTTTCTTCGCGCCGCTGGCCACTATCCCCTCTCTGCAGATTGGTCGTCTGGACGTGACCGACGCCCGGCTTCAGGGCCCGGACTGGGCGGTGACCGATCTCGATTTAAGCCTGCGCAACCTGACGCTAAGCAAAGGCGACTGGCAGAGCCAGGAGGGCCGTCTGTCGATGAACGCCAGCGAGTTTATCTACGGCTCGCTGCATCTGTTTGACCCGATCCTGAATGCGGAGTTTTCCCCGCAGGGCATGGCGCTGCGTCAGTTCACCTCCCGCTGGGAAGGCGGCATGGTGCGCACCTCCGGCAACTGGCTGCGCGACGGCAAAGCGCTGGTGCTGGACGATGTCGCCATCGCCGGGCTGGAGTACACCCTGCCGCAGAACTGGAAAACGCTGTGGATGGCGCCTCTGCCGGAATGGCTGAACAGCGTCACGCTGCAAAAATTCGGCCTGAGCCGCAACCTGGTGATCGACATCGATCCTGCCTTCCCGTGGCAGATCACTTCTCTGGATGGCTATGGCGCAAACCTGCAGCTGGTGAAAGATCGCCAGTGGGGCGTCTGGGGCGGCAGCGCGACCCTGAACGGCGCGGCGGCGACCTTTAACCGCGTCGACGTACGTCGTCCGTCGCTGGCGCTGAATGCCAACGCCGCCACGGTGAATATTACCGACCTCAGCGCGTTTACCGAAAAAGGCATTCTGGAAGCGACGGCGACCGTTTCACAACTTCCGCAGCGGCAGACCGCAGTGAGCCTGAACGGGCGCGGCGTCCCGCTCAACGTGCTGCAGCAGTGGGGCTGGCCTGCGCTGCCGATTGCGGGCGACGGCAATATTCAGCTCACCGCCAGCGGCAGCGTCCAGGCCAGTGCGCCGCTGAAGCCAACGGTGAATGGGAAGCTGAGCGCGGTGAATATGGATAAGCAGCAGGTAGAGCAGACGATGACGGGCGGGGTAGTGTCGGCACAGTAAAAAGCCGGGTGGCGGCTTCGCCTTACCCGGCCTACGAGGTTTTGGTTCCCTCTCCCTGTGGGAGAGGGTCAGGGTGAGGGCATCAGAGCGCATAATTACCGTAGGCCCGGTAAGCGAAGCGCCACCGGGCATTTTCCACCTCAGAGCTGAACCACCACCTCGTCCCCTTCGGCTTTCACTACCACGCCCCACTCGCTGCCCGCCTGCGAACCGCCCTTCACGCCGCTCACCGTCTGCACGTTGCGCAAACACACCGACCAGTTTTGCGCGTCTCCCGCGCCGGTAAAGGTCACGATGTCGCCCTGACGCGATGCCTTCAGCATAAACGCCACCGCGCCGTCCGCCGAAGGCACTTCGCTCACCGCCGTTGCGCCATCGTCCAGGTTAAACAGCTGGAAGGCCGTCCCCTCGTGCCACGCGTAGTCGGGCTTCTGGTTATTATTGCCCAGCGCCAGCAGCGTGTTGTCGCGCACGTAGACCGGCAGGCTCATGAAATCGTGCTGCTGCTTATGCCAGCGGCTGCCCTGGATTTCGTCGTTGTGCCACAGGTGCGTCCAGCGCCCTTCCGGCAGGTAGAACTGCACGTCGCCCGCCTCGGAGAACACCGGCGCCACCATTAACGAATCCCCCAGCATGTACTGACGGTCGAGGTAATCGCACGCCGGATCGTCCGGGAACTCCAGCATCATCGCCCGCAGCATCGGCGTGCCGAACTCGCGGCCCAGCGTCGCCTGACGGTACAGATACGGCATCAGCTGGCACTTCAGCTGCGTGAAGTGGCGCACCACGTCGCAGGACTCGTCATCGTACGCCCACGGCACGCGGTAGGATTTGCTGCCGTGCAGGCGGCTGTGGCTGGAGAACAGCCCGAACGCGCACCAGCGCTTGTAGACGTGCGCCGGGGCGGTGTTTTCGAAGCCGCCGATGTCGTGGCTCCAGAAACCGAAGCCGGACAGGCCAATCGACAGCCCGCCGCGCAGGCTTTCCGCCATTGATTCGTAGTTGGCGTAGCAGTCACCACCCCAGTGCACCGGGAACTGCTGCGCACCCACGGACGCGGAGCGGGCAAACAGCACCGCCTCTTCTTCCCCCACCGTCTCTTTCAGCACGTTCCACACCAGCTCGTTATAGATGTAGGCGTAATGGTTGTGCATCTTCTGCGGATCGGACCCGTCGAACCACTGCACGTCCGTCGGAATACGCTCGCCGAAGTCGGTTTTGAAGCAGTCGACGCCGATATCCACCAGGCCTTTCAACTTGTCGGCATACCACCGGCACGCGTCCGGGTTGGTGAAGTCGTAAATCGCCAGCCCCGGCTGCCATTTGTCCCACTGCCACAGGGAGCCGTCAGGGCGCTTGAGCAGGTAGCCTTTATCTTTCAGCTCACGGAAGATCGGCGATTTCTGTCCAATGTACGGGTTAATCCACACGCAAACCTTCAGCCCTTTCTCCTTCAGGCGGCGGATCATTCCTTCAGGGTCCGGGAAGGTCACCGGATCCCACTCGAAGTCACACCACTGGAAGGCCTTCATCCAGAAGCAGTCGAAGTGAAAGACGTGCAGCGGCAGGTCGCGCTCGGCCATACCGTCGATAAAGCTGTTCACCGTCGCTTCGTCGTAATTGGTGGTGAACGAGGTGGTGAGCCACAGGCCGAACGACCAGGCAGGCGGCAGCGCCGGACGCCCGGTGAACTGCGTATAGCGGTTCAGCACCTCTTTTGGCGTCGGGCCGTCGATCACGAAGTACTCAAGATATTCGCCTTCAACGCTGAACTGCACCTTAGAGACCTTCTCAGATCCCACTTCGAACGAGACATTTTCCGGGTGATTCACCAGCACGCCGTAGCCGCGGTTGGTCAGGTAGAACGGGATATTTTTATAGGACTGCTCGGTGCTGGTGCCGCCGTCGCGGTTCCAGGTCTCGACCGTCTGGCCGTTGCGCACCAGCGCGGTGAAGCGCTCGCCCAGACCATAGACCGTTTCCCCCACGCCCAGATCCAGACGCTCAAAAACGTAATTGCGGTGGGTATTGCTGTCCTGCACGTAGCCGTTATTTTTCAGCTGGCTGCCGGTAATACGCTGGCCGTTGCGCAGGAAATCCAGCGCCCAGAATTCGCCTTTGGTGGCGCGAACGCTGACGCTGCCACTTTTCAGCTCGGCAAATTCGGCGTTGTTTTCGATCTCAACCTTCACGTCTTTCAGGACGTTCAGCGGATAATGTGGACCGTTGTTCAGGGCGCCCTGGAAGTGCTCGATGCGCACCCCGACAATCCCTTCCTGTGGAGCAAACAGGCGCACCGTGAACATCAACGTGTCGAGTTGCCAGGTGCGTTCGCGCACGTCGCGCGGCGCCACATACACCACCAGGTCATTACCCTGCTGCTCCACGTCGAACACCTGAACCGGATAGGTCACATTCAGGCCCGGTTGAATAAGCCAGTTTCCATCACTGATTTTCATGCTTTCATCCTCTTAGTTCTGCAATTCTTTGCTGACCGGCAGGGTTTCAAATTCCTGCTGATTGCGGCGCGCGCCCTGTGCCAGCTCGCCCAGGATTTTGGTCAGGAAGGGGGTTTTCAGCGTGTAGTAGCGTTTGGCGATGATGGCGCTCAGCACATAGCAGACCGCCGGGGCCAGGGTAAACAGGCCGATAATGATGCTGATGGTCGCGCTGTTCTGGGTTTTGGCCGCCGCGTCGTAGCCGCCGCCTGCCAGCATCCAGCCGATCATCGCCCCACCCAGCGCCAGACCCAGCTTCAGCACGAACAGCGTGCCTGCAAAGCTGATGCCGGTCAGGCGCTTGCCGTTGGTCCATTCACCGTAGTCGACGGTATCGGACATCATTACCCACTGGATCGGCGTCACCAGCTGGTGCAACACGCCAATGACGAAGATAAAGGCGAACATCACCACGGTGGCATGCATCGGCACGAAGAACATCGCCACGCTGACCACCGCCAGCGCGGCGTTAGTCCACCAGAAGATGCTGACCTTGCACTTCCAGTCGGTGAGCGGTTTCGCCAGCGCGGAGCCAATCAGGTTGCCGACGCAGTAGGTGGTGAGGAACGTGACGAACACTTCCGGCGAGCCCATGATCCAGGTGCAGTAGTACATCATCGCGCCGCCGCGCACGCAGACGGCAAGGATGTTGAGGATGGTCAGCACGCCCACGATGCGCCACTGGTCGTTTTGCCAGATATCGCGCAGGTCTTCGCGCATGGAGGTGGTGCTCGGCGGTACCTGGATGCGCTCTTTGGTGGTGAAGAAGCAGAACGCCAGCATCAGGAACGCGACCACCGACAGCACGGCGATGCCGCCCTGGAAGCCGAACGCCTTATCATCGCCGCCAATCAGCTTCACCAGCGGCATCATCAGCACCGTGGAGAGCATGCCGCCCGCGGTCGCCAGCACAAAGCGCCAGGACTGAAGGGAGATACGCTGCGTCGGGTCACTGGTGATCACGCCGCCCAGCGCGCAGTAAGGAATATTGACCACGGTATAGAGCAGGGTCAGCAGCGTGTAGGTCACGGCGGCATAAACCATTTTACCGTTGAGGCTAAGGTCCGGCGTGGTGTAGGCCAGCACGCAGACGATGCCGAACGGGATCGCGCCGAACAAAATCCACGGTCGGAACTTGCCCCAGCGGCTGCGGGTGCGGTCGGCAATCAGCCCCATGCACGGGTCGGAGATCGCATCCAGCGCACGCGCCAGCAGGAACATGGTGCCGACAAATCCAGCGGGAATGCCGAAAATATCGGTATAGAAAAACATCATGTACAACATGACGTTATCAAAAATGATGTGGCTGGCGGCGTCTCCCATGCCGTAGCCAATCTTCTCTTTTACTGACAATACTTCGCTCATCTTTTTTTATCCTTCACGCTATAGGGGGCGCTGAGACCGGTTACAGTGTTTTTAAACCATTGTTTCTTGAGCGGGTATTGCGTTTTCTGGTTAGCAGATTACGTTTCTTGTTTTTTGTGATCGCGGTAAATATTGGAGAGCACGAAGGGCTAACATGAGGATTTTATTAGGAATTAACTGAAACAGGGGGGTACAGGTCAAAAGAGAGGTGAAAAAAGTGGTGTGGGGTATGTGGTAAATGCCTGAAAGTAGCTATAATGCGCCCCGCCTCCATGTAGCAATGCAGGCGCGGAAGATCGTCATCTCCGGTGAGGTGGCTGGACTTCAAATCCAGTTGGGGACGCCAGCGTTCCCGGGCAGGTTCGACTCCTGTGATCTTCCGCCAAAAATTCTTATAATTAAATTTTAAACTATCCATTCTTAAAGCATATAATATTTCTATAACTATCACTCGGGAAGTGTTATATGAACATATTATTTGGCATGGAATCAAAAGATATAATTATGACAGCAGCAGTTATAATAGGTCCTATTCTTGCTGTTCAAATACAAAAAACATTAGAGCAATTTAGAGAAAGAAAACAAAGCCGCTTATCTATTTTTAGAACGCTAATGTCCACCAGAGCTCAAAGATTGCATAGAGAACATGTACAAGCATTGAATATGATCGATATAGAATTTTATGGAAGAAAAATCCCAATAATAAAAATAAGATATCAAACCAAGAAAGAACAAACTGTTACTCACGCCTGGAAAAGTTATAACAGCCATCTAAATAAAATACAAGACTACCCTGATATTAACATTTGGATATCTAAATCCGATGATCTCTTTACTGACTTACTCTACGCTCTTTCTCAAGCAATGAATTATGATTTTGATAAAGTACAATTACAAAGAGACTGTTATAGGCCAATTGCTCATGGCGATTTAGAAACAACACAAGCAAATATCTTAAAGGGTTTAGAAAAAGTTTTCTCTGGCGATACGGCCTTACCGATGTTTATTACTAATGCCCCCCTGAATAAGGCCAATCCGGATGATGAGGTCGTTTCTAAAAATACAAATGATTTCAATAAAGAATCACACTGATATGTTCATGCTTTTGGTGAAATACGTTTAGCTCGTAACGCCTCCCTCGCCAGTTCTTTCAACCAACTGGCGAGCCCCCCCTTCCTCAGCCGCCACAGCATCCAACTGCTCCTTCAATGCGGATCAATACGCATCTTAAACTGCGGAGACTGCCCGCCGCCTTTTGTTTTTTTTCGCGCGATATAATTGACATAAGGTCACCTAAACCTCCTGTATTAGCAACGCCTCGATGTGCGGGAACACAACCGGAGCGTCAAACCTCACTAACTATCAAGAAGTTGATTATGGCTGATTCACATTCAGCCCCAGACCCCGACCAATCCGGAACCGAGCGTTCGTTAATTCTGGGATACCGCCCGAATGTTTTCGACAAATCCACGCCGAATATCATCCTTTCCGGCAAGTGGCTGCACGCTGCAGGTTTTGATACCGGACAGCAGGTCACGGTAAAAATCATGAAAGGGTGCATCGTTTTGGTGGCGTATAACGAGCAGGAGCAGCGTTTGCAGGACGATTATAAACGGACGAAGGCAAAGCTCATTGAGATAGAGGACGCGCTTGCGGCGATTCAAACTCCGCGTCCTGGAAAGCGGTTCGCAAACGTGAGTACAAACCACCGAGCTTAACGTTGAGAATATGGAGGCGGCATTACTGATAATGATGTCATCCATTATCCGTCACGAGAAAATGATTAACATGCTACTATCCGGAAATCCCGGATAGTTCGCCTGAAGGGAAACATCAGGTTTCCAGAAAGGATAGTTAACCATAACGGGTACCTCTCTTCTGAGGCGCCCAGTTCCACCAGGAACCCTCAAACGTCCCAGTAATACCAGATCAAAAGGTTCGTCACGAACGAACGCCAGCCTCACTCTCCAGCATGAATGAAAAAACGCTGGAAAGCGCCTCGCAATTTCTTAATTGCACGATCCGTTTGAAATCCCCTCTTTGTCATACTCCTGCCACTAACAGCCTGGCTGTCGATGACTGCCATTGCATTTATTAACTACAGCTTATATTCTTTTTATAAGCTACAGCTTATCATGGACGAAAGCATGTGGACGGTTCGGTTCGGAAAGGTATTCGAGCAGTGGTTGTTTGAACAAGAAGAAGGATTACAGGATAAGGTACTGGCAGACCTGCTAAATCTGCAACACTATGGGCCACGTCTTCCTCGTCCCTATGCAGATACGGTTAAAGGCTCACGGTATAAGCATATGAAAGAATTACGTATTCAATACGCTGGTCGTCCTGTTCGTGCTTTCTTCGCATTTGATCCTGTACGTCAGGCCATTGTGCTTTGCGCGGGCGATAAGAGTAACGACAAAACCTTTTATGAAAAAATGATTCGCATCGCAGATGCCGAATTTTCCCTTCATCTGACAAGCCAAGAGGCAGCCAAGTGAAAACCTTAAATGAAGTGATTGCGTCACGTTCACCGGAAAGCCAACAACGTATTAAAGAGATGGCAGAGGAAATGATCCTCGAAACGGGTCTGCAACTTTTACGCGAAGAGCTCAGGCTTTCGCAAAAAAAAGTTGCTGACCTGATGGGGGTGAGCCAGCCCGCAGTAACTCAGATAGAGCAACGTGGAAATGAACTAAAAATTGCCACGCTTAAGCGTTACATCGAGGCAATGGGTGGGAAACTCTGTATCGACGTTGAACTTCCCACAGGAAAACGCGTTGCATTTCATATCTAACAAGCGTGATTCCTGCGTTAAGTGAATATTCACTTAGCCAACCGCATATGCAGCAACGGAAACGGATTCCCCTGCCCGTCCAGTTCCGAGCGGCCGACCTGCTTAAACCCCATATGGCGATAAAACGCGACGCCCTGCGGGTTCTGCTCATTCACATCCACTTCGTTCGCACCGAACGCTGCGATGGCGTGTTGCAGCAGCAATTTCCCGACGCCTTTCCCCCGGCTCGCATCGTCAACAAACAACATTTCAATGCGGTTTTCATCCACGCCTAAAAAGCCGTGAATAACGCCTGCGTCATCCTGGGCCATCACGACGGTGAGGTTAGGCAAATACGCGTTAAGCAATAACGGGCGCAGCGCCGCGATATCGCTTTCCTGTAAAAAGTGGTGGGTGGCTCGGACGGAGGATTCCCAGATCGCGACCAGACGTTCGAAGTGTGTGGGGAGTGCGGTTTCTATTTTCATGGGGGGATCATGTGCGGTTTAGGACGTTAATTCAAGTCACTCCTTGCGCTCTGTTCCCCCTCACCCTAGCCCTCTCCCTCAGGGAGAGGGAACTGACCGTGCGGTTTTTCATCCCATACCCTGATCTCCATCACCGCGTACACCCCGTCCTTCGGCACGACCACGGTGACGTTTTCCACCGGCACGCCCGCCGCGAGGTGGATGTCCTGCAGCTGCTGCAGCGTCCTCGGGTGTATATCCTCCCAGCCAATACCGCGCAGCACAAAGTCAATGTGCGGGCTGCTGGTCAGCATGTTCGACACAATCACCGCCCCGCCGGGCTTGACCAGACGTAGCGCGCGCTGAAGGAAAATCACCGCATCGGTATCGCTGAAGTATTCGAAGATCCCCAGCGCGTCGACCAGTTCGGCCTGATGCTCGCCCAGCTCCAGCAGCAGGTCCTCGTTACGCACCAGCGTATGGAGCAGGTTGCGCCTGAGCAGCGTAAGCTGTTCGCCCACCACAATGCCTTCCTGCGCCGCCATGGTTTCCGCCCAGCTCAGCGCTACGGGGTCTTTGTCCACCAGCGTGAGATAGACCTGCTGGCCATCAAGCTTTGCTTCACGCAGCGCCTCCAGCACCGGGATGGCGGCGCCGCTCGCCAGGCTGACCCAGTTGTTCTCGCTCTCATTGTGAATGTACTTATCCACCAGCGCGGCCAGCACCCGGGCGCGGGAACGCACGCCGATGGCATCATTTGCGTGGATAAACCACTGGCGGCTGTCGCTGTCCATTTTTGTTCCGTCGGGCAGGCGGTCTTCCAGCGGGTTTTGCACCACAAACAGCGCCAGCGCGGAGGGGACCAGCCGGGTGCGCCACGCGGTGAGGGCCGGGCGGTTACGGAAGGCCTGTTCGGAATAGCGGTTCTGGGGGACAAGCACGGCCTGCCCGCCCTCGTCGTATTCCACCCGCGGCGGACGGAGCGCTGGCTCGGCTTTCAGGGCGCGGTCAAGGGAGGCGATCTCCCGGGCAGCATCGTCTTTCATCGGCCACTGGTCGCTGACGTCGGGAAATGACGCGCTGAAAATCGTCATATTTTCCGGCGCATCGCCGCGAAAAGGCTGCCAGTTCATGTCGTCTTCTCCCCGTTAGGCTTTTAACGGAAGTCTATCCAGGCGAGCCAGTAATGCCCCAGGAAGAAAGCACGATTTTTATTGCTTCACCCACACCAGCTGATCAACCCGGAAGCCCAGGCTGCGCGCAGTATTCAGGTAGTCCTGCTTCACCGCATCCGGGATGGTCGGCGTGCGCGACAGGATCCACAGGTAATCGCGGTTCGGGCCGCTGACCAGCGCATACTGGTACTTATCGTCCAGTCTGATCACGTTATAGCCGCCGTAGAACGGGCCGAAGAAGGAGACCTTCAGCGCGGCCGTGGTCGGTTCGCCGGTAAAGTACGCTTTCCCCTCGCTCTCGTTCCACTTATTCTTCACCGGATCGTAGCCCCGGTTAAGCACGCTGATACCGCCGTCGCTGCGCTTGCCGTAGGTCGCCGTCACCTGCTCCAGCCCGCGTTCGAAGCGGTTTTCCAGACGGGCGACTTCGTACCATTTGCCGAGATAGCGGCTGGCGTCAAAGTGGGTAATAGGCTGCACGCCTTTCGGCGGCGTGGGGGATTTACAGGCGACCAGCGTCAAAGCAATCGCAACACCGGTCACAACAGGCCATAGCTTCATGAGAATTCCTTTCATTTGCACGGTTGGATGTTAAGTGTAGTGCACCGTTTCGGCGCTTCATCCCGTTCGGGAAAATTCGTAGTATATTGAGAGTATTCCTCCACTCTGGACACTGACATGGCTTACTCCATCGGCGAATTCGCCAGACTCAGCGGCATCACCGCCACCACCCTGCGGGCGTGGCAGCGTCGCTATGGTTTACTCAAGCCACAGCGCACGGAAGGCGGCCATCGCCAGTACAGCGATGAGGACGTCCAGCAGGCGCTCAAAATCCTCGACTGGGTAAAAAAAGGCGTCCCGATCGGCCAGGTCAAGCCGCTGCTGGAACGCCCGACGCCGGGCCGGACTAACAACTGGCAAACCCTGCAGCAGAACATGCTGCAACGCCTGCAGGACGGCAAAGTGGAGTCCCTGCGCCAGATGATTTACGACGCCGGACGCGAGTACCCAAGACCCGAGCTGGTCGCGAACGTGCTGCGCCCGCTGCGCAGCCAGGTATCCGCCAACGTGGCCGCCGCCATGACCCTGCGCGCAATCCTCGACGGCATCATCATCGCCTACACCTCGTTTTGTCTCGAGGGTGATAAAAAAGCGCCGGGCGATAATATTCTGCTCAGCGGCTGGCACCTGAACGACGCCTGCGAGATCTGGCTCGAAGCCTTAACGCGCACCGGACAGGGACACCGAATCGACATTCTGCCCTCGCCTCCGGCCGCGCTGGCCCCGGAAATTTTCCCGGAGCGCAAATGGCTTCTGGTTACCAGCGGCAAGCTCACCGCCGCGCGGAAAAAGCAGGTGGAGCAGTGGCAGCAGCAGGTATCGCTTGAAGTGATTATCCTCTGATCATTTTCTCCTGCGGGAATCTTCACGAAAAGTTGAATATTTTCCCGCGCCGCAGATGCTAACGTTTTCCTGTCACAAATAACTCCACAGGAAAACACCATGAAAAAAACTGCCCCTCTGCTGATGCTGGCCGCGATGGCCTTTACCCCTGCCGCCTTTAGCGCCGCTCCTGCTGGCACCCTGAGCGTACACATCCTCGACCAGCAAACCGGCACGCCTCCACCGGGCGTCACCGTCACGCTGGAAAAGCAGCAGCAGGACAAATGGACCCCGATCGCCAGCGGTAAAACTGACCAGGATGGACGCATCAAATCGCTCTATCCGCAGGACCAGGACATGCAGCCTGGCGTGTATAAAGTGACCTTCAAAACCGCAGAGTACTTCCACGGCAAAAAGCTCGACTCCTTCTTCCCGGAGATCCCGGTGCTGTTTACCGTGACACGCACCAACGAGAAACTGCATATCCCGCTTCTGCTGAGCCAGTACGGTTACTCGACCTATAAGGGCAGCTAAGACGCATTGATTCTAAAGGAATAAAAAAAATAGTTCCGCTAATACTTGGACAAATTAGTCATGTTGTGTAAGTTTTAATTATATGAACGGGAGGACGACACCATGACGACGAAACCAGTGCTAGGTATTAGCGGATGTTTGACCGGATCCGCCGTTCGCTTTGACGGCGGACACAAGCGTATGGGCTTCGTCATGGATGAGCTGGCCCAGTGGGTGAATTTCAGGCCCGTCTGCCCGGAAATGGCCATCGGCCTGCCGACCCCTCGCCCGGCGCTGCGTCTGATCATGACGGAACACGGTGAAACGCAGATACGTTTTAGCCATGCGCCTCACGAAGACGTTACGCAGAAAATGGCGGACTTTACGGCAGATTTTTTGCCGAAAATCGGCGATCTCGCTGGTTTTATCGTCTGCGCTAAATCCCCAAGCTGCGGCATGGAACGCGTGCGTCTGTATGATGAAAACGGCAACCGGGGCCGCAAGGAGGGGGTCGGGCTGTTCACCGCCGCCCTCCTTGAAACCTGGCCGTGGCTGCCCGTGGAAGAGGATGGACGCTTGCACGATCCGGTGCTGCGGGAAAACTTTGTCGAACGTGTTTTTGCCCTGCACGAACTGAACACGCTGCGTAAAAATGGCCTCACGCGCCGCGCGCTGCTGGACTTCCACAGCCGTTACAAACTCCAGCTGCTGGCGCACCATCAGGCGGGTTACCGTGAAATCGGCCCGTTCGTTGCCTCGCTGCACGAGTGGGAAGACCTGGACGCCTTCTTCGTGGCGTACCGGGAAAAGCTGATGACCATCCTGAAAAAACCCGCTTCGCGTAAGAATCACACCAACGTGCTGATGCATATTCAGGGCTATTTTCGTAACCAGCTGAACACCCGCCAGCGCGGCGAGCTGCGCGACGTGATCCTGCATTATCGCAACGGACAGTTGCCTATCCTCGCCCCGATCACGCTGCTGAAGCACTACCTGGCCGAATACCCCGACCGGTATCTGATGACGCAAAACTACTTTGATCCCTATCCTGATGATTTGGGTCTGCGTCTGGCAGTCAAGTGATCATAAAAATGCGAAGGCCCCATTGACCCGTAGAGGCCCAAAGCAGTACCCCGTTTAGACGACATCCTCACTGTCGTCTCTTTTTTGCATTTCATCTCAAAGACTGTGATTATATACAGGCTTATTCTGCGAAAGGGGCCTGCCTGTGATCAATACCCTGCACATTCAAAATTACCGCTCCATCCGCGAGATGTCGCTGGAGCTGGAGCAGCTCAATATCGTCTTCGGGCCGAACGGGACCGGAAAATCGAATATCTACAAGGCGATACACCTGATGCACAGCGCCGCGCAGGGGCAGTTTTCCCAGGCGCTGGCGAACGAGGGCGGCATTCTGAAGGTGTTCTGGGCAGGTAAAACCCGTAGCGACCAGCTGCGGCGGATGAACCTCGCGGTAGAAACAGAGGCCTACGAATACGAGCTGCAGGTCGGGTTTGTGGAGAAGCTGCCCTATCCCTCGCAGTTTCAGCTCGACCCGGTGATCAAAGAGGAGTCCATCTGGCTGAGCGGCCAGCACCGTCGACCTTCGTCACAGCTGATGAAGCGTAAGAACCAGGCGGTGTTTCTGAACAACGTGCATCACGAGAAGGTGACCCACAGCGGCACGCTGTACGAGAACGAATCGGTATTCGGACAGCTCGGCGAACCACACCTTTACCCGGAAGTGTCGCAGATGCGCGAGTCCCTGCGTAACTGGCGCTTTTATCATGAGTTTTCTGTATCAATCGGCTCGGCGATGCGGGCCCCGCAGGTCGGTTTCCGCTCCCCGGTGCTGGCCAGCGACGGCGCTAACCTGGCGGCGGCGTTTCAGACCATTGTCGAGATTGGCGACGAGCTGCTGCTGATGCGCATCCTTGACCAGGCCTTCCCCGGCTGCGTGTTTTATAGCGACAACACCGGCGGACGTTTCCGGATGATGATGCAGCGCGAGGGGCTGAGCAGACCGCTGGAGCCAGCGGAGTTTTCCGACGGTACCCTGCGCTTCCTGTGCCTGGCGGTAGCGCTGTTAAGCCCGCGCCCACCGGCGTTTATCGCGTTGAACGAACCGGAAAACAGCCTGCACCCGCAGATGCTGCCTGCCCTGGCGAGCTTAATCGCCGAGGCCAGCCGCTACTCGCAGATCTGGCTCACCAGCCACTCGCCGGAGCTGGCGACGTTGATTGAGAAGCAGCGATCATTTTCGCTGTATCAGCTGTCGATGGTGGAGGGAGAGACGCGGGTGGAGAGGCTGGGGTAGTCTCAATGGGTACGGAGGCTGTTTTTTCGCATCTCGCTTCAGTGAAGCATGCCAATAAAGAACCCCAGATACCCGGCCCTGCTTAACCATATAAAGGGACTGGTGAGGCCGGACCGCCGGAGATTAATCTACTCTCTCGTGGGGGCCAGGCCATCATTTTTGATAAAGACATTTTCGTGAGCTAAAACCATCTTTACTGGATAAAAACCAGTCCAAATCATTTCCTAAAATGATCATTATCCATATACATCATTTCACTACGATACTTAATTTCGACAACAACACACGCATTATTTTCGGAATTTTAAGTGATTATAGTGGCGAATTTCTTTGTATAACAATGGCCAACTACCACAACCAATCAAAACCCCACCAATGAAACCAATTTTTATATATTTTACAACATAATCTGTTGTAAATAAATCAGATGACAGCATCCAAATCCCAAAAATTAAAATAAATGAGCATATGAACATCATAAAAAACACCCAAACAAAAAACAAAACCAGGAGGCGTTTCATTTCTCACTTCCTTTTACTTTATCTTGAGTAATAGAACTAAATCCTTCCGATGAAAACGCACCAAGACTCCCCCCTAAAATACCGGGAAGAGAGCTCATTTGGCCGCCCTGATATATACCATACCCGACATATTTTTCCGAATACTGCAGTGAATACTTGCTAGCATCCATACCCAACTGATTTTTTATGTACTGGGATTCAAGTTTATTGGTGACTGCGGCACCTATACCATAACCAACACCTGTACCTGCCATACTCCCGATCACTGAAGACGTGCTGTCCTGACCTTCAATCTGGCTGCTCATGTATGCACTGCCCGCGCCAAGCAACTGGTTAGCGTAATACCCCTTACCTGCCGTTCCTGCTCCGGTCAATCCCGATAGAGCAAAACTCAGGTAATCAAACTTATCTCCCGTATTGCCCGTTGCAATCTGCACTGCCCCGTTAGCGCCATAGCTCAGACCGGCACTGACTAATTTTTCAGCCCATGTTGCTGATGATGTTAACAGCGAACCTGCTCCGGCAACCGAGCCCCAGAAATTTTCAGGCTCACCAAAAAACGCCAGTGCGCGGACACCATCAGAAGTATTGCTGTTCAGATAAGCCAAGTCATAGCTATTGCCTTCAATAACATAATTCTTAACATCCTGGTTTTCCAACGAACCATACAGCCAGCCAGGTCGACTCGCCGCACTGAGTCCACCTTCAATATTCCACTTATCTTCACCGGACAGAGCCGTCAGAGGGTCCGCTGCTACATCAATATGCAATTTTAGTCTATTATTAGCACTAATTACTGCATATTTATTCTGAATGCCGCCACACTCCCCTCCGGATTTACGACAGGCAGTCATTTCTTTATCGAAAGCCTGTGCCTCATTCCAGCTCAAAAAGTTATTCTCAACACTATTCTTCCCTGCACTGGCCCCAACCGCAGCACCAGCCGTATTTCCCCCGGCAATCCCACCAGCTATTCCCGCTGAAATAGAGGCCAACGTACTCACGGTTTGCTTCTGTTTTTCCGTTAACTTCGACGGGTCTGTGTCCGGATAAAACTGTTTGGCAATCGCTGTCGCAATCAGTTCGCCGGATGCGGCCCCCACAGCACCCGCTGCGGCACTGTTGCCCTGAAGGGCTGCGGTTACGCCGCCGAGGATGGCATGGGCAATCGCTTTTGCCGCCGTATCGTCATCAATGCCTGCATGATGGCCGATGATATTCGCCAGCTCCGGTACCGATGCGCCCGCCAGCGCCCCTCCGATATTGCCGCCCGCCAGTCCCTGCAGTGCTGCTGTAGCCGCCTGGATGCCGCGCTGCATGGCGCTGCCGGTTCCGTACGTCACCATCACTTCTTTGTATGCCTGGGTATCTCGCAGTTTCGCCAGATAATCCTGGCGCTGTTTCTCTGTCGCGTTTGCGGGGAGTGTTGCGCCGGTTTCTTTCTGGGCCGCCTTCAGCCCGTTCAGGTCACCCTGCGTCCTGGCAATATCCGCTACCTGGCTGCCAATTTCGCTGATCATCCCAACTGCGTTCAGGCGATTCTGCTCTTTCTCCTTGTCGAAGATCGGGCTGATGCTGTCGTTGGCATGTTCGGTGTCGCGACTCAGATCGGCTACGTCCTGCTTCTGGTTTGCCTTGTCGCGGATGGTGAGGGAGCCTTCTGCTAAGGCGGCCTGCGTGGTGCCTTCCTTATGGCCTTTATTACCCGCAGCGGAGATCATGCCTCCCGGCAGGTTGCCCTGGAATTTATCCCCGAAGCTGCCGCCGCCGCTCAGGCTGATACCGGAGTGCGAGGTTTTAAAGTCCGCTTCGTTGTGGATATCGCTGAAACCCAGCGTCCCGGTATCGAGGCTGTTTTTGTCCGGCGTGGCGGTAGATGCGATAACCGCGCCATCAAGCTGGGTGTGATGCCCCACGGTGATGTCGAAGCCGCCGTCCCCGGCATACAGCCCGGTTTGTTCGGCCACCGAATCAAAGCGGCTCTTCATCTTGTCCTGGCTGGCGTTGATATAGCCTGAACCGGACATAGTGCCGAAGGTGAAGCTGCCACCCGCTGCAACGCTGGTCTGCTTGCTGTCGTAGTCGCTGTTGTTCTGCTGGCTGCGCATCAGCAGGTCGTGACCAACATCTGCCATGATTTTATTGCCGTTAACCTGAGCGCCAGCAAGCACGGTGTCGTGCCCGCTTTTTAGGGTGACGTTTTTGCCGCTGTCGATTGTGGTTTCGGTCCAGTCTGTACCGTTGCCTTTATCCTTGCCGTGCGCGGCGTTAACGTTGGCAAACACGCTGATACCCGCACCGTTGCCGCCGGCACCGATGCTCACGCCAATGCCGCCACCGCTGCTGCTGTTCTTGCCGCTGGTTTTTTGGGTATTCGCCGCGCCGGACAGCAGAATGTCGTTCTGTGCATCCAGCGTGGTATCGCCCCCGGCTTTCAGCTGGCTGCCCGCAATCACGATGTCGCCGCTATTTGTACCTTTGTTTTTGCCGTTCGCGGTGATGGAGAGATTGCTGCCTGCGTTCAGCGTGCTGCCTGCCACGGCATCACTCTCAGCATGCTGCTGTGATTTCGACTTCTGGGTCGTCAGCGAGAGGCTCACACCCATTGCGTTCGGGTCGCCGGTGGTTGCCGCCATATCCACTGCCTGCCCGGCCTGCACGCCGGACAGCACCGTTTTGGTGGCCTGAAGGGCTTTCAGGCGGCCATCACTTTGCTCTTTGGTCTCCTGTGCCGCGCTCACGGCATTGTTAATAGCGCTACCGACGGTGCCGGAGAGCGCCACGGTGAGCCCGCTTTTCTTCTGCTCGAAGGTTTCATCCCGGGTGCGCTTGTCGTGCCCCGGTTCGATGATGACGCTGTCGCCACTGAGGCTTAAATCCTTCCCGGCGATAAGATCCGCCCCGCCGATGTGGGCCTGGTTTCCGGCAGAAATCGCGACGTTACCCCCCGTCGAGCCCACCGTACTGAAACTCTGGCTCTGGGTGGTACCCTTCTCACGGAGATCCTGGGTACTTTTGCTGCTGCCGATGGTGAAACCAATCCCGCCCGAGCCCATCAGGCCGGATTTTTTCTCTTCCTTAAAGCGCCAGGAGGTATCGCTGTTCGTCGCTGCCACGATATCGACGTTGTTGCCCGCCTTAAGCTTCACGTCACCATCGCCCGCCACGGCGGATCCGTTCACCAGCAGGTTATTGCCCGCCACCACCTGCACGTTATCGCCGCTCAGCAATGAGCCGGATTCACGCGTCGCGCTGTTCTCCTCGATGGTGTGGGTGGTTTTCTTGCTCAGGAACCCTTTTTTGGTTTTGGTCTGCTCTTTGTAGTGATAATCGCTTTCGGTTGCGGTATTGAGAGTGGCGTCGCGGCCCGCCGCCACGCCGATATCGCCCTTCGCCGTCACCTGCGCGGCTTCGGTGGTGACATCGCGCCCGGCGAGGATCTGGGTATTCGCCCCGCTGGCGATCTCGGTTCCCTGCTGGCGTACCGATTCGTTGATGACGGTTTTCTTGCCTGACTTATAGCTATCGCCCTGTGTGGTCTCTTCCGCCGCCAGATTCACGTCGCGACCCGCCTGCAGCCCGACGCTTTTCTCCGCTGCCAGCGCGGCGGCCTGAGCGTTGATATCCTGCCCGGCCTTCAGCACCAGGTTATCGCCTGCGGAAATCGTGGTGCGGTCGAGCCCGGTGCTGTGGGACTCGCTTTTCCCTTTACGGCTGCTTTCGCTGGTCTGTGCCGCGTTCAGATTGAGATCGTTGCCTGCGCTCAGCCCCGCGCTGCCGCCCGCCTTCAGGTCGCTGGCGGTCACGTCAAGGTTGTGCCCGGCGTTCACCAGCAGGTTGCCGCCCGCGGTGACGTTACTGCCCTGATACGTGACGGACGAACGGCTGGTTTTCGCCCGGCTGGAGCTGAATGCGTCGTTGACCTGATTCGCGTTGACGGCAATATCGCCCCACGCGTTCAGCAGCATATCGCCGCCGGAGGCCAGGTTCGCCCCGGTAACGGTGATGTTTTTCCCCGCCTCAAGCGACAGGCCATCCTGCGCGGTAATAGACGCCGTGTTGCCCAGCAGGGTGTCTTTCAGGCCGATCTTGCCGTACTTCCCTCCGGCGTTGATATCAATCTGCTCAACCTGGGTCAGGTTGTTGATGCTGCCGTCCAGGCTCTCCAGCGCGACCGTTTTGCCGCTGATGGTGGAGCTAATGTTATTGATATCGCCGATAGCGCTCAGGTTCAGGTCGCCGCCCGCTTTCATCAGGCCGTTGTTGAGGTTGCTGATGCTGTTCTGACTGTCGAGCGTCAGGCTGTTTTTCGCCAGCAGCGAGCTGCCGCTGTTGGTGATGTCGCCGCCCTTCAGGGTGACGTTGTTGCCCGCGATTACGCTGCCGTTATTGACGGTGACGTCCTTCGGCGACAGGTAGAGTTTCGGCACCATCACGGTTTCACCGTTGACGGTGGCTTTCTCCCACCACAGCAAGCTGTGGTCGAGCGCGGCAATCTGATCGGCGGTCAGCGAGACGCCAAACTGCAGGCCCAGCGACTGCTGCGCCGCCGCCGCGTTGTCCATCAGATAGCGCATCTGATCCAGATCGGAGCCGATGCCATTCAGGTAGCGGTTACCGGTCTGGTTGAGCACCACGTTGGAGACATAACGGGTATCAAACGCCGCATCACCGAGGAAGCGGTAATCGTAGTCCGGGTTCAGGTTGAGACGGCCTAGCATGTAAGACGAGCCGAGGAACTGCTTCTCGTCGGTAAACGCCAGCCGCGTCTCCTGCGGTGCCGTGGACGACGGTTTGACCCCGAGCATTGCGTTCAGGTCGGCAAACAGGGCGGGATCAAGCTGTCCGAGACCGTTCAGTTTCGGGTTGATGCTGATCAGGTACGGGCTTTTCGGGTTGTCGGAGAAGACAAAATAGCCGTTGTTGCCCGACGGAAGCGGGTAAGCGCTGGTATCGACGCGCTGGCCCTGATAATGCCCGACGGCGCCGCCCTGGGCGGTTCTGAGATCGGCCGTGGTGACCCCGGCATTCGCCAGTGCGCCCAGCTGGCCGAGGTTCGCGTTGCCTTTCTGCCTGGTGCCAATGTTGCTAAGAGGCGTGCCGGACGCGCCGCCGTTATCCAGCGCGCCGCCGCCGTTAAGCTGCTGCAGCGCACCCTGGAGCTGATCGTTCCACTGCGGCGAGTTCACCGCCACGGTGCCGGTATTGCTCAGCCCCTGTTTTTGTACGCCGCTGCCGACGCTCTGGTTGCTGAGGGTGTTCAGCGACGGTGTGGAGATAACGTTGCTGACGCCACCTGCATTAGCGGTGGTATTAGTGTTGCTGATGTTACTGGTGAAGTTTGCGGTGACGTTACCGCCCGCCTGGATGACGGCGCGGTAAAGTTGACCGGCTGTTTGCTCGGTTTGTATTTCTCCCGTTGATTTATAGTGAATCTCCTGTAATGTCGCGTACTCTGACATTGAATTGGTATGTCGTGGTTTCTTATTCTGCTCAGAATCATTCGCTGAAACCGGATCCGTGGTTTCAAAAACAAGATAATTCTGTTTGCTACCTGATTGCCACGATTCGTTGTTCAGTGTGTTGCCACTGAGTGAAAAATCATTACCGGCAAGAAGAATACCGGCCTGATTTGTCAATTGCCCGGCTGAAATATTGAAATTCTTCCCGGCTGATATCCTTGGTTGACTTCCTTCGACTGTAACAGCGACATCGCTTTGAGAAAGGAGAACTTTTTTAAATCTGGCCCGCTCATAAACACTAACGTTCCATACAACATCCCGATCAAACCCATCGCCATGCGGTGAACCGAGTGAATAATGATAACCCACTTCATTCGGTCCCATATCATCCAGAGAAATAACCCCTTGCAACCCTTTTACCCATGATGGCATTTCAGCCTGAACCACCTCTCCTCCGATGGCTTGCAACGACACATAACGGTTAGAGAAATTACCTGTATTGATAATAATATCGCCACCCTGCGTCTCAATATTCCCCGACGTGTTCACCACCTGGCTGTTCGCATTTCCCGCCGCATCTCGCTGCATCCACAGGTTGTTCCCCGCCATGATGTCGCCGCGCTGGTTGGTGATGCTGTCGGCAAACAGCGCCAGGTTATTCGCCGCGTACAGCAGCGCGGTGTTGACGATAGCGCCCGGCGCGCTCAGGGTCAGCGAGCCGCGCGTGCCGGTGAAGCCGTCCACGGTAATATTGCTCCGGCTGGCCACGGTGATGTCACCTCCGCCCTGCACCGAGCCCGCGCCGTTCAGCGCCACGCTGCTGCCGGAGAGCGTGCTCGCGCCGCCGCCAGTGGTGATTTGTCCGTTGTTGCTGAGCTGCCCGCCCGCATTCAGGTTGACCGCCTGCCCCTGCAGCACGCTGCGGTTATCGATGTCGCCGCCGCTGTTGATGGTGAGGGTTCTGCCTGCCGCCACAGCGGTTCTGCTGGTAAACGCGTTCGTCAGCTGCAGCGTTAAGTCCCCCAGGGACACCAGCTGGCCGGTAAGGTCCAGCCCCCGGCTTTGCAGCCACAGGTTGCCGCCGCTCAGCAGCTTGCCGCCCGCGCTCTGGGTTACCTGGTCCGCGCCAATATTCAGCTGCGTGTTGCCGAGCAGCGTGCCGCTGTTGTTCAGCTGGCTGTAGTTAACCGTCAGCTGTCCCGCCTGGGTGGTGCCCTGGCTGGCGAAATTGGTGCCGGTCAGGGTGGCGCGATCGGCCACCCACGTGCCGCCGTTGGTAGCGTTTGCCGCATTCAGGATCAGGTCGGTGGCCTGCAGCCAGCCAGTGCCCGTGAACTGCGGCGTGCCGAGCGTCAGGCGCGCGCCGGAAAGCAGCCTGCCGTCGTTACGCGCCTGCGAGGAGGCGGTCACGCGCGTCTCGCCGCCGCCCTGGATCAGGCCGTAGTTAAACAGCGCGGGCGTGGTCAGCGTCAGCGCATCGCGGCTGACGATTTCGCCTCCGCTGTTGTTGGTCAGCGTCCCGCTGAGGGCCAGCGTCGCGCCGTTATCGCCCTGCAGACGTCCGTTGTTGGTGAGCGCCCCGGTGGTGATGCCGAGCGTGCCCCCCTGCACTTTGCCGTCGCTGGTGACGGAGGCCGCCGTAATGTTCAGCGCCCCGCCGGACAGCAGGGTGCCGCCAGACTGCTGGCTGACCGCGCCGGTCTGGCTGAGGGTCAGGCCATTCACGCCGCTGATGGCGCCGCTGTTGCTGAGCGTTCCACCTGTCAGCGTCAGGTTTTTCGCCGCCCACTGCCCCTGGTTCGCCAGCGTCGCGGCCTGCAGCGTCGCCGCACCCAGCGCGGTGATCCTGCTACCTGCGGTTCCTGTGAGCGTATCGGCCAGCGTCATCTGCAGCGCGTCGGCGCTCTGCACCGCGCCGCTGTTGGTGAGCGACCGGGCGTTAAGCAGGATGTTCTGTGCCTGCCAGCTGCCGGCGTTGGTCACCGCGCCGGACGCAATCGTCAGAGTACCCTGGGTGAGAAGCTTACCGCCTGCGCCGTTGATCAGCTCCTGCTGAGGCGCGGCCATCGCCATGCGCGCCATCAGCCGCTGCTGCCCCTGAACGGTCAGGCTCTGCAGACCGGTTAAGGTGCCCTGGTTGTTAATGCTGTTCTGATGCAGCGCGAGGGTGTTCCCCTGCACGGTACCGCTGTTTTTAAGCGTGCTGCCGCCGAGCGTCACATCGCCCTCGCTGAGGAGCTGCCCGCGGTTATCCAGCGTCTGTGCGGTGATATCCGCCCGGCCCTGGCTCATCAGCGAGCCGGTTGAGGTCAGCGTGCCGCCGGTCGTGGCCGTCAGCGTTCCCTGGCTGAGCAGAGACCCGCCGTGCGTCCAGTCGCTGGCGCTGATGTCCGCGTCGTTCCCCTGCAGCGTGCCCTGCGTGGTCAACTGGCCTGCATCCAGCGTCAACATGCCGCCGGAGAGGGTGCGCGAGGTCGCGCCCGTGGTCAGCGTGGTCCCGGTGAGCGCCAGGCCGTTCGTTCCCTGCATCAGCCCGCCGTTGTTCATATCGCGGGCAGTGAGGGACAGCGTACCGCCCGTGATGCGCCCCGGGTTCGCCAGGGTGTCCGCGGTGAAGGCGGTCGTGCCGCCGCTCTGCAGCAGCCCGGTATTCGTTAACGCCCCGCTGAGCGTGCCGCTGAGTCCCGTCTGCCCGTTCACCGTGCCGCTGTTGGTGAGGGTGGTGCCGGTCATGCCCAGCGTGGCGCCCTGCAGCGTACCGGCGTTGGTCAGCTGTCCGCCCGTCAGCGTGAAGCCGCCGCCGGAGAGCCATTTACCGTTCAGCTCGTTGATAAAGCGGTCGGCGGTGGCGTTAACCGCGTTGCTGCCCTGCATCAGACCGCTGTTGCGCAGCTCAATACCGCCTGCTGTCAGCGTTTTGCCCGCCACCGTGCCGCTGCTGGTCAGTGTCGTCGCGTTAAGCGCGGCATCGTCGGTGGCAACGATGTTCCCCGTGTTGGTCAGGGCATTGCTCAGACCCAAATCCAGGCTCTGCGCCTGAATATCGCCCCGGTTCGTCAGGTCGCTGCCCCGCAGGGTAAACCCGCCCTTCACCAGCAGCAGGCCGGCGTTATCGAGCGTGTCGAGGGATACGTTCAGAGGACTGCCGCTCACCAGCTGCCCGGTGGCGCCGTTGCTCAGCGCGCGGGTGGTCAGCACCAGCGTGTCGTTGCCCTGAAGAATCCCGGTGTTGTTCAACTGCGCAGCCTTCACAGTGAGGGCTTTCCCGGCCAGTTGGCCGTCGTTGAACAGCTGCGCCGCCGTCAGCGTGAACAGATTCTGGCTGAGCAGGGCACCCGTGTTATCCAGCCTGCCGGTCGCGGAAAGCGTCAGGGCGTCCAGCGTCTGAACGCTGCCCTGGTTATTCAGGCTCCCGGCGTCAAGCGTCGCGCTGCGCCCCTGAAGGCTGCCCGCGTTGCTGAGGGTTTGTCCGCTCAGCGTCAGGCTCTCGCCGCCCGTCACCTGGCCCTGAGGCTGGTTCGTGAAGGTGTTCCCGGACCAGGCCAGCGTGCTGCTGCCCTGAAGCAGGCCGCTGTTCTGCAGGTCGCCCCGCAGGGTCAGCACTTTCGCCAGCAGCTGGCCACGGTTATCGGTCCTGTCGGCCTGGACGTCCAGCGCCTGCTGGCTGAGCACCTTACCGCTGTTGGTCAGCGTGCCGGTCACCGCCGCCGTCACGCCCGTTTCCCCCAGCGCGTTACCGGTGTTCATCCACTCACCGGTGGCCAGGTTCAGGGTGTTGCCCTGCAGCAGCCCGGCGTTGTTCAGGGTGGTGTGGTGCAGGGCGAGCGCGCCGCCGGAGAGCAGCATACCCGCCTGCTGGTTAGTGAGCTGTGCCCCCGTAGCCGTCAGGGAGTGTGTCCCCTGCAGCGTGCCGCCGTTGGTCACCGACGCGCTGTTAAACTGCGCGTCGGTACCGGCCATCAGCCCGCTGTTCGTCAGGCTGGCGGTAGTCAGCGTCAGGCCGTCCCGGGCAATTACCCGCCCGTCGGCATCGTTGCTGGCCTGTCGGGTCAGGTTCAGCAGCAGCGCGGTGGCGCTGAGCTCGCCGCTGTTGGCCAGCGTTTCACCGCCGAGCGTCAGTGTTCCGCTGCTGCGCAGCGCGCCACGGTTAGTGAGGTCTGCCACGCCGAGCGTCAGCGCCGAGTCCCCCTCGACGGTGCCCTGGTTTTGCAGGCTGTTCGCCGTGATGTGCAGGTCGCTGGCCGCAATATTGCCCGCGTTCGCAAACGCAGTGCCGTTCAGGGTGAGCCGGCCGTCCGCCAGCAGGCGTCCGGTATCGGTGTTGGTCAGGCTGAGGTAGTCGCTGCTCAGGCTGACGCCGTTGATTTCACCCTGGTTTGTCAGCGTGTCGCCCCGGAGGTGCAGCGTGCCGTCAGTGGTGATAAGCCCGCTGTTAGACAGCACCGGAACGTTCAGCGTTAAATCCTGCGTGCTGTAGACCGATCCGCCCGCGAGGTTTGTGAGTGACCCGGTCTTCAGGCCGAGCAGGGTGGTCCCCTGCAGCAGTCCGCTGTTCTCCACCGAGGCAGCGTCCAGCGCCAGCGTACCGGCAACCAGCGTACCGCTGTTGGTGATGCGATCAGGAGCCGTCAGGGTCATGCGATCCGCTTTTGCGACGCCGGACTGGAGGATATTCTGTCCGCTGAGCGCGATGGCGCTGGCGGTAAGCTCTCCGCCGCTGGTCAGGTCGCCGGTCGCGTTAAAACTCAGCGCGTTACCGGTGGATTTCCCGGCGTGCGCAATCGTGCCCGCCGTCACCGACAGAGCACCCTTCGCCGCCTGCGTGCCGTTCAGTGCGGCATTCTGCGCCTGCAGAGTGAGCCCCTGCCCGCTCTGCAGATGCGCATCCTGGCCGGTGGTCAGGTCGCCGGTACTGACGGTTAATGCCCCCGCCGCGTCCGTCTGCCCGTTCAGGCTGGCGCTGCGGGTCGCGGTAATCTGAATATTACCCTGACTGGTGGTACGGGACGCCTGACCGCTGGTCAGGGTGCCGGTCTGCGCCGTCAGCGCCGTCGCGCCGGACAGGATGCCATTCTGTTCAAGCGCGTCTGCCGTCACGCTCATCGCCCCGTCAGCCAGCAAGCTGCCGCTGTTACGCAGGGTCTGCTGCGCCGTGACGTTTGCATTGCCCTTCGCGCTCAGCGTGCCCCGCTGTTCCAGGGTACCGGCGCTTAGCGCCAGGTTGCCGGCGCTCTGCAGGGTACCGCTGTTAGTGACCGTCTGCCCCTTCAGGGTGACGTCGTTACCCTGCACCGTGCCGCCGTTTGTCAGCTCTCCTGCATTCACGTCAAGGTGGCCTTTCGCTGCCAGCTGGCCGCTGTTGGACACCCTGTTGCCGGAGAGGGCAATGTTGCGCCCCGCATTCACCTGCCCCTGATTACTGACGGCGCTGCCCGTCAGGCGGACATCGCCCGTAGCATCGGCCCGGCTCTGGCCGTCCATCACCAGCTGTCCGCCGCTCAGGGCCAGATTCTCTCCTGCCGAGACCGCACTGGCCGTGGATGACAGCGTGCCGCCGCTGCTGAGGGTCGCGCGGGTATCGCTACCGCTGCGGGTATTCGTCAGCGTGATATCTTTCCCGGCCGCCACGCTGAGCACGCCTTTGCTGGTGACGCTGCCGCCGCGCTGCGTCAGGCTGCCGTCGGTGGACAGCGTGGTGTCGGCCTGACCCGTCAGCGTCGCATCCGCAAGCGCTGTACCCTGTTTGCTCGTGACGGTTAGCGCCCCGCCTTGTGCCGACACGCCGCCGCCGTTTACGGTCAGGGTATCTTTACTGTCCAGCGTCGCCGCACCGCGGGAGACCAGGGAGGTATTGCTGAGCGTCATCCCCTGCCCGCTGCTCACCGACAGCGCGCCCGCGCTGTTTGTCCCGCCGCCCGTCGTCTGCACTTTCCCCGCAGCGGAAAGGCGCATATCGCCCTGGCTGGCGAGCGTGCTGTTATTGAGTTCCACATCCTGCGAGCTGGCCACATTCAGCGCGCCCCCGGCCTGATGGCTGCCGTTGAGGACCACTCCCGCGCCATTCGCGGTAATCGAGCCGCTGGCCAGGCTGTTCGTGACCGTCAGTTTCCCGCCCGCGTCCAGCTGAATATCGCCCTGGCGCGCGGTGAGGTTGCCGAGGTTCACCCCCACGCCCGTCTCGCTGGAGACCAGGCGAATACGGTTGGCATACATCCCGCCGAGCGCGCCGGTATCCACGGCCACCACGGGCGCGACGCCCTCACCGGCAATCGGTTTGACGCTGCCGTCTGCGCCCACGCGGTTCGCCCCTGCCGTTACCGTCAGGTCGTTCGCATGTATCGCGGCGTTCACTTCCGTCGCGCGCGCAATGATCGACAGCGCGTCGCTCTTGCTGGCATCCAGCCCCTGGCCTTCAACCGTGATGGCGCCTTTCGTCACCTCCAGCGCCTGCAGGTTACCGCTGGCGTCGAACTGCGGTTTCCCCGTGGTCAGGGTGACGTTCGGGGTGTTGATAAATCCGCACCCGTTACAGGTAATGCCGTACGGGTTGGCCACCATGACGTTTGCTGCTTTACCGGCAACTTCCGTGTAGCCCTGTAACTGCGAGCGGCTGGCGCCCGTGACTTCGTTGATAATGCCTTTCGCTTCCCGCCCGGCCTGCAGGTTGGGGTTGTTCTGGATAAGCCCGCCCAGCTGAGTCTGGGTTAAACGGTCCGTGCCGTTATTGAGGATAAGCCCCTCTTTGCCGACGTTATACTCACCGAACTGGTTATGCGAGATACCCGCCCCGTTGGGCGTGGCGATGTTGACGACCGGCACCCCGTTCCCCGCCCGATCGACCGAAGTCTGCCCGGTCGGCGTCAGCGCCGCCGCGACGGCAGGAGCCATCGGCTGCCAGACCATTAAGCCGCAGACAATCCAGCTGATCAGACGCTGCGAGAAACGAACGGGTGGGTGACGGGTATCCATAGTCGTAGAGTCTCTTAAAGCATGAAGGCAATGCGCCAGTTAACGCTCACATGATCCGGGCCGAGCCAGTCGGGGTAGTGCAGGGGCGTGCCGACCGAAATCTGGCTGCTGTACCAGCGCCCTGCGCTGCTCAGCCCCACCGAGCCTCCCCATAACGTGCCGGAGGCAAAGCGGTCCTGACGGTCTTTTTCCAGCCAGCCACCGTCAACGGCGACCGTTGCGCTCACCGCGCCAATCACAGGAAGGGTGAAGAGGGAGTACCCCAGCTCGTTACGCCAGTAGCCGCCGTTATCCCCGGACAGGTACTGCTCTTTAAAACCGCGCACGGAGCTTTCGCCGCCGAGCGTCAGGCGCTCGGAACCGTACAGCCGATCGGGCGACCACTGGCCATAGGCGCTGGTCAGCCACCAGGCATTACGGGTAATCGGCCGCTGGAAGCTGGCGTTCAGACTCCATTTGCGGAATTCCGCGCGCGGCACATCCCCGGACTTATCTTCGTCGGTTTCGGCATTGAACCACGGCATGCCGTGGCTCCAGGTCGGGTTGAAGGTCGCCACGCCGCCCAGCATTTTTTGCGTGTGCGTAATGCCCAGAATCAGGCTGGAGAGGTTGCGCGTGCTGCTCTGAAGCGGCGCGTCGTTGAGCCAGTTGCGGCTGGAGCGCTGAACCACGCCAGCCGCAATGCCGGTTTTCACCTCCCCGTTGCGGAAGACCACCCAGGACGCGTTAACGCGGTGGGTTTTGGTATCGCCCGTGGAGAGCCAGTTGAATCCCTGGTTATTGATGGTGGTCCGGTAGTTACTCCAGGCGTAGCTGTAGTCCAGTAATCCGTAGCCAAACGGCACGCTGACGCCCGCCTGGAAATTCTGCGCATCGTACGCGCTGGCAAAATCGCTGCTGCGCCCGCCGCTGACAAACCATTTATCCGCCAGCCCCAGCATATTATTGGCGGTGAGCACGCCACTCAGCTGATCTTCGCCGGTACTCTTCTGCCCGCTATTATCCAGGCTTACGGATACACTTAAGGGAAATTCCGGTTTTGCCGTGAGATTAACGATGGAATATCCGGCCTGCGTTCCCGGAAGAATTTCAATCTGAACCGGGTCGGTACGCAAACGGTTAATTTGCTCCATGCCCTGTTCGATGTCGCGTAAATTAAGGATGCCGCCCACCCGTCCCGGAAACGCCATTTTCAGCATACGCGGCGTTTCGCCTTCCAGACGGATCGCTTCCAGTCTGCCTTCCAGCACAACAATATTCAGCTGACCGCCGGAGAGATCCTGCTCGGTAAGAAAAGCGCGGCTGGTGATATATCCCCGGCTGATATACCAGTCAGAAATATGGGCGAGAAGTTCCGTTATTTTCGCCATATCCAGACAGCGGCCCTGCCACGGCGCGACAAGGGTCTGCCGGTTTTTCGGGGAGATTAAGGTCGCACCGGAAAGGGTAATGGTATGAATGGTGAAACAGGGCCCGGAGCCGGTAACAGGCAGCGGTCTGGCGGGCGCAGGGCGAGGAATACTGCGCTCCAGCTCCTCACGCTGTTGCTGGTTCTGTAATAAAAGCTGCTGCTGTTGCTGTTGAATGGAATCGCGATCGGCCGGCGATAGCGGCGCAGCATTGGCGCGCGCTAAAAAAAAGACGACCAATAAGATAGCAGCAGCATAATTTACTAATGAAATTATTCTATTTTTTATTCTGGAGCTATTCATCCATGCCACAAAAATGTCCGCAATGATTATTTGCGTAATATAAGAGCATTCTTAAAGCGAGTATATCTAATTTGCGTTAGGGCATCTGAAATAAATTTTTCTTTCATAAAAATGAGAAGGGTATTAAGAAAAAATACGAACTAATTTAACTAAGCCTTAAATCTTGAGTTAGCCTGAATACACTAGCTGTGAAGACGGAAAGTTTTTCGCCACTCTGCAGGGCTCACCCCAAAACGCGCTTTAAACTGCTGTCGCCAGGTGACGGCGGAATTAAATCCCACCAGCTCAGCCACGCGTTCAATCGGCATATTTCCGGCTTCCAGTAAGATCTGGCTGCGCCGCAGGCGTTCGGCGGTCAGCCAGTCGGTGACGCTCATCCCCGTAGCGTTAACAAAATGACGGGTCAGGGTGCGGCGGCTCATCGAGACCACGTCCGCCAGCGAGTCCAGACTATGCGGTTCGGTGATGTGCTGCTGCAGGTAGTCGATCAGGCAGTTAATGCGTCCGTCGCGGGTATCTTTGGGTACCGGCTGGGCGATGAACTGCGCCTGCCCGCCCTCGCGGTGGGGCGGAACAATCATCCGACGGGCAATCTGGTTAGCGACCACGCTGCCAAAGCGCTGGCGAATGATATACAGGCAGCAGTCGAGGGCTGCGGCAGTACCGGCGGAGGTGATGATATTGCCGTCATCCACGTAAAGGGCATTAATATCCAGCTGAACGTTCGGGAAGAGCGACTGAAACTGACGTTCGAACTCCCAGTGGGTGGCCGCGCGTTTGCCGTCGAGGATCCCCGCCCAGGCCAGCACAAACGACCCCAGACACAGCCCGACGATTTCCGCACCGTGGTCTCTCGCCTGCACCAGGCTGTCGAGCAGCGACTGCGGCGGGCGTTCAAGAACGTGCTGCCAGTAAGGAACGACAACAATATCGGCCTGCCCAATGGCGGTAAAATCCTGCGTGGCGTTGAGAGCAAATCCGTCTTTTGAGGTGAGAAACCCTGGCGTTTCGGCGCAGATCGTCACGTTAAAGCGCTTTTCTCCGGAGACCGAGTCGCCAAACAGAATGCAGGGAACGGAGTAGTGGAACGGGCTGAACCCGTCTACCGCGACAATCGCGACGTTGATTAGCGACATCTGTCTCTCCTTTCCCTTTCAGTCACTCAGAATATAACGGTTTCGCCATCCTGGGGAATGCTCACTGCGTCACTCACCTGGTTGGCTTCAACGTACTCCCGCAGCGCGCTGCGGGTTAACAGACAGTGGTTAATGGCTTCCATATGGATCGCCACAATTTTAGCCTGCGGCAGCAGGAAATGGACGTTGAGCACATCCTCCTGCCCCATAATAATGGGCCCAAAACCAATGACGTGGGCATAGCCAGCGTTCAGTACCACCACGTCCGGCTGGTGCTTTTGCAGATCGGCCGCCACCTCGTCACGCCAGACGGTATCCCCGGCAATATAGAGCGTCTTCTCATCAGGATGACGCAGCACCACGCCACAGGCCTCGCCCAGCCGCTCCGCCAGTTCGGGCACGGCATATGCGCGATCGGTACCGTGCTGGCCGCCGTGGGTCTTCGCAATTCGAATCTCGCCGAAGGTGGTCTCGTCGGTCATGACCGTCAGGTTGCTAAACCCCTGGCTGCGCAGCAGTGCAGCGTCGCGGTCATTTTGTACGTAGATCGGTTTGTCTTTGGCGATCAGTTCCGCTGCGGCGCGATCCCAGTGATCGTCATGGGTATGGGTGACGATCACCGCGTCGGCGTCCAGCAGCGCGTTGACGTCAACGGGGAGTTCGACCGTCGGGTTGCGGCGTTCGGCATGGGCCGTGCCAGGGAAGCCCGGATAAGCGCCCTGTGGGGCCAGCATCGGGTCGACTAAAAGACGTTTTCCGGCATAGGTAATCAGCTGGGTGGCGTTGCGAATGTGGGTGATGTTCATGGGCTATCCTCCGGTTGGTGTGATAAGGAGGATAGCCAGCCGTCGCGCGTCACGCTGTGGGTTAAAGAGCGATTACCGATGAAATCGGGCCAATTTACGTCACCGTGCTTTATGCTGGTGCTTTTACCAGCCCGGCACCGCCCCGCCGTTAAAGATCGTCTCCGCTGCTTTCGCTACTTCAGGGGACTGATACGACTGGATAAATTCCTTCACGTTCTGCGCGTCTTTGTTGTCTTCGCGCGTCACCACGATGTTCACGTACGGCGAATTTTTGTCTTCGATAAAGACGCTGTCATGCACCGGCGACAGCCCGGTTTGCTGAATATAGGTGGTGCTGATGATGGCGACATCCACTTTCGGGTCGTCCAGCACGCGCGGCAGCTGCGCCCCTTCCAGCTCCATGATTTTCAGCTGCTTAGGGTTGGCGGTAATATCCAGCGCCGTCGGCAGCAGCCCGGTATCTGGCTTCAGGGTGATGAGCTTCTCTTTTTGCAGCAGCAACAGCGCGCGTCCCAGATTAGTCGGGTCGTTTGGAATGGCAATGGTTGCGCCGTCCTTCAGGTCAGACACGGATTTGATTTTGCGGGAATAGCCAGCCATCGGGAAAACAAAGGTGTTCGCCACGGCCACCAGCTTGTAGCCATGCGCCTTGTTATCCTCTGCAAGGAACGGGCGATGCTGGAAGACGTTGGCATCCAGTTCCCCCTGGTTGGTGGCATCGTTAGGCAACAGCGAGCCGCTGAAGCCCACCAGCTCCACGTCCAGGCCATATTTCTCTTTCGCCACCTTTTTGGCGACTTCCGCCACGTCCTGTTCGGCGCCGTTGATGACGCCAACTTTAATGTGTTTGGCATCGCTGCCACTTTGATCGCACCCTGCCAGCAGCAGGCCAGCCAGTACCAGAGCACCCAATCGACGTTTCACAAGACAGTTCCTTTTGCTGAATGTTGTAGTGACTATATCGACAACGAGGCGGGGAAATAAAAACCGAAAAAGAATCAATAAGAAGGATCGGTTATATGCGGGTATGGCCGGGTGACGCTGCACCACCGGACATCAGGGATCACAACGTTGTCGTCCAGTCCTCGACGGCAAGCTCCTGCACCATTCTGAATGCACGATCGTTAGTAACAATCGTTGTTCCCCGACTGATAGCATGTGCAGCGATCAGTTGATCGAGATCCCCCATCACTTTCCCTTTCTTTTCCAGGGTTGCACGGAGTTCACCGTACGTTGCTGCGGCGTCGCTGTCCCAGTCGCAAATCGTGATGGTATTGAGAAACTCCCGGATTGTTTCTTTCAATCTACTGCTTTTCTTCTTGTCAGCACCATACAGCAATTCCGCTTCGGTAATGCTTGAGATACAAACGTCACCCGGCGCCAGACATGTCATTCTGCTTACAACCTCCGGGTGTCGTTTAAACAAGTGACTCACAATATTCGTATCCAGCATATGTCTCATGAGCATGCTCCATCCAGAGGGTCTCTTGTCGTAACACTCTGATTGCGTTCCTCCTTGCTCAAAAACGTATCTGGTACGTCCGTTTCTGCCAGCATGCGGAGAAAATTATCCCAGCTCTTTATTCGAACAGGTTTTGCCGCCAAAACGACATTCCCCTCCTCATCCCGTCGGATGTAGACGCTCTCCGCATCAAACGCGAATTCAGCAGGCAGCATAACGGCCTGATTCTGACCCTTTTTGAATAGTTTTGCTGTGCGTTCCATTGCTATCTCCATGGATGACTTAACCAGGCCAAAGCATGCGCCAGGGCCCGAAAAGAAGACAAGCAACACGTTTTAAATTAGGAAAGCGGCTCGCAATAAATAGCAGAATGCATAATGACAGAAACGGGCTTAAAGGGCTTTCGCCAGGTAATGTCGCTGCATGCCCGGGTACGGATAATCCTGCAAAGACATCTGCAGCTGGTACCCCTGCTTTTCATAGAACGGACGCGCCTGGAAGCTGGCGGTATCGACCAGCGCGTGCTTGCAGCCTTTGCGCCTGGCTTCTTCTTCGGCCGTTCTGATGAGCTGGCTGCCCACGCCGGTTCCCCGTACGGTGTCGCTCACCCAGAGATAGTCGATATTCAGCCAGTCGCCTTTGCGCACCCCAATGAGCCCGCCGAGCATGGTGCCGTTTTCGTCCCGCACGTAAACGCCAACGTCGCCGCTAAAATTTGTCAGATCGAGAAACTTTCCGTTAAAAGCCCTCAGCCCCGTCAGTAACTCCTCTTTCTCCTGCGTCGTAACATTATCAGTAATGCTCAGGTGCATATTTTTTCTCCTTGTTATCTGTGCCGTTTCACTATCTCACACACGTATCGTGGAGAAAATTCATACTTTCGGCTGGCGTCGCTACACTGAATGTAACGATATATTTCATGAGAAGCCTGTGACTTCTAATGGGGGTTGTTGATGAAAGCTGCGCATCTGGTCTGCCTGCTGGTTTGTCTGCTCTTCGCCGCGTTTGTCCATGCTCAGGAAAAGGAGGATCCGGCGAAAGAAGCGCAGATTAAGCAGCAGGTCATGAAAGATATAAAGAAAACCTGTACGCCACAGAAAAAGCAGAGCGATAAGGCTTGGCAGGCGATGATTTTGTCGTCAGAGGCCAATCAGCTGCTGATCAAAAATGCCGTTACCGCCGTGAAGCGCGACAACCTGGACGCCTACTGGGCGGCGGTTGGTCAGGTGGATTGTATGGAAGATTATTGAATGCTGCTTGCCGGGTGGCGGCTGCGCCTTACCCGGCCTACAAAATATTTTTAACGCTTACGCACATCCGGAATAATTAAATCCCCGCGCAGCACATACGAGCCCAGCATCTGCGTTTTCTCCGTCAGCCAGCTCACGATACGCGCCGCCATGGCATCCATTGAATATTCAATCGCCGGGATCACCGGAATACCCGGCAGGTGCAGCGATCCGGCCAGGCTAAAGACCATAATGTCGTCTGGCACGGATTTATTAAACGCCTGCAGCTGCGGGATCACCCGCTGGGCTTCCTGCTCGTCCGCCACCAGCAGTGCGTTGAAGTTCAGCGTGCTGGCGTTATTCAGCAGCTCCTGTAGCGCAACGGACGAGGAGGTCGCGTCCATGAACACAAGGTTGCGATTAAAGGGCAGGAAATTTTTCTCCAGCGCGTGCTTGTAGCCGAGCAGAACCTGGTCGGCAAACCCGCTGCCGTGCGGGTGGATCAGGGCAATCTGGCGTCGCCCCTGGCTGGTCAGGTAGTTACAGGCGGTTTCGGCGGCAAAGGCGTGATCGAACTGAATGCTGTTGGAATTATCAGACTCCATGCAGTCGACCAGGATGACGTTGTCCATATCGACGTCCAGCGGGAAACGCGCGCCAATCACCAGGATGTCATCGCAAAGCCCGCGAGAGAGTTCTTCAAGGGCGTGCATCACTTCCGCTTTACTGTGCGCGAAGCGCAGCAGCAGGTGTTTTTGATGCTGGCTGAGCTGTTTTTCCAGCGCGTAGAGATAACCGGTGGTCTGGTTAATATTTTCCTGCGCGCAAATCACCCCGATACAGCCCGTCGACTGGCTCAGCAGCGACTGGGCAATCACGTTAGGCCGGTAGTTCAGCTCATCCACCGCTTTCAGTACGGCCTGACGGCTGGCTTCCTTTACGCCACGCGACCCACTCAACACTCGCGATACCGTGGCTTTAGACACCCCGGCAAGACGTGATACATCATTGATTGTCGACATCTCTTTCCCCTGGCAGGCTTACCTCGCGCCTGCAAATTCCATGACCGCTTCGGCTCACATTATAGCCAGAACGGAGTATATCCGTTTCCGTTTTCCATGGAAACCGATTTTCCGTTTCCACTCAAAATGATGTCAAAACAGCCAAATTATGTGACCTGCATCCGGTTAATTAGCCTCATAAGTATTGGATCTTGATGGTTGTCACAGTTCTGTCTTTTATGAATGGAAACCGGTTTCCGTATCATGTCCAATCATCCTCGCAATAACTTTTTACATTTAAAGGATGGTTGTCGATGTTCAAGATAATGCTGTGCTGCTCTGCAGGGATGTCCACCAGCCTGCTGGTCAGCAAAATGGTCGATGTCGCGAAAGAACGTGGTTTGCCGGTGAAGATTGATGCGTACGGTGTTTCCGAATTTGATACGCAGTTTCCGCAATACCAGGTGGTACTTCTCGGACCGCAAGTGAAATACATGTTACAGACACTCTCAGACAAGGCGGCAACGCATGGCATTCCGGTGCAGCCCATCGACATGATGGACTACGGCATGCAGCGTGGCGATAAAGTACTGGACTATGCTCTGTCGCTCATCGAAGCGGCACACTAAAAGGTGTTCACATGAGTTCGTTATATCAATCCATGGTCGCGGTAATTGAGCAGTCAATCACCCCGCTGGCCGCGAAGCTCGGTCAGCAAAAGTATGTGATTGCCATCCGCGACGGCTTTACCGCCGCGCTGCCGTTTATGATCATCGGCTCGTTTATGCTGGTGTTCATCTTCCCACCGTTTTCGGCGGATACCACCAACAGCTTCGCCCGCGGCTGGCTGGATTTCTCCCAGACCTACCGCGAACAGCTGATGCTGCCGTTTAACCTCAGTATGGGCGTGATGACCTTCTTCATCTCGGTAGGGATTGGAGCGAGCCTGGGGCGTCAGTTTAACCTCGACCCGGTGATGTCCGGCCTGCTGGCCTTTATGGCCTTCCTGCTGGTCGCCGCGCCGTATGCCGACGGCAAAATCTCGACCCAGTATCTCTCCGGCCAGGGCATCTTCACCGCGCTGATTACCGCGATCTACGCCACCCGCGTCTACGCCTGGCTGAAGCAGAACAACGTCACCATCCGCCTGCCGAAGGAAGTGCCCACCGGCGTGGCGCGTTCGTTTGAGATCCTGATCCCGGTGATGGTGGTGATCGGCACGCTGCATCCGCTGAACCTGTTCATTGAAGCGCAGACCGGGATGATTATCCCGCAAGCAATCATGCACCTGCTGGAGCCGCTGGTGTCCGCGTCTGACTCCCTGCCCGCTATTCTGCTCTCCGTGCTGCTGTGCCAGATCTTCTGGTTCGCCGGTATTCACGGCTCGCTGATCGTCACCGGCATCATGAACCCGTTCTGGATGGCCAACCTCTCGGCAAACCAGGCGGCACTGGCCGCAGGCGCGGCGCTGCCGCACGTTTACCTGCAGGGCTTCTGGGATCACTACCTGCTGATTGGCGGCGTCGGTTCCACCCTGCCGCTGGCGTTCCTGCTTCTGCGCAGCCGCGTTACGCACCTGCGCACCATCGGCAAAATGGGCGTGGTGCCAAGCTTCTTTAACATCAACGAGCCGATTCTGTTCGGCGCGCCGATCATCATGAACCCGATGCTGTTTATCCCGTTCGTGTGCGTTCCGCTGGTCAACGCCTGCCTGGCGTACGGTGCAACTAAGCTCGGCTGGCTGGCACAGGTCGTCTCGTTAACCCCGTGGACTACCCCTGCACCGATTGGCGCCTCGTGGGCGGCGAACTGGGCGCTGAGCCCGGTGGTAATGTGCCTGGTCTGCATGGTGATGTCGGCGCTGATGTACCTGCCGTTCCTGCGCGCCTACGAGCGTACGCTGATTAAAAACGAAGAGCAGAAAGCCCAGGCTGCAACCGTGGGTGCCGCTGAAGCCACAAGCAATTAAGTCAAAGAGGAAGGGTCATGAAATACGCATTTCCCGATAACTTCTGGTGGGGCAGCGCAAGCTCCGCTCTCCAGACGGAAGGGGCAAGAGAGGGTGAAACCACGTGGGATTACTGGTTTGCCCGCGAGCCGAACCGTTTTCACAATGGCGTGGGGCCGCAGCAGACCTCCACGTTTTATCAGCACTGGAAAACGGACATTCAGCTGTTGAAACAGCTGAACCACAACAGCTTTCGCACCTCGATTAGCTGGGCGCGCCTGATCCCCGACGGTATCGGTGAAGTGAACCCGGACGCGGTCGATTTTTATAATCAGGTCATTGATGAACTGAATGAACAGGGCATCACGCCGTTCATCACCCTGTTCCATTTCGACATGCCGATGGCGATGCAGGAGATAGGCGGCTGGGAAAACCGTGACGTGGTGGACGCGTACGCCCGCTATGCGCAGATTTGCTTCGAGCTGTTCGGCGACCGCGTGCTGCACTGGTTTACCTTCAACGAGCCGATCGTGCCGGTGGAAGGCGGTTATCTGTACGACTTCCACTATCCGAACGTGGTGGATTTCCGCCGGGCGGCCACCGTGGCGTATCACACGGTGCTGGCGCATGCGAAGGCAGTTCAGGCCTACCGCGCCGGGCATTACGCTGGGGAGATCGGCATCGTGCTGAACCTGACGCCGTCGTATCCGCGCTCGCAAAACCCGGCGGACGTGAAGGCGGCGCACGTTGCGGACCTGATGTTTAACCGCAGCTTCCTTGACCCGGTCCTGCGCGGCGAATACCCAGCGGATCTGGTGGCGTTGCTGAAATCTTACGACCAGTTGCCCGCCTGCAAGCCGGAAGACGGTTTCCTGATTGCGGAAGGGAAAATCGACCTGCTCGGCATTAACTACTATCAGCCGCGTCGCGTGAAGTGCCGCGACAGCGCGGTGAACCCGCAGGCACCGTTTATGCCGGAATGGTTCTTTGATAGCTACGAGATGCCGGGCCGCAAGATGAACCCCTACCGCGGCTGGGAAATCTATGCGCCAGGTATCTACGATATTCTGATTAACCTGCGCGACAATTACGGTAACCCCCGCTGCTTTATTTCTGAAAACGGGATGGGCGTCGAAAACGAGCAGCGCTTTATTGAAAATGGCCAGATTAACGATCAATACCGCATTGAGTTTATCTCTGAGCATTTAACCTGGCTGCATAAAGGCATTAGCGAAGGGTGTAATTGCCTTGGCTACCATATGTGGACATTTATCGATAACTGGTCGTGGTGCAATGCCTATAAAAATCGCTACGGATTTATCCAGCTCGATCTGGAGACGCAGCAGCGCACCATTAAGAAAAGCGGAGAGTGGTTTGCCACCACCGCCTTAAATAATAGTTTTGAAAAAGAGTAATGATAATGATCGCATTAGAAGAAGCCGTTATGGAAATTATCGTCAATGCTGGCCAGTCCCGCAGCCTGTGCTTTGAGGCGCTGCACGCGGCGCGCCAGGGCAACATTGACGAAGCCAAAAGCCTGCTGCGCGAAGCCGACGGCTATGCGCGCCAGGCGCACAAGATGCAGACCAAACTGATCGAGCAGGACGCGGGCGAAGCCCGCCAGCCGATGACCTTAAATATGGTGCACGCGCACGAACATTTAATGAATTCGTTATTAGCGCGTGAATTGTCTGAAGAAATTATTCATTTATATCAGAGATAGTCTATGGCGAAATAAATTAATGTAATACCTCTGTACCTAAAACTAGAAATCCACTTGTTCTGATGATAGCGACATATTCTGTCAGATCGGAGCGGGATGGTTATTGTCTGAATAAAATTAAACTATATTGAGATAACCATGAATACGATTAAAAAACTTCCATTAACCATGGCGGTTATCGCCGCGCTTTGCCCAATTTCCGTGCTCGCACAAGAATTCACCCAGGAGCAAATCGACGCCATTGTGGCGAAAGCGGTGGATAAAGCCCTGGCCGAGCGCCAGGCCAAAATGGATGCCGCCGTCGCGAAAAAAGCGGACGTGGTGACCGAGCCGCAAAGCGCGGCGCAATCCCCGGACATGGCGATTCCGTTCGGGATTAAATTTACCGGCTACGCCCGCTACGGCGCGCACTTCCAGGCCGCCGATCAGAAATACGTGGCTGTCGATGGCTCCTACAACGGCGCGTCCGCGATCGGTCGTCTGGGTAACGAAGGCAACGGCGGCGAGTTCCAGCTCTCTAAAGCCTTCAAGGGCGAAAACGGCGCCATCTGGGACATCAACGTGATGATCGACCACTGGGGCGACGAAGTTAACCTGAAAAAGGCCTACGCCGGGGTGACCAATATTATGGCCTCCAACCCGAACGCCTACTTCTGGGCCGGTCGTGACTTCCACCAGCGTCCGCAGCAGGGCATCAACGATTACTTCTGGATGAACCACGACGGCCAGGGCGCCGGGGTGAAGAACTTCGACATCGGCGGCGTGCAGTTCGACGTGGCCGCCGTGGCGGCGGTGGAATCCTGTAGCCCGGAAGTGATGGAAGACGAAGCGAACCCGTCGCGCATCACCTGTACCGGCGGTTCCGGCACGGGCGACAAAGGCAACTACGCCGCGACGTCTAAAATCCACGGCATGAAGCTCGGTCCGCTGGATCTGGAGCTGTACGCCAACTACGGCTTTGACTCGAAAGCGGTGGAGAGCGACGAGCGTCTGAACGCCTGGCAGGGCGGCGTGGTGCTGAGCCACACCAACGACAGCGGCGTTAACAAAGTGATTGCCCGCTACTCCGATAACGCGGACAACAGCGTGTTCAACAAAACCGAGGATCTGACCACGGTCTACGCCAGCTTCGAAGGGCTGTATAAATTCACCCAGGCGACGCAGGTGGAGTACATCCTCGCCTTCCACGATTATGACAACAGCCGCGATAAGACCGACAACCGTAAGAACTACAACGCCATCGTGCGCCCGATGCACTGGTGGAACGACGTTCACTCCACCTGGCTGGAAGCAGGCTGGCAGCACGTTGACTACGATAACGGCGGCGACAACAAGGGCTGGAAGCTGACCCTGTCGCAGAACATGTCTATCGCCATGGGGCCAGAGTTCCGTCCGATGCTGCGCTTCTACGTGACCGGCGGCAAAGTGGATAACGCACGCACCGCGCGCGTGAACAACACCAAAGACGAGACGCTCGACGACTTCAACATCGGCGCAATGTGGGAGGCGTGGTTCTAGTAGAGCGTCGTTTGTTTCGCCCGGCGGCGCTGCGCTTGCACGGGCCTACAAGGTTTTGTAGGCCGGGTAAGCGCAGCGCCATCCGGCAGGATCCCATGTTATGCTAGAAAAAAATCAACATAGCAGGGGAGAAAATGGGTTCCACACGTAAAGGGATGCTGAACGTCCTGATCGCCGCCGTTTTATGGGGCAGTTCCGGCGTTTGCGCGCAGTACATCATGGAGAAAAGCCACATTTCTTCGCCTTACCTGACCATGGTTCGCCTGCTGTTTACCGGCGTGATCCTCCTGACGCTCTCCTTCGTTCACGGCGACAAGATTTTCTCGGTCATCAAGCATCGCAAAGACGCCCTCAGCCTGCTGTTTTTCTCGCTGGTCGGCGCGCTCACCGTGCAGCTCACCTTTCTGCTGACGATTGAAAAATCCAACGCCGCTACCGCCACCGTGCTGCAGTTTCTGTCGCCAACCATTATCGTGGCGTGGTTCGCGCTGGCGCGGAAAACGCGCCCCGGCGTGTTTGTTCTGTCCGCAATTGTGACCTCGCTTGTCGGGACGTTCCTGCTGGTGACCCACGGCGACCCAACCTCGCTCTCCATCTCGCCAGCCGCGCTGTTCTTTGGCATCGCCTCGGCGTTTGCCGCGGCGTTTTACACCACCTATCCGTCAACGCTGATTGCCCGCTACGGCACATTGCCGATTGTCGGCTGGAGTATGTTGATTGCCGGGTTAATGCTGACGCCGTTCTACGCCGGGCGCGGGACGACCTTCGTCATTGACGGCAGCCTGCTGCTGGCGTTTTTCTATCTGGTTGTGATCGGCACCGCGCTGACGTTCAGCCTGTATCTGAAAGGCGCACAGATGATCGGCGGGCCAAAGGCGAGCATTCTGAGTTGCGCCGAGCCGCTGAGCAGCGCGTTGCTGTCGGTGATGTTGCTGGGCGTGGCGTTTACCCTGCCGGACTGGCTGGGAACGCTGCTGATCGTGTCGTCGGTGGTACTGATTTCGATGGATTCGCGTAGAAGGGTTAAGGCATCGGCGTAGCCTGATGCCCTCACCCCAACCCTCTCCCACGGGAGAGGGAGAAAAACACTACTTCGCTTTAACCTTCCCCGCCACCAGCAGCGCGGTCAACAGCATCAGCGTGCCGGAAATCACCAGCGGTGACGTCAGCCCCAGGTGGTCGAGCGCCACGCCGCCAATCGCCGCGCCGCAGGTGTTTGCCAGCTGGATCACCGCCACCTGAATCGACCCGGCTTTTTCCGCCTGATCGGCGAGCGAGCGGGTGATCCACGTCGACCAGCCCACCGGCACCAGCGCAAAGGCAAAGCCCCAGATAATCGCAATGGCAGACGCGACCCACTTATCGCTGCCCCACAGCACCAACACCGTGGCGCTCACTGCCAGTACCAGCGGCGCCCCCGCCAGCGCCACCTTCAGGGAGCGCTTCAGGAACTGCGACGACAGCGACGTGCCGACAAAGCTGGCAATACCGAAGCTCAGGAGCACCAGCGTCAGGCCGTCGACGTCAAACCCCGCCATGGTCATATACACCGGGCGAATATAGGTGAAGAAGGCAAACTGCCCGGCAAAGGACATAAAGATCGCGGTCATCCCCGCCAGCACGCCGGGGCGCTTCAGCAGGCTGAACATGTTCTGCTTGTGGTGCGCCGCTTCGCCCGGCAGGGACGGCAGCGCCTTCCACACCCAGATAACGCAGAGCAGGCCCATCACCGCCGCCGCGTTGAAGACGTTACGCCAGCCGATAATCCCGCCGAGGAAGCTGCCCAGCGGCGCGGCAATCACCAGCGCGATAGAGACCGCGCCAAAGATGACGGACAGCGCTTTCGGCACGGTGCGCGCAGGCACCAGGCGCATGGTCAGCGAGGCGGACATCGCCCAGAAGCCGCCGAGCCCCAGCCCCAGACAGGCGCGCCCCAGCAGCAGCAGGGTAAAGCTTTCCGCAAACGAGACCAGCAGGCAGGAGAGCGTCAGCAGCACGCTGAACAGAATGACCACTTTGCGGCGGTCGATGGTGCCAATCACCTGGGTGATAAACAGGCTGGCAAACATCGCCACAAAGGCGGTGACGGTAACGGATTGCCCCGCCACGCCTTCGGAAATGCCCAGATCCTGCGCCATCGGCGTCAGCAGGCTCACCGGCAGAAACTCAACGGTAATCAAGCAGGCGACGCAGAATGCCACGGCGAAAACGGCCGACCAGTTGGGGCGTGAAACCTCGCTGGTCTGTAGTCGGGTCGTGGGCTGAATATGTTCTGTCATGGCGTCACCTGAAGATAAAAACGTGCGGAAAAGTCGCGCAGTTTATCATCAAAAGTGTGACGAATTTAACGTTTAGACAACTTTTGTGGTTTTTAGAGGGGATCAGTGCAGGTAAAACACGCCCTCTTCCGGCAGGAAGAGCTGGTTATAGCGCAGCTGGAAGGCGTTCAGCTCCTGCGGATCGGGCTCCATCTCGCGCATAAAGCCGAGCGCCAGACGAATTTGCGCATCGGTGATCGGCGCGGCCAGGCGGGCTTTACGCAGCAGGCGGTGCCACGTGTGCAGGTTCTCTTCACTGCCGTCGACAATGCAGACCTGCCAGATCAGCAGCACCTGTGCGGCGTTTTGCAGATGCGCCTCGTCGGGGCGCTCAAGGTAGCGGATAAACTCATTGCCCGGCGTTTTACCGAACTGATCGATCATCGACTCGACCGGCATCGGGGTGATGCCCAGACGCTCGCTTAAACGTTTGATGGCGCGGCGGGAATCTGAGGTCAGGACGCGAAATCCCACCACAAACACCACGGCAAGCGTTGCCAGCATTATCCAGACCATGCGTTCTCCTTTGACTAGCCGCTCATCATAGCGGGAAACGCACGGCGTCAACAGCGGGCAGAACCAGAATAGTGCACTGAAAAGACGTTGCAGAACGGGGGATAAGGTATTAATGCCGTCAGCGGAAATAAAAAAGCCCGGCATCACACACCGGGCAAAGAAGTTACCTGCACACTCAGGCTGTTTTTAATTTCTGCGCACGATTCTCACGGCGAATTTTACGTTCTTCCAGTACGGCAACCATCGCCATCAGGACAATACAGCCGATCGCTGCCGCATCCAGCGCCGCGAAGGTGCCCGCCCAGCCGGTGAGGCCGAAAATTGGCGTGCCGTCGGCGATCATTCCCAGACCCAGCTTGGCGAAGCTGTCGCCGATCAGGTAGGCGAAGGTGCCTTTAATCCCATCGGCGGCGCCGATCGCTTTTTTCGGCACGAACCCTACGGCCGCCACGCCAATCAACAGCTGCGGACCAAACACCAGGAAGCCGAGCGCGAACAGGGATGCGAGGTAAACGTACTGGTTGCTGGCATGCTGGTAGACGCCGAGGGTCGCGATAATCAGCGCCAGCGCGATACAGGCCACCAGCGCGCGACGGCCGTTGGCGAGGTCGGAGAGCCAGCCCCACAGCAGCGTGCCGACCAGCGCGCCCACTTCGAACAGGGTGAAGCCCTGAATCGCGACCTCTTTAGAGAGCTTCAGCTCCTGGAAGGCGTAAACGGTAGACCACTGGTCGATGCCGATGCGCACCACGTAGAGGAAGATGTTTGAGAAGCAGAGCAGCCAGATCACTTTGTTTTTCAGCACGTACTCAACAAAGATCTGCCATTTGGTCATCTCGTTCTCTTCGGTCTCTTTGTCCTCTTCGCTGATCTCCTCGCCGAACAGCTCTTCAGCTTTGCCGAGGCCGTAGGATTCGGGGGAGTCGCTGCCGAAGCGCAGGCCGATAAAGCCGACAATCAGGGCGATAATCGACGGGAAGATAAACATACCGATGACGTGGCCGTCGAACAGGTAGTTTGCGCCAAACAGCGCCACGCCTGCCGCACCCGCCCCGCCGAGGTTATGGGAGATGTTCCACATGCCGAGGTACGACCCTCGCTTGCGGCGCGGCGTCCATTTGGTGATGGTGGAGTAGCTGCACGACCCGCCGGTACTCTGGAAGAAACCGCTCAGGGCGTAGAAGGCGATCATCAGGAACAGGCTAACGGACCCTGCGCCCATGCTGGCGCTGAAGCCGAGCATACAGATGGCGGAGAGGATCAGCATAAACGGCAGGAACTGCTTGGTGTTTTTGCCGTCCGCATAGTAGGAAACGACGGTCTTGCCCACGCCGTAGGTGATGGAGAAGCCCAGGCCAATCATCCCCAGCTGCGTCATGCTCAGCCCGTAGGTGGAGATCATGTCGTTCTGCGCGATATTAAAGTTTTTGCGGATCAGGTACATGGTCAGGTAGCCGATGAAGACAACCAGATAGGACTGCATGAACGGTTTGAACCACATTTTGCGCCGCACGTCGAGCGGCAGATCCAGGGTCGGCTTGCGCACCTGATTTAAGAAGGCCAGCATGGTTGGTTTACTCCTGAGCTGATTTTTGCAGCATTGTAAAAATCAGCCGGGAGAGATGCCTGAGACAGCGTCCAGGTAAAACCGGGAAAATTTCTTAGTTTTGCGCCACTCGGGGCGAAAAGGTGAGGCGCATCACATCACACTGGCTTCACGCGGGGCCTGCGCATGTAAAAACGGCAGCAGCAGCAGAGCGGAAATTCCCGCCGCGATGGCGATCACCGCGAAGAAGCCGCTCCAGTGCCAGATGTCGATGACCCGCGCCAGCGGCCAGCCGGAGAGCGATGCGCCAAGATAGGCAAACAGCCCGACAAAGCCCGTCGCCGCGCCTGCCGCCTCTTTGTGGGAGCATTCTGCCGCCGCCATGCCGATGAGCATCTGCGGGCCAAAGACGAAGAAGCCGGTGGTGAAGAAGCACGCCGCCTGCATGACGTAGCTGGCGAACGGCATCAGCCACAGCGAGCCAACAGAGAGCAAAATCCCGGCGGCAAAAATCAGGTTCATCGGGCCGCGGTTGCCGTTGAACAGCTTATCCGAGCCCCAGCCCGCCACCAGCGCGCCGATAAACCCGCCCAGTTCGAACATCGTGACCGCCGAGTTAGCAGTGACCAAGTCCACGCCGAGCGTCTCGGACATGTACAGATTGCCCCAGTCGTTGATGGCCGCGCGCACCACGTAGACCAGCACGTAGCAGAGCGAGAGGAGCCAGATGTAGGGGTTTTTCAGCACGTATTTGGTGAGGATCTCCTTGCGGGTCAATCCCGCGCCCTCCTGCTGCTGGGCAATCTCCATCTCGTCGTGCCGCCAGTCGCCCACCGCAGGCAGGCCCACGGTCTGCGGCCTGTCACGCAGGCGCCAGCAGAGGAACAGCCCGGCGACAATCGCGAGACCACCGGCAATCATCATCCCCGCGCGCCAGCCGTAGTGCAGCGCCGCGGCACCCACCACCATCGGGATCAGCGCCCCGCCGACGTTGTGCGCGGTGTTCCAGACGGCCCACCAGCCGCCGCGCTCGTTGCGCGAGTACCACGTCGTGAGCAGGCGGGCGCAGACCGGCGCGCCCCAGCCCTGGAAGAAGGCGTTCAGCGCCCACAGCAGGGCAAAGGCCCACAGCGAGGTAGAGAAACCAAACAGGATGTTCACCACGCCGGTGGCGATCAGCCCTACGCCCATGAAATATCGCGCGTTGGAGCGATCGCTGACGATGCCGGAGAAGAACTTCGACAGGCCGTAGGTGATGTAAAACAGCGTCGCCAGCAGGCCGATGTCGGTGCGCGTCATCACGCCGCTGGCGAGAATTTCCGGCGCGGCGGCGTTGAAGCTTTTGCGGGTGAAGTAGAACAGCGCGTAGCCGAGCCAGATGGCGATCAGAATATGGCGACGCCAGTAGCGGTAGCGGGCGTCGATTTCCGCTTTGTCGCCAATCGGCGCGGCGCTGGCAGGGGTTTTAAACATGATAACTCCGTAGCGGCAGGCTGACGCTGACGCGCGTCCCGTGGGTGCAGGAGAGGTTTAGCGTGCCGCCCAGCGCCTTTACGCGCTCGCGCATGCCCGCCAGGCCAAAGCCCTGGTGGCCGGAGCCCGGCGGCAGGCCGCAGCCATCGTCTTCAATTATCAGCATCAGGCGTTCGTCCTGCTGCCAGCCCTGGATCGTGACCGCGCTGGCATTGGCGTGTTTAACAATATTGTTCAGTCCTTCCTGACAGACGCGGAAAAGGGTTACGCGCTGGCCTTCGCTCAGCACAGATTCGTTAATTCGCCAGTCGAGATGACTGACAATGCCGCGGCTTTCCAGCTCCATCTCGCGCATCAGGGAACGCACCGCCTGCTCCAGCGACAGGTCGTCGAGCTGGCGCGGACGCAGCCTGCCGAGCAGGCGTCGCACCGAGTCATACACGCCCAGTGAAAGCTGCTCGATATGCGCCCCGCCCTGCCTCACGCCCGCGTTTTCCGCCGCCAGACGCTGGACAATGCCCGCCTGGGTGCGGATGGCGGTGATCGTCTGGCCGATGTCATCGTGCAGCTCACGGGCGACCTCCTGCCGCACGCTCTCTTCGGTCTCCAGCAGGCGTTCAGCCAGACGCCGGTTGCGCGCCAGCTCGGTTTGCAGGGACTGGTTCAGCTCGCGCAGACGCTGAATGCCCGCCCCGAGCAGCAGCCCGGTCAGGCTCTGGGCCAGCAGCGAGAGCAGCAGATCCACCGGATGGTCGTGCCAGGTCTGGCTGGCAATCAGCGCGATGGCGTTCATCAGGGTCGCGATCAGCGCCCCCTGCCAGCCGTAGTGCCAGGCCAGGGCGATAATCGGCAGCGCCAGGCAAAACGGCGTAAAGCGTGAAAGCTCGGCAGGTAAACCGAGCTGAAGCCAGAGGCTCACCACGAACAGCAGCAGATACCAGATGAGATGCCTGGCGCGCCAGTTCACCGGTTGGGACACCAGCCCCGGACCAAGCGGTTGCCAGACGGTGCTGGAGAGATAGTGCCAGATAACGAGGCAGGTCGGCGCAAGCGTCAGGCCACCGGTGAGGGTGAGCAGCAGCGCGTTGAGCATCTCCTTGTCGCCAACCCACGGCAGGGACTGCAGCAGCGCGGCGGCAATCAGCGCCGCCCCCTGACGCAGCAGCGTGCGCCAGTCGCGCTGGTGACGGTAGCGGGAAATGAGCGCAACCGGGAGAAGCGTAAGCAGGCTTCCGGTCATCAATAATGGCAGATGCGCCAGAGCGACTTCCTGCGCCAGCCAGACCAGCAGCAGCCACTCTGCGCCCAGCAAAACGGGCCAGTAGCCGCGCGGGCACTGGAGCATTAGCCCCAGTCGCAGGCCGAAGGGAAAGAGCAGAACCGCCAGTTCAGGACGTTCCACCAGATGCAGGCTGATGCTCCACAGGCAGAACCACGCGGCAGAGAAGATAAAAAAGCTCGCAACGGCGGCGATCAGCCGCGAAAACACGGGACTCATTGCCAGCTGTCGAACATGCGGCGCGCCAGCTCGACATCGTTGCTGACGTTGAGTTTTTCCATCAGGTTGGCGCGATGGACGTGTACGGTCTTCGGCGACAGATCCAGCTCGGCGGCAATCTCTTTTACCGACATCCCCTGCGCGAGCTTCTCCGCCACCTGACGCTCGCGTCTGGTGAGCGGATCCTGTCGTCCGGCCGCCAGCTTGATGGCGATATCCGGCGTCAGGTAGCAGCCGCCGGTGGAGACGGTGCGCACGGCGGCAATCAGCTCGTCCGGGCTACAGCGTTTGGAGAGGAACCCGCGCGCGCCCGCGTTGAGCGCCTGCTCGACCAGCGCCGGGCTGTCGTGGACCGAGAGCATAATGGTCGCCATCCCTTTCGGCAGCTGGCTTAACAGCTCCAGCCCGGAGAGATCTGGCATCGAAATGTCGCAGATACAGACCTGCACCCCGCGCCCCGGCAGGCCCGCCAGCGCTTCGCGACCGGAGCCAAACTCTGCCACGACCTGGAAATCCGGTTCGAGGTTGAGAAGCTGGGCAAAGCCAGAGCGGACGATAAGGTGGTCGTCGATAAGGGCGATGGTGGTCATGTGTGTTCCTGCGGTCTGAAAAAGCCGGATGGCGCTGCGCTTATCCGGCCTACAAGAGCGAAAGACGCCTACCTTAAGCGATCTATTCGAAGAACACCGCAATTTTGTTAAACATGGTGGGATCGGACTGGTTGCGCGCCACGTTGGTGACGTCCTCCAGCTTGTCGATCTGCGCCATCATCTGCTCCAGACGCTGGTCATCGTTGACCAATAGCCAGATGCGGCTGTGCTCGCTGCCCTGAATCGGCAGGCAGAGAATGCCTTCCACGTTAAACGCCCGGCGGGCAAACAGCCCGCAGACGTGAGTCATGACGCCAGGATGGTTGCGGACGGTGAGTTCCAGAATGACGTTATCATGTTGTTTCTGCATGGCTTATTCTCCCACCATCTCAGTATTTGCCGCACCCGGCGGCACCATCGGATACACTTTTTGTTCAGGGTCGATACGGACGTGAATAAGCGCCGGGCCCGGACGCGAGATCGCCGCCTGCAGCGCCGCGTGGGCATCCTCTTCCGCGTTCAGATCGCAGGTATGCAGGCCAAAACCGGCGGCAATCTGCATAAAGTTAATCATCCCCGGATAGGTCGCCGCAAACACGCCCTGCTTGTAGAACAGGCTCTGCTGCTGGTGTACCAGGCCCAGCGCCTCGTTGTTCATCAGGATAATTTTCACGTCTAACTGGTTTTCGGCTGCAGTCGCCATCTCCTGAATGTTCATCATCAGGCTGCCGTCGCCGGAAAAGCAGATGACCTTGCGGTCCGGATTCGCCAGCGCCGCACCGACTGCTGCAGGCAGGCCAAAGCCCATGGTGCCCAGACCGCCGGAGGTGAGCCACTGGCGAGGACGGTTCAGCGGGTAAGCCTGCGCGGTCCACATCTGGTGCTGTCCCACGTCGGTGGTGATAATCGCGCTGTCGTCCACGCAGGCGGCCACGGCGTTGATCAGGCCATAGTGGCTCAGCGGATCGCCTTCAGTTGGGATCGCGCCCGGGAACTCGCGCTGCAGATCGGCCACCAGCTGGCGCCAGTCGGCGCGATCGGTCGCGTCGGTTTGCGGGATCAGCTGCGCCAGCACTTCGGCTACGTCGCCCTGAATCGCCACGTGCGGCTGCTTGATTTTACCCAGCTCGGCGCGATCGATATCCACGTGAATGATTTTCGCATTCGGGCAGAACTGCTCGGTTTTACCAATCGCCCGGTCATCAAAACGCGCGCCCATAACAATCAGCAAATCCGCCTCTTGCAGGATGTAGTTGGTGCTGCGCGCGCCGTGCATGCCCAGCATCCCCAGGGACAGCGGGTGCGCTTTTGGCAGCATGCCGAGCGCCATCAGGGTCATGGTGGTCGGCAGGTTGGCTTTTTCCGCAAACTGGCGGATTTCATCCGCGGCGTTAATTGCCCCGCCGCCCAGATAGAGCACCGGACGTTTGGCGGCGTTAATCATGGCGGCGGCGTCGCGCACGCTCTCAGCGCTGAACTCCGGCGCAGGGGCACGTTCACCCGGCTCCGGCAGAATGTCGATCTCGATTTCTGCGATCTGGACATCCTTAGGAATGTCTATCCACACCGGGCCCGGGCGGCCGGACTGCGCAATGCGGAACGCATCGCTGATAACCTGAGGAAGCTCGGCGATGTCGCGAACTAAATAGTTATGTTTGGTGATGGGGATAGAGATGCCGTAGGTATCCACTTCCTGGAACGCATCGGTACCGATCATCGAGGACGGCACCTGGCCGGTAATGCAGATCAGCGGAATGGAGTCGAGACGCGCGTCGGCGATGGCGGTGACCAGGTTGGTTGCGCCCGGGCCGCTGCAGGCCATACAGACCGCCGGTTTACCCTGCGTGCGCGCCATGCCCTGAGCGATAAAGCCTGCCCCCTGCTCGTGACGCGCCAGCACGTGGCGGATCTGCGTGCTTTGGCTTAACGCATCGTACAGCGGCAGCACCGTGCCGCCGGGGATGCCCGCAACCGTGGTAATGCCCTGTCGCTCCAGCAGATGAACGATCAGTTGCGCGCCGGTAAAACGCGTCTTGGTGGATGTTGTGCCCGAACTTGCCATGCTCCAGTCCTTTTCTTCTGAGCCGACTTTCCGGGGAGGGTCCTAAACGAAAAACCCCGCCCGGTTTGCGCCGGCGGGGTTTTGGATTCGTGTGTTGATCCAGTCCCTACGGCGCATTGCCGACGACCACCACCACACGCACGACGACCACTGCGGCTGGTTGCGCAGTTTTTAGTAGGGTCGAAGTGAAGATGGATGAAGTCATTGGGGACCTGTGTTTGGAATCATTGATTGAATTTATACAAACACAGGTTTTCGGGCGTGACAATGGAAAAATTTTCATCTGCGCAAAAATGCGCCAGGGATCACGTTTCAGTACGTTGCCCGCTCATTCCAGGAGTCACTATAGATGACATTGCCGTCGCAATGCTTCCAGGTGATTTTCTCATAGCGTATGAGAACCGTTTCAAGGTGTGTTCCCGTGTTTGCGCCGGGATACAGGTCAGGTGTGATTGAGGTTATTTTCACATTCTCCAGGAGGATATTAAAATATTCCTGTTCTAAACCCGCCTCATTAATCTGATACAGCTTAATGGTGGCTGACTGGAGTGTTCTTCCCGTACTCAGCGCGCGAAAGAGAAGCGGGGTTACACGATCAAATTCTTTCTGAAACATGATGGGCATGTGGATGCGCGTGCCCGTCAATTTCCCGGTATTCCCGTCGACTGGGACGTTGACATTATGAGTGAACGATTTAAGTTCAATTGAACCTTCACGCCCTGTCACAAGGCAGGGGCCAACCATGGGGGAACCATTTTCATCTGTAAGAAATAAATAAGCCGGATTTGACATAAAGAATACCTTTTTTTTAAAAAATCAATCGTACTTATCAAAACGACCGAAAATTATTGGATGAACAATGATAAATACGCCGATAGCAATAAATGTGAGTAATACCCAGTGGTCAGGTACCAACCACAGAAAAAAAGAGGCGCATACAAAAACATAAACAGGAAATAAAATATCCGTAAAGAGAATTGATAACAGACTCTTAAACACGCTACTTGTCCCTTAAGTCGTCATAAATCGCTTCAAAATCCCTGTAGAATCCCATTTGAACCTTCTTAATGAGTTCAGACAGGAATGGTTCAATAAAGTAATAGAGCATCTCCAGTTGTGCGGCATAGAGAGTGGCGTAATACTTTGGGTCCAACGTTTTCAGGCGACGAGCAGCAAGCGCGCACTTCTGGTCCGTGCCAATGAGTTGAAAGGCCATGACAACGTTCGGTACACGACGTGCAAGCCGTTCGACGACGATTTCTGAGAGCAGGCCAGATTTGGAAAGATATATTGCCAACCCCCATGCTATTGCTAAACGCGCTGCTTTGCTTGTCGGGATATTTTTAACAAGTCCGGTTACTTGTGAACCCGTCTTACGGGCGCGATTTTGTTCATTTCCATTTTCAGAGTCATTTAGAACACTTTTAAAATAAAGATAGAGCATCTGTGCTATTACATCGCGATAACGGTAAAGAGACACAATTGAGAGGTACATCCTCTTTTCTTCTGAGAGAAGCTCATCACATACATCGTGATAGCTGGGGATTAAGCATGATGAGTACCAGCTTACACGCTCCATTCCTGAATAGATATCAGAGCCGATTCCCTTTAATGCTTTCCATGTCCCGGCAACGCCTTGCTGTCCATAAATAGCCAACTGTCTGTCGCTCTGGAACTTCATCTTCAAATAATCCGATGCTTGCATAACATATCCATATCATGCCTGTGGTTATAAGAATATACATTGGAAAGCAGTGTAATTCAAACCGGTGAAATTGCCTCAAAAATACATTCACGAGAAAAATAATTCGATTAAATATTATATTTTACGTCTATATGCGTTGCGATTTTAATATCCTGGCAAGTCTGTTGTTTATATTAAATGGCTTATTTGGTGCTGCATCACGTAAAACTATCCTGGTTCCCCTGCATAAAATTAATTTCTTAAGAAGCCTGACCAGGCCACTGCTTATCCCGGTATTTTTTTGTGGGCAGACCAGAAAACAAAAAACCCCGCCTAAGCGAGGTTTTTATCAGGGTTTTGCGGTTGGTCGCCGCAGAACACACTGTGTTACGTCAACGCAAAAAGTATACGCGATCGAAGACGAACGCGCAATTCCGGCACGGATTTTGACGTTTTTGAGTATGGATCGCCTTTCGATTTTTGTCCAAAAAATACTGTTCATACATACAGTATTTATCTATACTGAGGGTGTTCGCAGTGAGCGAGGGGGCCGCAGTTCTACCGGCGCAACGAAGTCCTGGCTGAAACGGGTGGTGCCGTCAGTGCCTTAACCCCTGAAGTGAGCACACTGTGTTACGTCAATCCAGGTGCTGGCAACAGGCGGCGGAAAGGTAAGCCAGCATCGTGCTCCTTTTAACCAAAAGGAGACGCGTATGAGCGTAGTGGATATGGTGATACTTATCCTCAAACTCATTGTTGCAGTACTGCAACTGCTTGATGCTGTCCTGAAATTCGTTCGGTAATTCAGGTTCAAGTCGCACCTGAGAGGGGCGGGCAACCGCCCCTCTTTAATAACGAGGGAATGCTATGTCGCGTCTGTTAATTGAGCCTGTTACGCCTGATGAGCCGGGGTATATCGCCCTGAAGGCGGAAAGTATTGCACTGAATTTTAACATGCTGCGCAGGCTTGAAGAGAGCTGGCAGCGGGGTGAGAACCGCTTTAACGCGCCGGGCGAAAAGCTGTTAGGTGCGTTTCTTAACGGTAAGCTGGTGGGCGTGTGCGGCCTCAACCGCGATCCGTTCAGCCAGCAGCCGCGCGCTGGACGTATTCGCCATCTCTACGTCAGCGAGAAGTGCCGCGGGCTGGGGATTGGCAAGCAGCTTTTAACCGTCGTGATGGCCGATGCCAGCATCTGGTTTGATTTCCTCAATACCCATGCGCCGGACGCTGCCTACGGGTTTTATCGCCGGGCAGGTTTTACGCTGGTGTCGGACGAACCGCGGGTGACGCACCGCCTTTTTTGTGCGGTGTAACCGGCTGGCAGCTTCAGGACGTGAATGTTACAGTTAAGTGACAATTCATCACCCGATACGCCATGACCATCACCGTATTCTGCATTTTGCTGTTCGCCGCCCTGCTGCATGCCAGCTGGAATGCCATCGTCAAAGCCGGAACGGACAAGCTCTATTCCGCGATTAGCGTCAGCGGCTCCGCCACGCTGATTGCCCTGGTGCTGCTCCCCTTCTCTCCACAGCCCTCTGCCGCAAGCTGGCCGTTTTTGTTTGTCTCCTGCGCCTTACAGGTGGTGTACACCGTGCTGGTGGCAAAGACCTATCAGGTCTCCGATATGAGCCAGACCTATCCGCTGATGCGCGGCACCGCACCGCTGCTGGTGGCGCTGATCAGCGTGCTGGCGCTTGGCGATCGTCTCTCCTGGCTCGCCTGGTCCGGCATTGGGGTAATTTGCCTGTCGATTCTGGCGATGGCGATGAACGGGCGCATGCAGTCGCGCAAAGGGATCTGGCTGGCGCTGCTGAATGCCTGTTTTATCGCCGGGTATACGCTGGTGGACGGCACCGGCGTGCGGCTGTCGGACACCGCGCTGGGCTATACGCTGTGGACCTTCTTTATGAACGGCTTCTGCCTGCTCGGCTGGGCGATGGTCGCGCGTCGACGCGAGGCATCCGGCTACCTGCGTCTGCACTGGAAAAAGGGGCTGCTCGGCGGCGTTGGCACCATGGGCTCGTACGGTCTGGCGCTGTGGGCAATGACGCAGGCCCCGCTGGCGGTGGTCGCGGCGCTGCGGGAAACTTCCATACTCTTTGGCGCGCTGATCGCATTTTTGCTTTTAAAAGAGAAGGTTGCGGGCCTGCGCATCGCGGCGGCGCTGGGCATTGCTGGCGGCGCCATTCTGCTGCGCCTGGCGTAAAGCACTGGCAACATTAGTTGCCGTTCTTGTTTACAAATCCTGCCTTTACCGGTTTTTTCATTCACCACAACAATGCTTAAATTGTCATCTCTCTGTGGTAGATTCCTCGCGCATTTATGGGAATGCGCAGTCACTTATTCTTCATTTTTCTCTTTTGGCAAAAGTATTCAGCGACATGAAAAAGCAACGGAACGTTAACTTATTGTTGATGCTGGTGTTACTGGTGGCCGTCGGTCAGATGGCGCAAACCATCTACATTCCGGCGATTGCCGACATGGCAAAGGAATTAAACGTCCGCGAGGGCGCAGTACAGAGCGTAATGGCAGCTTACCTGCTGACCTATGGCGTTTCGCAGCTCTTCTACGGCCCGCTCTCCGACCGCGTCGGGCGTCGCCCGGTGATCCTGGTGGGCATGAGCATTTTCATGGTGGCGACCGTCATCGCGATGACCACCCATAACCTGACCGTATTGATTGCCGCCAGCGCCCTGCAGGGCGTCGGGACCGGCGTCGGCGGGGTGATGGCGCGAACCTTACCGCGCGATATGTATCAGGGTACCCAGCTGCGCCATGCCAACAGCCTGTTGAATATGGGCATTCTGGTCAGCCCGCTGCTGGCCCCGCTGATCGGCGGCCTGCTGGACACGATGTGGTCCTGGCGCGCCTGTTACACCTTCCTGCTGGTGCTCTGCATGATTGTCACCTTCAGCATGGCGCGCTGGATGCCGGAAACGCGCCCGCAGGACGCGCCGCGCACGAAGCTTATCGCCAGCTATAAAACGCTGTTCGGCAACGGCGCGTTCACCTGCTACCTGCTGATGCTGATCGGCGGCCTGGCGGGTATCGCGGTGTTTGAAGCCTGCTCCGGCGTGCTGCTGGGCGCGGGGCTTGGCCTGAGCAGTATGGTGGTGAGCATTCTGTTTATTCTGCCGATCCCGGCGGCGTTCTTCGGCGCGTGGTTTGCCGGGCGACCAAACAAACGCTTCTCCACCCTGATGTGGCAGTCGGTGATCAGCTGTCTGCTGGCGGGTCTGATGATGTGGATCCCGGGGCTGTTTGGCGTGATGACCGTCTGGACGCTGCTCATCCCGGCGGCGCTGTTCTTCTTCGGCGCGGGGATGCTCTTCCCGCTCGCCACCAGCGGCGCGATGGAGCCGTTCCCGTTCCTCGCAGGTACGGCGGGCGCGCTGGTGGGCGGTTTGCAGAACATCGGTTCCGGCGCGCTGGCCTGGCTCTCAGCGATGATGCCGCAGACCGGGCAGGCTAGTTTGGGCCTGTTGATGACGCTGATGGGGCTGCTGATTTTACTGTGCTGGCTGCCGCTGGCGTCGCGTGTCCCGCATCACGAGCAGCCGGTTTAACCGCATGATGGCCCGGCTTCTCGCCGGGCTTTTCACAGACAGGGGCGATCATCGCCTGCAATAACGGCTCTGGCGCAGGCCGCCAGGCGCCCTCTTCCCCGTCGTAAAACTGGAAATCCGCGTTAAGCGCATACGGGATTTTCGCCTTTTGCAGCTCGCAGGCCATAAAGGTAGCGAACGCTATTTGCGAGGCGGTTGGCGTAAAGCGGCTTGATTCTCCCACGCCCCAGCCCCCGACCCAGCTAACGTGCCCGGTTTTTTGCTGCCAGTGCAGCGCGGCATTGATGCGGTTACGGATTGCCGCTTTCTCCGCCGCCGTGCCGGACGTCCACGGGTATTTACCGCCATTCTTCAGCGGCCCCCACGGGAAAATATGCCACTCGGCCAGCAGATAGTTCTGGCTGTGCGCGGGCAGCTTCAGGCTGGATAACTCCTCCGGCGCGGCACGCAGGCGCGGCGCAATAAAGATCATGCGCTGAGGGTCGATGTCGTGGATCGCTTTAATGGTCTTTTCATAGACGCGGTTTAACGACGCCAGATTGTGGTTGAGCTTGTCGGCCGGCTCATAGATGAGGTCAAAACCCAGCAGCGGGTAGCTCTGACCGAAATAGTGCGCCACGGCAATCCACCAGTTGACCGTCTCTTTCTCGTTATCGGCTTTCGGGTCGTTTTTATATTCATCCGCCTGATACGCGACTATCGGGATCACGCCATACTGCTCGCAGGCTTCCACCAGCTTGCGCAGGTGGATCAGCCGCGCTTCCGTCGGCTCATCGGCGACACGGATGCGCACGTGGGTAATGCCTTTAGCCCGAAAATCGCGTACCACCAGCGGGTCGAATTCACGAATGCCGCGCTCAGTGCGCGCCCAGTCCACATCCATCCCGACGCCCAGCTGCTGCGCATAAAGGGCGGCCGTCAGCGGCGGCTCAGCGGCAATCGCCCAGCCGGAAGAGATCAGTAATGCACAGGCAATAAAAGGCTTTAACACGGTTTACCCTGGATAAATCGAAAGCATTACCTGTATTTAGCACGCTTTTTCACATTTGGTGTAGCGCGAAAGCGTAATAATTCTTCAACCTGCCAGTTCTCTCAGCCAGCCGATAAAGGCGTCAATTTTCGGCCACTGACGGCCAGAAAGCGTCGAAATATAGTAGTGCTGATGACATTTCAGGGTCTTGTCACCAAACGGAGCGATGAGTTCGCCTCGTTCAAGCCGTTTTTGCACCAGCCGCTTTCTGCCCATCGCGACGCCGACGTGATTAATGGCCGCAATGATCGCCAAATCGGAACGATCGAAACCAATGCCCGATGATGGCGGCATGTTCACCGCAAAATGCTGCACCCAGCTCAGCCACTCATCCGTACCAGAATCATTACTCCAGGCCTGACGGTCATGCAGCAGCGTGCAGTGGCTGAGGTTATCGGGGTTTTTCAACAGCTCATGCTCGCGGGCATACTGCGGCGAGCAGACGGGCAAAATCTCTTCGTCCATCAGGAAGTGGTGAGACAGATGGTTTGGCGGCGTATCGTCGAAATAGAGCGCCAGATCGACGCCCGTTCGCTGCATATTGACGTAATCATTGCCGGTCAGGACGGTGAGCGATATTGACGGATAGCGGCGGGTAAAGTCGCCCAGCATGGGTACCAGCCAGCACTGGGCGATCGACGGCCGGGAGTAGACCGTCAGCGTGCCGGACAGCGCCTGGTTTTTGATGTCCAGGATCTCCTGATTCAGGGTGTCGAGGGACGATTTTAGCGTCCAGTAAACGCGCTTTCCCTCCTGCGTCAGCTCAACTTTACGGTGCGAACGGACAAACAGCTGAATACCCAGCTCCTCTTCCAGTAGATTAATGCGGTGGCTCACCGCGCTGGGGCTAAGCGACAGTTCCTCCGCCGCCAGCGCGAAGGATTCATGCCGGGCCGCCACTTCAAAGGTGTACATTTTCGACAGTTGCCAGCCGTTGAGCAGCCGGTTTCTGGCTTCATTTGCATCGGTCATCACAATTCTCACGCGTGGTTTCTGCGCTCAGCATACCGTTTAAGGGTGAATTTATGTGAACCTAATGCGAGTTAAGTGCGTTTTTTAGAGCGCAGTCACTCAGTTGATTCAATCTGGCTCACCTGAACGCCAATTTATATCGTTTGTCAGCCCACGCCGCTTTTTCGTCCAATACCCCCAGATGACATAAGGGTGAGGTGAGATATGGGATCTCAGGTCTGGGTTGTGGCAACGCTGCTGGTCAGCATTGTGTTGATTGTTTTAACCATCGTAAAACTGAAGTTTCACCCGTTCCTCGCGCTGCTGCTGGCGAGCTTTTTCGTCGGCGCAATGATGGGAATGAGCCCGCTGGATATGGTAAACGCCATTGAGAGCGGGATTGGCGGCACGCTGGGCTTCCTGGCGGCCGTGATTGGTCTTGGCACCATTCTCGGCAAGATGATGGAGGTTTCCGGCGCAGCAGAGCGCATCGGGATCGCCCTGCAGCGCTGCCGCTGGCTGTCAGCAGACGTGATTATGGTGCTGGTCGGCCTGATCTGCGGCATTACGCTGTTCGTGGAAGTGGGCGTGGTCCTGCTGATCCCGCTGGCGTTTTCCATCGCCAAAAAGACCCACACGTCGCTGCTTAAGCTGGCCATTCCGCTCTGTACCGCGCTGATGGCGGTGCACTGCGTGGTGCCGCCGCATCCGGCCGCACTGTTTGTGACCAATAAATTAGGGGCGGACATCGGGACGGTGATCGTCTACGGCCTGCTGGTGGGCCTGATGGCCTCTCTGGTCGGCGGCCCGCTGTTCCTGAAACTGCTCGGCAATCGTCTGCCGTTTAAACCGGTTCCGGCGGAATTTTCAGACCTGAAGGTGCGGGAGGAGCATACCCTGCCGTCGCTGGGCGCCACGCTGTTTACGGTGCTGCTGCCGATTGCCCTGATGCTGGTGAAGACCATCACCGAACTGAATATGGCAAAAGAGGGCACGCTGTATACGCTGCTGGAGTTTATCGGCAACCCGATCACCGCGATGTTTATCGCCGTGTTTGTCGCCTACTACCTGCTGGGGATCCGCCAGCACATGGGCATGGGCGTGATGCTGACCCATACGGAGCACGGCTTTGGCTCTATCGCCAACATTTTGCTGATTATCGGCGCGGGCGGCGCGTTCAACGCCATCCTGAAAACCAGCGGACTGGCGGACTCGCTGGCGCATATTCTCTCGAACCTGCACATGCACCCTATCCTGCTCGCCTGGCTGGTGGCGCTGGTGCTGCATGCCGCCGTTGGCTCCGCCACGGTCGCGATGATGGGCGCCACGGCCATCGTCGCGCCGATGCTGCCGCTCTACCCGAACGTCAGTCCGGAGATCATTACCATTGCCATCGGTTCCGGCGCAATTGGCTGCACGATCGTCACCGATTCCCTCTTCTGGCTGGTGAAGCAGTACTGCGGCGCGACCCTGAATGAGACCTTCAAATACTATACGACGGCGACGTTTATCGCCTCGGTGCTTGCACTTGGCGGCACATTCCTGCTTTCTTTCATTATCTGAGCGCGAAGAGACGTATTATGGAAAACGCAACTATCACCACTTTAACCGCACAGTTTCCTCTGGTTGAGGATCTGATTGCCCTGAAAGAAACCACCTGGCTTAACCCGCGCACCACCACGCTGGCGGAAGGGCTGCCCTATGTCGGGCTGACCAAAGCCAACGTGGACGACGCCCATGCGCGACTCAACCGCTTCGCGCCGTATCTGGCGAAAGCCTTCCCGGAGACGGCGGCAACGGGTGGGATTATTGAATCCGAACTGGTCGCGATCCCGGCAATGCAGGCGCGGCTGGAGAAAGAATCTGCTAAGTCTATTCCCGGCACGCTGCTGCTGAAAAAAGACAGCCATCTGCCGATTTCCGGCTCGATTAAAGCGCGCGGCGGTATCTATGAGGTGCTGACCCACGCGGAAAAGCTGGCTCTGGACGCCGGATTACTGAGCGTGGAGGATGACTACAGCATCCTGCTGGAGCCGCGCTTTAAGGACTTCTTCAGCCAGTACAGCATTGCGGTAGGCTCAACCGGCAACCTGGGGATGTCCATCGGTATCATGAGCGCCCGCATCGGCTTTAAAGTGACGGTGCATATGTCCGCCGACGCCCGCGAGTGGAAGAAAGCCAAACTGCGCAGCCACGGCGTCATCGTCGTGGAATATGAGCAGGATTATGGCGTGGCGGTGGAGCAGGGACGCAAAGCGGCAGAAAGCGATCCGAACTGTTTCTTCATTGACGATGAAAACTCCCGCACCCTGTTCCTGGGCTACGCGGTGGCAGGCGAGCGGCTAAAGGCGCAGTTTGCCGCACAGGGCCGCGTGGTGGATGCCGATCATCCGCTGTACGTCTATCTGCCGTGCGGCGTCGGCGGCGGCCCTGGCGGCGTGGCGTTTGGACTAAAGCTGGCCTTTGGTGACAACGTCCACTGCTTCTTCGCGGAACCCACGCACTCCCCGTGCATGCTGCTGGGCGTCTACACCGGCCTGCACGACGAGATTGCCGTACAGGACCTGGGCATTGATAACGTAACGGCAGCGGACGGGCTGGCGGTAGGACGCGCGTCCGGCTTCGTGGGCCGCGCGATGGAGCGCCTGCTTGACGGGTTCTATACGCTTTCCGATCAGAGCATGTACGACATGCTCGGCTGGCTGGCGCAGGAGGAAGGCATTCGGCTGGAACCGTCCGCGCTGGCGGGCATGGCCGGGCCGCTGCGCGTGCCTTCAGATGCCAGCGTTACCCACCTGGTGTGGGCGACCGGCGGCGGCATGGTGCCGGAAGACGAGATGGCGAAGTATCTGGCGAAAGGGAAGTAATTATGCCGGGTGGCGGCTGCGCCTTACCCGGCCTACGGTTCGCGGCAGTTGTAGGCCCGGTAAGGCGTAGCCGCCACCGGGCTTATAAGCTCACAATTTGCTGAATGTGAGTCACTGCGAAGAGTAAAGACAGAGACAGCACGGCCAGGGCGATCAGGAACTTATCCCGCACCGCCTTCGGCTGCACAACATCCTCTTTTGCCACGTCCATCAGGTTACGACTGCGGGTATAGCGCCATAAAACGATCGCCACCAGCGCCAGCACAACCAGCGAGATCCAGAACGGCACCCCGGTGCGGTGCCAGTTGTGCTTAATCGCCAGGGCAATCAGCGCACCATACCCCAGCAGCGTGCGCAGCCAGGCGAGTGACGTCCGCTCCGGCTGCAGGCCGGGGTCCGCTTCGCGTCGCGCTTTGCGGCTATCCGCCATAGAACACCAGCACCATCACCACGCCCGCCACCGCCAGCAGAATCGCGCTGATGATGAGTAACCCGCGCGTATAGGGCAGATCCTGCTTCAAACGCATCGCTTTTTCATTGCGCAGCCAGCGCAGGTAGCCGTAAATCGCCAGCACGCCCGCGAACAGGCACAGCAGCAGCGCCAGCACCTCGCGAATCAGCGGGGAGGCGAAATCAGGCGCGAGCTGGTCGAGCCCCACCCCGGCGGCAAGAAACCCCAGCGCGGTGCGGATCCACGCTAAAAACGTGCGTTCATTAGCCAGCGAGAAGCGGTAGTCCGGCGCTTCGCCGAGGCGGGAAATTTTCATGAAGATTCCTTGTCGTGCAACGGGCAGGCTTCAGCATAGCGTAAATCGACAAGGACAAGGAGACCGGCATCGGGCGATGCCGGTCAGGACGATCAGTTCAGCTCTGGCCAGTAATCCTTATTGGCCTCGATCAAGTCATCCAGAATCGCTTTCGCGACCGACGCGCTCGGCACGGTTTTCGACAGGGTAATCGCCTGCCAGAGTTTCTGGTACGAGCGCTGCTCCCAGGCATCCACCACCAGTTTTTCCACCGCCACCTGCTGGCTCATCAGCCCTTTCTGGAAGTGTGGAATGTCGCCCACCGTAAGCGGCTCCGGCCCGTTATGGCACACCAGGCAAGGGATCTCCACCATCGCATCGGCATCAAAGTTATGGATGGCCCCGTTGTTTGGCACAATCAGCAGCATCCGCTCCTGGGTGTTAAAGGCAATGGCGGTTGCCAGATCGACGATGTACGACGCGTGTTCGTCGATTTCCAGCTCACCGGCGGAGGATTTTCCCGCCTCGATAATCGCCCGGCAGGAACTGAACACGTGCTTCTCACGGTGATCCATGACCTCATTGGCGCGAGTGCGTTCCGGGTTGGAATGCGCGACCACGTAGTCCGGGAAGAGATAATACTTCAGGTAGGTGTTCGGCATGGTGTCCGGATCCAGCGCCTGCACGTCTTTGGCTTTGGCGAACGTATCGTTCCAGCTCGCCTCGGTGTGAGCGTTGTCAGAAGGCGGGACATAACCGTTTTTCGCCACGTATTCGCGCAGCTTCGGCATCAGATCGTTGCCGTTCAGGTCTTCAATTGACGTCCACCAGCCGAAATGGTTCAGGCCGTAGTAGCGCACGCGCATCTCTTTGCGGTCTTTCAGGCCGACAATCTGTGCCATGCGCCCTTCGATGCCGATCGGCATATCGCAGATGTTGAGGATTTTGGCGTTCGGACGCAGGCGGCGCGTGGCTTCCGCGACAATCGCCGCCGGGTTGGAGTAGTTCAGCATCCACGCGTTTGGGGAGTACTGCTCCATGTAATCCACCAGCTCCAGCACGCCGCCGATAGAGCGCATGCCGTAGGCAATCCCGCCCGGGCCACAGGTTTCCTGGCCCAGCACGCCGTGGCGCAGCGGGATTTTTTCATCTTTTTCGCGCATCGGGTATTTGCCCACGCGGATATGCGCCATCACGAAATCGACATCGCTAAAGGCCGCTTTCGGATCGGTGGTGTAGCTGAATTCAATCTCCGGCGCCTGCTCCTTAAGGATGATTTTGCACGCTTCGGCGATGGTCTCCTGACGCGCGCCGTCGTTGTCATAGAACTTCAGCGCGCGCAGCGGAAAACGGTCACGGTTGGCTAACAGCATCAGGACGATACCAGGCGTAAAGGTGCTGCCGCCGCCTGCAATGACAACTGAGAATTTTTTCATGATATAGCCTCTGTCAGGGTGGTTTGTTCATTCGTTAAGGGGGTTTTCATCAGCGATTCCAGCTGGTCGCGCACCTGAGGAACGTGCAGGCCGACAATCACCTGAATGCCGTTGCCGCGTCGCACCACGCCGTGGGCGCCGAGGGCTTTGAAGACGTCATCGCTTTGCGTTTTCGCCATATCGACCAGGGCGATGCGCAAGCGGGTGGCGCAGTTGTTGATACTTTCGATGTTGGCCGCGCCGCCGAGCGCCTGCAGGAATCCGGCGGCCTGCCCGACCTGCTGGCTGGCCGCGGCCGGGGAGGTGGTTTGCCCGCGCGCCGCCTTATAGTCGGCCTTGCTGTAGAGCTTGATTTCGCTCTCCTCCCGGCCCGGGGTTTTCAGGTTCAGACGTGCAATCAGCGTTTTGAAGACCACGAAGTAAATTCCGGTGAAGCAGACGCCAATGCCGATCTGGGTAAAGACCGTCGCGGCGTGGTTATGGAACATCGGGATCCAGTTTTGCGGCAGGAACTGGTCCAGCAGGCCGCCGCCCATGTTCCCGACCACGCCGAAGGTGTACATCACCGTCGCCATGGTCGCCGCCAGCACGGCGTGAACGGCAAACAGCAGTGGCGAGATAAACAGGAAGGTGAATTCGAGCGGTTCGGTAATGCCCACCAGCACCGCGGTAAGCGTGGCCGGGACCAGCAGTCCCGCGACCTTGACGCGGTTTTCCGGCGACGCGGTGTACCAGATCGCCAGCGCAATCCCGACCGAGCCGAACACTTTTGAGTTACCGTGCAGGGCGAAGCCGCCTTCCGGGAAGAGGGTTTTCAGCGGCAGGGTGCTCTGGCTGAATTCCTGCAGATGCTGCGCCCAGTAGACCTGAATCCCCCCTTCCACCGCCGCCGGGCCGAAGATGAACGGACCGTAGACGAAGTGGTGCAATCCGGTTGGGATCAGAATGCGTTCCAGGAAGGTATAGACCCACACGCCCAGCGCCCCGGCAGAGCGCAGGAACGCCTGCAGGGACTCAATGCCCATCTGCACTTTCGGCCAGCCCAGCAGCGTCAGCCAGGCGCAGGGGATCATGACGAAGAATGCGAGGATAACGACAAATGAGCTGCCCTGGAAAATCCCCAGAAACACCGGCAGCGGCTTGTCAAAATAGCGGTTATGGATGGCGGTAACGATGCCTGAAATCACGATAGCGCCGATGATGCTGGTATCGAGCGTTTTGATGCCGGCAATCATCGCCAGCCCGCTTCCGGCCGTCGGTTCGGCGGAGAAGTCGACGCCGAAGAAGTGGCCCCAGGTCATCCCCATCGCGTTGATGAAGTAGTTCCAGGTCAGGAAGCTAATCAACACCGCCAGGCAGGCGCGGCCCTGGGCCTGCTTCGCCAGGCCAATCGGCAGGCCGACGGCAAAAATCAGCGGCATATTGCGGAACACCGCCCAGCCGCCCTCTTCAATGATGTGAACAATCTGCGCGAAAAGATGATCGGGGGCCGTTAAGGCTTCGCCGACAAACAGCGGGTTGCGAAGCATGATGGCGATTCCCACCACGATCCCGGCGAACGGAAACAGCAACACCGGGGTAAACATGGCACCGCCAAAACGTTGTATTTGACTGAGCATTTTTAAATCCTCATGAAACAACCTGTAGGGGTAGAGGCCTTTATGGTTTTTTGCTGGCCTGAGGTGAGCATAAGAACTTACTGATGCGCGAACATGGCGTGCCGCTGCGATTCGTGATCGCATTCATGGTTTTATTTTGACCAATCAGGTCTACTTTTTGCGGTAAATATGGACATGTCAGGACGCCATCCACGCCCTGATAAGGGCAGAGAGGTCTACTGGTGATCTACAAATCCATTGCTGACAGATTGCGGCTGCGGCTGAATTCGTCGGACTACAATATCGGCAGTCCGCTGCCGGGCGAGAAAGCGCTGGCGCAGGAGTTCGGCGTGGCGCGAATGACCATCCGCAAGGCGCTGGATCTGCTGGTGAGCTGGGGGCTGGTTGAACGGCGGCACGGCAGCGGCACGTTTGTGTCACGCAAAGACGTTCACCACGAAACCACCAACCTGACCGGGCTGGTGGAGGTGTTGCGTCAGCAGGGAAAAGAGGTGCAGAGCAAGGTGCTGCAGTTCGAAGTGATGCCCGCCCCGCCCGCCATCGCCAGCCAGCTGCGAATTCAGGTGGATGAGCGGATCTACTTTTCCCGACGGGTGCGCTACGTGGACGGAAAGCCGCTGATGCTGGAGGACAGTTTTATGCCGGTGAAGCTGTTTCGCAATCTGTCGCTGGCGCATCTTGAAGGGTCAAAGTTTGATTACATCGAGAAGGAGTGCGGGATCACTATCAGCGGCAACTACGAGAGCCTGACGCCGGTGCTGGCCGATAAGCAACTGGCGGGTTATATGAACCTGCCGGAACAGACGCCGCTGCTGCGTATCACCTCTCTTTCCTACAGCGACAGCGGCGAGTTCCTCAATTATTCCGTGATGTTCCGCAATACCAGTGATTACCAGGTGGACTACCATCTGCGGCGCATCCACCCGGACGACCTGCTAGCCCATCCCCCAGAACAGCACCGCCAGTAGCTGCGGCGTAATGATGCGCAGGAACATCACCAGCGGGTAGACGGTGGCATAGGAGAGCGCTGCCGCGCCGCTGGTGGTGTGCAGGTTGTTGGCAAAGGCCAGCGCGGGCGGATCGGTCATGGAGCCCGCCAGCATGCCGCACAGCGTCAGGTAGTTCATTTTGGCGAACATCCGCGCCAGTATGCCCACCGTCAGCAACGGAATCGCCGTGATAAAGATGCCGTAGCCGACCCAGCTCATCCCTTCGCCCTTGATCAGCGTATCGACGAAATCCCCGCCGGACTTCAGCCCGACCACCGCCAGGAACAGCACGATGCCCAGCTCGCGCAGCGCCAGGTTGGCGCTCGGCGGCATAAACCAGTAGAGCTTACCGATGCAGCCGATACGCCCGAGGATCAGCGCCATAATCAGCGGCCCGCCCGCCAGGCCCAGCTTGAGCGCCACCGGGAAGCCCGGCACGTACAGCGGGATGGAGCCGAGCAGCACGCCAAGCCCAATACCGATGAACACCGGCAGCATCTGCACCTGCTGCAGTTTCTGCTGGGCGTTACCCACCATATCCGCCACGGCGTCGATGGACGACGGGCGACCCACCAGGTTGAGAATATCCCCGAACTGCAGGCTGGCCTCGGGGCTGGCGACCAGCTCGACACCCGCACGGTTGAGGCGGGAGATCACCACGTCATAGCGCTCTTTTACCTGCAGATCACGTATTTTTTTGCCCAGTACGTGCTCGTTAGTCACCACAACGCGTTCCACCCGCATATCGGTGCCGCGCGTGGAGAGCGAGGTATCCACTTCCTGACCAATCACCAGACGGGCATTGTTCAAATCGCCGGGCTGGCCGACCAGATGCAGCAGATCGCCTTGCTGAATGATGGTGCCGGGCGCGGGCACCATCAGCATATCGTCGCGCTTAAGGCGGGAGCAGATGATATTGGCGCTGTTCAGGATCGGCACGTCCTGAATCGCCATATTGTTCAGGTTGGGGTTATCAACCCGAATGTTGATGGTTTTGATCGGCATATGGCCGTTGGTGAGCGTAGTTTCGTGGTCCTTCGCCTCTTTATCGACGTTAATGCGAAACAGGACGCGGACCAGCCACATGGAGAGCAGAATGCCGCAAATGCCAAACGGATAGGCCATGGCGTAGCTCATCCCCATCTGGTCGACGATGCCGGGTTCGATGCCCAAATCGCGGAGGATTTGCTGCCCGGCACCGAGCGCGGGCGTGTTGGTGACCGCTCCGGAGAAAATGCCCAGCACCACGGGCAGCGGGATAGCAAAGATTTTATGCAGAATGGCGGTGACCAGCCCGCCCATCACCACAATGCCGAGGGCAAACAGGTTGAGCCGTAAGCCGGAGACACGAAGAGAGGCGAAAAAACCCGGCCCCACCTGAATCCCGATGGTATAAACGAACAGGATCAGGCCGAACTCCTGAGTAAAGTGGAGCATTTCGGCGCTCAGCACCAGCCCGAGCTGGTCGGCAAAGTGGCCGACAAAAATGCCGCCAAACAGCACCCCGCCTATCCCAAACCCGACGCCGCGGATTTTGATATTCCCTATCCACAGGCCAACAACAGCGACCAGGGCCAACACGCTGACGGTTAACGCGATATCACTCATGATCCACTTCCTTGGCATAACCTTAGTTATGCTAAGGATTCTCTCAGAGCCGTGGGCGGTTGTATGGGCGATGGCGCACAAAAAAGCCCTGCCGGGGCAGGGCCTTGTGCGGTCTGTGAGCGATGTCGGGTGGCGGCTGCGCCTTACCCGACCTACAGGTTCGGCGGGCTTGTTAACTGTTTAACGCCGGCCGGTCGCTAATGGCGATACGCTGTGGCGCGATGGCTTCCGGCACGTTACGAGTCAGGTCAATATGCAGCAGCCCGTTGGTAAACGTTGCGCCGGAGACGTCCATATGGTCTGCCAGAGTAAAGCTCAGGCTAAACGGCTGATTAACCAGCCCCTGATGCAGCCATTTGGTCTCGGTCTCTTGTTTCTCCGGCGTACCTTTCACGGTCAGACGCGTGCCTTCGAGCTGGATATCCAGATCCTCCTGACGGAAGCCGGCCAGCGCCAGGGTGATGCGATAGTGGTTATCGTCGCTTTTTTCGATGTTGTACGGCGGAAACGTCTGTTGCTCAGCGGTGTTTTGCAGGGCATTAGCCAGTTTGTCAAAACCAATCCACTGACGAAGTAAGGGGGATAAATCGTAGTTACGCATACTAAATCTCCTTCTGAGAAGCGAGTTCGGCACAGTTTAATTTTGTGCGCAGTTGTTCCTGCAAATCCGGATGGATTCGCATATGCTCCCATTACGGCAAGCAAGTCTGGGTGGGCCGCTCGCGCGACCCGCATAATTAGTTAATTTCGATACGACGCGGTTTTTTCTCTTCCGGAATCACACGTTCCAGTTCGATAAACAGCAGGCCGTTGACCAGGTTCGCGCCTTTCACGTGAATGTTCTCGGCTAACTGGAACTTGCGTTCAAAGTTGCGCTCAGCGATGCCCTGGTAAAGGTAGGTACGTTCTTTCTGCTCGGCCGTATGGGAACCTTTCACCACCAGCAGGTTGTCCTGCGCGGTGATCTCCAGTTCGTTTTCTGCAAAACCGGCGACGGCAATGGCGATGCGGTAGTGGTTTTCGTCAACCAGCTCAACATTGTATGGAGGGTAGCCGTTGCTCTGGCTTTGGTTATTTTCTAAATGGTTAAACAGGCGGTCAAAACCAATTGCAGAACGGTATAGCGGAGAAAGATCGAAGTTACGCATAAATAAAACTCCTGAAATCAGCGAGAAAATTAAGCCTTCCACCATGGACAGGCCTTTGCGCCCCCGAACCCCCATCAGGCGAGTTCGTTATCGGGTCGTATTCTTAAAATGGGTCTGCAACCGGGCTTTTCAAGCGTGACGACTGCACTTTTTTTTGCACTTTCCTGCATCTCGCTTAGACTGGGACAACAGCACAAAGGGTTAAATTGCGATGGCTGCCACAGTGCGGGGTTATCGGGCTATCCATTTTGGTTAAGGCTCGTTATAACCCTGAGTTGCAGGTCTATGCAGTGCCATTAACGATGACTGAGTGATGATGAAAAATGTTCTGATAAAGCTGACGACGTTCAGCGGGGTTGTTTTACTTTGCGGGTGTTCGAGCGTGATGTCTCACACCGGCGGTAAAGAAGGAACATATCCGGGGACGCGCGCCAGCGCGGCGATGATCTCCGATGACGATACAAACTGGGGCACCAAATCCCTGGTTATCCTGGATATGCCGTTTACGGCTGTGGCGGATACGCTTTTGCTGCCGTGGGATATGTTTCGTAAGGACAACTCCGTGCGCTCACGGGTAGAAAAAAGCGAGCAGGAGAATCTGGCGACAAACGCCGTTATCCCGCCCGCTGACATGCCTCCACGCTAGTTATGCGCGGTTTCCGTTAACCAAAGTTGACGGAAACCCCCTGTCTCTTCCATCCACGCGATAAAGCGCCCGTCCGGGGAAAACACGACGGCATCAGCAGACGGCGGATTGCCGTGATCGGACGTCAAAAACGTCACCTCTCCAGTCTGCGCGTCACAGCAGGCGATCCGGTTTTCGAGCACAAACCCCAGTCGGTCACCCGCCGGATGCCAGTTAAACGCAGACTGAATACCGCTCGCGGTCTGCGTCAGCTGGCGCGGCTCGCCGCCCCCAGGCGAGATCAGCCACAGCTGCACAATGCCGTTATCGTCGCGCATCAGAAACGCGATCTGCGTTCCCTGCGGGTTGCTGCGAACCCAGTGGCGCGGCACGTTCACCAGGCCCGGATAGGCCCTCTGATGCGTAAAGGTCAAACGACGCTGCTTCACCCCAGCAGGCGGAGCTGGCAGGGTCTCTGCCGTGCCCTGCAGCGGCGCATCGCCCGCACGCTTCCAGCCCTGCTCGTCTTCCGGCAGGTCGACGATAAACAGTTCCGGGACTTTTTCGCCCTGCGCAGAGAGGGTATCGCCGATAAACGCCAGCCTGGTGTTGCCCACCCAGCCCTCTTCATAGGCGCGGTTAATCTCGTCGCTGCCCGGCTGCGGGTTGGGCGTCGTGCGGCTGATCAGCACGCTCCAGTAAGTTCCCGGGTATTCACGAGGATGGTTTCCCGGCGGCTTCACCGGCCCGTAAGGCGCCGCCACGCCGACGTTGCGTAAATCACGTTTAGGGTCGCGCACGTGCAGCACGTGGTCGTTATAGGTAAAGCTGACGAGCTGGCCGTTCGGGCTGAAGACATGGACGTGGCTGCCGCCGCGCAGCGCGCCAGGGGTGTACGGCGAAGTGATATCCATCGCGTCCAGGTTGCTCACCTGACCGTGATGCGCAATCACCCCCTGACGATGATGAAAATCGTAGTGCCAGTCTGCATCCGGGTTTTTCGGACCGTGGATAAAGACGTATTTCTCTTGCGCAGGATGAACGGTCACCACGCCAACGTGCGCGCCGTCAGTGGCGCGATAAACCACGTCTACCTCGCCCGTGCCGACGTTGACCCGCTCGATGGTTTCTCCGGTGAACGATGCACCTGACGGGCGCACGTCATAGACCAGCCACTGGCTGTCCGGCGTCCAGGTATTGATGTTGGTCAGCTGGTGGTTGCGGGAAGCGAAGGTGATTTGTTTCATGAGGATACCCTGATGCGCTGTTATCGCATCAGGGTATAGCAAGCGGGTGTTTAGTTCAGCACAAACTTCTCAATGGCGTAAGCCACGCCGTCTTCGAGGTTAGATTTGGTGACAAAATTAGCCACTTCTTTCACCGACGGAATGGCGTTATCCATCGCCACGCCCATGCCCGCGAATTCAATCATCGCGATGTCGTTTTCCTGGTCGCCCAGCGCCATGATTTCGTCCGGCTTGATGCCCAGCGCGTCGGCCAGCGATTTCACGCCGGTGCCTTTATTGACGCGTTTATCGAGGATTTCAAGGAAGTACGGCGCACTTTTCAGCACGGTGTATTTCTCTTTCACCTCGGCCGGAATGCGCGCAATCGCTTTATCCAGGATCTCCGGCTCGTCGATCATCATCACTTTCAGGAACTGGGTGGCCGGATCCATTTTCTCGGCTTCACAGAACACCAGCGGAATGGTCGCCACGTAGGATTCATGTACCGTGTAGTAGCTGATATCACGGTTGGCGGTATAAAGCGTATTGCGATCGAGGGCGTGGAAGTGGGAGCCCACTTCACGGGACAGTTTTTCCAGGAACCGGTAGTCATCGTAGCTCAGCGCGGTTTGCGCAACCGTACTGCCATCCGCGGCTTTCTGTACCAGCGCGCCGTTATAGGTGATGCAGTAGTCGCCAGGCTGATTCATGTGCAGCTCTTTCAGGTAGCTGTGCACGCCCGCATACGGACGCCCCGTAGTGAGGACCACATTCACACCCTTGGCGCGTGCCGCGGCGATCGCGTTCTTAACGGCTGGAGAGATAGTGTGGTCTGGCAGCAACAGCGTGCCGTCCATATCGATTGCAATAAGTTTGATAGCCATGAGTTCCCCGGGATAAATGAGTGCTGCCTCATGCTAACGCGATTAAGCACACAAAAATAGAGCTATATTGCGCAACAAAAGCCCCCTTTTACGTTTCTCCCGGGGAATAAAGACCTACTCGCGGGTGAGAACGATTTTACCAAACGCACCGCGATCCAGATGCTCAAGTGCCTGTTCAAGCTCGTTAAAACGGTAGCGATGCTCAATCACGGGTTTCAGTCCGGTGACATCAACAGCGCGGACGAAATCTTCCAGCGCCCTGCGGTGTCCTACGCCGATCCCCTGAATGACGGGAGATTTCAGCAACAGTTCGCCAGCAGAGAGCGAAATGTCAGTGCCGGCCAGCACGCCAATGACCGAGATACGTCCATGAACAGCAACGGCGCGCAGGGAGTGCTTCAGGTTCTCCCCGCCCACGGTTTCAATAACATGGTCGATGCCGCGATCCTGCGTCAGTGCCAGCGTATTTTCAGCCCAGTCGCCTTTCAGGCGGTTGATGCCCTGGCTGGCCCCCAGTTTTTTGGCCAACGCCAGCTTTTCATCGCTCCCCGAGGTGACAAATACCTCTGCGCCGTGCGCTTTGGCAATTTGCAGGGCGAAAATCGCCACGCCGCCCGTCCCCTGTACCAGCACCGACTGTCCGGCGCGCAGTTGGCCGCGTTCCACCAGCGCAAACCAGGCGGTAAGCCCTGCACAGGGTAAGGTGCTGGCCTCTGCGTCATCCAGGGTTTCCGGTGATGCCGCCAGCGCGTCTTCCTTCACAATCACATACTCGGCCAGCATTCCCTGGAAGTATCCACCGGACGTTCTATAGGGCAAATTGCGCGCGTCCGCCTGCGGTTTACCGTCGATCCACTCCGGGAAAAAGGTTGAGATAACGCGAGCGCCGGGCTGGAAACGCGTGACGCCTTCACCAACGCTGTCTACGACGCCCGCCATGTCAGACGCCGGGGTAAACGGGAAGGAGAGCGGAATCGGCATCGTGCCTTCAATCACCATTTTATCGCGATAGTTGAGCGCAACGGCATTCACCCGTACGCGTACTTCACCCGGGCCTGGCTGTGGAATGGGCTCCTGAGTGAGTGTGAGGCTCTCGCGCCCGAGGGCGTTCATCGTCCAGCGTTGCATTGTCTCTGTCATTTCTCTCTCCTGCGATCAAATAAGCTTCAGTACCAACAGTCTAGCGTTGACTCCTAGTCACCAGTGGCGATAAGTTTTCTCTTTATTGATGCCTGAATGGATACAATCCATGACCGATACGCTGAAAGATATTCCTGTTTTTGTCGCTGCCGTGGAGGCAGGAAGCTTTGCACAGGCCGCAGTTCGCCTGCACCTGTCGCGCTCGGCGGTGGGAAAAAGCATTGCTCGCCTTGAGGAACGCCTCGGAGTACGGCTCTTTCAGCGCACCACACGCAGCCAGCGGCTGACCGATAACGGCGCCCTGTTCTACGAGCGCTGTCTGCGCGCGCTGGAGGAGATTCGGGGCGCAGAGTCGCTGCTTGAGACAGGGAAACAGCAGGTCAGTGGCCGCCTGCGTGTTGCCATGCCGGTGCTCTTTGGTCGCCAGTGCGTCGCGCCGCTGTTGATTGAACTGGCGCAGGAACACCCCGGGCTTGAGCTTGAAATGTCGTTCAGCGACCGCGTGGTGGATCTGGTAGAGGAAGGGTTTGATATGGCGGTGCGTAACGGCACGCTGCAGGACAGCAGCGTGCTGGTCGCCAGAAAGCTGGGGGAACACCGCATGGTGCTATGTGCAGCGCCGGATTATCTGCAGAAGAAAGGCCAGCCGCAAAGCGTGGCTGATTTACCCCATCATACGGCGATTAACTATCTGCGCGCAGGCAGAGTCCTCTCCTGGCAGCTGATGGATAATGAAGGGACCTCGCACAGCTTTACTCCCCGTTCATCACTCAATATGGATGATTTGCAGGCCATATGCGACGCGGCGCTGACCGGGCACGGCATTGCCTGGCTCCCCTGCTGGATGGCCGTTAAAGAAATCCATCAGGGAAAACTCGTCCCGCTCCTGAAGCAGGCGCCGGATGTCCATTTTGACGTCCATGCGGTCTGGCAGCAGACGCCACACCTGCCGCTAAGGGTAAGAATCGCCATAGACACGCTGGCGAGCCGTTTACCGTCCGTGATGTCGCTGGATATGCCTGCGCCCATAAAAAAGCCGCGCTAAAAGCGCGGCCAGTTATCGTGCGGTATAACGTCGATTAAATATCGATATTTGCCGCTTTCAGGGCGTTCTCTTCGATGAAGGCACGACGTGGTTCAACCGCATCGCCCATCAGGGTGGTGAACAGCTGGTCTGCAGCAATCGCGTCTTTAACGGTAACGCGCAGCATGCGACGGCTTTCCGGATCCATGGTCGTTTCCCACAGCTGCTCTGGGTTCATTTCGCCCAGACCTTTATAGCGCTGGATCGCGAGGCCGCGACGGGACTCTTTTACCAGCCAGTCCAGCGCCTGCTCGAAGCTGGCTACCGGCTGACGACGTTCGCCACGTTCGATGAACGCATCGTCTTCGATCAGGCCGCGCAGCTTCTCGCCGAGCGTGCAGATGCGACGGTATTCCGGACCGGTCACAAATTCGTGCTCCAGCGGGTAGTCGGTGTCGACGCCGTGGGTACGCACGCGAACGATCGGCTCGAACTGATGATCGGCGTTCTGCTGAACATCGCATTTCCACTGGCTGCCGTGCTGCTCTTTCTCGTTCAGATCGGTCACCAGGGCGTTCACCCAGCGGGTGACGGTCTGCTCGTCGCTCAGATCAGCTTCGGTCAGGGTTGGCTGATAAACCAGCTCCTTCAGCAGCGTTTTCGGATAACGGCGTTCCATACGCGTAATCATTTTCTGCGTGGCGTTGAACTCGGACACCAGACGCTCCAGCGGCTCACCGGCCAGTGCAGGAGCGTGCGAGTTCGCGTGCAGGGTTGCGCCATCAAGTGCGATCGCGATTTGGTACTGATCCATCGCTTCGTCATCTTTGATGTACTGTTCCTGCTTGCCTTTCTTCACTTTGTACAGCGGCGGCTGGGCAATGTAGACGTGGCCACGTTCAACGATTTCAGGCATCTGACGATAGAAGAAGGTCAACAGCAGCGTACGAATGTGCGAGCCGTCGACGTCCGCATCGGTCATGATGATGATGCTGTGGTAGCGCAGTTTGTCCGGGTTGTACTCGTCACGGCCGATGCCGCAGCCCAGCGCGGTGATGAGCGTCGCCACTTCCTGAGAAGAGAGCATCTTGTCGAAGCGCGCCTTCTCAACGTTGAGGATTTTACCCTTCAGCGGCAGGATAGCCTGGTTCTTACGGTTACGGCCCTGCTTCGCAGAACCGCCCGCAGAGTCCCCTTCCACAAGGTACAGTTCGGACAGCGCCGGGTCGCGTTCCTGGCAGTCAGCCAGCTTGCCCGGCAGGCCGGCTAAGTCCAGCGCGCCTTTACGACGGGTCATTTCACGGGCTTTACGCGCCGCTTCACGGGCACGCGCCGCATCGATAATTTTGCCCACCACGATTTTCGCGTCGGACGGGTTTTCCAGCAGGTATTCGCTCAGCAGTTCGTTCATCTGCTGCTCAACCGCCGATTTCACCTCAGAAGAGACCAGCTTGTCTTTGGTCTGTGAGGAGAACTTCGGATCCGGCACCTTCACGGAGACAACGGCAATCAGGCCTTCACGGGCATCGTCACCGGTGGCGCTGACTTTCGCTTTCTTGCTGTAGCCTTCTTTGTCCATGTAGGCATTCAGGGTACGGGTCATCGCCGCACGGAAGCCTGCAAGGTGAGTACCACCGTCACGCTGTGGAATGTTGTTGGTGAAGCAGTAGATGTTTTCCTGGAAACCGTCGTTCCACTGCAGCGCCACTTCCACGCCGATACCGTCTTTTTCGGTGGAGAAGTAGAAGATATTCGGGTGAATAGGCGTTTTGTTCTTGTTCAGATACTCAACGAACGCCTTGATACCGCCTTCGTAGTGGAAGTGGTCTTCTTTGTTGTCACGCTTGTCGCGCAAGCGAATCGAGACGCCGGAGTTCAGGAACGACAGTTCACGCAGGCGTTTCGCCAGGATGTCGTACTCGAACTCGGTGACGTTGGTGAAGGTTTCGAGGCTCGGCCAGAAACGCACCATGGTACCGGTTTTGTCGGTGTCGCCCGTAACGGCCAGCGGTGCCTGCGGCACGCCGTGCGTATAGAGCTGACGGTGGATTTTGCCTTCGCGCTGGATAACCAGCTCCAGCTTCTGCGACAGGGCGTTTACTACCGAAACACCCACGCCGTGCAGGCCGCCGGAAACTTTATAGGAGTTATCGTCGAACTTACCGCCTGCGTGCAGGACGGTCATGATCACTTCCGCCGCAGAGACGCCCTCTTCCGGGTGAATACCGGTTGGGATGCCACGACCGTCATCGGTGACGGAGACGGAGTTGTCCGCATGGATGGTGACCACGATGTCTTTACAGTGACCCGCGAGCGCTTCGTCGATAGCGTTATCTACCACCTCGAATACCATGTGGTGCAGACCGGTGCCGTCATCCGTGTCGCCGATATACATACCCGGGCGCTTACGCACCGCATCCAGCCCTTTCAGGACTTTGATACTGGAGGAGTCATAAGAATTCGACATCAACGTTTCTCGCTCATTTCAACTTGGGTTAATCCGTTATTTTACCCTTTTCCACGGTAAACATCTTCGAATTTTCGTCCGACATGTCTATAACGTGTTCAGCGCTTATCGCGCTGACGAAAACCTGCGACTGCGTGGCTTTTAAGCGGCTGGCAAGCAGCCCGCGCCGCGCGTCGTCAAGTTCCGAGGCAAAATCATCTATCAGGTACAGGCAGCGTCGCCCGCTCTCGCGGGTAAGAAACTCCCCCTGTGCCAGGCGTAGCGCACACATCAGGAGCTTGAGCTGCCCGCGCGACAGCGTGTCTTCCACCGGCGCACCGTCAGCACGAATGCGGAAATCCGCCTTGTGCGGGCCGTGCGCGGTGTAGGTCAACATGCGGTCGCGCTCGAAGCTTCTCTCTAACACCTCGGCATAGTCCGTCTCTTTCTCCCAGCCGCGCTGGAAGGAGAAGGTGAGAGAGAATTCAGGTAAAAACTGTTTGCAGGTGTCGGCCATGTCTTCGGCGATACCTGCGCTGTATTCGGCACGCCAGCGGCTGATCTGTTCCGCGAGAGGGATTAACTCCATGTCCCACGGACGCAGCTGGGCGTAGCGCGTCACCTGACGCAGTGCGGCGTTACGCTGCTTGAGCAGACGCTTCAGATTGCTCCAGGCGTTAAAGAATCCGGCTTCGTTGTGAAAGCATCCCCAGTCGAGGAACGCTCTTCTGTATTTGGGGCCGCCGTTGAGTAAAGTAAACCCCTCGGGCGTGATCAGCTGCATCGGCATCAGCAGCGCCAGCTCGGCCACCTTGTGACCGTCGGTACCATCGATGCGCACCTTGCTGTCGCCCTGCTTGTCTTTGGTCAGGCCGATGGCGGTTTCCCGCTCCTCGCCCTGCAAACGCCCGTGCAGAACAAAGGATTCCTGCTCGTGGCGAATGACGCGACCAATCTGCAAACTGCGAAACGCCCGGCCGTGGCCGAGCGTATAGATGGCTTCCAGCACGCTGGTTTTGCCGCTGCCGTTCGCGCCAACCAGGAAGTTAAAGCCAGGGGATAAAGCGAGATCCGCGCTCTCGATGTTGCGAAAGTCGCGGATCAACAGACGGGTGAGCGACATTACAGTCTCATTGGCATGACAACATAGGCAGCCGACTGTGATGCGGCATCTTCAATCTGTACGCTCGAAACGGAGTCGGTCAGCAGGATGCGCACGTTCTCGCATTTCAGCGCATTCAGCACATCCAGCACGTAGCTAACGTTGAAGCCGATTTCCATCTCAGCCCCGGCGTAGGTGACGTCCAGAATCTCTTCTGCCTCTTCCTGCTCCGGGTTGTTGGCGGTGATTTTGATCTGGTTTTCACTCACGTACAGACGCACGCCGCGGAATTTCTCGTTAGAGAGAATGGCCGCACGCGCAAACGCCTGCTTGAGGCTATCACAACCGGCTTCCAGCGTTTTGTCCGGGTTCTTCGGCAATACGCGGCGATAATCCGGGAAACGGCCATCAACCAGCTTCGATGTGAAGACAAAGTCGCCCACGTGGGCGCGGATGTTATTGCTGCCGATCTGCACGCGCAGCGGCGTGTCGCCACCGTCGAGCATACGCATCAGCTCAATCACCCCTTTACGCGGCACGATCACCGAATGGTTTGGCAGTGAGTCGCCAATCGGCATAGAACAGACCGCCAGACGGTGGCCGTCGGTCGCCACGGTACGCAGCTCTTCACCTTCGGTTTCGAACAGCATGCCGTTTAAGTAGTAACGAACGTCCTGATGCGCCATGGAGAACTGCGTGGCTTCAATCAGACGCTTCATCGTCGCCTGCGGCAGGGTAAATTCCACTTCGCTCTGCCAGTCGTCCAGGTTCGGGAAGTCCGCAGCAGGCAGCGTGGAGAGCGAGAAACGGCTGCGGCCAGAGCGTACCAGCATACGGTCGCCTTCCAGCTGCACGGCGATTTCAGCGCCTTCCGGCAGCCCGCGGCAAATATCAAAGAATTTACGTGCCGGAACCGTGGTCGCGCCCGCGTCGTGCGGCTGCGTCAGCGTAACGCGCGCGATCATTTCCATTTCCAGATCTGTACCGGTCAGCGACAGCGTACCGTCCGCGACCTGAAGCAGCAGGTTTCCGAGAATAGGCAGCGTTGGGCGGCCGCCTAATGGGCCACTCACCTGTTGCAGCGGTTTTAATAAATGTTCACGTTCAACGGTAAATTTCATAGCGTCACGATGATAATGTTCTGATTAGATTGGAAAAATCTTCTTTTATGTCGTGGCTTTCTTCGCGTAACTGCTCAATCTTGCGACAAGCGTGCAGCACGGTCGTATGGTCACGGCCACCAAACGCATCCCCGATTTCCGGCAGACTGTGGTTGGTTAACTCCTTTGCCAGCGCCATCGCCATCTGACGCGGACGCGCCACCGAGCGGGAACGACGTTTAGACAGTAAATCTGCCACTTTGATCTTGTAGTACTCAGCCACCGTCTTTTGAATATTGTCGATAGTGACCAGTTTTTCCTGCAATGCCAGCAAATCGCGCAGCGCTTCACGCACAAAATCGATGGTGATCGCACGACCGGTGAAGTTGGCATTGGCGATAACGCGGTTCAGTGCCCCCTCCAGCTCACGCACGTTGGAGCGCAGACGCTTGGCAATGAAGAACGCCACTTCACCCGGCAGGCGAATGTCGTTTTCATCGGCTTTCTTCATCAGGATCGCGACGCGGGTTTCCAGCTCCGGTGGCTCGATCGCCACGGTCAGGCCCCAGCCGAAGCGGGATTTCAGACGATCTTCAACGCCGTTGATCTCTTTTGGATAACGATCCGAGGTCAAAATGATCTGCTGATTACCTTCCAGCAGGGCGTTGAAGGTGTGGAAAAATTCTTCCTGCGATCGTTCTTTGTTGGCAAAGAACTGAATGTCATCGATCAGCAGCGCGTCAACGGAACGATAGTAGCGTTTAAACTCTTCGATCGCATTGTTTTGCAGGGCTTTTACCATGTCCTGAACGAAGCGTTCGGAGTGCATATACACCACTTTGGCATTGGGCTTGCGCGCCATAATGCCGTTGCCCACCGCATGAAGAAGGTGCGTTTTACCCAGACCCGTGCCGCCATACAGGAACAGCGGGTTGTAGGCCCCACCGGGGTTATCAGCAACCTGGCGAGCCGCCGCGCGCGCCAGCTGGTTCGACTTACCTTCAACGAAGTTATCGAACGTGTGTTTCACGTTTACGTTAGAGCGGTAGGTTGGCTCAGCCGGTGCGGGAACATTATCCCAGCCCTGACGAGCGGGTGCGACGCGAGGGGCCGGAACAGGAGCGGCCTGAGCAGGCGCTGCGACGTTCACGGTTTCACGAACGGTTTGGGTGACCGGCTTTGTACCCACTTCAAAGCGCAGCTGTGGGGCATCTGACCCGCAGAAATCGTTCAGCAGTCCATTGATGTTATTAAGGTATTTGTCCCTTACCCAATCGAGCACAAAACGGTTTGGCGCATACAAAGCCAGCGTGTTATCGCTCAGTTCCGCCTGCAACGGGCGGATCCACATACTGAATTCTGTGGCTGGTAACTCATCCTGCAATCGGGCAAGACACTGCTGCCAAAGCGAAAGTGACACGGCGGACTCCACTCGAACAATAAAAGAAAACTATTGAATATTCATGATTGTTGGCGCACATCGGCATGACCCTGTGTAAAGGGGGACGTGCGAATTGCTATCTGCAATTTATCCTGACCAGGATCCTGGGATCCCGATAGGGACCGCGGATCATAGCCTAAACTGAGCCAGAGATCTTCTGTTTCTCACAGATTCTTCCCGTTTTATCCACAGGAAGATCAGAAACCGGTTAAGTGTAAACGATCCTGGCGCGAGTGCCCCACGATTTAGCCCGCATATTGGAAAAATTAATGAGCACAGACAATTTATTGCTTAAATGATCTAACGAAGATCCGGGACGATCCTTGCGCTTTGTCGGTGAGCCCGTATAATCCTCGACCCGGCGCGTGATGCTCATCTTCCTGCGTCGTCCGTTGCTCATTTTCCACGCGAAAACGTGCGGAAATACGCGGGAAATAAGGAAAGAGAATTGACTCCGGAGTGTACAATTATTACAATCCGGCCTCTTTAATCACCCACGCTGAGGCGTTAGTCGTTCGAAACTCGTTCGGGTATACGCAAAAGTCAGTGAATTTATTCAAGTTTAGGTAGAAATCGCCATGAAACGCACTTTTCAACCGTCTGTACTGAAGCGCAACCGTTCTCACGGCTTCCGTGCTCGTATGGCTACTAAAAATGGTCGTCAGGTTCTGGCACGTCGTCGTGCTAAAGGCCGCGCTCGTCTGACCGTTTCCAAGTAATAAAGCTAACCCCTGAGTGGTTAAGCTAGCATTTCCCAGGGAGTTACGTTTGTTAACTCCCGCTCATTTCACTTTCGTCTTCCAGCAGCCACAACGGGCTGGCACGCCGCAAATCACCATCCTCGGCCGCCAAAATTCGCTGGGGCATCCCCGCATCGGTCTCACAGTCGCCAAGAAAAATGTTAAGCGTGCGCATGAACGCAATCGGATTAAACGTCTGACGCGTGAAAGCTTCCGTTTACGTCAGCACGAACTGCCTTCAATGGATTTCGTGGTGGTGGCGAAGAAAGGGGTTGCCGACCTCGATAACCGTGCTCTCTCGGAAGCGTTGGAAAAATTATGGCGCCGCCACTGTCGCCTGGCTCACGGGTCCTGATAGCCCTCATTCGGGTCTATCAACGCCTGATTAGTCCGCTACTCGGGCCGCACTGCCGTTTCACACCAACATGCTCAAGCTACGGAATTGAGGCATTGCGCAGGTTTGGAGTGATAAAAGGCAGTTGGTTGACGGTGAAACGCGTATTAAAATGCCACCCTTTACACCCAGGTGGAGACGACCCCGTCCCCCCAGGACCCTTTGATACCAGAGAACACTAACGATGGATTCGCAACGCAATCTTCTTATCATCGCTTTGTTGTTCGTGTCTTTCATGATCTGGCAGGCGTGGGAGCAGGATAAAAATCCTCAACCACAACAGCAGGTCACGCAGACAACGACCACCGCAGCGGGTAGCGCCGCCGACCAGGGCGTACCGGCCAGTGGCCAGGGGAAACAGATTACGGTTAAGACCGATGTGCTTGAGCTGACTATCAACACCCGTGGTGGTGATGTTGAGCAGGCGCTGCTGTTAACCTACCCGAAAGAGCTGAAGTCTAACGAACCGTTCCAGTTACTGGAAACCACGCCTGAGTTTATCTACCAGGCGCAGAGCGGCCTGACCGGTCGTGATGGCCCGGATAACCCGGCTAACGGTGCGCGTCCACTGTATAACGTCGAGAACGACACCTTTGTGCTGGCTGATGGTCAGAACGAACTCGTGATCCCGATGACGTACACCGACGCCGCAGGCAACACCTTCACCAAAACCTTCACCCTGAAGCGCGGTGAATATGCTGTGAACGTGGGCTACAGCGTACAGAACGCCAGTGCGAAACCGCTGGAGCTGTCGACCTTTGGCCAGCTGAAGCAGTCCATCAATCTGCCGTCACACCGTGACACCGGAAGCAGCAACTTTGCGCTGCATACCTTCCGTGGCGCGGCGTACTCCACGCCTGATGCGAAGTACGAGAAATACAAATTCGACACCATTGCCGATAACGAAAACCTGAACGTCAGCGCTAAAGGCGGTTGGGTGGCGATGCTGCAGCAGTATTTCGCAACGGCATGGGTGCCAAATAACGACGGTACCAACAACTTCTACACCGCGAACCTGGGTAACGGTCTTGCAGCCATCGGCTACAAATCTCAGCCGGTTCTGGTACAGCCGGGTCAAACTGGTAAGCTGGCAAGCACCCTGTGGGTCGGCCCGGAAATTCAGGACAAAATGGCCGCTGTTGCGCCACACCTGGATCTGACCGTGGATTACGGCTGGTTGTGGTTCATCTCTCAGCCGCTGTTTAAGCTGCTGAAGTTCATCCACAGCTTCCTGGGTAACTGGGGCTTCTCCATCATCGTTATCACCTTCATCGTTCGTGGCATCATGTACCCGCTGACCAAAGCGCAGTACACCTCCATGGCGAAGATGCGCATGCTGCAACCGAAGATTCAGGCAATGCGTGAGCGTCTGGGCGATGACAAACAGCGTCAGAGCCAGGAGATGATGGCCCTGTATAAAGCAGAGAAAGTGAACCCACTGGGTGGTTGCTTCCCGCTGCTGATTCAGATGCCAATCTTCCTTGCGCTGTACTACATGCTGATGGGTTCCGTTGAGCTGCGCCACGCGCCGTTCGCACTGTGGATCCATGACCTGTCCGCACAGGACCCGTACTACATCCTGCCGATCCTGATGGGCGTGACGATGTTCTTCATCCAGAAGATGTCGCCGACCACCGTGACCGACCCGATGCAGCAGAAGATCATGACCTTTATGCCGGTCATCTTCACCGTGTTCTTCCTGTGGTTCCCGTCAGGTCTGGTGCTGTACTATATCGTCAGCAACCTGGTGACCATTATCCAGCAGCAGCTGATTTACCGTGGTCTGGAAAAACGTGGCCTGCATAGCCGCGAAAAGAAAAAGTCCTGATCCGATAAGTTAACGCTAAAATAAGGGCGGTCAATTGACCGCCTTTTTTATTTGTATTGAACGAGAGCAACCATGAGCCATAACGACACTATCGTCGCCCAGGCAACCCCACCGGGACGCGGTGGTGTAGGCATTCTGCGTATCTCCGGCCTGAAGGCGCGCGAGGTGGCCGAAGCGGTACTGGGTAAGCTGCCAAAGCCGCGCTACGCTGATTACCTGCCGTTTAAAGATGCCGACGGCACGCCGCTGGACCAGGGCATTGCGCTGTGGTTCCCCGGCCCGAACTCCTTTACCGGTGAAGACGTGCTGGAGCTGCAGGGCCACGGCGGCCCGGTTATCCTCGACCTGCTGTTAAAACGGATCCTGACCCTGCCGGGCCTGCGCATTGCGAAGCCGGGCGAGTTCTCCGAACGTGCCTTCCTCAACGACAAGCTCGACCTGGCGCAGGCAGAGGCGATTGCAGACCTGATCGACGCCAGCTCCGAGCAGGCGGCCCGCTCCGCCCTGAACTCGCTGCAGGGGGCATTCTCCGCGCGTGTGAATCACCTTGTGGAAGCACTTACTCACCTGCGCATCTACGTGGAAGCGGCTATCGACTTCCCGGATGAGGAGATCGATTTTCTCTCTGACGGTAAAATTGAAACCCAGCTCAACCAGGTGATGGCCGATCTCGACGCCGTTCGCGCCGAAGCGCGCCAGGGCAGCCTGCTGCGCGAAGGGATGAAGGTGGTGATTGCCGGACGCCCTAACGCCGGGAAATCGAGCCTGCTGAACGCCCTGGCGGGCCGTGAAGCGGCAATCGTGACCGACATTGCCGGTACCACTCGCGACGTGCTGCGCGAGCACATCCACATCGACGGCATGCCGCTGCACATCATCGATACCGCCGGTCTGCGCGATGCCAGCGACGAGGTTGAGCGCATCGGTATCGAACGCGCCTGGCAGGAGATCGAGCAGGCCGACCGCGTGCTGTTTATGGTGGACGGCACCACGACCGACGCCGTTGACCCGGCGGAGATCTGGCCGGACTTTATTGCCCGTCTGCCGGCAAAACTGCCGATCACCGTGGTGCGTAACAAAGCGGACGTGACCGGCGAAACGCTCGGTATCAGCGATGTGAATGGTCACTCACTTATTCGCCTGTCGGCGCGGACCGGTGAAGGCGTGGACGACCTGCGTAACCATCTCAAGCAGAGCATGGGCTTTGACACCAGCATGGAAGGCGGCTTCCTCGCGCGTCGCCGTCACCTTCAGGCGCTGGAAGAGGCGGCGAACCATCTCGTTCAGGGTAAAGCGCAGCTGATCGGCGCGTGGGCGGGTGAACTGCTGGCGGAAGAGCTGCGTCTGGCGCAGCAGAATCTGAGCGAGATCACCGGGGAGTTTACGTCGGACGATCTGCTGGGACGGATCTTCTCGAGCTTCTGTATTGGTAAGTAATTCCCGCTAATCCATGGTGATTTCCTCCAGGGAAATCACCATTGTCCAAATGGCAACTCGCCTAATCCCTTTTCACCCCCTATCCTGCATGCCTGCATCTATGGGGGGTTTATGGCGCGTTTTCTGTTTTGTAGTTTCGCATTAGTTCTGCTTTATCCGTCCGGTATTGATATGTATCTGGTGGGATTACCGCATATCGCCCGCGATCTGGGCGCCAGCGAAGCGCAGCTGCATATTGCGTTTTCGGCCTACCTCGCGGGGATGGCGTCGTCGATGGTCTTTGCCGGGAAGATCGCGGATAAAGCAGGCCGCCAGCCTGTCGCTATCGCCGGAGCCATCGTTTTTGCCCTGGCGTCCCTTCTCTGCTCACAGGCGCAAAACAGCACCGTGTTTCTGACCGGGCGCTTTATCCAGGGCATCGGGGCGGGCGGTTGCTACGTGGTGGCGTTTGCCATTTTGCGCGACACCTTAAGCGCCCAGCGTCGCGCCAAAGTGCTGTCGATGCTGAACGGCATTACCTGCATCATCCCGGTGCTGGCCCCGGTCGTGGGCTATCTGATCATGCTGAAATTCCCGTGGCAGAGCCTGTTCTGGACCATGGCGGCGATGGGCGCGCTGGTGTTTATCCTGTCGTTCACCGTGCTGAAAGAGACCCACCCTGGCTCGCAGAATACCGGCCATACCGCAACCATTCACCCGGCAGAGAAGCTTCTCAACCGCTTTTTCCTTAGCCGTCTGGCCGTGACCACGTTAAGCGTGGCGGTGATCCTGACCTATGTAAACGTTTCCCCGGTGTTGCTGATGGAGACCATGGGCTTCGATCGCGGTGAGTATTCCACGGTGATGGCATTGACCGCTCTGGTCAGTATGGCTGTGTCGTTCTCCACCCCGTTTGCGCTGAATATCTTCCGCCAGCGCACGCTGATGCTGACCTCACAGGTTTTATTCCTCGCCGCAGGCGCGATCCTGGCGACCACCAGCTCACATGCGGTGATGCTGGTGGGCATTACGCTCATTTGTGCCGGGTTCTCGGTTGGCTTTGGCGTGGCGATGAGCCAGGCGCTTGGTCCCTTCTCGCTGCGGGCAGGCGTGGCCAGTTCGGTGCTGGGTATCGCGCAGGTCTGCGGCTCGTCGCTGTGGATTTGGCTGGCGGCGGTCATCGGGCTTAACGCGCTGAATATGCTGATCGGGGTTCTGATTGGCTGTAGCATAGTCTGCATTACCTTACTTATGGTCATCCAGCCCGCGGCGCACTATGAAGAAGCCCATCAGCAGTCTCGATCTTAACCTGTTGCTGTGCCTGCAGCTTTTGCTGCAGGAGCGCAGCGTTACCAAAGCGGCGAAGCGGATGAACGTGACGCCGTCAGCGGTGAGCAAATCGCTGGCTAAGCTGCGCGACTGGTTCGATGATCCGCTGTTTGTCAAAACGCCGCTAGGGCTGCTGCCGACGCCGCTGACGGTGAGCCTGGAGCAGGATCTGGCTGACTGGATGCAAATCGGCAACCAGATCCTCGATAAATTCCACCATGACTCTCCGGGCGGGCTGACGTTCGTGCTGGCCGCGGAAACGCCGCTGATGCTGATCCGCTTCAATACCCTGCTGGAGCAGGTGAACCAGCGCTATCCGCAGGCGACGGTGAAAATGCGCCAGTGGGATTACGACTCGCTGGACGCGATTACGCGTGGCGAGGTGGATTTGGGCTTCACCGGGCGTGAAACGCATCCGCGATCCCGCGAGCTGCTTAAGCTGATGCCGTGGTTTATCGACTACGAAATCCTGTTCAGCGACCGCCCCTGCGTCTATCTGCGCGAGGATCATCCGGCGCTTCAGCAAGAGTGGAATCTGGAGACCTTCCTGCGCTATCCCCATATCAGCATCTTCTGGGAACGCAGCGATACCTGGGCGCTGGATGAGGTGCTAAAGGAGATGGGACGCGAGCGCACGATCGCCATGAGCCTGCCGGGCTTCGAACAGGCGATGTTTATGGCGGCGCAGCCCGGCCATCACTATATCGCCACCGCCCCGCACTACTGTCACCACTACAATGAACTCCACCAGCGGAAGCTGATCGCCCTTCCCATTCCGATTGATGAGGAGCAGGCGGAAAAATTGACCGTGCCCTTCACGCTGATCTGGCATAAGCGGAACAGCCATAATCCAAAAATCCTCTGGCTGCGGGAGACCATCAAGGCGCTGTACGGTGCGAGTGATCCAATTTTTGCCTAAGAAAATGTAAAGTTCGGTCCTAAGGCTTCTCTTACGCCCATTTACTGATTAAAACAGGAGGCAAGTTAAGCGATAATCATGTAACCGTTTAACCGATTACGACCATTATCAAGGAGCGAAAAATGGCTACGCACTTTGCAAGAGGGATACTGACAGAAGGACGTCTCGTATCGGCAAGAATTTCTTCAGCCTGTCATCGTGAAGCACTCACGCTTCCGGAGCACCGCAGGTCGCGGTTTTTAGCGTCCCGGGCGCTTCTCGCGGAACTGCTGTTTATGCTGTACGGCACCAGCGAGCTGCCGGATATCATTACCCAGCCAGAAGGCCGTCCGGTCTTTGCTGACCCGGATCTCCCTCGTTTTTCCATTGCCTACACGGGCAATATCATTGGCGTCGCGCTAACCACCGAGGGGGACTGTGGGCTCGATATGGAACTTCAGCGTGCGACGCGCAGCTTCCATGGCGCTAATGCGCATGAAGACTATCCGCTCTCCAGCAATGAGAAGCTGTGGGTACGCAACCAGAACGATCCTGTCGAAGCCAGAGCGCAGCTCATTACCTTGCGCCAGAGCATTCGTAAGCTCTGCGGATGTGCCTCAGACGACGCCAGCCTGCTGCAGCTGTTGCCAGGCTCTGGACGTCTGCGCGCCACCCAGGCCACGCTGGTAGAAGCGCTCTGCGACGCTGAGGATGTGCTCATTTGGTCCATCGCGGTGACCCCCGCCATCGAACGCATGAAAATCTGGGAATTTGACAGTCAACAGGGATGGCGTAGCCTTCCTGATGTGCCCGAGCGCGCCAACGAGCCCGCCGCACGTCTGATGCGATTAACCAGTTTACCGGCAGAAAAAGCATTTACCCTAAGCTGATCCAATCAGGGTCATCATGATGAAACAGGAGTAATCATGTCTGATACGTTGAAAGTCGTTACGTTACTGGGAAGCCTGCGCAAAGGTTCATTTAACGGGATGGTCGCCCGCACGCTGCCACAGCTGGCGCCTGCAGGTATGGAAATTAGCGCCCTGCCGTCTATTGGAGATATTCCGCTGTATGATGCTGACGTACAGCAGGAAGAAGGGTTCCCGCAGAGCGTTGAGGCGCTGGCCGAACAGATCCGCCAGGCTGACGGCGTGGTTATCGTCACGCCAGAGTACAACTACTCTGTACCCGGTGGTCTGAAGAATGCCATCGACTGGCTGTCCCGTTTACCTGAGCAGCCGCTGTCAGGCAAACCGGTGCTGATCCAGACCAGCTCCATGGGCGCGATTGGCGGCGCGCGCTGCCAGTATCACCTGCGTCAGATCCTGGTCTTCCTCGATGCGATGGTGATGAACAAGCCAGAATTTATGGGCGGAGTGATTCAGAACAAGGTCGACCCGCAAACGGGTGAGGTGGTGGATCAGAGCACGCGCGACCATCTCTCTGGCCAGCTGACGGCGTTCGGGGATTATATTAAGCGAGTTAAAGCCTGATAAAAAAGCCCGGTGGCGCTAGCGCTTACCGGGCCTACACTCGTCAGTAGGTCAGGTAAGCGAAGCGTCACCTGACACCACAAACCGCACCTTAGTGCGCGTCAATAAACACAATCTTCAGCACAAACAGCAGCGCCACAACAATCACGCATGGGCTGAGGTCGCGGAAGCGGCCAGTACCGATCTTCATTACGCAGTAAGAGATAAAGCCCAGCGCGATACCTTCGGTAATTGAGAAGCTGAACGGCATCATCACGGCGGTAATAAACGCCGGCACCGCTTCGGTTAAATCATCCCACTTCACGCGAGACAGGCTGGAGGTCATCAGCACTCCTACGTAGATCAGCGCACCCGCCGCCGCGTACGGAGGCACCATGCCCGCCAGTGGCGAAAGGAAGATCACCAGCAGGAACAGAATACCCACCACAACCGCCGTCAGGCCGGTACGGCCACCCACAGAAACCCCGGAAGAGGATTCAATGTAAGCGGTAACAGACGAGGTTCCGATAAATGAGCCGGTCACAGAGGAGATACTGTCCACAAACAGCGCCTGCTTCATGCGCGGGAATTTCCCTTTCTCATCTGCAAGACCCGCTTTGTCGGTCACGCCAATCAGCGTACCGGAAGAGTCGAACAGGTTCACCAGCATGAAGGAGAAAATCACGCCCGCCAGGCCCAGGTTCAGGGAACCCGCCAGATCAACATGACCAACAACGGTAGAGACACTCGGTGGCGCGGAAACGATGCCGTTATAGTGAACGTCACCCAGCATCCAGCCCAGCAGCGTGGTGACCACGATGGACACCAGCACCGCCGCATGAATATTGCGGGAAGCCAGGATCGCGATGATAAAGAAGCCCAGCACGCCCAGCAGCACGTTATGAGAGGTCAGGTGACCGATGCTCACCAGCGTATCCGGGTTCGCCACGATCACGCCGGCGTTTTTCAGCCCCATCATCCCGATAAACAGACCGATACCGCTGGTAATACCCACGCGCAGGCTCACGGGGATGTTCGCAATCATCCAGTAACGCACGCGGAAAATGGTCAGCAGCAGCAGGCCAACCGCGCCCCAGAAGATGGCGCCCATACCCACCTGCCACGGCAGACCCATCGCCTGAACCACCACGAAGGCAAAGAACGCATTCAGACCCATCGCCGGGGCCAGCGCGACCGGCAGGTTAGCGAACACGCCCATCAGAATGCTGCCAAGGGCCGCGATCAGACAGGTTGTTACGAAGACGGCGCTGGTATCCATGCCAGCAACGCCCAGAATTTGAGGGTTAACAAAAACGATATAGACCATCGTCAGGAAGGTGGTGAAACCGGCGATCACTTCGGTGCGTGCCGTCGTGCCGTGCTCGCGCAGTTTAAACACGCGCTCAAGCAGACCCTGACCAGATGTCTGGGTAGTGTGTTGTTGACTCATCATCAATTTCCGAACAAGGAGGGAAAATTCGTCGCTATCCTATACCAAAATGCGACAATAGTGGCGGTTACGTGATACTTTTTTCATTGAATTTGCTTATACGGCAACGATTGCGTTCCGGTGAACTGCCGTACGTAAACGTTAAACTGGTTAAAAGGGAAAGGCATGTCCGGAATTGAAGCGGTATTTTTCGACTGCGACGGTACGCTGGTCGACAGTGAGGTCATTTGTTCCCGCGCGTATGTGGCCATGTTCCAGGAATTTGGCATTACGCTGGAACTCGAAGAGGTGTTTAAACGCTTTAAGGGCGTGAAGCTCTACGAGATCATCGACATCATTAACGAAGAACACGGCGTCGTTCTGGAGAAAGCGGCTCTGGAACCGGTCTACCGCGCCGAGGTTGCACGCCTGTTCGATTCGGAGCTGGAGGTGATTCCGGGCGCAAACGCGCTGCTGGATGCCATGACGGTGCCGATCTGCGTGGTCTCCAACGGTCCGATCAGCAAAATGCAGCACTCGCTGGGCAAGCTTGAAATGTTGCACCACTTCCCGGAAAAACTGTTCAGCGGCTACGATATCCAGCGCTGGAAGCCGGACCCGGCACTGATGTTCCATGCGGCAAAGGCGATGAACGTTAACGTAGAGAACTGCATTCTGGTGGATGACTCGTCTGCGGGCGCGCAGTCGGGAATTGATGCAGGAATGGAGGTGTTTTATTTCTGCGCCGACCCGCACAACAAGCCGATCGTTCATCCCAAAGTCACGACCTTCACCGATCTGGCGCAGCTACCCGCGCTGTGGAAGGCCCGCGGGTGGAATATTACTCGCTGAAAAAACAAAGCCGGATGGCGCTAACGCTTATCCGGCCTAAAGGGCTAGTAGGGCGGGTAAGCGCTAGCGCCACCCGCCACAAACATTACTCTTTCGGATCTTTACCCGCCAGCAGCTTGTCCAGCTCGTCGCCGCCCACGTGACGGAAGTCCTGACCCTTCACGAAGTAGAAAATGTACTCGCAAATGTTCTGGCAGCGGTCGCCGATACGCTCGATGGAGCGCGCGCAGAACAGAGCCGTCAGTACGCTTGGGATCGTACGGGAATCTTCCATCATGTAGGTCATCAGCTGACGCACGATGCCTTCATACTCCTGATCGACCTTCTTGTCTTCGCGGTAGATACGCACCGCTTCGTCCAGATCCATACGCGCAAAGGCATCCAGCACGTCGTGCAGCATCTGCACGGTGTGACGGCCCAGCGACTCCAGGCTGACCAGCAGCGGCTGATGCTGCTGAGAGAACTTCTCCAGCGCGGTACGGCAGATTTTATCCGCAACGTCGCCGATACGTTCCAGCTCGGCGATGGTTTTGATGATCGCCATCACCAGACGCAGGTCGCTCGCCGTCGGCTGACGCTTCGCGATAATGCGCACGCAGGCCTCGTCGATAGCCACTTCCATCATGTTGACGTTTTTATCGCCTTCAATGACGCGCTTCGCCAGCTCGCTGTCCTGGTTGTGCATCGCCGTAATCGCATCAGAAAGCTGCTGCTCGACCATGCCGCCCATGGTCATCACCTGGGTGCGAATGCTTTCCAGCTCTGCGTTGAACTGGCCGGAAATGTGTTTATTAAGATTGAGGTTGTCCATGGTTTCTCCACATGCACTAAGGCAAATCAACCGTAGCGGCCAGTAATATAATCTTCGGTTTGTTTCTTCGCGGGCTTAGTGAACAGATCGTCCGTGTTACTGAACTCAATCAATTCACCCAGGTACATAAACGCCGTGTGATCGGAGCAACGTGCAGCCTGCTGCATGTTATGGGTCACGATAACCACGGTGTAATCCTGCTTCAGCTCGGTGATCAGTTCTTCAATGCGACCGGTTGAGATCGGGTCCAGCGCTGAACACGGCTCATCCAGCAGCAACACTTCCGGGCGAATCGCAATACCGCGCGCAATGCACAGACGCTGCTGCTGACCACCGGAGAGAGAGTACCCGCTCTGGTGCAACTTATCTTTGGTTTCGTTCCATAATGCGGCCTTGGTCAAAGCCCACTGCACGCGCTCATCCATATCGGCACGGGAGAGCTTTTCAAACAGACGCACACCAAACGCAATGTTGTCATAAATGGACATCGGGAACGGCGTGGGTTTCTGGAACACCATCCCCACTTTCGCGCGCAGCAGGGCGATATCCTGAGCCTGGGTCAGAATGTTTTCGCCGTCGAGGATGATTTCCCCTTCAGCGCGCTGCTCCGGATAGAGCGAATACATTTTGTTAAAGGTACGCAGCAGCGTGGATTTCCCACAGCCGGATGGACCGATAAATGCCGTGACCTGGTTCTTTGCGATATCCAGGTTGATGTTCTTCAGGGCATGGAATTTGCCGTAGTAGAAGTTCAAATCACGAACCTGAATCTTACCCGGGGCAGTATCAACCATACTCATTGACTCATTTCCTCATTCGGCGCCGCGATCTGCCGCGCCGTAAAAAATTAACCGTGTTTCTTCTTCGCGAAAATGACGCGCGCCAGAATGTTCAGCAACAGTACGCAAAGGGTAATGATCAGCACCCCGGCCCAGGCCAGCTGCTGCCATTCCGCGAAGGGGCTCATCGCAAATTTAAAGATCGTCACCGGCAGGTTGGCGATCGGCTGCATCATATCCGTGCTCCAGAACTGGTTGGAGAGGGACGTAAACAGCAGCGGCGCCGTTTCACCCGCGATACGCGCCACCGCCAGCAGGATACCGGTCATGATCCCGGAGACCGACGCCTTCAGCGTAATCGCAGAGATCATCTTCCATTTCGGCGTACCCAGCGCGTAAGCGGCTTCACGCAGGCTGTCCGGCACCAGTTTCAGCATGTTCTCGGTGGTTCGAATCACAATCGGCACCTGCAGCAGCGCCAGCGCAATGACGCCCGCCCAGCCGGAGAAGTGTTCCATCTGCGCCACCACCACGGTGTAAACGAACAGACCCACGACGATAGACGGGGCTGACAACAAAATGTCGTTAATGAAGCGAATCACTTCCGCCAGCCAGGATTTACGGCCGTATTCTGCCAGGTAGATGCCCGCCATGATGCCCAGCGGCGTGCCGAAGACCGTCGCCCAGAGGATCAGCAGTCCGCTGCCCGCCAGGGCATTCGCCAGGCCACCACCCGCCGTGTTCGGCGGCGGCGTCATTTCGGTGAACAGCGACAGTGACATTCCGTCAATCCCGCGAACGACCGTCGAGAAGAGGATCCAGACAAGCCAGAACAGGCCGAATGCCATCGTCGCCATAGAGAGCGTCAGGGCAATGCGATTTTTCATGCGGCGTCTGGCCTGCATTTTGCGGCGGGATTCCGCCAGTTCAGCAGTTGCTTGCATTTCGAGAGTGGCCATTAGCGTGCTCCCTCATTTTTAGCGAGACGCATAATCATCAGCTTGGAAATCGCCAGAACAATGAAGGTAATAACGAACAGAATCAGACCCAGCTCCATCAGCGCCGCGACGTGCAGACCCGATTCCGCTTCCGCAAATTCATTCGCCAGCGCAGAGGTAATACTGTTACCCGGCATATAGAGCGACGCGCTGTCGAGCTGGTAGGTGTTACCGATGATAAAGGTGACCGCCATGGTTTCACCCAGCGCACGACCTAAGCCCAGCATCACGCCCCCGATCACCCCATTTTTGGTGAACGGAAGGACAATGCGCCAGATCACTTCCCAGGTGGTGCAGCCGATACCGTAGGCCGACTCTTTCATCATCACCGGCGTTTGTTCGAAGACATCGCGCATAACCGCCGCAATGTACGGAATAATCATGATGGCGAGGATCACGCCAGCCGCCAGAATACCGATACCGAAAGCCGGGCCAGAGAACAGGGCCCCCACAAACGGAATGGCAGAGAGGACGTTACCCACCGGTTCCTGGAAGTACGTGGCGAACAGCGGCGCAAAGATGAACAGGCCCCACATGCCGTAGACGATACTCGGAATAGCTGCCAGCAGTTCGATGGCGATCCCCAGCGGACGACGCAGCCAGCCCGGCGCCAGCTCCGTCAGGAACAGGGCAATACCAAAGCTTACCGGAACCGCAATCAGCAGAGCGATGAACGAGGTCACCAGCGTGCCGTAAATTGGCACCAGGGCACCGTAGATGTCGTTCGGCGCGTCCCACTCTTTGGTCCACAGGAAGGAGAAACCGAATTTCTGGATGCTCGGCCAGGAGGAGAAAATCAGAGACACGATAATGCCGCCCAGCAGCAATAGCACAATCAGCGCAGCCAGTTTGACCAGCGCGCTGAAAATCATGTCACCTTTTTTACCCGGAGGGTTAAATGCAGGCTTGGTTGCAGCCATAAATTACTCTTCTGTTAAACGCGTTTACGAAAAAGCCGGGTGGCGCTTGCGCTTACCCGGCCTACGGTCGGAACCGTAGGG
>NZ_JBLKCH010000007.1:248714-279879 GCF_047531125.1 Enterobacter sp. HK-058-C-ECC
CCTGTAGGCCGGGTAAGCGCTAGCGCCACCCGCCATTTTCGTCAGAATGCTAAATTAATACAATGCTTTACCGCTGCTGTCTTTTACGTTGGTTTTCCATGCAGCGCGAATCTGCTCAACCACGTTGTCTGGCAGGGTGGCGTAATCCAGAGCGTTAGCCTGTTTGCCGCCGTTTTTGTATGCCCAGTCGAAGAACTTCAGCACTTCAGCGCCCTGCTCAGGTTTCTTCTGCTCTTTGTGCACCAGGATGAAGGTGGTAGAGGTGATTGGCCATGCACCTTCGCCCTTCTGGTTAGTCAGATCCTGCGCGAAGGATTTGCTCCAGTCAGCGCCTTTGGCAGCGTTAGCAAAGTTCTCTTCGGTCGGGCTAACCGGCTTGCCGTCGGCAGAAACCAGTTTGGTGTAAGACAGGTTGTTCTGCTTCGCGTACGCATACTCTACGTAGCCGATGGAGCCAGGCAGACGCTGTACGAACGCGGCGATACCGTCGTTACCTTTACCGCCCAGACCGGTAGGCCAGTTAACGGTAGAACCGGAGCCGACTTTAGATTTCCACTCTTCGTTCACTTTCGCCAGGTAGCTGGTGAACACGAAAGAGGTACCGGAACCATCCGCGCGGCGAACCACGGCGATGTTCTGAGAAGGCAGCTTCAGGCCTGGGTTGAGCTTAGCGATCGCTTCGTCATCCCATTTTTTGATGTTGCCCAGGTAGATGTCACCCAGCGTTTTGCCGTCCAGCACCAGCTCGCCCGACTTCACGCCCGGCAGGTTGATGGCCAGAACCACGCCACCGATCACGGTAGGGAACTGGAACAGGCCTTCCTGAGCCAGTTTGTCATCAGACAGCGGAGCGTCAGACGCGCCGAAATCAACCGTGTTCGCGGTAATTTGTTTCACGCCACCGGAGGAGCCGATACCCTGATAGTTAACCTTGTTACCGGTTTCTTTCTGGTAGGTATCCGCCCATTTGGCATACACCGGCGCAGGGAAGGTTGCACCAGCGCCAGTCAGGCTTGCTTCTGCAAATACAGAGAACGCGCTCAGAGATAAGGTCGCGGCGACAACAGTTGCGACAGTGGTACGCATAACTTTCATAATGTCTCCTGCAAGATTTTCGTAAATCGTTGTTTAGTGGCTACGATGAGCAAAATAGGACAAACAGGTGACAGATAAATGTACGAATTATGACAGTTTTATGACAATGAAAATTTAACTTAAAATTAAACTAAACAAAGCTTAATTTTCATCGAGTTAGCCACTTTTATGACAGGTTGTTTTCAGAAATATTTTCTTTATGTGACACTGAAAAAAGTAGCTGAAGATGACAAATTGTCATTATTAAAAATGAGAAAGGATTGATGAAAAACAAACCAGACAGGATAAAAAAGCTCCACCCGAAGGTGGAGCCTGAAGGGTTTATTCTACAGTGACCGATTTCGCCAGGTTACGAGGCTGGTCGACGTCGGTGCCTTTGATCAGCGCCACGTGGTAAGCCAGCAGCTGCAGCGGAACGGTGTAGAAGATCGGTGCAATCACCTCTTCCACATGCGGCATCTCGATGATGTGCATGTTGTCGCTGCTGGCGAAACCGGCATCTTTGTCGGCGAAGACGTACAGGACACCGCCGCGGGCGCGCACTTCTTCGATATTAGATTTCAGTTTTTCCAGCAGTTCGTTATTTGGTGCCACAACGATGACCGGCATATCGGCGTCAATCAGCGCCAGCGGGCCGTGTTTCAGTTCGCCTGCCGCATACGCTTCTGCGTGAATATAGGAGATTTCTTTCAGCTTCAGCGCGCCTTCCAGCGCAATCGGATACTGATCGCCACGACCCAGGAACAGGGCGTGATGCTTGTCAGAGAAATCTTCCGCCAGCACTTCAATGCGTTTGTCCTGAGACAGCATCTGCTCAATACGGCTCGGCAGCGCCTGCAGACCATGAACGATGTCATGCTCAACGGAAGCATCTTCGCCTTTCAGACGCGCCAGCTTCGCCACCAGCATCAGCAGAACGGTCAGCTGAGTGGTAAACGCTTTAGTGGAGGCCACGCCGATTTCGGTACCCGCTTTGGTCATCAGCGCCAGATCGGATTCACGCACCAGGGAAGAGCCCGGGACGTTACAGATGGCCAGAGAGCCCAGGTAACCCAGCTCTTTAGACAGTCGCAGCGCAGCCAGGGTATCCGCCGTTTCACCAGACTGGGAAAGGGTGATCATCAGGCTGTTACGACGCACCGCAGATTTGCGATAGCGGAATTCAGACGCAATTTCCACATCACACGGCACGCCCGCCAGGGATTCAAACCAGTAGCGAGAGACCATACCGGAGTTGTAGGAGGTGCCGCAGGCCACGATCTGAATGTGCTCAACCTTGCTGAGCAGTTCGTTCGCATTTGCACCCAGCTCGCTCAGATCCACTTCACCGTGGCTGATGCGCCCGGTCAGGGTGTTTTTGATGGCGTTTGGCTGCTCGTAAATCTCTTTCTGCATGTAGTGACGGTAAGCGCCTTTGTCGCCCGCGTCGTACTGCAGGTTAGATTCGATCTCCTGACGCTTCACCTGCTCGCCTTTGGTATCGAACACGGTCACGCTGCGGCGAGTCACTTCGGCGATATCCCCCTCTTCCAGGAAGATAAAGCGGCGGGTTACCGGCAGGAGCGCCAGTTGGTCAGAGGCGATAAAGTTTTCACCCATGCCCAGACCGATAACCATCGGGCTACCGGAACGCGCGGCCAGCAGCGTGGACGGATCGCGGGAATCCATGATCACCGTACCGTACGCACCGCGCAGCTGAGGGATAGCACGCAGCACCGCATCACGCAGTGTGCCGCCCTGCTCCAGCTCCCAGTGCACCAGGTGAGCAATCACTTCGGTGTCGGTTTCAGAGACGAAGGTGTAGCCGCGCGCTTTCAGTGCTTCGCGCAGCGGTTCGTGGTTTTCGATAATGCCGTTGTGCACAACCACGATGTGTTCAGACACATGCGGGTGCGCGTTGCCTTCAGACGGTTCGCCGTGCGTCGCCCAGCGGGTATGCGCAATACCGGTTCCCCCGTGCAGCGGATGTTCTTCCGCGGCCTGGGCCAGCATCTGCACTTTACCGAGACGACGCAGACGGGTCATATGACCTTCTGCATCGACGACAGCCAGACCGGCAGAGTCGTAACCACGGTATTCCAGACGACGTAAACCTTCGAGAAGGATTTCAGCAATATCACGCTGCGCAACTGCGCCAACAATTCCACACATAATTTATATTCCGAATTTAGGCATTATGCCTGCGTTGTCGCTGACCTGTATTTGCCCTTTCGGGGCACCCCGAGCCTTGTAGAGAGTGGGGTTATTGTTATGGGTACTGCTTGTGGGGGGAGATATATATTTATCCCCTCTCCCGGGTTTGCCTGATGACGGCTACGCCTTATCAGGCCTACTCAATCGTAGGGCGGGTAAGCGTAGCGCCACCCGCCTTGTTGTTACTTTTTCTTCACCGGGCGTTTCCAGCCCTGCTTGCTGACCTGCGGAACGCGGCTTAATACCAGCTCGTTCTCGGCCACATCGCGCGTTACGGTTGTTCCAGCGGCAATAGTCACCCCGTTACCCACGGTAACAGGCGCCACCAGCTGCGTATCGGAGCCAACGAACACGTCATCACCAATGATCGTTTTAAACTTATTGGCGCCGTCATAGTTACAGGTAATCGTCCCTGCACCAATATTCACGTTATTGCCAATTTCCGCGTCGCCCAGATAGGTCAGATGACCTGCTTTAGAGCCTTTACCCAGACGCGCTTTTTTCATCTCCACGAAGTTACCCACGTGAGCGCCTTCCAGCAGCTCAGCACCCGGGCGCAGACGCGCAAACGGGCCGATAGTACAGGCCACGTCCAGACGAGCATCTTCCACCACGCTGTACGGGCTGATTTCGCAGTCGTCACCGATGATGCTGTTTTTGATCACGCAGCCGGCGCCAATTTTGACGCGGTTGCCCAGCGTCACGTTACCCTCGAGGATAACGTTAGTATCAATTTCAACGTCACGCCCGTGAGATAATGAGCCACGCAGATCGAAACGCGCCGGATCGCGCAGCATCACGCCTGCCAGCAGCAGTTTTTCAGCCTGTTCGGACTGATAAACACGCTCAAGGCGAGAAAGCTGAAGACGGTTATTCACCCCTTCGGTTTCGCTGATGCGCGCCGGATGGACCGCCGCAATCTCGCGCCCTTCGTGGTACGCCATCGCAATAATGTCGGTGATATAGTATTCACCCTGCGCATTGTTGTTGTTGAGCTTCGACAGCCAGCGCTTCATATCCGCGCCATTGGCAATCAGGATACCGGTGTTGATCTCCTGAATCTGACGCTGCGCCTCACTGGCATCTTTATGCTCAACAATACCCGTAACGTTGCCGTTTTCACGGGTGATACGACCATAACCGGTTGGATCGTCCAGCACGACGGTTAATAAACCGATGCCGCCCTGCGGTTTGGCTTCACGCAGGCGAGTCAGTGTTTCAACAGAGATCAGCGGGACATCGCCGTAGAGCATCAAAATGTCTTCGTCATCCGCAAAGAAGGGCGCTGCCTGCTGCATGGCATGGCCTGTACCCAACTGTTCAGCCTGAAGCACCCAGTTGAGCTTGTCGTCGCTCAGCGTCTTTTTAAGCAGATCGCCGCCGTGGCCGTAGACCAGGTGAACCTGATTAGCACCCAGTTCATTCGCTACATCAATGACATGCTGCACCATTGGCTTTCCTGCAAGCGTGTGAAGCACTTTAGGCAGGTCGGAATACATGCGGGTTCCTTTGCCTGCGGCAAGGATCACCACGCTCATCGCACTGTTTGACATACGCATCCTGACGGTAGTTTGAGTGAGAAGTAAAAACGTTTGATGCTTAAAATTCTACATCTTTTTCAGCATGAATTAAGGCCGAAAAAAAAAGCCAGCCTGGTATCCAGACTGGCTTTTGTGCTTTTCAAGCCGGTGTTACATCGCTTTTTTGGTCAACTCGATAACGCGCAGTTTCGCGATCGCTTTGGCCAGCTCCGCAGACGCCTGAGCGTAATCCACGTCACCATGAGAGCTGTTAATGTGCTCTTCAGCCTTACGCTTCGACTCCAGGGCTCGCGCTTCGTCGAGATCCTGGCCACGAATAGCGGTATCGGCCAGAACGGTCACACTGCCAGGCTGCACTTCAAGAATGCCGCCGGACAGATAGATAAACTCTTCGTGACCGAACTGTTTAACGATGCGGATCATACCAGGCTTAATGGCGGTGAGCAGCGGTGCGTGACCCGGGAAAATACCCAGTTCACCTTCACTACCCGTTACCTGGATTTTCTCGACCAGACCAGAGAACATTTGTTGCTCTGCGCTGACGACGTCCAGGTGGTAAGTCATTGCCATATCACCCTCCGATTAAGGCGTTAAAGTTTTTTGGCTTTTTCCACAGCTTCTTCGATGGAACCAACCATGTAGAACGCCTGCTCTGGCAGGTGATCGTATTCGCCTTCCATGATGCCTTTAAAGCCACGGATGGTGTCTTTCAGGGAAACGTATTTACCTGGAGAACCGGTGAATACTTCCGCAACGAAGAACGGCTGGGACAGGAAGCGCTGGATCTTACGCGCACGTGCTACCACCAGTTTGTCTTCTTCAGACAGTTCATCCATACCCAGGATGGCGATGATGTCTTTCAGTTCCTGGTAACGCTGCAGCAGGGACTGTACGCCACGCGCGGTGTCGTAGTGTTCCTGACCAACAACCAGTGGATCCAGCTGACGGCTGGTGGAGTCCAGCGGGTCAACGGCCGGGTAGATACCCAGAGACGCGATCTGACGGCTCAGTACCACGGTTGCATCTAAGTGCGCAAAGGTGGTGGCTGGTGATGGGTCAGTCAAGTCATCCGCAGGTACGTATACCGCCTGAACGGAGGTGATAGAACCGGTTTTGGTAGAGGTGATACGTTCCTGAAGAACCCCCATCTCTTCCGCCAGCGTAGGCTGATAACCTACCGCTGAAGGCATACGACCCAGCAGTGCAGATACTTCAGTACCGGCCAGGGTGTAACGATAGATGTTATCAACGAACAGCAGAACGTCACGGCCTTCGTCACGGAACTTCTCAGCCATCGTCAGGCCGGTCAGCGCAACGCGCAGACGGTTTCCAGGTGGCTCGTTCATCTGGCCGTAAACCAGGGATACTTTGTCCAGAACGTTGGAGTCGGTCATTTCGTGGTAGAAGTCGTTACCCTCACGAGTACGTTCACCTACGCCCGCAAACACAGAGTAACCGGAGTGCTCGATCGCGATGTTACGGATCAGCTCCATCATGTTTACGGTTTTACCTACACCCGCACCACCGAACAGACCAACTTTACCGCCCTTCGCGAACGGACACATCAGGTCGATAACTTTGATACCGGTTTCCAGCAGTTCCTGAGAGCTGGACAGCTCTTCGTAGGAAGGTGCCGCGCGGTGGATAGCCCAACGCTCTTCTTCACCGATGTCGCCTTTCATGTCGATTGGCTGACCCAATACGTTCATGATACGACCCAGTGTTGCTTTACCTACCGGGACTTCGATCGGGTGCTCAAGGTCTTTTACTTCCAGACCACGACGCAGACCGTCGGAAGAACCCATCGCGATGGTACGCACGATACCGCCGCCGAGCTGCTGCTGAACTTCCAGCACCAGGCTCTCGTTACCATTCTGTACCTCAAGCGCGTCGTACACGCGTGGTACGGCGTCCTGAGGGAACTCGACGTCCACCACGGCGCCGATTACCTGGACAATCTTTCCAGTAGCCATCTTGAATCCTCTACGTAATTCGTAAACCTGGTTAAACCGCGGCGGCCCCCGAGACGATCTCGGTGAGTTCCTGAGTAATGCTGGCCTGACGAGCTTTGTTGTAAACCAACTGCAGCTCTTTAATCAGGCTGCCGCCATTATCGGTCGCGGCTTTCATCGCCACCATTCGTGCGGCCTGCTCGCTGGCCAGGTTTTCTACAACGCCCTGATAAACCTGAGATTCAACGTAACGACGCAGCAGGGTATCCAGCAGCGGTTTCGGATCGGGTTCATACAGGTAATCCCAGGTTTTTTGCTTCAGCTCGCCATCTTCTGATGCCGGTAACGGCAGCATCTGAGTGAGCGTTGGAACCTGAGACATGGTGTTAATGAATTTGTTGCTGACAACGTACAGTCTGTCCAGACGGCCTTCATCATAAGCCTGCAACATCACTTTAACCGGGCCGATCAGTTCGGACAGGGACGGGTTATCACCCATACCGGTCACCTGAGCGACAATGTTGCCACCAACGGAATTAAAGAAAGAGACGCCTTTAGAGCCGATCATTGCGATATCGCACTGAACGCCTTTTTCAGACCATGCTTTCATATCCGCCAGCAGTTTTTTGAACAGGTTAATGTTCAAGCCGCCACACAGACCACGGTCGGTCGACACCACCAGGTAGCCCACGCGCTTAACGTCGCGTTCTTCCAGGTAAGGGTGCTTATATTCCAGATTACCGTTTGCAAGGTGACCAATCACTTTGCGCATGGTTTCTGCATAAGGACGGCTGGCCGCCATGCGATCCTGCGATTTACGCATTTTGGAAGCGGCGACCATCTCCATCGCTTTAGTGATCTTTTGCGTGTTCTGGACGCTTGCGATCTTACTACGTATCTCTTTTGCGCCGGCCATGAGCTTCTCCTCAATGCCAGGCGGCTTGTCCTGAGACAAGCCGCCGGACGATTACCAGGATTGGGTTGCTTTGAAGGAATCGAGGATAGCTTTCAGCTTGCCTTCGATTTCGTCGTTATAGCCACCGGTCTGGTTGATCTCTTGCATCAGCGGAGCGTGATCACGGTCGACGTAAGCCAGCAGAGCGGCTTCGAAGCTACCGATTTTCGCCAGTTCCACATCTTCGAGGTAACCGCGTTCAGCCGCGAACAGAACCAGGCCCTGCTGAGCAACAGACATTGGTGCGTACTGTTTTTGCTTCAGCAGCTCGGTCACTTTCTGACCGTGGCTCAGTTGTTTACGGGTTGCTTCGTCCAGATCGGATGCGAACTGAGAGAACGCAGCCAGTTCACGATACTGTGCCAGCGCGGTACGGATACCACCGGACAGTTTCTTGATGATCTTGGTTTGAGCAGCACCACCAACACGGGATACGGAGATACCCGGGTTAACTGCCGGACGAATACCGGAGTTAAACAGGTTGGTTTCCAGGAAGATCTGACCATCGGTAATGGAGATTACGTTGGTCGGAACGAACGCAGAAACGTCACCCGCCTGGGTTTCAATGATCGGCAGAGCGGTCAGAGAGCCCGTTTTACCCTTCACTTCACCTTTGGTGAAGTTCTCGACGTATTCCGCGTTTACGCGGGAAGCACGCTCCAGCAGACGAGAGTGGAGGTAGAATACGTCGCCAGGGAACGCTTCACGTCCAGGTGGACGACGGAGCAGCAGGGAAACCTGACGATAAGCAACAGCCTGTTTAGACAGGTCATCGTATACGATCAGCGCATCTTCACCGCGGTCACGGAAGTATTCGCCCATTGCGCAACCGGCGTATGGCGCCAGGTATTGCAGTGCAGCAGATTCAGACGCGGTCGCCACCACAACGATGGTGTTAGACAGTGCGCCGTGCTCTTCCAGTTTACGAACCACGTTGGAAATGGTGGACGCTTTCTGGCCAATAGCCACGTACACACATTTGATGCCGGAGTCACGCTGGTTGATGATGGCGTCAATAGCCATCGCGGTTTTACCGGTCTGACGGTCACCGATGATCAGTTCACGCTGACCACGACCGATTGGGATCATGGCATCAACGGACTTATAACCTGTCTGAACAGGCTGATCTACGGACTGACGGTCGATAACGCCTGGTGCGATAACTTCGATTGGGGAGAAGCCATCGTGCTCAACCGGACCTTTACCGTCGATTGGCGCACCCAGGGTGTTAACAACGCGACCCAGCAGGCCACGGCCAACCGGCACTTCCAGAATACGGCCAGTACACTTAACCTTCATGCCTTCGGCGAGGTCAGCGTATGGACCCATCACAACTGCACCAACGGAGTCGCGCTCCAGGTTCAGTGCGATAGCGTAACGGTTACCCGGCAGGGAAATCATCTCACCCTGCATACAATCGGCCAGGCCGTGGATGCGGATAACACCGTCACTTACAGAAACAATAGTACCTTCGTTGTGAGCTTCACTCACAACATTGAACTGAGCAATGCGCTGCTTGATCAGTTCGCTGATTTCGGTGGAATTCAGTTGCATGCTCCAGTCCCCTTAAGACTGCAAGACGTCTGCAAGGCGCTCAAGACGGCCGCGTACGCTGCCATCAATGACCATATCACCCGAGCGGATGATTACGCCTGCCATTACAGACTTATCGATTTTGCAATTCAGCTTAACTTTGCGTGACAGACGTTTTTCCATCGCGGCGGTAATTTTCGCAAGCTGTTCGTCACTCAGTTCAGTCGCAGAAGTCACTTCGACTTCAGCGGTAGCTTCACTAAGGGCACGTAAGTGCTCAAACTGCTCGAGAACATCCGGGAGCACACGGAGACGACCATTCTCTGCCATCACCTTAATCAGGTTCTGGCCGTTGGCATCCAGTTGCTCTCCGCACACGGCGATAAACGACGCGGCGAGGGTTTCAGGTGCTAACGCACCGGAAAGCAACTCGGCCATTTGTTCGTTTTTCGTCACCTCAGCGGCAAACGCCAGCATATTCTGCCAGCGATCGACATTTTGGTGTTCGATAGCAAAGTCAAAAGCTGCTTTGGCGTAGGGGCGAGCTACCGTAACAAATTCAGACATCAGCCCCTCCCTCCTTACAGTTCAGCGACAAGTTTGTCCACGATGTCGCTGTTAGCAGCTTCATCCACGGAACGTTCGATGATCTTCTCGGCGCCAGCAACAGCCAGAATCGCAACCTGCTTACGCAGTTCTTCACGAGCACGTTTACGCTCAGCTTCAATTTCAGCCTGAGCCTGTGTCACGATCTTAGTACGTTCCTGTTCTGCTTCAGCTTTGGCTTCGTCCAGGATCTGCGAACGGCGTTTGTTAGCCTGTTCGATGATAACCTGAGCTTCCGCTTTCGCTTTTTTCAGCTGGTCTGTCGCGTTGGCCTGTGCAAGGTCCAAATCTTTCTTAGCGCGTTCTGCAGAAGCCAGACCGTCAGCAATTTCTTTCTGACGTTTTTCGATGGCAGCCATTAAAGGCGGCCATACATACTTCATGCAGAACCAGACAAAGAGAATAAACGCGATGGCCTGGCCGAGGATTGTTGCGTTCATGTTCACAGCACAATACCTCTTTAATATCTGTGGCTTAGGGTTTTAAAACTACTACTACGCGACAGCAAACATCACGTACAGACCCAGACCTACAGCGATCATTGGGATAGCATCCACCAGACCCATAACGATAAAGAACTGAGTACGCAGCAGAGGAATCAGATCAGGTTGACGCGCAGCGCCTTCCAGGAATTTGCCCCCGAGGATGCCGATACCGATCGCAGCACCGATAGCCGCCAGACCCATCATCACAGCGGCAGCCATGTACAGCAGATCCATATTCAGGTTTTCCATGACAGTCTCCAGTTTGTTTCAATTAAAACGTAGTAGTGTTGGTAAAAAATCAGTGCTCTTCAGACGCCATCGACAGATAGACGATCGTCAGAACCATGAAGATAAAGGCTTGCAGCGTAATGATCAGGATGTGGAAAATGGCCCACGGCACATTCAGAACCCACTGTGACCACCACGGCAGAAGACCCGCGATCAGAATGAAAATCAGCTCACCCGCATACATGTTGCCGAACAGTCGCAGACCCAGTGAAACAGGTTTGGACAGCAGGCTAACGCCTTCCAGGATCAGGTTGACCGGAATAAACGCCCAGTGGTTGAACGGCTGCAAGGTAAGCTCTTTCACAAAGCCGCTTACGCCTTTCATTTTGATGCTGTAGAAAAGAATCAGGATAAACACGCCCAGCGCCATCGACAGGGTGATGTTCACGTCCGCAGACGGTACCACACGCAGTGCAGGCAGGCCGAAGATGTGCTCGCCGATGAACGGCAGCAGATCGATTGGCAGCAGGTCCATCAGGTTCATCAGGAAGACCCAAACGAACACGGTCAGCGCCAGCGGAGCAATCAGCTTGCTCTTACCATGGTACATGTCTTTGACGCTGCCATGGACGAAGCCGATGATCATTTCGATGAAGGTCTGGAATTTCCCTGGTACACCGCTGGTCGCTCGTTTAGCAACACCGCGGAACATGGCCAGGAACAGAAGACCCAAAACCACCGAGAAGAACATGGAGTCGATGTTGATCGTCCAGAAGGTGGCCGGGGGGTTATGTGGATCCACCAGCGAGAATGTACGCAGGTCCAGCTGAAGGTTATTCAGATGGTGACCTATGTAATCCTGCGGCGTCATATTTTCTGAAGCCATGATGCCTTTTACCCTTTGTTATTGATTACAGCTGGAGCCAGAACTTGTACCACCAGCACCAAAACCCACGTTGCTATCAGCGGCATGAAGACCACTTTCAAAACCGCCAGCGCCATCACCAGTAGAGCAAAGGTCAGCAACACCTTACACACTTCGCCGAGGGCGAAGGACCAGGCCACGCGGCCTTTGGCAGGTGTATGCGCCTGATGACGCCAGGCAAAAATCATAAACAACACGTTTGGCAGCACAACCGCCAAACCCCCGCACACGGCGGAGATGCCCCAGAAGGGGTCTTTGAGGCTAAACAGCAGTCCACTTGCTATCACAGCCAGAAACTGAATGAACAGAAGCTTACGAGCAACGTTTCTACTCAAGAGCGACACAGACATCACGTTTTTACTCCTGCTCCCTTCGAGGTATGCCGCGTGTCGTATAAAACGTCCTTTAAGGCTCAGAGTCAAGCATCAAAAAGCGGTCAAATTATACGGTGCGCACCCGTGATTTCAAACATTAAGTAGCGAAAAGGTGAATAAATGTTTAAATATTTTTCCCCACCGCTATTTTTTAACTTTCGCTGAAAGCGTCAACCTTCGACCAAAACTGCAAACAGCGCGAAAACGTTGACGATAAAGCGTGCACGAGATCACAAAACACACATTTGCGATAAGGTTGTATTTATCAAAGGCGCAAATCGCGGAAATTTATCTTTATGAAATTAAACGCAAAACGTCGTAACTATTTTCAAAACAGCCCAGTACACAATAAAAACCTTTTATTGACATTCTTAATAAATAATTAACATTGCGTTCTGGTTACTGCCTTCCACTTTTAGCAGACTTATATTTTCACAGATGACTATCTTCTCGGTGAATAATAGTTACTTCGTTAACCGGAAGAAAAACCTTAGTGAAACAGAGGTTAAAAGCTGCCCGATAAATCCCCGCTAGTTGTGCTGTTTTTTAACATGATAAGAACAGCACGAATTCCACATTTTTTATTAATTTTTTAAAAATTGTTTGGCTTAATTATCACCAGGTGACGTTCACCTTCGAGCTGAGGAATCTCTAATTTCTCAATAGACTCGACAGCAAAACCGTCCGGAAGCTGTTCAATCTCATCGCCTGGCACCTGCCCTTTCAGCGCATAAAAGCGGCCGTTCTCCGCAGGTAAGTGTTTGCACCAGCTCACCATATCGTTGAGCGACGCAAATGCGCGGCTGATAACCCCGTCAAACGGCGGCTCTGCCGGGAACTCCTCTACCCTGCTCTGCACGGGCGTGATGTTCTCAAGCTTCAGCTCATGCTGTACCTGACGTAAAAAGCGCACGCGTTTGCCGAGGCTGTCCAGCAGCGTGAAATGGCTCTCAGGGCGAACAATCGACAGCGGAATACCCGGCAGACCAGGGCCCGTCCCCACGTCGATAAAGCGTTCACCTTTCAGCCAGGGGGCAACCACGATGCTGTCGAGAATGTGGCGAACGAGCATCTCGTTGGGGTCGCGAACAGACGTCAGGTTGTACGCTTTGTTCCATTTGTTCAGCATATCGACATAGGCCACCAGCTGATTTTTCTGGTGATCGGTGAGCGAAATACCTGCCTGATCCAGCAGACGAGAGAGTTTGTTGAGCACAGTGAATACCTGTTGAGAGACTTAAGTGGCGGGTGGCGCTTCGCTTACCCGCCCTACGGAGTTCAGTAGGCCCGGTAAGCGCAGCGCCACCGGGCAATTTCAAGGCTTTACGCGCTACGGCGCAGCATGCCCTGCTTTTTCAGCCACACCAGCAGGATCGAAATCGCCGCTGGAGTCACGCCCGAGATGCGGGACGCCTGGCCGATCGATACCGGTTTGTGATCGTTCAGCTTAGCGATCACTTCGTTGGAAAGGCCCGTCACCTGGCGGTAGTCCAGCATTTCCGGCAGCAGCGTGTTTTCGTTACGCTGCTGTTTTTCGATCTCATCCTGCTGACGCGCGATGTAACCTTCGTACTTCACCTGGATCTCAACCTGCTCCGCCGCTTCAGCATCTTCCAGGCCCGGCGCGAACGCGGTCAGTTTGACCAGGTTCTCGTAGGTGACTTCAGGACGGCGCAGCAAATCTTCACCGCTGGCCTCGCGCGACAGCGGCGCGGTTAAGTGAGCGTTTACTTCAGCAGCGGTTTCCGCCTGCGGATTCACCCAGGTGGTTTTCAGACGCTGACGTTCCTGTTCAATGCGTTCCAGCTTCTCGTTGAAGCGCGCCCAGCGTTCGTCATCGACCAGACCGAGCTCGCGGCCTATTTCGGTCAGACGCAGGTCGGCGTTATCTTCACGCAGCATCAGGCGGTATTCCGCGCGAGAGGTAAACATACGGTACGGTTCTTTGGTACCCAGCGTGCAGAGATCGTCAACCAGCACGCCCAGGTACGCCTGAGAACGGCCGGGAGCCCAGCCTTCTTTCTCGGCAGAGAAGCGCGCAGCGTTCAGGCCGGCAAGCAGGCCCTGTGCAGCCGCTTCTTCGTAACCGGTGGTGCCGTTAATCTGACCCGCAAAGAACAGACCGTGGATGAATTTGCTCTCCAGGGTCGGCTTCAGGTCACGCGGATCGAAGAAATCGTACTCAATAGCGTAGCCAGGGCGAACGATTTTTGCGTTCTCCATACCCTGCATTGAGCGAACAATTTGCATCTGCACGTCGAACGGCAGGCTGGTGGAGATGCCGTTCGGGTAAATTTCGTTTGAGGTCAGCCCTTCCGGCTCCAGGAAGATCTGGTGCTGGTTGCGATCGGCGAAGCGCATCACTTTGTCTTCGATCGACGGGCAGTAGCGCGGACCGATCCCTTCGATCACGCCGGCGTACATCGGGCTGCGATCGAGGTTATTGCGGATCACGTCGTGGGTTTTCTCGTTGGTATGCGTGATATAGCACGGCACCTGCTGCGGATGCTGTGCCGCATTGCCCATAAACGAGAAGACCGGCATTGGGTTATCACCGTGCTGTTGCGCCAGCACGCTGAAATCAATGGTACGCGCATCAATACGCGGCGGCGTACCGGTTTTCAGGCGGCTAACGCGCAGCGGCAGTTCGCGCAGACGGCGAGACAAGGGAATAGACGGCGGATCGCCAGCACGGCCACCGCTGTAGTTATCCAGCCCGATATGGATTTTACCGTCCAGGAATGTCCCCACGGTCAACACCACGGCTTTGGCGCGGAATTTGAGGCCCATCTGGGTCACCGCGCCTACGACGCGATCGTTCTCAACGATAAGATCTTCAACCGCCTGCTGGAAGATCATCAGGTTCGGCTGGTTCTCCAGCGCGGTACGTACCGCCTGACGGTAAAGTACGCGGTCTGCCTGTGCACGGGTCGCTCGAACAGCAGGCCCTTTGCTTGCGTTTAGTATCCTAAACTGGATGCCGGCATGATCGATCGCTTTCGCCATCAGGCCGCCAAGTGCATCCACTTCTTTTACCAGGTGTCCTTTCCCAATGCCGCCAATCGCCGGATTACAGGACATTTGTCCCAGCGTGTCGATATTGTGTGTCAAAAGCAGGGTCTGCTGACCCATTCGCGCTGCGGCCATTGCGGCCTCAGTGCCTGCGTGACCCCCGCCAATGATGATGACGTCAAAAGGATCCTGATAAAACATGGTGGTCTGCCTCGCGTAAAGCGGTATGAAAATGGATTGAAGCCCGGGCCGTGGATTCTACTCAACTTTAGTCTTTCGAGAAAGCATTGGGATCCTGGGCTATTAAAAAGAAGATCTTTTTATTTAGAGATCTGTTCTATTGTGATCTCTTATTAGGATCGCGAACCCATGTGGATAAGTCCGATCTCATAAAGAAGATCATGCAGTTAGAAAGGATCGTTTGCTGTGAATGATCGGTGATCCTGGACCGTATAAGCTGGGATCAGATCGCGACTTTATACACAGGCCAAAAACGACGCTACGGTTGTTCTTTGGATAACTACGGGTTAATACGAGCTTTTAACCAGACTTATCCACATCTGTTCGCGCGATCTTTAATCGTTTTTGAGTAAATTTTTCCATTCCGCGAGCCAGATCTCGGCTGGATCCTCCGGAATGTCATGATCGAGGATGTTGATCTTAAGTGTTTCACCCAGCTGTTTTGCTCCGCAGGAGGTCACAGCGGCTTCGACTTTCTCTATTGCCCCGCAAAAAGTGTCATATTCACGACTGCCGATCCCTACTGCGCCAAAACGGACGTTTGACAGATCGGGCTGCTGTTCCAGCAGTTCGTCATATAAAGGTTGCAGGTTATCCGGCAGATCGCCCGCGCCGTGCGTGGAGGTGATCAGCAGCCAGACCCCGTCAGTCGGGAGATCTTCCAGCAACGGGCCGTGCAGGGTTTCCGTAGAAAAGCCCGCCTCTTCCAGCTTTTCAGCCAGATGTTCCGCTACGTATTCTGCACCACCCAGGGTGCTGCCGCTGATAAGGGTAATGTCCGCCATTGATCGCTCGCCCAGATAAAGAGACGGCCATTGTACGCTGTGAACGAGCTGGGATCTACCTGTGGAAAATGTGGGAATGGATTTGCCCGATCACGGGCGGATGGTACGCATGATCGGGTTTTGCAGGGAGATCAGGGTCTCGGTGGACTGAATTTCATCGATTGTTTGGATCTTGTTGATAAGTACCTGCTGGAGCGCGTCGATGGATCGGCACATGACTTTAATAAAGATGCTGTAGTGCCCGGTGGTGTAGTACGCCTCGGTGACTTCATCCAGCGCGTTCAGTTTCGCCAGGGCGGAAGGGTAGTCTTTGGCGCTTTTAAGAATGATGCCGATGAAGCAGCAGACGTCGTAACCCAGCTGCTTCGGGCTGACGTCAATGCGAGCACCGGTAATGATCCCTGCCTGCTTCATCTTCTCTACGCGAACGTGAATGGTTCCCGGGCTGACGCCAAACTGTTTCGCCAGTTCGGCGTAGGCGGTACGGGCATTGGCCATTAACGCCTCCAGAATGCCGCGGTCGAGATTGTCGATCTGATAATTTTCCATAGCTTTTTCTTATGAAGATTAATGAATCACTCTATTCTAGCGCCTTATTTTATCGAATCAAAAGTGAAGAAGGCTTTTTGTTGATGGGTTATTGAATAAGGTGCCATTTCTGTTGCTTAATCAATATCAACAGGACGCAGGAGTATAAATAATGAAAACCGCTTACATCGCAAAACAACGCCAGATCAGTTTCGTAAAATCCCATTTTTCCCGCCAGCTGGAAGAGAAGCTTGGGCTGATTGAAGTCCAGGCGCCGATCCTCAGCCGCGTGGGTGACGGGACGCAGGATAACCTCTCTGGATGCGAAAAAGCGGTACAGGTGAAAGTGAAAACACTGCCAGATGCTCAGTTCGAAGTGGTTCATTCACTGGCGAAATGGAAGCGTCAGACCCTGGGACAACACGACTTCAGCGCGGGCGAAGGGCTCTACACGCACATGAAAGCCCTTCGCCCCGATGAAGACCGCCTTTCTCCGATTCATTCCGTTTATGTTGACCAGTGGGACTGGGAGCGCGTGATGGGGGATGGCGAGCGTCACGTCGGCACGCTGAAATCCACCGTTGAGGCGATCTACGCCGGGATCAAAGCAACCGAAGCGGCCGTAAGCAAAGCGTTTGGTCTGGCACCGTTCCTGCCGGAATCGATCCACTTTGTGCACAGCCAGGAATTGCTGACCCGTTTCCCGGATCTGGATGCCAAAGGCCGCGAGCGCGCAATTGCTAAAGAGCTGGGTGCGGTGTTCCTGATTGGGATCGGCGGCAAGCTGTCTGACGGTAAGCGCCATGACGTTCGTGCGCCGGATTATGATGACTGGAGCACTACCGGTGAGGGTGAATTTGCCGGTCTGAACGGCGATATTCTGGTCTGGAACCCGGTACTGGAAGACGCATTCGAGCTTTCTTCTATGGGGATCCGCGTGGATGCTGACGCGCTGAAGCGCCAGCTGGCGGTGACCGGTGATGAAGATCGTCTCAAACTGGAGTGGCACCAGGCGCTGCTGCGTGGGGAGATGCCGCAGACGATTGGCGGCGGTATCGGCCAGTCCCGTCTGACCATGCTGCTGCTTCAGCTGCCCCATATTGGTCAGGTTCAGTGTGGCGTCTGGCCGCAGCAGGTTCGCGAAAGCGTCGGCTCTCTTCTGTAATTAACGCTGCCAGCGTCTGAGCAGGCGGCTACGCAACCCGGTATCAAAGCGCCAGATATGATCGAAGATGCGCATGATGCCGGGTTTTCCATGGGCGGACATCGCCACCGCATGAAAACGGTGCTGATGCACACGCTGTAATTCCTTCACTTTATTTATCACGTCATCCGGCAGCCGCTGGGCGATAAAATCGGAAATCACCACCGCGTCAGCGTCGTACCAGTCGCCGCCCTGCATCCGCTCAACGATGCTGCGAAAACAGCTGGCCAGATCGGTGCCGCCGCGAAAACGCTGGCTCAGGAAGCGGATTGCCTGCTCGATCCCCTGCTGGTTCGTCAGCTCATAGCCTACGACTTCGCTGGAGAACAGCATGATGAAGCAGCGACGGCGATCGGCGAGCGCCACGCGCATCAGCGCCAGACAGAATGCTTTTGCACACTGCTCGTTAAACCCACCCATCGATCCGGATGTATCCACGCAAACGATGAAGGGTCCGCGCGGCTGTTCATCAAAATCCTGATGAACGACCGGCCGCTGGCTGATTTTCTCACGCCAGGCTTCGCCGTGCAGCCGGTAGGTGAGGAGCTGTTTTTCCACCAGCCGACGGTAAAACTCATACTCCAGCTCGGTCATCCCCAGCGTGCTCAGCTCCGTGGGCAGCAGACGCAGAATATCATCGCTCTGCTGGAGCCCGTCGACCTGCTCCGGAACGGTGGCCGGCTCACGCACCAGGGTGCGGAAGGTTTCCATCGGGGCGTCTTTCTTTGGAACTGACTTCGCCTCCCTTGAGCGTCCCAGCTGTTCTGCAAGCTTCATCAACTCGGGCTGCTGCGTCAGAAAATCGCCGTATTTGACGATCAGCTGATAGTCCCCGCGCCGGAGCTGGCCGGCGCTCATATCCCAGAGACGCCCTGCCGCGTTCTCATTTTCCACCAGCACCTGCTCAAGCTGGCCGCTTAAGGTCATGCGTTCCTGAACTTCGCTGAGCAGCTGTTCGCGCTCTTCATCCAGCAGCTGCTGGTTTAGCGTCGTGGCCTGCACCACCAGGCTGAGACGCCAGCGCTGTAAAAAGAGGGTGTGCAGTGCGGGAGTGAACGTGGCGTTGTCCGTGACCAGCCCCCGGGCCTGGCTGGCAAACGGGGAGTGGACCTTGTCGAGCAACGTCAGGGTTTGCGGAAGCTGGACGATAAACTGCGGCGTGGAGAGCCGCTGGCACTGCTGATAGCAGGCCACCTCTTCCGTTAACTCAGGCGGAACTTCGGTCTCCCTGAAGCGCTGACGCAAATTTTCGCGCCAGCGCGGAAGATCGTCCGTCATCGCCTTTTTGAGCTTCGGAAATTTTTCAAAAAAAGCTGCCAGCTGCGGCGAAGCCAGAAGGGTTATGACCACTTCTTCGATCAACCCTTCCTCGCTGACGGCCAGCATGACGTTAAGCGTATCCAGAGTTAGCATTGACGCGCCTGTTTAATCTGCGCGCTGACGTCCTGCAGGCTGGCTTCAATGCGACCTAACCAGTCGCTATGAATAAAGAGGCATTTTTGCTGTTCGCTAAAGCGGGTGTGCTGCTGGTGCCATTCGGTATCCAGCGCGTCCAGCTGCTGCTTAATCTCTTCGGGAACGCTGTCAGAGGCGGTTCCCGGAAGTGCGAGACGCGAGCCCTGCAGGCTGACGTCGCGGATCACCAGGTGCTGGCTGCTGTCCACTTCCATATTCAGCGGCTGCGCGAAACCGATGCCGTTGAGCTTTCCGCGGATCTCTCCGCCCTTATCCAGCCACTGCGCCAGCGCCTCGCGCTCAATCGTCACGTGCACCACCTGCATATCATGCAGCTTAAGCGGCTGCTGGAGCAGCAGGGTCAGCGTCGGGCTGGTGAGTTCGGCGGGTAATTCATAGTGCGGTTTGCGGGCGAACATCCCCCCCAGGCGATTCACTTTCAGCGCGGTTTTATCACTTTGCTGCTGCTGAAGCTGGATGCGCCGCTGGGCAATTGCCCCCAGTTGGTTGAGCATCGCCTGCTGTCCCCAGGCGTGTCCGGTCATCAAAACGTCAAGCTGCTGCTGCATCAGATTCATGCCTTCCGCGTCGTGCCAGAGGCAATCTTTCAGCAGGATCAGATCGATGGGGGCAACAGCATCGCGGCCGCTAAACAGGGCGCTGGCCTGCAGGAGGCGGATCGCTTTTTTCCAGCGGCGATCGGAGACATAGGGCGCAGAAGGAAGGTGATCAAGCTGCTGACGCAGCAGATAGATCAGCTCGAATACCGCGTCCGGCAATGTGATTTTGCCAATATCCTGCTGCCACTGGTAATACTCTTCATCCGTCACCTGCAGCGAAGCGGATACCGGGTTTTCACTTTCATCCTGCTGGCTGATCAGCATGGAGCGGAAGTTAGACTTGTCCTGTACTTTGTCCAGCCACAGGCGGATGAGCATACGGTCATACAGCGCTTCCAGGCTGCTGTCGGCTTCGGGCAGTTCGTTTGAGGCGGCCACCAGCAGGCGCATCGGGATTTTCTCTTCACTGGCGCCGTTACGGAACCGACGTTCGTTTATCGCCGTGAGCAGGGTGTTAAGAATGGCCGGTCCCGCTTTCCAGATCTCATCAAGAAAGACAATTTCTGCCTCAGGCAGATACCCCGCCGTCAAACGCTCGTAGCGCCCTTCATCTTTCAGCGCCTGAATGGAAAGGGGGCCAAACACCTCTTCCGGGGTAGAAAAGCGGGTCATCAGGTATTCAAACGCGCGTGCGTTCTGAAAAGCAAACTTAAGCCTGCGGGCAATCAGGCTTTTGGCGATACCCGGCGGCCCTAGCAGAAACACGCTTTCACCGCTCAGCGCCGCCAGCAAACAGAGGCGAATGGCGTGGCTACGCTCGAAAAGGCCTTTCTCCAGCGCGCTGCTGAGGCGGGAAATTCTTTCTGCTAATAAATGTGAGTGAGCCATAATAGTTTTGCATCCTTTCGCCGTCGTGGCGGCCAATTGAAGCGAGTATAGACGTTTCAGTCAGGGCTGGTAATAGACTGAAGTGCGGCGCAATTTTCTTTGCGCTACATTAATGCGGTTGCATTTAGGGGTACGATTTTGCATTGAATCGTGCATACTGTGCGCTTTTTGTGGGCCAAGGGACCAGGAACACATTTGTTATTCAAACGAAAAGACTAGTCTATGAGCACTGATAATAAGCAATCATTACCCGCAATAACGCTTGCGGCGATCGGGGTTGTCTACGGTGATATTGGCACCAGCCCGCTTTATACGCTTCGTGAATGTCTGTCCGGCCAGTTTGGCTTTGGTGTTGAGCGCGATGCCGTATTTGGCTTCCTGTCCCTCATCTTCTGGCTGCTGATCCTGGTGGTTTCTGTTAAATATCTTTCCTTCGTTATGCGCGCTGATAACGCGGGCGAAGGCGGTATCCTGACCCTGATGTCCCTTGCAGGGCGCAACACCTCCGCCAGAATGACCTCCGTGCTGGTGATTATCGGCCTGATTGGCGGCAGCTTCTTCTATGGAGAGGTGGTTATTACGCCCGCGATTTCGGTCCTCTCGGCGATAGAGGGGCTGGAGATTATCGCGCCGCAGCTTGATACGTGGGTGGTCCCACTGGCGATAATCGTGCTGACGCTGCTGTTTGTGATCCAGAAGCACGGTACCGGGCTGGTGGGTAAACTGTTTGCACCAATTATGCTGGCCTGGTTCCTGATCCTGGCCGCGCTTGGCTTGCGCAGCATTATCGCTAACCCGGAAGTGCTGCATGCGCTGAACCCCTACTGGGCCGTGCATTTCTTCCTCGAATACAAAGTGGTTTCCTTCGTGGCGCTGGGGGCGGTCGTGCTCTCCATTACCGGCGTTGAAGCATTGTATGCTGACATGGGTCACTTCGGGAAACTGCCTATCCGCGTGGCTTGGTTTATTGTGGTGCTGCCGTCGCTGGTGCTGAACTACTTTGGCCAGGGCGCGCTGTTGCTCAAAAATCCGGAAGCGATAAAGAACCCGTTCTTCCTGCTGGCGCCTGACTGGGCGCTGGTGCCGATGCTAATCCTGGCGACGCTGGCGACCGTCATTGCCTCTCAGGCGGTGATTTCCGGTGTGTTTTCTCTGACGCGCCAGGCCGTGCGTCTGGGGTATCTCTCGCCGATGCGCATCATCCATACTTCAGAGATGGAGTCGGGCCAGATCTACATCCCGTTCGTTAACTGGCTGCTCTATTTCGCGGTTGTGATTGTTATCGTCAGCTTCGAGCACTCCAGCAACCTGGCGGCGGCGTACGGTATTGCAGTAACCGGTACGATGGTGCTGACATCGCTTCTCTCCACTACGGTGGCGTACCGAAACTGGCACTGGAATAAATTCCTCGTGGCGATGATTCTGGTGGGCTTCCTGTGTATTGACGTGCCGCTGTTCTCCGCGAACCTCGACAAGATTGTCTCCGGCGGCTGGCTGCCGCTGACGCTGGGTCTGGTGATGTTCATCGTCATGACCACCTGGAAAAGCGAGCGTTTCCGCCTGCTGCGGCGCATGCATGAGCACGGGAATTCTCTGGAGGCGATGATCGCTTCTCTGGAGAAATCTCCGCCGGTCCGCGTGCCGGGCACTGCGGTATACATGTCTCGCGCCCTGAACGTCATCCCGTTCGCGCTGATGCATAACCTCAAGCACAACAAAGTGCTGCACGAGCGCGTGATCCTGCTGACGCTGCGCACCGAAGATGCGCCTTACGTTCATAACGTGCGTCGCGTGCAAATCGAGCAGCTCTCTCCGACATTCTGGCGCGTGGTGGCGAGCTACGGCTGGCGTGAAACGCCAAACGTGGAAGAGGTGTTCCACCGCTGTGGTCTGGAAGGGCTGAGCTGCCGGATGATGGAGACGTCGTTCTTTATGTCTCACGAGTCGCTGATCATCGGCAAGCGCCCATGGTATTTGCGCCTGCGCGGCAAGCTGTACCTGATCCTGCAGCGTAACGCCCTGCGCGCGCCTGACCAGTTTGAGATCCCGCCTAACCGCGTGATAGAGCTGGGTACGCAGGTCGAGATTTAAGTCCTTTCGAAAATGCCGGGTGGCGCTGCGCTTACCCGGCCTACCAAACCCGTAGGCCCGTGCAAGCGAAGCGCCGCCGGGTAATTTCTCCCATCAATATTTCACTTAGCGAAACGTTTCGACGTCGATCACAAATCTGTTACGTCATGGTGGTTTTCTGAACATTTCTGAGGCTACACTTCTTTTAGCGAAACGTTTCGCTAGTGGAGCAAGAAAATGAAGAAAGGCACTGTACTCAACTCAGAAATCTCATCGGTTATTTCCCGTCTTGGGCATACCGATACGCTGGTGGTTTGCGATGCAGGCTTACCAGTTCCGCGCAGCACAACCCGTATCGATATGGCGTTAACGCAGGGTGTCCCCTCGTTTATGCAGGTACTGGACGTGGTGACCGCGGAGATGCAGGTTGAGGCGGCCATTCTCGCGGCGGAAATCAAACAACATAATCCGCAACTCCACGAAACGTTGCTCAGCCATCTTGAGCAGCTGCAACAACACCAGGGAAACACCATTGAAATTCGTTACACAACGCACGAACAATTCAAACAACAAACCGCAGACAGTCAGGCGGTGATTCGCAGCGGGGAGTGTTCCCCGTATGCGAATATCATTCTCTGTGCTGGCGTCACCTTCTGAGGCCATCATGGACGCATTACTGCAACTCAAAGGGATCGATAAGTCGTTCCCGGGCGTAAAAGCCCTCTCCGGCGCGGCGCTGAACGTTTACCCCGGGCGCGTAATGGCGCTGGTGGGCGAAAACGGCGCCGGCAAGTCCACCATGATGAAAGTGCTGACCGGTATCTATCAACGCGATGCCGGTTCACTCCTCTGGCTGGGTAAAGAAACCACCTTCACTGGCCCGAAATCTTCTCAGGAAGCGGGTATCGGCATTATTCATCAGGAGCTGAACCTGATCCCGCAGCTCACCATTGCGGAGAACATCTTCCTCGGCCGTGAATTTGTGAACCGCTTCGGCAAAATCGACTGGAAAACCATGTATGCCGAAGCCGACAAGCTGCTGGCGAAGCTGAACCTGCGCTTTAAGAGCGACCGCCTGGTCGGCGATCTCTCCATCGGCGATCAGCAGATGGTGGAAATCGCGAAGGTGCTGAGCTTTGAGTCGAAGGTCATCATTATGGATGAACCGACCGACGCCCTGACCGATACCGAAACCGAATCCCTGTTCCGCGTTATCCGCGAGCTGAAATCGCAGGGGCGCGGGATTGTCTATATTTCTCACCGCATGAAAGAGATCTTTGAAATCTGCGATGACGTCACTGTTTTCCGCGACGGGCAGTTTATTGCCGAGCGCGAAGTAGCAACGCTGACCGAAGATACGCTCATCGAAATGATGGTGGGACGTAAGCTGGAAGATCAGTATCCGCATCTGGATAAAGCGCCGGGTGAGATCCGCCTGAAGGTGGACAACCTCTGCGGTCCGGGTGTGAACGACGTCACCTTTACCCTGCGTCAGGGCGAGATCCTGGGCGTGGCGGGCCTGATGGGCGCGGGACGAACCGAGCTGATGAAAGTATTGTACGGCGCACTGCCGCGCACCAGCGGTTATGTCACCCTCGACGGCCATGAAGTGGTCACCCGCTCCCCGCAGGATGGTCTGGCGAACGGCATCGTCTATATCTCCGAAGACCGCAAACGCGACGGCTTAGTGCTGGGCATGTCGGTAAAAGAGAACATGTCCCTCACCGCGCTGCGCTATTTCAGCCACAGCGGCGGCAGCCTGAAGCATAAAGACGAGCAGCAGGCGGTCAGCGATTTCATCCGTCTCTTTAACGTTAAAACCCCGTCGATGGAGCAGGCGATTGGCCTGTTGTCCGGCGGGAATCAGCAGAAAGTGGCGATTGCGCGCGGGCTGATGACGCGCCCGAAAGTGTTGATCCTCGACGAGCCAACCCGCGGCGTGGACGTGGGCGCGAAGAAAGAGATCTATCAGCTGATTAACCAGTTTAAGGCCGACGGTCTGAGCATCATTCTGGTCTCTTCCGAGATGCCAGAAGTATTAGGCATGAGCGATCGCATTATCGTCATGCATGAAGGGCATCTCGGCGGTGAATTCACTCGCGAGCAGGCCACCCAGGAAGTTCTGATGGCTGCCGCTGTGGGCAAGCTTAATCGCGTGAATCAGGAGTAAGAAGATGACTACCCAGGCTGTTTCTGGTCGCCGCTATTTCACAAAGGCGTGGCTGATGGAGCAAAAATCGCTGATTGCCCTGCTGGTGCTGATCGCAATTGTGTCGACCATGAGCCCGAATTTCTTCACCGTAAATAACCTGTTCAACATTCTGCAGCAGACGTCGGTGAACGCCATTATGGCGGTCGGCATGACGCTGGTGATTTTGACCTCAGGGATCGATCTGTCCGTCGGTTCCCTGCTGGCCCTCACCGGCGCGATCGCCGCTTCGCTTGTCGGGATTGAAGTTAACGCGCTGGTGGCCGTGGCCGCGGCCCTGGCGGCAGGCGCGGCGATTGGTGCCGTCACCGGCGTGATTGTGGCAAAAGGCCGCGTTCAGGCGTTCATCGCGACGCTGGTGATGATGCTGCTGCTGCGCGGGGTGACCATGGTTTATACCAACGGCAGCCCGGTTAATACCGGCTTCACCGATAACGCCGATCTGTTTGGCTGGTTCGGTATCGGTCGCCCGCTGGGCGTCCCGACCCCGGTCTGGATCATGGCTATCGTCTTCCTGGCGGCGTGGTACATGCTGCACCATACCCGTCTGGGTCGTTACATCTATGCGCTGGGCGGTAACGAAGCGGCAACGCGCCTGTCCGGGATTAGCGTTAATAAAGTCAAAGTCATCGTGTATTCCCTGTGCGGTCTGCTGGCGTCACTGGCGGGCATCATCGAAGTGGCGCGCCTCTCTTCCGCGCAGCCGACGGCGGGTACGGGGTATGAGCTGGATGCCATTGCAGCAGTGGTTCTGGGCGGTACGAGTCTGGCGGGCGGTAAAGGTCGCATTGTTGGGACATTGATCGGCGCACTGATTCTCGGTTTCCTGAATAATGGTTTGAATTTGTTAGGTGTTTCCTCCTATTACCAGATGATCGTTAAGGCAGTGGTGATTTTGCTGGCGGTACTGGTAGACAACAAAAAACAGTAACTGACGACACTACAGGACATCTTAGATATGAACATGAAAAAACTGGCTACCCTGGTTTCCGCTGTCGCGCTGAGCGCAACCGTAAGTGCTAACGCCATGGCGAAAGAGACCATCGCGCTGGTTGTCTCTACGCTGAACAACCCGTTCTTCGTCTCCCTGAAGGACGGTGCGCAGAAAGAAGCGGATAAACTGGGCTACAACCTGGTGGTACTGGATTCACAGAACAACCCGGCGAAAGAGCTGGCTAACGTTCAGGACTTAACCGTGCGTGGCACCAAAATTCTGCTGATCAACCCAACCGATTCTGATGCCGTAGGCAACGCCGTGAAGATGGCAAACCAGGCGAAAATTCCGGTGATCACCCTGGACCGTCAGGCAACCAAAGGCGACGTAGTGAGCCATATCGCGTCTGACAACGTGCTGGGCGGCAAAATCGCCGGTGACTACATTGCGAAGAAAGCAGGCGAAGGCGCGAAAGTTATCGAACTGCAGGGGATTGCCGGTACGTCTGCCGCCCGCGAGCGTGGCGAAGGCTTCCAGCAGGCGGTTGCAGCGCATAAATTCAACGTACTGGCCAGCCAGCCTGCGGACTTCGACCGTACTAAAGGTCTGAACGTTATGCAGAACCTGCTGACCGCACATCCTGACGTACAGGCGGTCTTCGCGCAGAACGACGAAATGGCGCTGGGCGCGCTGCGTGCCCTGCAGACTGCAGGTAAATCTGATGTGATGGTTGTCGGATTTGACGGCACGCCGGATGGTGAAAAAGCAGTAAACGATGGCAAACTGGCTGCGACCATCGCTCAGCTGCCTGAGCAGATTGGCGCCACTGGCGTTGAAACTGCCGACAAAGTGCTGAAGGGCGAAAAAGTTCAGGCTAAATACCCTGTTGACCTGAAACTGGTTATCAAGCAGTAAAAGGCGAATCAGGTCGTCACTGGCGGCCTGAGGGACACCAATAAAGAAAAGTGTGGCATACGCCACCGGGTAACACCGGTGGCGCTCTCAGATGGACAACCCAACCATGAAAACCGCAGGCAACCTCGTCGTCCTTGGCAGTATCAATGCCGATCACATTCTTAACCTTGAATCGTTCCCTGCACCGGGCGAAACCGTCACGGGTAGCCAGTATCAGGTCGCTTTTGGCGGTAAAGGGGCAAACCAGGCCGTCGCCGCTGGGCGCAGCGGAGCGAATATTGCGTTTATCGCCTGCACGGGCGATGACGATACCGGTGAGCGCGTACGCAAGCAGCTGGCAAGCGACAACATTGATATCGCACCGGTCAGCGTTGTTGCAGGGGAGTCTACCGGCGTGGCGCTGATTTTCGTCAACGCAGAAGGTGAGAATGTTATCGGTATTCATGCTGGCGCTAACGCAGCGTTGACGACGGAGCGCGTAGAAGCGCAACGTGCAATCATCGCCGGAGCGGAAGCCCTGCTCATGCAGCTGGAGTCACCGGTTGAAAGCGTGCTGGCCGCGGCCAACATTGCGCATGAAAATCATACCACTGTCGTACTTAATCCGGCCCCTGCCCGTGTATTATCTGACGAGCTGCTGGCGCTGGTGGACATCATCACGCCGAACGAAACCGAAGCCGAAAAGCTGACGGGTATTCGTGTTGAAAACGATGATGATGCCGCGCGAGCCGCGCGTGCGCTGCACGACAAAGGCATCGGAACGGTGCTCATCACCCTGGGCAGCCGTGGGGTATGGGCAAGCGTAAACGGTGAAGGCCGTCGCGTGCCGGGCTTTAAGGTGAAGGCGATTGATACCATTGCAGCGGGAGATACCTTCAATGGTGCACTGGTGACCGCGCTGCTGGAAGGCAAGAGTATGGATGATGCGATCCGCTTCGCGCATGCGGCTGCCGCGATTGCGGTGACGCGCAAGGGCGCTCAGCCTTCCGTTCCGTGGCGTAAAGAGATCGATGAATTCTTAAGTCAGCAGGGGTAACGCTTGGCCACAATGAAAGATGTCGCTCGCCTGGCGGGCGTTTCTACCTCGACGGTGTCTCACGTCATTAATAACGATCGCTTCGTCAGCGAGGCGATTCGGGAAAAAGTCGAAGCGGCAGTAAAAGATCTCAACTATGCGCCGTCTGCGCTGGCGCGCAGCCTTAAGCTCAACCAGACGCGTACGATCGGTATGCTGATCACTGCCAGTACCAATCCCTTTTATTCTGAGCTGGTTCGCGGCGTGGAGCGCAGCTGCTTCGAGCGTGGCTACAGCCTGGTGCTGTGCAATACCGAAGGGGACGAGCAGCGCATGAACCGTAACCTGGAAACGCTGATGCAAAAACGCGTCGACGGGCTACTGCTGCTGTGTACCGAAACGCACCAGCCCTCGAAAGAGATTATCCAGCGCTACCCCTCCATTCCCACGGTGATGATGGACTGGGCGCCGTTCGACGGCACCAGCGATCTTATTCAGGATAACTCTCTGCTGGGGGGCGATATGGCCACCCAGTATCTGATCGATAAAGGCTATACCCGCATCGCCTGTATTACCGGTCCGCTGGACAAAACCCCGGCGCGTTTGCGACTGGAAGGGTATCTCGCCGCGATGGCGCGGGCGGGCCTTTCCGTGCCGGAAGGGTACCGTATTACCGGTGATTTTGAGTTTCACGGTGGTTTTGAAGCGATGCGGACGCTGCTGGCGCAGCCGCAGCGTCCGCAGGCGGTGTTTATCGGCAACGACGCCATGGCGTTTGGCGCCTATCAGGCGTTATATCAGGCCGGTTTGCGTGTTCCCGACGATATGGCGGTAATCGGCTACGATGATATTGAGCTGGCCAGCTATATGACGCCGCCGCTCACCACCATCCATCAGCCAAAAGATGAGCTGGGCGAGCTGGCCATCGATGTGTTGATCCACCGAATGGCTCAGCCCACGCTGCAGCAGCAACGCCTGCAGCTTACTCCTGTTCTGATGGAACGGGGTTCGGTTTAGCTTTCGCCTTATGGCGTTCTTTTATCAGGTTACGGCCATCTTTCGGTTTTAACAGCATAAAGACCAGCGCTGAAACGACGGTGAGTGCGCCCATGGTGATAAAGGTATAGTGGAACTGCTCGACGGTGTTCGCGCTGTCGAAACCTTCATAAAACCGCAGTACCGCCGCGCTCACGGCCACCCCTAAACTGATCGACAGTTGCTGGGTGACTGCCAGCACGCTGTTGCCGCTACTGGCGTTCTCGTCGGTCAGATCCGCAAGAGTGATGGTGTTCATTGATGTGAACTGCGTCGACATCGCCATGCCCAGCACAAACAGCGGCAGGATCAGCATCCAGACGGGAAGCGAGGCGGACTGCAGCGAGAACTGCGCAATCATCAGGCCAATAAAGACCGTCACGCCAACCAGCGTCTTGCGATAGCCAAACCAGCGTAGCACCTGCGTCACGGTCGATTTTGCCAGAATCGAGCCCATCGCCGTAGGGGCCATCATGCAGCCGGCAATCAGGGCCGGATAGCCGAAACCGACCTGCAGCATCAGTGGCATCAGGAACGGTACGCAGCCGGTTCCCAGACGCGAGGCAATGTTTCCCGCGATCCCGACGGAAAAGGTTCGGGTGTTGAAGAGCCCAAGAGAGATTAACGGCGTCGGGTGACGGCGCGCGTGACGTATATAAAGAAGGAACAGCAGAATCCCGGCGAGGATAACGGAGAGCGCAATCCATGTCGCGACGATCTTCTCACCAAACAGCTCCATCCCGCTGGAGAAGAGCACCAGGCTCAGGCCAAACAAGAAAAAGCCCCCCATGTCGAAGCTGCGTCTTGGCGTGGTGAAGTTCGGCATATATTTGCGAGCATACAGCAGTCCCGCAACGCCAATCGGAATATTAATCAGGAAGATCCAGTGCCAGCTTGCCCAGGTGACAAACACGCCACCGAGTACCGGGCCAAGTATCGGGCCGACCAGTCCCGGCATGGTGACGAAGTTAAGCACGGGAAGCAGTTCGCTTCGAGGGTAGGCTCGTAATAAGGCAAGGCGTGCTACGGGCATCATCATCGCACCGCCAATGCCCTGTAATACGCGGAAGATAACCAGCTCCGTTAAGGACGAGGAGAGCGCACAGGCCAGCGAACCGAGCGTAAAGAGCGTTACGGCCAGCATGAAAACTCTGCGGGTGCCGAAGCGGTCGGCCAGCCAGCCGCTAACCGGAATTAACATTGCGACCGTCAGGGTGTAGCTGATGATGGCGGATTGCATTGCCAGCGGGGAGCGGTTAAGGCTTTGCGCAATAGCGGGAAGCGCGGTGTTGAGGATGGTGGCATCCAGTGCCTGCATAAAAAACGCCATGGCTGCAATCCACGGCAATCCGGCCATGCTGCGCGCTTTTTTCTTTGTCATTTATTTACCTGCTGGTGGGTTGGCGCAGCCAGTAATGCCTGGCACGCACTCAGGGCTCGCTGCCCGTCGCTTTCCTGAATGGCATCTACTATCGCCTGATGCAATTCCAGTTTTACCACGTCGTTTTGTGTAATAGAGGTAAAGTAGGTGTGATACACCGAATGGAATAATGAGGCAAACGAGGTGAGGAACGGATTGGCGCTCATCATATAGATATGTTCATGCCAGGCCATATCGACTTCAACCCAGCGTTCGCGGTTGAAGTGTTTTTTCAGAAACACCATCTCTTCCATCAATGCGTTAAGCTGCGCTTTTTGCTCTGCCGTGCCAAGCGTGGCGGCAAGCAGACATGCCTGAGGTTCAAGACTGCTGCGCATCACCAGAAAGTGATCGACAACCTGATGAAAGTTATCTTCCGTCATCCACCAGGAGAGCAGCTCCTGATCGAGAAAATTCCAGTTACTCTGTGGCATCACGCGCGTGCCAATACGCGGGCGTGGAAGCACCATACCTTTTGCCGTCAGGGTTTTCACCGCCTCGCGAACCGCGGTACGGCTCACCCCAAACTGCTCACCCAGCTCCATTTCACCCGGCAGGATGCTACCCGGGGCATATTTACCCGCTAAAATTCGCTGCGCCAGCTTTTCTGCCAGCACATACGACAGGTTTTTTTGGGCGGCCAGCTGTTGTGCGCTTAATGGCATCGCTTTTATTCCTTAAAGATTCATGCTGATAATTATGCCACCTCGAATGTGATTGTGGTTGCAGATACATCAAATAGAACAATTTGTAGCTTGATTTCACCGCTGCTGGTGAAAAAAAACACGGATAGAAACTTTTTTTAAATTTCCTCTTGTCACGCCGGAATAACTCCCTATAATGCGCCTCCACTGACACGGAACAACGGCACACACGCCGCCGGGTCAGCAGAGAATAGCGAAAATAAATGCTTGACTCTGAAGCGGGAAAGCGTAATATGCACACCCCGCGCCGCAGCGAAAACGAAGCGGCACTGCTCTTTAACAATTTATCAGACAATCTGTGTGG
>NZ_JBLKCH010000008.1:0-192209 GCF_047531125.1 Enterobacter sp. HK-058-C-ECC
ACCGCTGGCAACAAAGGATAAGGGTTGCGCTCGTTGCGGGACTTAACCCAACATTTCACAACACGAGCTGACGACAGCCATGCAGCACCTGTCTCAGAGTTCCCGAAGGCACCAATCCATCTCTGGAAAGTTCTCTGGATGTCAAGAGTAGGTAAGGTTCTTCGCGTTGCATCGAATTAAACCACATGCTCCACCGCTTGTGCGGGCCCCCGTCAATTCATTTGAGTTTTAACCTTGCGGCCGTACTCCCCAGGCGGTCGACTTAACGCGTTAGCTCCGGAAGCCACGCCTCAAGGGCACAACCTCCAAGTCGACATCGTTTACGGCGTGGACTACCAGGGTATCTAATCCTGTTTGCTCCCCACGCTTTCGCACCTGAGCGTCAGTCTTTGTCCAGGGGGCCGCCTTCGCCACCGGTATTCCTCCAGATCTCTACGCATTTCACCGCTACACCTGGAATTCTACCCCCCTCTACAAGACTCTAGCCTGCCAGTTTCGAATGCAGTTCCCAGGTTGAGCCCGGGGATTTCACATCCGACTTGACAGACCGCCTGCGTGCGCTTTACGCCCAGTAATTCCGATTAACGCTTGCACCCTCCGTATTACCGCGGCTGCTGGCACGGAGTTAGCCGGTGCTTCTTCTGCGGGTAACGTCAATTGCTGAGGTTATTAACCTCAACACCTTCCTCCCCGCTGAAAGTACTTTACAACCCGAAGGCCTTCTTCATACACGCGGCATGGCTGCATCAGGCTTGCGCCCATTGTGCAATATTCCCCACTGCTGCCTCCCGTAGGAGTCTGGACCGTGTCTCAGTTCCAGTGTGGCTGGTCATCCTCTCAGACCAGCTAGGGATCGTCGCCTAGGTGAGCCATTACCCCACCTACTAGCTAATCCCATCTGGGCACATCTGATGGCAAGAGGCCCGAAGGTCCCCCTCTTTGGTCTTGCGACGTTATGCGGTATTAGCTACCGTTTCCAGTAGTTATCCCCCTCCATCAGGCAGTTTCCCAGACATTACTCACCCGTCCGCCGCTCGTCACCCGGGAGCAAGCTCCCTGTGTTACCGCTCGACTTGCATGTGTTAGGCCTGCCGCCAGCGTTCAATCTGAGCCATGATCAAACTCTTCAATTTAAGTTTGATGCTCGTGAATTAAACTTCGTAATGAATTACGCATGTTCACTCAGAGACTTGGTATTCATTTATTGTCCGAAGACATTAAGAATCCATGTCACTTTGAGTGCCCACACAGATTGTCTGATAAATTGTTAAAGAGCAGTGCAACGCGGCTTTCGCTCACCGTTGCGAGGTGGCGTATATTACGCTTTCCTCTTTCAGAGTCAACCCGTTATTTCAGGATTTTTTCTCTTCAACCGAACCGCTTGTTGTGTGAAGTGATTCACATCCGCCGTGTCGATGGAGGCGCATTATAGGGGTCCCAATTTTTAGCACAAGTATTTTTTAGATCTTTTTTTCCGACTGCTGATTTTCCGCGCTTTTCGCTGAAATCCCGCCCGATCTGCTTAAATATTGACGTATTTTGCCTTGCCTCGATCCATTAATACGATCAAAGTCTTCTTATAGCGCTCATTCTTAGAGGTAGATATGCCAGCAGTATTACGCCCTTATAAAGATCTGTTCCCCCAAAAAGGCGATCGCGTGATGATCGATGCCAGCAGCGTGGTCGTTGGTGATGTGCGAATGGCCGAGGATGTCAGCATCTGGCCGCTCGTCGCCATCAGGGGAGATGTTAACTATGTGTCGATTGGTGCACGTACCAACATTCAGGACGGTAGCGTTCTGCATGTCACGCACAAATCCTCCTATAACCCCGAGGGTAATCCCCTCATCATTGGAGAGGATGTTACCGTCGGCCATAAAGTGATGCTCCACGGCTGCACGATCGGAAATCGCGTCCTTGTTGGCATGGGGTCGATTTTGCTGGATGGCGTCATAGTAGAAGATGACGTAATGATTGGTGCCGGTAGCCTGGTCCCGCAGAACAAACGGCTGGAGAGCGGTTATCTCTATCTGGGAAGTCCGGTAAAACAGATCCGCCCCCTTAAGGAGGCAGAGATCGAAGGATTAAAATACTCGGCGAACAACTACGTAAAATGGAAGAATGACTATCTGGATCAGGATAACCAAACCCAGCCCTGATCGTCTTCCTGCTGTTCGCGGATTAAATCGCTGGCTTCCTCTTCCAGATCCCAGCGATTTTCGCAAAATACCGCTAGCGGGTCTGTGCCGCCAAAACGATGCAACAGCGTTTCTCCATGGATGGCACAGGTAAGTTGCATGCCCTGCACCAGCACCGGAAAACAGACCGCTTGTTTATGCTCATCCCAGCTCTCTCTGTCCGGGAAATGAATAGCCTGATTCACGCCGAAAGCTCCTGCTTTAGCTTTTCAATGACCGGCTCGACCGCAGGCAACACGCCGTGCCAGAGCAGCACCGCATGCGCAGCCTGCCCCACCAGCATTCCCAGCCCATCGGCTAACTGTTTCGCGCCGTGTTGTTCACACCAGTTCAGGAAAGGCGTCTTCCCTTTCTGATAGAACATGTCATAGAAGTACATATGCGCACTGACCAGCGAAGCGGGGATCGCCGGGATCTCACCGTTGATGCCGCTGGATGTGGCATTAATGACAAGATCGAACTCACGTTCGGCAAGATCGTCAAGCGCTACCGCGCTCACGCTGCCGGTATGCGCAAACAACGCCGCCAGCGCTTCTGCCCGGGAAAAGGTTCTGTTCGTGATGGTCACCGAACAGTCCAGTGAAAGCAGAGGCAACAAAACGCCCCGCGATGCGCCACCCGCGCCAATCAGCAGGATTCGGAATCCGGGCTTGATAAAGGAGAGTCTTTCCAGATCGCTGAGTAAACCAATCCCGTCGGTGTTGTCCCCCAGAAGGCGTCCATCCTCAAGCCGTTTTAGGGTATTGACTGCACCAGCAAGTGAAGCGCGTTCGGTCAGCTCATCCGCACGTTCGAAGGCTTCTTCTTTAAACGGGACCGTCACATTCGCACCTTTGCCCCCCGCGGCGAAAAAGGCCTCAAGCGTAGGGATAAAAGCTTCCACTGGCGCCAGTACGCGACCATAAGGGTGATCTATCTGCAGCTGCTCCGCGAACTGCTGATGGATCAACGGTGACTTGCTGTGTGCAATGGGATTACCAAAAACAGCATAGGTTTCCATGAGATTACCCCTGGCGAAAACGTTCGCCGGTCAAAGCGTCGCGAATTTCAGATGGATTCAGGCGCCCTCCCGTTTCACCGACAGCGACAGGGAAGTCATTCCCGAACTGCGCCAGCACTTCTTCGGTTGTCCGACATGGCGGCTGCCCGGTCAGGTTGGCGCTGGTTGAGACCAGTGGTTTACCAAATGCCAGGCACAGCTCCACCACCAGCGGATGGTCAGTGACCCGAACGGCAAGGGAATCAAAGCGTCCGGTTAACCAGCGCGGTGTTGTCGGCTGCGCCGGGAAAACAAAGGTGACCGGTCCAGGCCACGCGGAGAAGATTGTCTCGCGCTGTGCTGGGGTTAGCATAGAGTCATCAATATAGGGCTTAAGCTGCTCGTAATTCGCAGCGATCAAAATCAGTCCTTTCTCGACGGGTCTTTGTTTCAGGGTAAGCAGACGGCTCACAGCCGTCTCGCTGTCAGGATCGCAACCGACCCCAAAAACAGCTTCAGTTGGATAGGCGATGACTTCTTCATTTTTCAGTACGTCCACTGCATGGGCAATGGAGCCTGATGGCAGGTTATTATTCACTATATTGATCCGCCGTTACCGGCTTTCCACATTGTTTACTGGCGCAGAAGCGTTTCATGCCTTGCGCGGTTTTCTTCTCTATCAGTAGCGGATAATTGCAATGAGGGCAGATTCCCGCTACCGGCTTAAAATTGATAACGAACTGGCAGTCAGGGTAGCGATCGCACGAATGGAAGGTCTTACCATAACGGGAACGGCGCTGTACCAGCTGACCGCGCTGACACTGAGGGCAGGCAATTGCCGTTTCATCAGGCTTATCAATTTGTTCCGTATGTTCACATTCCGGGTAGCGGCTACATCCAATAAACATGCCGAAACGCCCCTGGCGTAGCGCGAGTTCGCCACCGCAGAGAGGGCACAGCTGACCCTCCAGAATTTTAACGATATGTCCATCCGCCTGGCTTTTCAGAGGACGAACATAATCACATTCCGGATAGTGAGAACAACCGAGAAACGGGCCGTGTTTCCCGGACCGAATAACAAGTTCAGCCCCGCACTGCGGGCAGGGCTCGTTTTTGTGCACCGTGAACAGTGCTGATTTGGCCATAACAACTCTTGGTGCTGCACATTGAATTAGTGCAGCATACCTTCATTCACTTCAAAGAGTAATTCTTCCATTTGCTGATAGGCATTTTCACAGCCCGGGATATTAAACAGAACCATCAGGATCACCCACTTGAGATCTTCCAGTTCAAATTCTGCCGTATCCAGCGCCATGACGCGCTCTATCACCATTTCTCTCGTTTCGAGGTTTAGCACCTGAATCTGCTCAAGGAATAAAATGAATCCCCGGCAGCTGGCGTCCAGCCGTTCACACTCTTCAGCGGTATAAATGCGTACAGACAATGGGTCAGAAGCAAGCTGCATCGGTTCGGCAAGGCCTTCCTGATAATCAGCCAGTTTTTCCAGCCACATCAACGCATTGTAGATATCTTCCCGCTCAAATCCCGCATCGGTAAGATCCTGTGTCAACTTGTCCTGATCCACTCGCATTTCTGCTTCGTTATGGATGTAAGTCTCAAACAAATACATCAGTACGTCGAACATGGCATGCCCTCCTTAATCGGACATAGCCGCCGGGTACAGCTGCGATCCACCCTGCTAACTCCAGTTCGAGTAGCTGTGCTACCGTTACTGGCACAGGTTGGCCGGCACGTTCAGCGACAACGTCAACAGGTGTTACCTCATCTCCTACGTTAGCCAGGAGCTTGGGAAATGGCAATGCCACCTTTCCCTGATCTGATGAATATTGTCGCTTTTCGGGATCTTCCTGCAGCCATTGCAGCCCATATTGCAAATTTTCAAGAATGTCCCCGACTTCCGTTACTGGTATTGCCCCCTGCTTAATCAGCCAGTGCGGTCCCTCGCATCCGGGATTACCTATCGGGCCTGGCAAGGCGAAGACTTCTCGCCCCTGTTCGAGCGCGCACCGTGCCGTGACCAGCGAACCGCTTCGCCGCGCGGCTTCGACCACCAGCACGCCTTTGCTAAGGCCGCTGATGATGCGATTACGACGCGGAAAGTTTGCCGGTCGGGGCTGCGCGGAAAGCGGAAACTCAGACACTATCGCGCCGTCAGACTCAATAAGCCGCATCGCCAATGCCTGATGCCGGCGTGGGTAAATGCTAAAAAGACCGTTCCCCAGCACCGCGACACTTCGTCCTTTTACTGACAGCGCCGCGCTGTGGGCAACGCCGTCAATACCACAGGCCAGCCCGCTGGTAATCGTGAAACCACTATGTGAAAGTTGTTCGCACAGGATTTTCCCCCATCGCTCGCCGTACCATGACGGCGCACGACTCCCTACCACCGCCAGCTGAACGGTATTAAGCGTCTCAGGGTTACCTTTTATGAATAAAGCCCCGGGATAGTCAGGGATCGTGCGGAGTAGAGGGGGATAAAGGGAATGATTGGCCGTTAATAAATGATGTCCCGGCTGCTCAAGCCATATCAGGCTACGTTCCAGCTCACTCTCATCGAACGCAACGAACCGTTCAGCCTGCTTTGCTGTCAGTCCAGCATTTCTTAAGACAAGCGTATCGATGCCTTCCTGCCTCTGCAGCCGTGCAGCCGCTTCCACCATGACATCACCACACAGAGAACCTGTGTGCATGAGCCGTAGCCAAATCTCGGTAGACGTCATCCTTTCCCCTGCCATAAGCGCTCTCCGCAATCATTGCGATTGGTCACTGATGCTGTCAATCGAAGGGGGATTTGTCTAGAATAGAGGGAGTATTCTTATCAACTCCTGAACACGACTCTGGAAATTTATGGCAGTTTTGCAAGTGTTACATATTCCGGACGAGCGCCTTCGCATCGTCGCTGAACCGGTCAAAGAAGTGAATGCAGAAATCCAGCGTATCGTTGATGATATGTTCGATACCATGTACGCCGAAGAAGGCATTGGCCTGGCGGCGACGCAGGTGGACATTCACAAGCGTATTATCGTGATTGATGTTTCGGAAAATCGCGATGGCCGCCTGGTGCTGATCAACCCGGAGCTGCTCGAAAAGAGTGGCGAAACCGGTATTGAGGAAGGCTGTCTGTCTATTCCTGAACAGCGTGCGTTAGTGCCGCGTGCCGAAAAAGTGAAAATTCGCGCCCTGGATCGTGACGGTAATCCGTTCGAACTGGAGGCAGACGACCTGCTGGCAATTTGTATTCAGCATGAGATGGATCACCTGGTCGGTAAACTGTTTATCGATTATCTCTCGCCGCTGAAACAGCAGCGTATTCGTCAGAAAGTAGAGAAACTGGATCGTTTGCGTTCTCGCGCATAACGTCCCCCCGGATACAAGGATCATCGTGTCTAAAACACTACGTATTATCTTCGCGGGAACCCCTGATTTTGCAGCGCGTCATCTTGACGCGCTGTTATCGTCTGGTCACCAGGTTATTGGCGTCTTTACCCAACCGGACCGTCCTGCTGGTCGCGGCAAAAAACTGATGCCGAGCCCGGTCAAAGTGCTGGCAGAAGAGCATGGGCTTCCCGTTTTTCAGCCCGCATCGCTGCGCCCGCAGGAAAATCAGCAGCTGGTTGCTGACCTGAATGCCGACGTAATGGTGGTGGTGGCTTACGGTTTAATTCTGCCAAAAGCCGTGCTTGATATGCCGCGCCTGGGTTGTATCAACGTGCATGGGTCTCTGCTCCCACGCTGGCGTGGTGCAGCTCCTATCCAGCGCGCGCTGTGGGCGGGTGATGCCGAAACGGGCGTGACCATCATGAAGATGGACGTAGGTTTAGACACCGGCGACATGCTGTATAAACTGGCCTGCCCCATTACGCCAGACGATACCAGCGCCACGCTGTATGACAAACTGGCAGACCTTGGCCCACAAGGTCTTATCGAGACGCTTCAGCAGCTTGCTGACAATACGGCAAAACCGGAAGTTCAGGATGACGCGCTGGTAACCTACGCCGAAAAGCTGAGCAAAGAAGAAGCGCGTATCGACTGGTCCCTGTCCGCCGCTCAACTTGAACGCTGCATTCGCGCTTTTAATCCGTGGCCAATGAGCTGGATGGAAATTGATGAGCAGCCAGTAAAAGTCTGGAAGGCCTCCGTCATTAGCGGTGCGACGACGGCGGAACCCGGTACGATTATTGATGCCAGCAAGAACGGCATCCAGGTGGCGACCGCGCAAGGGATTTTGAATCTTGAATCGCTCCAACCGGCCGGTAAGAAAGCCATGAGCGCTCAGGATCTGTTAAATTCCCGTCGTGAATGGTTTATCCCGGGCAATCGCCTTGCCTGAGCAAATTTATTCTTAAGGCCCGGTGTTTCCGGGCATTTTTATTTTTACGGTTATGAAAAAACAAAATCTACGCAGTATGGCGGCCCAGGCCGTCGAGCAGGTTATCGAGCAGGGCCAGTCATTGAGTAACGTCCTGCCACCCCTGCAGCAAAAAGTTTCTGATAAAGATAAAGCCCTGCTTCAGGAGCTCTGCTTTGGCGTCCTGCGCACACTCTCTCAGCTTGAGTGGCTGATTAATAAGCTGATGTCCCGCCCAATGACGGGCAAGCAGCGCACCGTACATTATTTGATTATGGTGGGTTTTTATCAGCTTCTTCATACCCGCATCCCACCTCACGCCGCGCTGGCAGAGACGGTGGAAGGTGCCGTTGCGATTAAACGTCCTCAGTTGAAAGGGCTGATCAACGGCGTATTGCGCCAGTTCCAGCGACAGCAGGATGAGCTTCTGGCTGAATTTGCCCAAAACGAAGCGCGCTTCCTGCATCCGGACTGGCTGTTGAAGCGCCTGAAAAAAGCTTATCCGCAGCAGTGGCAGGACATTGCCGATGCCAACAACCAGCGTCCGCCAATGTGGTTACGCGTGAATCGTAATCACCACACCCGTGACGCATGGCTGGCATTACTCGAAGAAGCTGGAATGAGCGGTTTCACCCATGACGCATACCCTGATGCCGTGCGCTTAGCATCGCCTGCACCGGTACATGCATTACCCGGCTTTGAAGAGGGTTGGGTAACGGTACAGGATGCTTCTGCTCAGGGTTGCATGACCTGGCTTGAACCCCAAAACGGTGAGCAGATCCTCGATCTCTGCGCCGCACCAGGGGGCAAAACAACGCATATTCTTGAAGTGGCTCCGCAGGCCAGCGTGATGGCGGTGGACGTTGATGAGCAGCGTCTTTCACGCGTCTATGACAACCTCAAGCGCCTGGGCATGAAGGCGCAGGTTAAGCAAGGCGATGGACGCAAACCCGCAGAATGGTGTGGTGAAACACAATTCGATCGCATTTTGCTGGATGCCCCCTGCTCTGCAACCGGCGTGATTCGTCGTCATCCGGATATCAAGTGGCTGCGCCGCGATCGTGATATTAACGAACTTGCCCAGCTGCAATCCGACATCCTCGACGCCATCTGGCCGCATCTCAAGCCCGGCGGCACGCTGGTGTATGCGACCTGCTCGGTACTTCCTGAAGAAAACAGTCAGCAAATCGCGGCCTTCCTTAAACGTACCCCGGACGCGGCGCTGCGCGATACGGGAACGCCTGAATGCCCGGGTCAGCAGAATCTGCCGGGTGCAGAAGAGGGTGATGGCTTCTTTTACGCTAAGCTAATCAAAGAGTGATGTTGAGAACAGGTCACGAGATATGAAGATTATCATTCTGGGCGCAGGACAGGTTGGCGGAACGCTGGCGGAAAACCTGGTTGGCGAAAACAACGACATCACCATCGTGGATACCAACGGCGATCGCCTGCGTGTTTTGCAGGACAAATTTGACCTGCGCGTTGTGCAGGGCCATGGTTCGCACCCGCGCGTTCTTCGTGAGGCGGGCGCTGACGATGCCGATATGCTGGTTGCGGTGACCAGTTCTGACGAAACCAATATGGTGGCCTGTCAGGTGGCCTACTCGCTTTTCAACACGCCAAACCGAATCGCGCGCATCCGCTCTCCGGACTATGTCCGCGATGCTGAGAAGCTGTTTAACTCAGAAGCGGTCCCTATTGATCATCTCATCGCCCCAGAACAGCTGGTTATCGATAATATCTACCGTCTGATCGAATATCCGGGCGCCTTGCAGGTAGTGAACTTTGCCGAAGGTAAAGTGAGCCTGGCCGTCGTTAAAGCCTATTACGGCGGGCCATTGATCGGCAATGCGCTTTCCACCATGCGCGAGCACATGCCGCATATCGATACGCGCGTCGCAGCCATTTTCCGTCACGACAGGCCAATCCGCCCGCAGGGCTCCACGATTGTCGAAGCCGGTGACGAAGTCTTCTTTATTGCAGCTTCACAGCATATTCGTGCGGTGATGAGTGAACTTCAGCGTCTGGAAAAACCCTATAAACGCATTATGCTGGTCGGCGGCGGCAATATCGGTGCAGGCCTGGCACACCGGCTGGAAAAAGATTACAGCGTGAAGTTGATCGAGCGCGATCAGCAGCGTGCTGCTGAACTGGCGGAAAAACTGCAAAATACGATCGTATTTTATGGCGATGCGTCCGATCAGGAATTACTGGCTGAAGAGCATATTGATCAAGTTGATCTCTTTATTGCCGTCACCAACGACGATGAAGCGAATATAATGTCCGCCATGCTCGCCAAACGCATGGGGGCCAAAAAGGTCATGGTGCTTATCCAGCGTCGGGCATACGTTGATCTGGTGCAGGGCAGCGTCATTGATATTGCCATTTCACCTCAGCAGGCGACCATTTCCGCGCTCCTGAGCCATGTGCGTAAAGCGGATATTGTCGGGGTGTCATCGCTCCGCCGCGGTGTCGCGGAAGCCATTGAAGCCGTGGCGCACGGAGATGAAACCACGTCACGCGTCGTGGGCCGTTCGATAGACGAAATTAAGCTGCCACCGGGAACGATTATCGGTGCCGTCGTGCGCGGAAATGATGTCATGATTGCCAATGATAATTTACGTATTGAGCAAGGCGATCACGTTATTATGTTCCTTACCGATAAAAAGTTTATTACCGACGTCGAACGTTTATTCCAGCCAAGCCCATTCTTCCTTTAATGTGTCGGGTGCCTGAAAAAGTGCACCCGACCTTTATCCTTTTCATTTCTGTGCCTTTTATTTTTTCATAACGTTTAATTATCCCGAATGGCAATTAGCTAATCATTTGTTAAACTTATAGTCGTCAGCTGGCACAAGGAGAACAAAATGAGTTTTATTAAAGAATTTCGCGAATTTGCGATGCGCGGAAACGTGGTGGATTTGGCAGTGGGTGTCATTATTGGTGCGGCATTCGGCAAGATTGTTTCATCATTAGTGGCCGACATTATCATGCCACCTTTAGGGTTGCTGATCGGGGGCATTGATTTCAAACAATTCGCTTTCACGCTGCGTGAAGCACAAGGTGATGTTCCGGCAGTCGTGATGCACTACGGCGTATTTATTCAGAACGTATTTGATTTCGTGATTGTGGCGTTTGCCATTTTTATGGCTATCAAGCTGATCAACAAGCTGAACCGTAAAAAAGAAGAGCCGGCAGCGGCGCCTGCACCTACAAAAGAAGAAGTGCTGCTGAGTGAGATTCGCGATCTGTTAAAAGAGCAGAACAACCGCGTTTAATCGAAAGCTTAAAGCAGGAAGGCCAGTGGTAAATAAGCGATTCGCTTGTTTGCCACTGGCCTCCCAGTTACCCCGTTTTGCATGCTTGTCTTTACGCAGATAACTCCCTTTCCCTTTTTTGTTCTTCTCAACACGTTGTCTGAATAGCGGGTCGTGAAGTAGTGCCTCAATGGCATTGTCTTTTATCTGTCCTTTCGTGTGCTGATAGCGGCTCATAAATTCTCCTGAGCATGGTTTATGACGACGGGAGTCTAGATCCGGATGGACTAAAAATCAACAGTCCTCGGTTTCTCCACTGGCCCCCTGTTCAAGGGCTTCCAGTATGGAACAATAAATACTGCTGTGGGCCGTGCCGCAACAAGCATCATTCAGCCTTTGCAGAGAGCGCTGCATGGTCTGCAGTTCCTGAATGCGTGCTTCCACTTCATCCAGCCGGGCCTGCACAATGCTTTTAGACTCCTGGCAGGTGTGATGTGCCGGATCGATGCGGATCGATAATAGCTCGCGGATCGAGTCTAATGTGAAACCGAGCTGGCGCGCATAACGAATAAACCGCAGGCGCTGCAGATCGTTATCGGTATAAAGTCGAAAGCCACCTTCAGTACGGACTTCATGGTCGATCATCTGCTGCTTTTCGTAATATCGGATGGTATCCGGCGTGACGTTAGCGAGCTTCGCAAGTTCACCGATACGGTACATAACTACCCCTCGTTAATTTTCCGCAACAAGCTTTCACCGTATTCACCGTGCAGAAAGTCAGTGTTCATTCCTGCCTGGCGCAGCTTAAGTTCAAGCAGGGCCAGACGACGGCTCAGTTCAGAATGTCGCGGATCGTCCTGACGGATCCCTTTCAGCAGATCGGCCAGTTCAACAGCCTCTCTGCGCTGTTCAAGTTCCGGAGGGAGACAGCCTGCATTTTTCAGTAAACGGTAGCCCGCCCGTAGTTCAGGCGCAATGTGCGAGTCATCGTCAAGCACAAGGGGTTCGCCGCGTCCCGGAAGATCATCGAATTCACCTTTTTTCTGGGCATCGCGAATATGGCGTTCTGCCCACTGGTCGAGCAACCACATTACCAGCTCCAGAGGATGAACAAAATTGATACGGACATTGTAGAGAAGTGGGGATATCGCGGATATAAAAAAACCCGCCGGAGCGGGTTTTTTTACGTTACTGCAGATTACTCTGCAGCAGCTTCTGCTTTCTCTGAACGATCAACCAGCTCGATGTAAGCCATCGGCGCGTTGTCGCCTGCACGGAAACCACACTTCAGAATGCGAGTGTAACCACCGGCACGGCTCGCGAAACGCGGGCCCAGTTCGTTAAACAGTTTTGCCACGATCTCGTTATCACGAGTACGGGCGAATGCCAGACGACGATTAGCAACGCTGTCAGTCTTGGCAAGAGTAATCAGCGGCTCAACTACGCGACGCAGCTCTTTCGCTTTAGGCAGGGTCGTCTTGATGATCTCATGACGAACCAGTGAACCTGCCATGTTGCGGAACATAGCCTGGCGATGGCTGCTGTTGCGGTTCAGTTGACGACCACTCTTACGATGGCGCATGACCTTATCCTTCTCAGTAAAACCTTAACCTGTGATCCGGTTACTCGTCAGCAATGCTTGCCGGTGGCCAGTTTTCCAGGCGCATGCCCAGAGACAGACCACGTGAAGCCAGCACGTCTTTAATCTCAGTAAGAGATTTTTTACCCAGGTTCGGCGTTTTCAGCAACTCAACCTCGGTACGCTGTACCAGATCACCGATATAGTGGATAGCTTCTGCCTTGAGGCAGTTAGCAGAGCGGACAGTCAATTCGAGATCGTCAACAGGGCGCAGCAGGATCGGATCGAATTCTGGTTTCTCTTCTTTCACTTCCGGCTGACGTACATCACGTAAGTCAACGAAAGCTTCCAGTTGTTCTGCCAGGATGGTTGCCGCACGACGAATCGCCTCTTCAGGATCGATTGTGCCGTTGGTTTCCATTTCGATGACCAGCTTGTCCAGGTCGGTACGCTGTTCTACACGCGCTGCTTCAACATTGTAGGCAATACGCTCTACAGGGCTGTAGCATGCGTCGACCAGCAGACGGCCGATTGGGCGCTCATCTTCTTCCGAATGAATTCGGGCAGAAGCCGGCACATAACCACGACCGCGCTGAACTTTGATACGCATGCTAATTGCTGCGTTCTCATCGGTCAGGTGGCAGATCACGTGCTGCGGCTTGACGATTTCAACATCACCGTCGTGGGTGATGTCGGCTGCAGTCACAGGGCCAATGCCAGATTTATTCAGAGTAAGAATAACTTCATCTTTACCCTGAACTCTCACCGCCAGCCCTTTCAGGTTGAGCAGGATTTCAAGGATATCTTCCTGAACGCCTTCTTTGGTGCTGTACTCATGAAGTACACCATCAATCTCAACCTCGGTCACCGCGCAACCCGGCATCGATGAGAGCAGAATACGGCGCAGTGCGTTACCCAGAGTATGGCCAAAGCCACGCTCTAAAGGCTCAAGGGTCACCTTGGCGTGCGTCGAACTCACTTGCTCGATATCTACCAGGCGCGGTTTTAGAAACTCTGTCACAGAACCCTGCATTGTGTCCTCTCTTTGGTACTAAGCTTTACTTGGAGTAAAGCTCGACGATCAGGTGTTCGTTAATGTCCGCAGACAGATCAGAACGTTCTGGCTGACGCTTGAACGTACCTTCCATCTTGCCAGCATCAACTTCCAGCCAGGTTGGCTTTTCACGCTGCTCAGCCAGCTCCAGAGCGGCCTTCACGCGAGATTGCTTTTTCGCTTTCTCACGAATGCTAACAACGTCATTCGCTTTAACCTGATAAGAAGCGATGTTAACAACACGACCGTTTACCATGATTGCTTTGTGGCTAACCAGCTGACGTGATTCAGCACGAGTAGCGCCGAAGCCCATACGGTATACAACGTTGTCCAGACGACCTTCCAGCAGAGCCAGCAGGTTTTCACCTGTGTTGCCTTTCAGACGTGCTGCTTCTTTATAATAGTTACGGAACTGACGCTCCAGCACACCGTACATACGGCGAACTTTTTGCTTTTCACGCAACTGCACACCATAGTCAGACAGACGCGGTTTACGCGCACCGTGCTGGCCAGGAGCTTGTTCAATTTTACACTTGGTATCGATCGCGCGAACGCCAGACTTAAGGAATAAGTCGGTGCCCTCACGACGGCTCAGCTTGAGCTTAGGACCCAAATATCTTGCCATTTTCTATCTCCAACTAACCTAAAAAACGGAGCGTTATACGCGACGTTTTTTCGGCGGACGACAACCGTTATGAGGGATCGGAGTCACATCAGTAATATTCGTGATGCGGAAACCAGCGGCGTTCAGAGCGCGAACAGTAGATTCACGACCCGGACCCGGACCTTTAACCATAACTTCCAGATTCTTGATGCCGTATTCTTTTACGGCTTCAGCGCAACGCTCTGCTGCAACCTGAGCTGCGAACGGAGTGGATTTGCGAGAACCACGGAAACCGGAACCACCGGCTGTTGCCCAACCCAATGCGTTACCCTGACGATCAGTAATAGTAACGATGGTGTTGTTGAAAGAAGCATGGATATGAGCCACGCCGTCAGAGACTTGTTTTCTTACACGTTTACGTGCACGAACTGGTGCCTTTGCCATTATTCAATCACCCCGATTATTTCTTGATCGGTTTGCGCGGACCCTTACGGGTACGTGCGTTGGTCTTAGTACGCTGACCGCGCACTGGCAGACCACGACGATGACGCAAACCGCGATAGCAACCAAGATCCATCAGGCGCTTGATGCTCATGCTGATTTCACGGCGCAGATCACCTTCAACGACAAATTTGGCAACTTCGTCACGCAGCGTGTCGATTTGTTCTTCAGACAGCTCACTGATCTTAACATCTTCAGCGATACCCGCTGCAGCCAGAATGGCTTTAGAACGGGTCTTGCCGACGCCGTAGATCGAAGTTAATGCGATCACAGCATGTTTCTGATCAGGAATGTTAATGCCTGCTATACGGGCCACTATGCACTCCTACTATTTAATATGTACGCACCATGCTGAAAAGCCCGTTTTCAGGATACTCAAATGGAAACGTACAGACATACAAAAGATTGGCTGGCTAATCTAGCCAGCTCAACCCAACTTTGCAAGAAAAATATGCGAAATAATCAGCCTTGGCGCTGTTTATGCTTCGGCTCGGCACTGCAAATCACACGGATGACACCATCACGCTTAACGATTTTGCAGTTACGGCATAATTTCTTGACGGAAGCACGAACTTTCATTTTTACTCTCCGTAACTTCTCAGGCGACCAATTAGCGGCCGTAGCCTTTCAGGTTCGCCTTCTTCAATGCAGACTCATACTGACTGGACATCATCAGAGTTTGCACTTGAGCCATAAAGTCCATAATCACGACAACAACGATAAGCAGTGAGGTCCCACCGAAGTAGAACGGTACTTTCATTGCATCACGCATGAACTCCGGGATCAGGCAGATAAAAGTAATATAGAGCGCACCAACCAAAGTCAGGCGGGTCATTACTTTATCGATATACTTCGCCGTTTGCTCTCCCGGACGAATTCCTGGTACAAATGCACCGGACTTCTTCAGGTTATCTGCTGTTTCACGCGGGTTGAAGACCAACGCCGTGTAGAAGAAACAGAAGAAGATGATCGCAGACGCATAGAGTAACACATAAAGTGGTTGCCCAGGCTGCAAATACAGCGAAATTGTTGTCAGCCAGTTCCAACCAGTACCGCCCCCGAACCATGACGCGATGGTCGCCGGGAACAGAATAATACTGGAAGCGAAGATAGCCGGGATAACCCCCGCCATGTTCACTTTCAGCGGTAAATGTGTGCTCTGTGCAGCATAGACACGACGACCTTGCTGACGTTTAGCGTAGTTCACCACAATGCGGCGTTGACCACGTTCAACGAAGACAACAAAGAACGTCACTGCAAATACTAATACTGCAACCAACAGCAACAGGAGGAAGTGCAGGTCGCCTTGACGCGCTTGCTCGATAGTGTGGGCGATGGCTGGCGGGAGGCCCGCAACAATACCGGCGAAGATAATGATTGAGATACCGTTACCGATACCACGCTCAGTAATCTGTTCGCCGAGCCACATCAGGAACATTGTCCCTGTGACCAGACTTACAACAGCGGTGAAGTAGAATGCAAAGCCCGGGTTTAACACCAGGCCCTGCATACCAGGCATATTCGGCAGACCGGTAGCAATACCGATCGACTGGAATATTGCCAGCACCAGAGTACCGTAACGGGTGTACTGACTAATCTTACGACGTCCAGACTCCCCTTCTTTCTTCAACTCTGCCAGGGCCGGATGAACGACCGTCAGCAGCTGGATAATAATAGATGCCGAAATGTACGGCATAATACCCAATGCGAAGATAGAAGCACGGCTGAGAGCACCACCAGAGAACATGTTGAACATTTCAATGATGGTGCCTCGCTGTTGCTCAAGCAGTTTGGCAAGTACAGCGGCATCGATACCAGGGATCGGAATAAAAGAGCCAATACGGAACACAATCAGCGCGCCGATAACAAACAGCAGTCTGCGTTTCAGCTCGCCAAATCCACCTTTGGCACTTTGAAAATCTAATCCCGGTTGCTTAGCCATCTGCTACTTATTCCTCAATTTTACCGCCAGCAGCTTCGATAGCAGCACGAGCACCTTTAGTAACACGCAGGCCACGAACAGTTACCGGAGTAGAAACTTCACCAGCCAGGATCACTTTCGCGAACTCGATCTGGATACCGATAATGTTTGCTGCTTTCAGCGTGTTCAGGTCTACAACGCCGCCTTCAACTTTCGCCAGGTCAGACAGACGGATTTCCGCTGTGATCGCTGCTTTGCGAGAGGTGAAGCCGAACTTCGGCAGACGACGGTACAGTGGCATCTGGCCACCCTCGAAACCGCGACGTACGCCACCGCCAGAACGAGAGTTCTGACCTTTGTGACCACGACCACCGGTTTTGCCGAGGCCAGAACCGATACCACGACCCAGGCGTTTACCCGCCTTTTTAGAGCCTTCGGCCGGAGACAGAGTATTTAAACGCATCTCTTACTCCTCAACTTTAACCATGAAGTAAACCGCGTTGACCATACCACGAACAGCAGGAGTATCCTCGCGCTCAACGGTATGACCAATACGACGCAGACCCAGGCCAAGCAGCGTTGCCTTGTGTTTCGGCAGACGACCGATTGCACTGCGGGTTTGAGTGATTTTAATAGTCTTTGCCATGGTCAATTACCCCAGAATTTCTTCAACGGATTTACCACGCTTGGCAGCGACCATTTCTGGAGAATTCATATTTTCCAGGCCATCAATAGTTGCACGAACCACGTTGATCGGGTTGGTAGAACCATATGCTTTAGCCAGAACGTTATGAACCCCAGCAACTTCCAGAACGGCGCGCATTGCACCACCGGCGATGATACCGGTACCTTCTGAAGCTGGCTGCATGAATACACGAGAACCCGTGTGAACACCTTTAACTGGGTGCTGCAGGGTGCCGTTGTTCAGCGCGACGTTAATCATGTTGCGACGGGCTTTTTCCATCGCTTTCTGGATCGCTGCTGGAACTTCACGCGCTTTACCGTAACCAAAACCAACGCGACCGTTACCATCGCCTACTACAGTCAGAGCTGTGAAGGAGAAAATACGACCACCTTTAACGGTTTTAGATACGCGGTTTACCGCGATCAGCTTTTCCTGCAGTTCGCCAGCCTGTTTTTCGATGTGAGCCATCTTACACCTCTACCTTAGAACTGAAGGCCAGCTTCACGGGCAGCATCTGCCAGTGCCTGGACACGACCATGATATTGGAACCCGGAACGGTCAAAGGAAACATTGCTGATGCCTTTTTCCAGAGCGCGTTCAGCAACAGCTTTACCTACAGCTGCAGCGGCGTCTTTGTTACCGGTGTACTTCAATTGTTCTGAGATAGCTTTTTCTACAGTAGAAGCAGCTACCAGAACTTCAGAACCGTTCGGTGCAATTACCTGTGCGTAAATATGACGCGGGGTACGATGTACCACCAGGCGAGTTGCACCCAGCTCTTTGAGCTTGCGGCGTGCGCGGGTCGCACGACGGATACGAGCAGATTTCTTATCCATAGTGTTACCTTACTTCTTCTTAGCCTCTTTGGTACGCACGACTTCGTCGGCGTAACGAACACCCTTGCCTTTGTAAGGCTCAGGACGACGGTAGGCGCGCAGATCTGCTGCAACCTGACCGATCAGCTGTTTATCAGCGCCTTTCAGCACGATTTCAGTTTGAGTCGGGCATTCTGCAGTGATACCGGCCGGCAGCGGATGCTCAACAGGGTGTGAGAAGCCCAGAGACAGGCCTACTGCATTCCCTTTGATAGCTGCACGATAACCTACACCAACCAGCTGAAGCTTTTTAGTGAAGCCTTCGGTAACACCAACAACCATTGAGTTCAGCAGGGCACGCGCGGTACCAGCCTGAGCCCATCCATCCACGAAACCATCACGTGGACCGAAGGTCAGAGCGTTATCTGCATGTTTAACTTCAACAGCTTTGTTGAGGGTACGAGTCAGCTCGCCGTTTTTACCTTTGATCGTAATAACCTGACCGTCGATTTTTACATCAACGCCGGCAGGAATAACGACCGGTGCTTTAGCAACACGAGACATTCTTTCCTCCGATTAGGCTACGTAGCAGATAATTTCGCCACCAAGACCAGCCTGGCGCGCTGCACGATCAGTCATAACACCTTTAGAGGTAGAAACAACTGCGATACCAAGACCAGCCATAACTTTTGGCAGCTCATCTTTTTTCTTATAGATGCGCAGGCCTGGGCGGCTGACACGCTGAATGCTTTCTACAACAGCTTTACCCTGGAAATACTTGAGAGTAAGTTCCAGTTCCGGCTTGGTGTCGCCTTCAACTTTAAAATCTTCGATAAAACCTTCTTCCTTCAGCACGTTGGCAATTGCCACTTTCAGCTTGGCGGAAGGCATGGTGACCGCAACTTTGTTCGCGGCCTGACCGTTACGGATACGGGTCAGCATATCCGCGATCGGATCTTGCATGCTCATCTGTCTTTACTCCCGTGATTCAATTGGTAATTACCAGCTAGCCTTTTTCAAGCCTGGCACTTCACCGCGCATAGCGGCTTCACGCAGTTTGATACGGCTCAACCCAAACTTGCCCACATAACCATGTGGACGACCTGTTTGACGACAGCGGTTACGCTGACGAGACGGGCTGGAATCACGCGGCAGAGACTGCAGCTTGAGAACCGCATTCCAACGATCTTCGTCGGAAGCGTTCACATCAGAAATGATCGCTTTCAGTTCAGCGCGTTTAGCGAAGAATTTATCAGCTAAAGCTACGCGCTTTACTTCGCGTGCTTTCATTGATTGCTTAGCCATTCAGTAACCCTACCTTACTTGCGGAACGGGAAGTCAAAGGCAGCCAGCAGAGCACGGCCTTCTTCGTCAGATTTCGCAGTAGTGGTAATGGTAATATCCAAACCACGCACGCGGTCGACTTTATCGTAGTCGATTTCTGGGAAGATGATCTGCTCACGGACACCCATGCTGTAGTTACCACGACCGTCGAAAGACTTAGCGGACAAGCCACGGAAGTCACGGATACGTGGAACAGCAATAGTGATCAGGCGCTCAAAGAACTCCCACATGCGTTCGCCACGCAGAGTTACTTTACAGCCGATCGGATAGCCCTGACGGATTTTGAAGCCTGCAACAGATTTGCGTGCTTTGGTGATCAGCGGTTTTTGACCGGAGATTGCTGTCAGGTCAGCTGCTGCGTTATCCAGCAGTTTCTTGTCAGCGATCGCTTCACCAACACCCATGTTCAGGGTGATCTTCTCGACCCGAGGGACTTGCATGACAGAATTGTAGTTAAACTCGGTCATGAGTTTCTTAACTACTTCGTCTTTGTAGTAATCATGCAGTTTCGCCATCGTACTACTCCAAATTACTTGATAGTTTCGCTGTTAGACTTGAAGAAACGGACTTTTTTGCCGTCTTCGAATCTAAAGCCTACACGGTCAGCCTTGCCGGTAGCCGCATTGAAGATTGCAACGTTAGAAACCTGAATAGCAGCTTCTTTTTCAACGATGCCACCTGGTTGGTTCAGGGCCGGAACCGGCTTCTGATGTTTCTTAACCAGGTTGATACCTTCAACGACAAGTTTGCCGGAAGACAGAACATTTTTTACTTTACCGCGTTTACCTTTATCTTTACCGGTTAACACGATAACTTCGTCATCACGACGGATTTTCGCTGCCATGATTCGCTCCTTAGAGTACTTCTGGTGCCAGAGAGATAATTTTCATGAACTTCTCAGTACGAAGTTCACGAGTTACCGGCCCAAAGATACGCGTGCCGATAGGCTGCTCGCTGTTATTGTTTAAAATAACGCATGCATTACCATCGAAGCGAATGACAGAACCGTCAGGGCGACGAACACCCTTCTTGGTGCGCACCACTACCGCCTTCAGCACATCACCTTTTTTGACCTTACCACGTGGAATTGCTTCCTTGATGGTGATCTTGATGATGTCGCCTACGCCTGCGTAGCGACGGTGCGAGCCACCCAGAACCTTGATACACATTACGCGACGTGCACCGGAGTTGTCGGCGACGTTCAGCATAGTCTGTTCTTGGATCATTTTAGTGCTCCGCTAATGTCAACTACTACCTGAGACTCTAAAATCAGAGCCGTTAAAAAGCCCCATATCGAGGGCGCGGCATTATAACACCGCTTCTACAATATGGGTAGAAAAAATAAACGGCTCATCGCTGAGCCGTTTATTCGTATTGAGAAGGCGTACTGTATTACAGAACCGCTTTCTCTACAACGCGAACCAGCGTCCAGGACTTAGTCTTGGACAGTGGACGGCATTCACGGATTTCAACCTTGTCGCCGATACCACATTCGTTGTTCTCGTCATGTACGTGCAGTTTGGTCGTACGCTTGATGAATTTACCGTAGATCGGGTGTTTCACAATACGTTCGATAGCTACAACAATGGATTTCTCCATTTTGTCGCTAACAACACGACCTTGCAGAGTACGGATTTTATCGGTCATTACGCACCCGCCTTCTGAGTCAGTAAAGTCTTAACGCGTGCAACATTGCGACGCACTTGCTTCAGCAGGTGAGTCTGTTGCAGCTGGCCACTTGCAGCCTGCATACGCAGGTTGAACTGCTCACGCAGCAGGTTCAGCAGCTCAGCGTTCAGCTCTTCAACGCTTTTTTCACGCAGCTCTTTTGCTTTCATTACATCACCGTCTTAGTTACAAAGGTGGTTTTGATAGGCAGTTTCGCTGCTGCCAGGCCGAAGGCTTCACGGGCCAGCTCTTCCGGAACACCGTCCATTTCATAAAGGACTTTGCCCGGTTGGATCAAGGCAACCCAGTACTCCACGTTACCTTTACCTTTACCCATACGAACTTCCAGCGGCTTCTCGGTGATCGGTTTGTCCGGGAATACACGGATCCAGATCTTACCTTGACGCTTAACTGCACGGGTCATTGCACGACGTGCTGCTTCGATCTGACGTGCAGTCAGACGACCACGGCCAACAGCTTTCAGACCGAAAGTGCCGAAGCTAACATCCGTACCCTGCGCCAGACCACGGTTGCGGCCTTTGTGCACTTTACGGAATTTTGTACGCTTTGGTTGTAACATCAGCGACGCTCCTTATTTACGGCCTTTACGCTGCTGCTTTTTAGGTTGAGCAGCCGGTTTTTCCGGTTGTTCAACAGCAGCCATACCACCCAGGATCTCACCTTTGAAGATCCATACCTTAACGCCGATTACACCGTAAGTGGTGTGCGCTTCAGAGGTGTTGTAGTCGATGTCAGCACGCAGAGTGTGCAGCGGTACGCGACCTTCACGGTACCATTCGGTACGTGCGATTTCCGCGCCGCCCAGACGGCCGCTAACTTCAACTTTGATACCTTTAGCGCCCAGACGCATTGCGTTCTGTACAGCACGCTTCATAGCACGACGGAACATAACACGACGTTCCAGCTGAGAAGTGATGCTGTCAGCAACCAATTTAGCGTCCAGTTCAGGCTTACGAACTTCAGCGATATTGATCTGTGCAGGAACGCCAGCGATATCCGCTACGACCTTGCGCAGTTTTTCTACGTCTTCGCCTTTCTTACCGATAACGATGCCAGGACGAGCAGTGTGAATAGTCACACGGATGCTCTTCGCTGGACGCTCGATAACGATACGAGATACAGACGCTTTAGCCAGTTCCTTAGTCAGGTACTGACGTACTTTAAAATCGCTGTCCAGGTTGTCAGCGAATTCTTTGGTGTTCGCAAACCAGGTAGAGTTCCATGGTTTTACAATACCCAGGCGAATACCATTAGGATGTACTTTCTGACCCATTGCTAGTCTCCAGAGTCTCAGCGATCGGACACAACCACAGTAATGTGGCTGGTGCGCTTCAGGATGCGATCTGCACGACCTTTCGCACGCGGCATAATGCGCTTCATGCTTGGGCCTTCATCTACGAAAATTTTCGCGACTTTCAGATCGTCGATGTCAGCGCCATCGTTGTGTTCAGCGTTAGCAATGGCAGATTCCAGTACTTTCTTGACCAATACCGCAGCTTTCTTGTTGGTATAGGTCAGGATGTCCAGGGCCTGCGACACTTTCTTACCGCGAATCAGGTCAGCAACAAGGCGAACCTTCTGTGCAGAAGAACGAGCATGGCGATGTTGAGCTAAAGTTTCCATCTCTTCCTCCTACCTTATTTCTTCTTCGCTTTTTTATCAGCAGCGTGGCCGCGATAAGTACGAGTCGGTGCGAATTCACCCAGTTTGTGACCAACCATTTCGTCGGTAACAAAGACTGGAACGTGCTGACGACCATTATGGACAGCGATGGTCAAACCGATCATGTTAGGAAAGATCGTTGAACGACGGGACCAAGTGCGCAGGGGCTTCTTGTCTCCGCTTTCCACCGCTTTCTCTACCTTCTTCAGCAAGTGCAGGTCAATAAAAGGACCTTTCTTGAGAGAACGTGGCATGGCTTATCCTCTAAAATTATTTGCTACGGCGACGTACGATAAATTTATCAGTACGCTTGTTGCTGCGGGTCTTCTTACCTTTGGTCTGAACGCCCCACGGAGATACCGGGTGCTTACCAAAGTTACGACCTTCACCACCACCATGTGGGTGGTCGACTGGGTTCATCGCAGTACCGCGAACGGTAGGACGAACACCACGCCAGCGTGCAGCACCTGCTTTACCCAGAACGCGCAGCATATGCTCAGCATTGCCAACTTCGCCCAGAGTAGCGCGGCAGTCTGCTTCGACTTTACGCATTTCACCAGAACGCAGACGCAGGGTGACATAAGCACCATCACGCGCAACGATCTGAACGTAAGTACCCGCGGAACGCGCCAGCTGACCGCCTTTACCTGGTTTCATTTCTACGTTATGAACGGTAGAACCAACCGGGATATTGCGCATCGGCAGGGTGTTGCCTGCTTTGATTGCAGCATCAACGCCAGACTGAATCTGGTCGCCAGCTTTCAGGCCTTTAGGGGCCAGGATGTAACGGCGTTCGCCATCTTTGTACAGAACCAGCGCGATGTTCGCGGAACGGTTCGGATCGTACTCAAGACGTTCAACAACTGCTGGGATACCGTCTTTGTTGCGTTTGAAGTCAACAATACGATAAGCCTGCTTGTGGCCACCACCGATGTGACGAGTGGTGATACGGCCATTGTTGTTACGACCACCGGATTTGCTGTTTTTTTCCAGCAACGGAGCAAAAGGTTTGCCCTTGTGCAGCTCAGGGTTAACCACTTTAACTACGTGGCGACGACCCGGAGATGTCGGTTTACATTTAACAACTGCCATTGTATTACTCCTCCGACTTACTCAGCGCCGCCAACGAAGTCCAGATTCTGGCCTTCTTTCAGGGTGACGTAAGCTTTTTTCCAGTCGCTACGACGACCGATACGCTGTCCGTGACGTTTAACTTTCCCTTTAACTACCAGGGTGTTAACGACTTCGACTTCGACTTCAAACAGTTTCTGCACAGCAGCTTTGATCTCTGCTTTGGTCGCGTCTTTAGCAACTTTGAGAACGATGGTGTTTGTTTTTTCCATCGCAGTAGACGCTTTTTCAGAAACGTGCGGTGCGCGAAGCACCTTCAGCAGACGTTCTTCACGAATCATGCCAGCATCTCCTCAACTTGCTTAACAGCATCAGCAGTCATTACGACTTTGTCGAAGGCGATCAGGCTAACCGGGTCGATACCAGTCGCATCGCGTACGTCAACCTTGTGCAGGTTACGTGCGGCCAGGAACAGGTTCTCGTCCAGCTCACCGGTGATGATCAGCACATCTTCCAGAGCCATGTCTTTCAGTTTCTGTGCCAGCAGCTTAGTTTTAGGCGCTTCAACAGAGAACTTCTCGACAACGATCAGACGATCCTGACGTACCAGTTCGGACAGGATGCTTTTCAGCGCGCCGCGGTACATCTTTTTGTTAACTTTTTGACTGTGGTCCTGTGGACGCGCAGCGAAGGTCACGCCACCTGAACGCCAGATCGGGCTCTTGATAGAACCTGAACGCGCACGGCCGGTACCTTTCTGGCGCCATGGCTTTTTGCCAGAACCAGTTACTTCAGCACGAGTCTTCTGAGCACGAGTACCCTGACGAGCACCAGCTGCATAAGCAACAACAACCTGGTGAACCAGCGCTTCGTTGAAATCACGACCGAAGGTAGTTTCGGAAACAGTCAGCGCGCTCTGCGCGTCTTTCAATACTAATTCCATTGCTATCCCCTTACGCCTTCACAGCTGGTTTAACGATCAGGTCGCTACCGGTTGCACCCGGGACCGCACCTTTAACCAGCAGCAGGTTGCGCTCAGCGTCAACACGTACTACGTCCAGGCTCTGAACGGTTACACGTTCGTTGCCCAGCTGACCTGCCATTTTCTTGCCTTTGAACACTTTGCCCGGAGTCTGGTTCTGACCGATAGAACCCGGAACGCGGTGAGACAAGGAGTTACCGTGGGTAGCGTCCTGGGTACGGAAGTTCCAGCGCTTAACGGTACCAGCAAAACCTTTACCTTTAGAGGTACCGGTTACGTCAACTTTTTTAACGTCAGCAAACAGCTCAACGCTAATGTCCTGACCTACGGTGAACTCTTCGCCTTCAGCAAGACGGAATTCCCACAGACCACGGCCAGCTTCTACGCCAGCTTTAGCGAAGTGACCCGCTTCTGGTTTGGTTACACGGTTAGCTTTTTTAGCACCAGTGGTAACCTGAATAGCGCGGTAGCCATCGTTAGCCAGATCTTTAACCTGAGTAACGCGGTTTGCTTCAACTTCGATTACGGTTACTGGGATAGAAACGCCATCTTCAGTGAAGATGCGGGTCATACCCACTTTTTTACCGACTAAACCAATCATTGTTTCAACCTCTCAATCGCTCGATGACCTGATTAACCCAGGCTGATCTGCACGTCTACACCGGCAGCCAGATCCAGACGCATCAGAGCATCAACGGTTTTCTCAGTTGGCTCAACGATGTCAACCAGACGCTTGTGAGTGCGGATTTCGTACTGATCGCGCGCGTCTTTGTTAACGTGCGGAGAGATCAGAACGGTGAAGCGCTCTTTGCGGGTCGGCAGCGGGATCGGACCACGGACTTGCGCACCAGTGCGCTTAGCAGTCTCGACGATTTCCGCGGTTGATTGATCGATCAGACGATGATCAAACGCTTTAAGGCGGATACGGATTCTTTGGTTCTGCATGAGACCAGAGCTCCAATTATTTTATAAACGAAAATGATTACTCCTCAAACCCATTACGATTGATGGGAGAGTGTAACCGTTCTTACGTAGCTCCCCAATTGGGAGCATTGTTGAGTAACAAAATGAGCTACTCTGGTTCTGATTGAACCCGCCGTCAATTACGACAAGCCCGCGCATTATACGTAAATCTGGGCAAGACGCAAGTGCCGTTTAGAAATTAAGCGCCAATGTCGCAGGGTGCGTAAGAGCGCGCAACGTTTTATGCAATGTATTCTGCGGCGATGCTTTGTTTCGAGCCGCTACGCATCTCCGTTTTTTGTGCATTGCCGGACAGGCCGATTATAACGACTATGCGCTCAAACCCGTTTGAGGCCTTTTACATGCTAATCACCCTCCCCTTTCTGCTGATCTATCTTTCACTGACTGCCTTACTGGTACATGCCGATATTCGCTACGGTCTGCTTCCCGATAAATTTCTCTGCCCGCTGCTATGGGCGGGGCTGCTCTTCCAGCTCTGTATCCGACCTGATTTTCTGCCGAGCGCGGTGGCGGGTGCGATGGCTGGATATATTGGCTTTGCCGTTATTTACTGGGGCTACTGGTTTATCTGCCGGCGTGAAGGTATGGGATATGGCGATGTGAAATACCTGGCGGCGCTTGGTGCATGGCATGGCTGGTGCGTACTGCCAACGCTGGCGTTACTCGCGGCGCTGATGGCGCTTCTCTGCATTCTTGTCTTTTCGTTCATTCGCCCTGATAAGAAGGCAATAAAAAACCCGCTGCCTTTTGGGCCATTTCTGGCAGCAGCGGGTTTATGCGTAGGCTGGAAGACGTTGCTTATTCTTCCACTTTAATCTGTGACTGAAGATAGTTTTGCAGGCCAATTTTAGCAATGAGATCCAGCTCTGTTTCCAGCCAGTCAATATGCCCTTCTTCATCGGCCAGGATCTGGATCATCATATCGCGGCTGACGTAGTCATGTACGCTGTCAGCATAGGCAATGGCTTCACGGAGATCTTTAGCGCCTTCAAGTTCCAGCCTGAGGTCGGAACGCAGCATCTCTTCGACATCTTCTCCGATACCCAGCTTGCCGAGATCCTGCAGGTTTGGAATGCCTTCAAGGAATAAAATACGCTCGATATATTTATCAGCGTGTTTCATCTCATCTATAGATTCATGGTACTCAACGTCGTTTAAACGTTTGAGTCCCCAGTTTTTGAACATTCTCGCGTGAAGAAAATACTGGTTGATTGCGACAAGCTCATTTCCCAATAATTTATTGAGATAACTTATGATTTTAACATCACCTTTCATTATATAGTCCCTCCGCTTCCACTCATTGAAGCGTAGATCGGGCTACAGGGATGTCAAAAAAAAGATGGGCGCTTACGCGATCTCTTTGTATTCCGGGATCTGCATCAGTTCGTCCTGCATGATCTCTCGCACAGCACGTACACATTTACCGCATTGATTTCCCACCGGAACAAATTTGCGAAGCTGCTGGAATGACTGGGGCTGAAACTGGCGAACGGCCTGACGTATTTTTTTGTCGCTTACACCATTACATAAACAAACGTACATAGAAACTCCCGTTCAAATTATGCGCAAAGTGTAAGTGAGAATGGTTATGATTACAATAGCACAAACGCCAGAATGCGGGGCGGGAGCAGGCAAAAAATGCGAAATTTTGTGACAACGCCTGAGCGGCAGAAAACAAAAAAGGACGCCGAAGCGTCCTTTTTTTATTCGGGGATAATTAATTAGCCCAGAACTTTAGCAACAACGCCCGCGCCAACGGTACGGCCGCCTTCACGGATTGCGAAACGCAGACCGTCGTCCATCGCGATTGGGTGGATCAGAGTCACAACCATCTTGATGTTGTCGCCTGGCATTACCATCTCAACGCCTTCTGGCAGTTCGATGGTACCGGTCACGTCAGTAGTACGGAAGTAGAACTGTGGACGGTAGCCTTTGAAGAACGGAGTATGACGGCCGCCTTCGTCTTTGGACAGGATGTACACTTCAGATTCGAACTTGGTGTGTGGCTTGATTGAGCCTGGCTTAGCCAGAACCTGACCACGTTCGATTTCTTCACGTTTGATACCACGCAGCAGAACACCAACGTTCTCACCAGCACGGCCTTCGTCCAGCAGTTTGCGGAACATTTCAACGCCAGTACAGGTAGACTTCGCAGTCTCTTTGATACCAACGATTTCAACTTCTTCACCAACTTTGATGATACCGCGCTCTACACGACCGGTAACAACGGTACCACGACCGGAGATGGAGAATACGTCTTCGATTGGCAGCAGGAATGGCTTGTCAATCGCACGCTCTGGTTCTGGGATGTAAGAATCCAGGAAGCCAGCCAGTTCGATGATTTTCGCTTCCCACTCAGCTTCGCCTTCCAGCGCTTTCAGAGCAGAACCACGAACGATTGGGGTATCGTCGCCTGGGAAATCGTACTGAGACAGCAGTTCACGAACTTCCATCTCTACCAGTTCCAGCAGCTCTTCGTCATCAACCATGTCGCATTTATTCAGGAACACGATGATGAAAGGAACGCCTACCTGACGACCCAGCAGGATGTGCTCACGAGTCTGAGGCATTGGGCCGTCAGTCGCAGCAACAACCAGGATCGCGCCGTCCATCTGCGCAGCACCGGTGATCATGTTTTTAACATAGTCGGCGTGGCCTGGGCAGTCTACGTGTGCGTAGTGGCGAGTCGGGGTGTCATATTCAACGTGGGAAGTGTTGATGGTGATACCACGAGCTTTTTCTTCTGGTGCGTTATCGATCTGGTCGAATGCACGAGCAGAACCACCGTAGGTTTTTGCCAGAACGGTAGTGATTGCAGCAGTCAGGGTAGTTTTACCATGGTCAACGTGGCCGATAGTACCAACGTTGACGTGCGGTTTTGTACGTTCAAATTTTTCTTTAGACACGGCTATATTCCTTACTATAGTGCTCTCCCCTGTGGAGAGAGCACGGGACTTAGGTTTTAATCCTGTGGATTACTTACCACGGGCTTCAATAACGGCCTGAGCAACGTTGTTAGGCGCATCATCATACTTCAGGAATTCCATGGTGTATGATGCACGACCTTTGGTCAGAGAACGCAGCTGAGTTGCATATCCGAACATTTCAGACAGCGGAACTTCAGCGTGGATCTTAACGCCAGTTACTTCGGATTCCTGACCACGCAGCATACCGCGACGACGGCTCAAGTCACCGATAACGTCACCGGTGTTCTCTTCAGGAGTTTCTACTTCAACCTTCATGATTGGCTCAAGCAGAACTGGTTTTGCTTTCTTAAAGCCTTCTTTAAAGGCAATAGACGCAGCCAGTTTAAACGCCAGTTCAGAGGAGTCAACGTCGTGGTAAGAACCGAAGTGCAGACGAACACCCATGTCAACAACCGGATAGCCAGCCAGAGGGCCCGCTTTCAGCTGTTCCTGAATGCCTTTATCAACGGCTGGGATGTATTCGCCAGGAATTACACCACCTTTGATGTCGTTGATGAACTCGTAACCTTTCGGGTTAGAGCCCGGCTCCAGTGGGTACATGTCGATCACAACGTGACCGTACTGACCGCGACCACCAGACTGCTTAGCGTGTTTACCTTCAATGTCGGTAACTTTCGCGCGAATCGCTTCGCGGTAAGCAACCTGAGGTTTACCCACGTTCGCTTCAACGTTGAATTCACGCTTCATACGGTCAACGATGATGTCCAGGTGCAGTTCACCCATACCAGCGATGATGGTCTGGTTAGATTCTTCATCAGTCCATACGCGGAATGATGGGTCTTCTTTCGCCAGACGGCCCAGAGCCAGACCCATTTTTTCCTGGTCAGCTTTGGTTTTTGGTTCAACTGCGATGGAGATTACCGGCTCTGGGAATTCCATACGCTCCAGAATGATCGGGTGATCCGGGTCACACAGGGTGTCACCAGTGGTCACGTCTTTCAGACCGATAGCTGCAGCGATGTCGCCCGCACGAACTTCTTTGATCTCTTCACGTTTGTTAGCGTGCATCTGTACGATACGGCCAAAACGCTCACGCGCCGCTTTCACGGAGTTCAGGATGGTGTCACCGGAGTTAACCACACCAGAGTAAACGCGGAAGAAGGTCAGGTTACCCACGAATGGGTCGGTAGCAATTTTGAACGCCAGTGCAGAGAATGGCTCTTCGTCGCTTGCGTGACGCTCAGCCGGGGTATCTTTACCGTCGTCCAGGATGCCGTTGATCGCAGGAACGTCAACTGGGGATGGCAGGTAGTCAACTACCGCATCCAGCATCGCCTGAACACCTTTGTTCTTGAACGCAGAACCACAGGTTACCAGGATGATTTCGTTGTTCAGAACGCGCTGACGCAGAGCTTTTTTGATCTCTTCTTCAGTCAGTTCTTCACCACCCAGGTATTTCTCCATCAGCTCTTCAGAAGCTTCAGCAGCGGATTCGATCAGGTTCTGGTGCCATTCGTCAGCCAGGTCCTGCATTGCAGCTGGGATATCTTCGTATTCGAAGGTAACGCCCTGGTCTGCATCGTTCCAGTTGATGGCTTTCATTTTCACCAGGTCGATAACGCCGGTGAAGCCTTCTTCAGCACCAATTGCCAGCTGCAGCGGAACAGGGTTCGCGCCCAGACGGGTTTTGATCTGACCAACAACTTTCAGGAAGTTAGCACCCATACGGTCCATTTTGTTAACGAACGCGATGCGTGGAACTTTATATTTGTTCGCCTGACGCCATACGGTTTCAGACTGTGGCTGAACACCACCAACTGCGCAATAAACCATTACCGCGCCGTCAAGCACACGCATGGAACGTTCTACTTCGATGGTGAAGTCAACGTGCCCTGGGGTGTCGATGATGTTTACGCGATGCGGTTCGTACTGCTTAGCCATACCTGACCAGAATGCAGTAGTCGCTGCGGAGGTGATAGTGATACCACGCTCCTGCTCCTGTTCCATCCAGTCCATGGTGGCTGCGCCGTCATGAACTTCACCGATTTTGTGGTTTACACCGGTGTAGAACAGAATACGTTCGGTAGTAGTGGTTTTACCGGCGTCGATGTGCGCACTGATACCGATGTTACGGTAGCGTGCGATGGGTGTTGTACGAGCCATTTGATTCCTCGTTTATATCTTTAGGCGTTCAGTTAAGTTACCCAGAGCGGGCGGCTTCTCTGAAGCGCCCGCCTGGTGACTAAGACTCCGAAGGGATTACCAACGGTAGTGTGCGAACGCCTTGTTGGCTTCTGCCATACGGTGAACGTCTTCACGTTTCTTAACTGCAGTACCTTTGTTGTCTGCAGCATCAGAAAGTTCGTTCGCCAGACGCAGAGCCATGGATTTATCACCGCGTTTACGAGCAGCTTCAACGATCCAACGCATTGCCAGGGCATTACGACGAACCGGACGAACTTCAACTGGAACCTGATAAGTAGAACCACCAACGCGGCGGGACTTAACTTCTACAGTTGGGCGAACGTTGTCGAGAGCGACTTCGAAAGCTTCCAGTTCATTTTTACCAGAACGCTGAGCCAGGGTCTCAAGCGCGCTGTATACGATTGCTTCTGCAGTAGATTTTTTACCATCTACCATCAGGATATTGACAAATTTTGCCAGCAGTTCTGATCCGAATTTCGGATCTGGAAGAATTTTACGCTGACCAATGACGCGACGACGTGGCATGGGAATACTCCGTTGTTAATTCAGGATTGTCCAAAACTCAAAGAGTTTAGTGTGACATTAAGATAAATCAGTTTGGCCTTACTTAACGGAGAACCATTAAGCCTTAGGACGCTTCACGCCGTACTTGGAGCGAGCCTGCTTACGGTCTTTAACACCTGAGCAGTCCAGCGCACCACGAACGGTGTGGTAACGAACACCCGGAAGGTCTTTAACACGACCGCCACGGATCAGGATCACGGAGTGCTCCTGCAGGTTGTGACCTTCACCACCGATGTAGGAAGTCACTTCGAAACCGTTAGTCAAACGCACACGGCATACTTTACGCAGTGCGGAGTTTGGTTTTTTAGGAGTGGTGGTATATACACGAGTACATACGCCACGTTTCTGCGGGCAGGCTTCCAGCGCAGGCACGTTGCTTTTCGCAACTTTGCGTGCACGTGGTTTGCGTACCAGCTGGTTAACTGTTGCCATTAAATAGCTCCTGGTTTTAGCTTTTGCTTCGTAAACACGTAATAAAACGACCTCATACAATATGAGGACGCGAAATTTTAGGGCTACGTCGAAAAGGTGTCAAGAAATATACAGCGATCTCAAATCACCAGTTCATTTGACTGGCGTGCGTCACAGTAAGATTGACGAAATCAGTATAGCCAACCACGTCAATCTTGGCTGAAATTTGACCAGAAAGACCCCGCGCATCCAGATCGTCTTTCAGCGCAGAGACTGTTATGGGGGCATTCGTGAGAATTTCAACGAAACGACTGCCTTCAAGTGCGGCAAGCACGCCGTCCTGAATCAGCAGCAGGTCATCACCGTCGCGCAGCATACTCAGTAACGCGTCGATGTCACATTGCCATGGTGAATGGCTCAGAGTATGGAGCATGGCAGCCTCAGAAAGTCAGAACGGTGTCGTAGTGGGAAAGGTGTTCGCGCAATGCCGCAGAAGGCACGACGGTCACATCCAGCACGAAAGGCGTCTTCTCATCCAAACCACGAGCGGCCAGCGAATCGGCGCAGACATACAGGATTTCAATGTCGTACAGCGGCAGCACTTTGAAGGTCGCGATGTAATCCCGCGCCAGAATGGCCTGTGGCTGCTGACCCGCCAGAAGCTGAAACACCCCGTCCCCCAAAAAGAAGACGCCGATATCTTCGGTCAGCGCGGACGTCGCAAGTAACGCATCGAGCCCTTCGCGGCCGGAAGCGCTGCCGTGCGGCGCAGACGTAAAAACAAATGCCACGCGCTTCATCAGAATTGCACCACTCTGTCGCAGGTTAACGCCGCCTGTGCCAGCGCGCCCAGGCCACTTAACGAAAAACCGGGCTGCAGGTTAGAACCCGATAAACCAAGACGCGCGGCTTCGGTTGCATCGGTCACGCCGCGGCGCAGTGCCGCCGCGACGCAGATATGCAGTTCTACGCCCTGCTTTTCGTTTAGTGCCTGCCAGCCGCGCACCACGTCAAACTCATCGCTCGCCGGAGACGTAAACTGGTTCGCGTTATACACCCCTTCCCGATAGAAGAAGACGCTCGCCAGCTCATGTCCGGCTGCCAGCAGCGCATGCGCAAACTGCAGCGCGCTGCTGGCCTGCTGAGTCCCGTACGCCGGGCCGGTCACCATTAACGCAAAACGCATTACTTGTCTTGTCCCAGGAAATCACCGCTTTTGAACTGGCGAATATAGAGATAGACCGTGTGCTTGGAGATGTTCAGACGATCGGCCACCTGGTTGATGGCGTCTTTAATATCAAAAATCCCTTTTTCATAGAGATTGAGCACAATCTGACGATTCTTGGCGTTGTTCGAGACGTTGCGGTCGGCATTCACCTCTTCAATGGTGAACTCCAGCGTCTGCGTCACAAGATCTTCGACGGAAGAGGCAAAGTTAACAGAAGAGCCAACATCCGGCGTTTCGGGTGGAACAAAGGTGCTCATGATCTGCGAGAATGGCACATCAAGGTTCATGTTGATGCACAGCAGCCCAATCACGCGATGCTCGCGGTTTCGAATCGCGATGGTTTCTGACTTCATCAGCACGCCGCTTTTGGCGCGGGTGAAATAGCATTTGGAGACGCTGCTGTCCGCGCCGGTCATATCATGCAACATACGCAATGCAAGGTCGGTAATTGGCGAACCAATTTTACGGCCAGTATGCTCACCATTCGCAATGCGGATGGCGGAACACTTCAGATCTTGCAGGGAGTGCAATACGATTTCGCAGTGGGAGCCAATGAGCATCGCTAACCCGTCCACTACCGCTTCATAGGATTTCAGAATATCGAAGTCGGTCTGATCGAAAGGACGTTGATCCAGTAAATCAAGTTCACTGGTTTCGTTGGTTAAAAGCGACCTGGACATGAAAAAAACACTCCTTTTCAGGAGCCTGTCGTTAGGTTTTCAGGGCAGGCTCATTATCTACACGGACAACTAAATTAATACAGCGTGCCTAACGCTTTCCAGTGTTAATTATACCTGCCCCACAATAAAAAACCGCCGCCTTAAAGGCGGCGGTTTTTTTTCAGCATTACTTCTTAGCGGCCGCGGCTTTATCGTCAGCCGGTGCGTCTGCCTTGGCATCCGCTTTCGGTGCCGGTTTGATGTCCAGCAGCTCTACGTCAAAGACCAGCGTAGAGTTGGCAGGGATACCCGGAACGCCGGTTTTGCCATAGGCCAGATCCGGTGGGATAACCATCTTGATCTTGCCGCCTTTCTTGATGTTTTTCAGGCCTTCAGTCCAGCCCGGGATCACACCATCCAGACGGAAGGAGAGCGGCTCACCACGGGTGTAAGAGTTATCAAACTCTTTACCGTCGATCAGCGTACCTTTGTAGTTCACGACAACGGTGTCGCTGTCTTTAGGCGCATCGCCGGTGCCTTCTTTCTCAACTTTGTACACCAGGCCAGTCGAAGAGGTTTTCACACCCTTCTCTTTAGCAAAGGCATCGCGGTAGGCTTTGCCTTTCGCTTCGTTGTCTTTAGCGTCCGCGTCCATCTTGGTCTGCGCGGCGCCCTTCACACGTGCTTCGAACGCCTGCAGAGTCTGTTCAATTTCCTGGTCAGACAGCTTGCTCTTATCGGCAAATGCGTCCTGAACGCCCGCGATCAGCTGAGCTTTATCCAGTTTGATGCCCAGTTTCTCTTGTTCTTTCAGAGAGTTTTCCATGTAACGACCCAGAGATGCGCCCAGTGCGTAGGCGGATTTCTGGTCGTCATTTTTGAACGCCGCTTTGCTGTCTGCAGTGGCAGCAGGCTTCGCAGCAGTATCAGCAGCGAATGACAGCGGCGCGTTCAGCGCAACAGCCATCGTCGTCGCCAGCAGCGTTACTTTAAACAGTGATTTCATCCATATCTCCAGGGCCTGGGGACTCTCACCCCAGCGTTAAACGTAAATGAGTGACGTACTATAAAACGTTGCAGAAGAAATCTACAGACAGACACGTCCAATTCTCGCCACTTTTCAGACTATTTTTGTTTAAATAAGTTTCTTGCCAGAGGGATGCGAACTGTACTTAAGGATAAACTCAGTTAAACTGCGCCGCCGCTGGGCCATTATGGCGAATCTGAAATAAACGAGGTGAATGATGAAGGATACAACGATAGAAGCGAGAATGGCTGAGCTGGAAAGCCGCCTGGCTTTTCAGGACATCACCATCGAAGAGCTAAACCAGACCGTGACCGCACATGAGCTCGAAATGGCGAAACTGCGGGATCATATGCGCCTGCTGACGGAAAAGCTGAAGGCTACGCAGCCGTCGAACATTGCTTCTCAGTCGGAAGAGACGCCACCTCCTCATTATTGAGGCGTAAAAAAAAGCGGGATTATCCCGCTTTTTTATTTTCCGCATGACGGAATTAGTGGCAGCCGCAACCGCCGTTACCGCAACCACCTTTACCGTGGCCGTGGTCATGACCATGGTCGTGGCCGTGACCACCGCAGCAGCCATCGTGGCCGTGATCGTGGTCATGGTCGTGACCGTGCGCACCGTGAACGTGGCCATGAGCCAGCTCTTCTTCGGTCGCTTCACGGATCGCAACAACTTCTACGTTGAACTTCAGGTTCTGGCCAGCCAGCATGTGGTTGCCGTCAACCACGACGTGGTCATCTTCCACTTCGGTGATTTCAACTGGAACCGGGCCCTGGTCGGTTTCTGCCAGGAAGCGCATGCCAACCTGCAGTTCGTCAACGCCCATGAACACGTCTTTAGGAACGCGCTGAACCAGGTTGTCGTCATACTGACCGTAAGCGTCGTTCGCGCCTACAGCAACGTCAAATTTGTCGCCAACTTCATGACCTTCCAGCGCGTTTTCCAGGCCGGAAATCAGGGAACCGTGACCATGCAGGTAGTCAAGCGGCGCACTCACCGGAGACTCATCAACCAACACACCGTCTTCTGTACGTACCTGATAGGCCAGGCTGACCACCAGGTCTTTTGCTACTTTCATGATATCTCCTGAGCGTGGGAAAATTGCTGGCGCAGATTGTAGCGGAAATCTGCACCTGTGTACCCTTTAGCTTAAAAAAACTCAGGGCATATCGCTAGTCCGGATGAAAAATCCCGATAACTTGCTCTTCTTTGCGAACGTGATCGCGGGCCTCTTTGTCGGCCTCACGCATCTGGTGACCGCACTTAACACACTCAACAACATCAATATTATTTTCCCGCCACATCGCCAGGGTATCTTGCGCCTGGCAGGTCGGGCATTTTGCACCCGCGATAAAGCGTTTACGTACAGCCATCTTTCGTTACCCTTTATTCAAATTCATCCCAGCCATCGAGCTGGCGTCGTTCCTGCTGCATCTCGCGCTGGAAGATCTCCTCCAGCTCGCGACGCGCTTCCCGCACGCGGGAGATCTGCGCCGTATCGGTATGTACCGGCATCAGCTCGCGCAGCATCCGCATATCCAGCCGGCGGAAGTGCATCTGAGCACGCTGCGCCTGATGCGGATGCATGCCCAGCGAGATCAGCGCCTTGCGCCCCAGCTCCAGCGCACTGGAAAACGTCTCACGGGAGAAGTGTTTCACACCCGCCTGCAATAATTCGTGAGCTTCAACACGTCCCCGCGCACGCGCCAGAATGTGCAGATGCGGGAAATGCTGCTGGCAGAGATCCACCAGCTTCATCGTGTCTTCCGGGTCGTTACAGGTAATGACGATGGACTCTGCCGCCTCTGCCCCCGCCGAGCGCAGTAACTCGAGCTGGGTCGCATCGCCGTAGTAAACCTTGTAGCCGTATTTGCGCATCAGGTTGACCGCGCTGATATCCCGCTCCAGCACCGTAATGCGCATTTTGTTCGCCATCAGCAAACGCCCGATCACCTGTCCAAAGCGGCCAAAACCCACCACGATCACCTGGGGCTTATCATCCTCCACCCACGGCGCTTCGTCTTCATCGTCTGTCGGATTCAGGCGGCGCGACAGCAGTTTATCCACCAACTTCATCAACAGCGGCGTGGTCATCATTGACAGCGTGACCGTCACCAGCAAAAGCGCCATCTGATCGTCTTTAAACAGCTTCTGGGACGAGGCGGTAGAGAACAGCACAAACGCGAACTCGCCTCCCTGGCTCAACACGCTCGCAAACTGCATGCGTTCCGAACTGCGCAAGCCGTAAATGCGCGCCATGACGTACAGCACCAGCGTTTTCACCGCCACCAGGATGGCCACGCTCACCACAACCCACAGCAGATGGGTATAGAGCACGCCAAGGTTGAGCGCCATCCCCACCGAAATAAAGAACAGGCCTAACAGCAGCCCTTTAAAGGGATCGATGGCAATTTCCAGTTCGTGCCGGTATTCACTTTCCGCCAGCAGCACCCCGGCGATAAAGGTCCCGAGCGCCATCGACAGCCCCAGCGCATCCATAAACAATGCCGACCCCAGCACCAGCAGCAGCGTCGCGGCGGTAAACACCTCGCGCACGCCGGACGCGGCAATAAAGCGGAACACCGGACGTAACAGGAAACGTCCGCCAATCAGCATCCCCGCGAAGGCCAGCACCTTCATCGCGATTTTCGCCCAGTCGAAGTGGTCGTCGCCGGAGCCCGCCAGCAGCGGCACCAGCGCCAGCGCCGGGATGACCGCCAAATCCTGGAACAGCAGCACCGAAAAACCCAGCTGACCGGCTTCGTTGCGGTTCATCCCCTTGTCGCGCATCAGCTGCAGGGCCATCGCCGTCGACGACATCGCAAGGCCTATCCCGCCTATCACCGCCGCCTGCCAGGAGAAATTCGTCAGCATTAACAGGCCACCCAGAATCGCGGCGCTGAACACCACCTGCGCGGCACCCACGCCAAAGATGGAGCGTCGGAGCTGCCACAATTTAGCAGGGTTGAGCTCAAGGCCGATGATGAACATCAGGAAGACCACGCCCAGTTCGGAGAAGTGAAGAATTTCATCTACATCGCTGATGAATCCCAGTCCCCAGGGGCCAATCGCGATCCCTGCCAGCAGATACCCCAGTACTGCACCGATACCAATACGCGCAGCAAGCGGCACCGCGACGACGGCCGCAAATAAAAACAGCACCCCGGCGAGGAGCAAATTCGATCCTTCCATTAACGACCTCCTGCCGGAATCGGTGACGCCAGCCATTCACCATAGGCTCTGGCGTGGCTGGCCAGTTCTTTCGGATCCTGACGTCGGGCCCAGTAGACAATAATCGGGCTCATCCAGTGCATACGGCACATCGCCGCCGTCAGCTCGAAAGGCCGCAGAATGTCGCTCATCGGATAACGGTTCAGCCCGTCGTGGCGGTAAGCGCTTTCGGGTTCACCGGTCGTAATCACGCTACGCCAGTACTTTCCCGCCAGCTGGTTGCCCCCCACCCCGCTGGAGAAACCCCGGCTCAGCACGCGGTCCAGCCACTCTTTGAGCAGCGCCGGACAGCTGTAGGTATAAAGCGGATGCTGGAACACAATCACGTCATGCTGACGCAGCAGTTCCTGCTCGTAAGGAATATCAATAAAGAAATCAGGATAGTGCGCGTAGAGATCGTGCACCGTCACGTTACTGAGCTGTGTGGCCGGCTTAAGCAGCACCCGGTTTGCCACCGAGTCCTGAGATTCCGGATGGGCATACAGCAGCAGCACTTTTGCTGTCTGAGACATCATTCCCCTCCCGGTCTTGTTTCTGTTTTTGTGTATCGTTGTTGTTTTGGGCTACCATGGCGGCCCGGTGCGGAAAATGGCCCACACCTTACATTATCATAATGACAAATTAACATAGTCGGAACATACGGCGCTTCTATGATTGTTTTCTCCTCGTTACAAATTCGTCGCGGCGTGCGCGTCCTGCTGGATAACGCCACTGCTACCATCAACCCAGGCCAAAAAGTGGGTCTGGTCGGCAAAAACGGCTGTGGTAAATCCACGCTGCTGGCGTTGCTGAAAAACGAGATTAGCGCGGATGGCGGTAACTTCACCTTCCCGGGGAACTGGCAGCTCGCCTGGGTGAACCAGGAGACACCAGCCCTGAGCGAACCGGCACTCGACTATGTTATCGACGGCGACCGGGAATACCGTAAGCTCGAGGCGGAACTTAACGCCGCTAACGAGCGCAACGACGGTCACGCCATCGCCACCGTTCACGGCAAGCTGGACGCCATTGACGCGTGGACCATTCGCTCCCGCGCCTCCAGCCTGCTTCACGGCCTGGGCTTCAGCAATGAACAGCTGGAACGCCCGGTCAGCGACTTCTCCGGTGGCTGGCGCATGCGCCTCAATCTGGCGCAGGCGCTGATCTGCCGCTCTGACCTGCTGCTGCTCGATGAACCGACTAACCACCTCGATCTCGATGCGGTTATTTGGCTGGAGAAGTGGCTCAAGAGCTATCAGGGCACTCTGATTCTGATCTCCCACGACCGAGACTTCCTCGACCCGGTGGTGGATAAAATCATTCATATCGAACAGCAAACGATGTTCGAGTACACCGGCAACTACAGCTCCTTCGAGCGCCAGCGCGCGACGCGTCTTGCCCAGCAGCAGTCCATGTACGAAAGCCAGCAGCAGCGCGTGGCGCACCTGCAGAGCTTTGTGGATCGCTTCAAGGCCAAAGCGTCAAAAGCAAAGCAGGCCCAGAGCCGCATCAAGATGCTGGAGCGCATGGAGATGATCGCCCCGGCGCACGTCGACAACCCGTTCCACTTCAGCTTCCGCGCCCCGGAAAGCCTGCCAAATCCGCTGCTGAAAATGGAAAAAGTCAGCGCGGGCTATGCCGACCGCATTATTCTCGACTCCATCAAACTCAACCTGGTGCCGGGTTCACGTATTGGTTTGCTGGGACGCAACGGTGCCGGTAAATCGACGCTGATCAAACTGCTGGCGGGCGAGCTTAACCCGGTCAAGGGTGAAATCGGCCTGGCGAAGGGCATCAAGCTGGGTTACTTCGCCCAGCATCAGCTGGAATTTTTACGCGCGGATGAATCCCCGATTCAGCATCTCGCGCGTCTGGCGCCGCAGGAGATGGAGCAGAAGCTGCGCGACTACCTCGGCGGCTTCGGCTTCCAGGGCGATAAGGTCACCGAAAACACCGAGCGTTTCTCGGGCGGTGAAAAAGCCCGTCTGGTGCTGGCGCTGATTGTCTGGCAGCGCCCGAACCTGCTGCTGCTCGATGAACCGACCAACCACCTGGATCTCGATATGCGTCAGGCGCTGACCGAAGCGCTGATTGAGTTCGAAGGCGCACTGGTGGTGGTTTCGCACGACCGTCACCTGATCCGCTCCACCACGGACGATCTCTACTTAGTGCACGATGGCAAAGTCGAACCGTTCGACGGCGATCTGGAAGACTACCAGCAGTGGCTGACGGACGTGCAGAAGCAGGAGAACCAGCCGGAGGAGTCGGCGAAAGACAACGCCAACAGCGCGCAGGCACGTAAAGACCAGAAGCGCCGTGAAGCGGAGCTGCGCACTCAGACGCAGCCGCTGCGTAAAGAGATTGCCCGTCTCGAAAAAGAGATGGAAAAGCTCAACGCCACGCTTGCCGCTGTTGAAGAGAAGCTCGGCGACAGCGGGCTGTATGACCAGAGCCGTAAAGCCGAACTGACGGACTGCCTGCAAACCCAGGCGAAAACCAAATCCAGCCTTGAAGAGTGTGAGATGGCGTGGCTCGACGCGCAGGAACAGCTGGAAGCGATGCTGCAGGCTGACTGATCCACCGGGAGGGCTATGAGTTTCGATAACACGAGCGAGATTACATTCCGCAAGCTCAGCATCTTCATGACGTTTATGGAGAAGGGGAATATCGCGCGTACCGCCGAAACTTTGGGCCTGAGCGGCGTCAGCGTCCACCGTGCGCTGCACACGCTGGAAGAGAACGTGCGCTGCCCGCTCTTTACCCATAAGGGGCGCAACCTGATTGCTCTCCCTTCCGCCTGGACCTTGCTGGAATATTGCCAGGAAGTGATGCAGGTGATGGAGCGCGGGCTGGAAGCGTCGCGCAAAATTGCCGGGATCGGCCAGGGGCGGCTGCGCGTGGGCACGCTCTACTCGCTCACCCTGGAAACCGTGCCGCGCCTGATCATGGGCATGAAGCTGCGCCGTCCGGATCTGGAAATGGATCTGACGATGGGCTCCAACGAAACCCTGCTGCACATGCTGGATGAAGGCTCGCTGGACGCCATTCTTATCTCCATTTCCGAGAGCGATATCGACCGTAACAGCCTCGAAGTGTTGCCCCTGTTCCATGACGACATCTTCCTTGCCGCACCGGCCTCCGCGACACTCAATACCCGCGGTCCGGCCGATCTGCGCGACTATAAAGATCGGAAATTTGTCTCTCTTGCGGAAGGGTTCGCCACCTATGCAGGCTTCCAGGAGGCGTTTCATATCGCCGGGTTCGAGCCGGAGATTGTTACCCGGGTGAATGACATTTTCTCAATGCTCAGTCTGGTGCAGGCGGGAGTGGGCTTTACGCTGATGCCGGGCAGGATGAAAAAGGTCTATGAGAATTCCGTGCAGCTCCTGAAGCTTGCCGAGCCGTACCAGATGCAACAGCTGATCGCCATCGTCTTTGCCCGCAACCGCGAGCAGGATCCGAGCCTGCGGGCGCTGGCCGCCGAAGGGCGGATGTATGCCCGCAGTTTGCAGGACGGAGCCTGAGGTCGTGCCGGGTGACGACGCGTCGCGTCTTACCCGGCCTACGTTCGTGCAGTTGTAGGCCCGGTAAGGCGCAGCCGCCACCGGGCTAAGCCATCACGCACGGAGTCGCTTCGCCAGATGTACCGCCACATCAACCCCGCTGCGCTCCAGCGAAATGGTCTCTCCTTCCCACGGCGCCTGACGCGTCAGGCAGGTCAGTACGCCGCCGGGGGGCATCTCGATCGCCAGCCGGGCTTCGCGTTCATTCGCTGAAATCATCGCCTCCTGCCAGCGCACCGTACGCGCCATGTTCATCGCCAGATCGTCGGCGATCTTTTCCGGCTGCCACAGCACGCGCCCGGTGCTGCCGCTCAGGTAGGCGCTGCGTGGGCGTGAAAGCGTGACCGATTCAAACGCCGTTGCCAGCTTTTGCGCGGGTGCTGTCAGCAGTTCGCAGTGCGACGGCACGCTGACCGCCAGCCGTTTGGCCTTGCTCGCCCCTTTCGCCAGCGCGCGCGACGCCGCCTCCGCCATCCCTTCATCGGTTCCGGCAATCACGATCTGCGTTTCGGCATTCAGGTTGGCAATGTAGGTCCCGGTGCCCTGGATAAGGTCTTCCACCTGCGGCAGAGTGAGCCCCATAATTGCCGTCAGGCCGTAGCCGTGTGGATACGCCTGCTCCATCAGATCGCCACGCAGCGCCACCAGCTTCAGCGCATCCGTGAAGTCCAGCGCGCCTGCAATGACCGCCGCCGGATAAGCGCCGATGGACAGCCCGCTGACGATATCCGGCGCCACGCCGCGCCGTTCCAGCTCGCGCGCCCAGGCCACGCCTGCAATCAGCAGGCAAAGCTGAACCGCGCGGGTATGGCTTAACGCGTCTGCGCTATCCAGCGTATCCACTTCGGTGCCCAGCACCTCACGCGCCTGAGCCAGTTCCGTTCCCGGCAGGTTTTGCAGCATGCCTTCGTGCTGCGTGCCCTGCCCCGGAAAGGTAAACACTATTTTCATCACTCCTCCCTGCGCCACGGATCCGCCACCAGGCGCGGTCCATGGCGGGTTTTCAGCAGCGTTTTGCCGTCGCGCAGCCACTCCGCCAGCGCGAAACCGCCCTCGGGCGTATCCACCTGCGTATCGGCACGACACAGCGAACGGCTTAGCTGGGACTGCCACATCGTCAGGGCGTCCGGTGAGATCGGCAGCGGAGCGCGGATAAGCAGATCGAGATCGCTGTCGGCATGGATCACCGGGATACCGGTCGCCAGCGCGTAGCCGGTACTGCCGGTAATGCCCCACGTCCACGGCCACGCCTGCTGAGAAAGCTGAAGCGCCACCTGAACGGGTGGCTGAGTTACAAAGGGCGAGCGCAGCAGTTCGGCCGCAACGCTCAGGTCTTCCGGTGAAACCACGCGTAACACGTTTTCGGGCTTCACCCATCCGGCCGCCCGCTGGTCGCGACGTAAACCGCGTACGCCAACGGGGATCCGGCCTTCGCTATCCACATCACGCCGCACCACCACCGGCAGGCCGGTATGCCAGGCGGCCTCCACCCAGGATTCAGTGATGCCTTCCAGCGCATCGCGGGCAGTAAGCCAGATAAGGTCGTGCGGGCGTAATGGGGTGGTCATGGTTACATTCCTGAAGTTAGCGAGATAAACAGCGGCAGCGACAGGATACACAGGACGGAGCTTAACAGCAGCACGGCTTCTGCATCCGGCGACTGCACGCCAAAGCGGTTACCGAACACAACGCCGAAGAAGCCCGCAGACAGCGCAATCATCAGGATAGCGGTGATCGCCACGGAGCCGTGCAGACCAAAAATCAAGACGATACCCCAGGCAATGGCTGGCTGAATCAGCAGCTTAGCGATCGTGGAGGTGATGACCATGGTATTAATCTGCAGCTTACGGGCAGAAAGGATCACCCCGGTCAGGAACAGCGCCGCAGCGGTCGCGGACAGTCCCAGCGGTTTGATCGCCGCCAGCACCAGCTCCGGCATTTTGATGCCGATGGCGGACAAAATCACGCCCAGCAGCGGGCCCATCACGATCGGTTTTTTAATGGAGCGCCACATCAGCACCGGCAGCATTGAGAGCGTTGAGCCGGAGCTATTGCCCTCAGCACGCGCTTTTTCACGCTCCAGAATGAGCAGGCAGAAGGGGGTCATCAGCACCGAACCGCAGGCGATGGAGACCGCGACGGAGAGCGACGTAGAGGAACCTTCGCCCAGCACGCTGCCCAGAATCGGCAGACCCAGCGCTGCATAGTTGGGCAACGCGACGGTGAGCGTCAGCACGGCCGCATCCTGTGGCGATTTCTTAAAGACGCCGGTGGCGAGGAAGTAGATGACCGCATAGGTGATCCACATCGCCAGCGTCAACACCAGGATCAGCGGCGACTGGGCAACGATACCGGTCCACGGGGTTTGCACGGTGGCGCTGAACAGCGCGGCAGGGAGTGCAAAATCCATTACGAAGATATTAAGCAGGGAAACATTTTTGTTATCGACCATCTTTGCCTTGCCGGCCCAGAATCCCAGCAGCATGATGACGAAAATCGGTGCAAGAGCATGAACAATTACGTAAGTCATAAATCACCTGTAGTAAAAAAGTTTTAGCACTGGCGCGATGATTATTATTTTCAGGATGCAGGTTGCCGCGGGGGCGCTGTCACGCGCCCACGGGTTGATGCATCTGGCAGGTCTCTTTTTACTTACCAGCTGGCTCGCATACGTTCGCGTACGAGCGCCGAGCTGCGGCGATTGTCAGCACCCAGACGGTTTTTCAACGTGGTGTCCTGACGAGCGTCACTGATGGCCTGTTGCAGGGTGGATTTCACCAGCGTCAGATCGTTATCGGAGGGGGCATCCGGGTTGCTGATATCCAGCAGGTTAGAGAGCAGCCCCAGCGTGGCGTAGTTGCTGATGTCGTAGGCCATTGGCGGAATGGTCGCCGCCAGTTTTTCCAGCGCCTCGACGGTACGCAGCGTAATGCGCGCCGCAGACTCTTTGCCCATCGCATGGATCAGCACGCCTTTGTCGTTAAAGGCGATCAGGCGGTTGGCCTGGTAGCCGTGCGCCAGAAACGCGCCGGACATCGCCTTGCCGACGATAAGCCCAATCACCGGGTGACCGGCCAGGCGGGCATTCGCATAGGCTGCTGCCGCACCGGCCAGCGCCTGATGAATCCCAAACGCCTCTTCGCGTCGGCCATAGGCCTGGCTTGGGACGTCGATCACCGCCACAATCGGGCGCTTCACGGCTTTATCGGCATCAGCCGCTACGGTTTCGCTGACCACTTTCGCCAGGGTCCAGCCTTCCAGCAGCCCCACTTCTCCTTTCGCCGCGCGCGGGAAGTGGTTGTTGGCATCCGGCACCACGGCGACAAAGCGCACCGTTTCACCGTTCAGCTCGCCGTCTGCCGCCTGCACGGACGGGCATAGCCCTTCGATACGTTTGGCGTTCGGGGCGAGGATGTCCAGCCAGCGTTCGCCACGGCTTATTGCGTTACTCATCATTTCACCTCCCGGGCAAAAAGCGCGTTAATCTGTTCGGCATCAGCCTGTTTGCGGGTGTCGAAATTCGTCAGACGGTTCAGGTAATCGTCGTAGTTATCGGTGCGATGTTTCGCGGGAACGCCTTTAGCAATCGCGTCGTTCATCGCCTGTTTCACCGCGTTGATACCGTCGCCGACGAGCGCATCCACCAGCCCGCTTTGATAGCGCACTTCACCGCCGGTCATGCTCCAGATAAACGGACGATCGCGGGAGTCGTACTCCTCAATGCCCGCCTCCTGCTCGATAACCTGCGGGCCGTTGAGGCCAAGACGCGCTTCGCGGGTCACGATCAGGTAGCTGCAGAGCGCCGCCGCGATGGACATCCCACCGAAGCAGCCCACGGTTCCGGCCACAATGCCAATAACCGGCGTGTAGCGACGCAGGTCCACAATCGCCGCGTGAATATCGGCAATCGCCGCCAGGCCGAGGTTCGCCTCCTGCAGACGCACGCCGCCGGTTTCGAGGCACAGTACCGCCTGAGTCGGAATGCCGTTGCGGTTATCCTCCGCCGCCAGCTCCAGCGCCGCCGCCATTTTGGCGCCGGACACTTCGCCCATGCTGCCGCCCTGGAACGCGCCTTCAATCGCCACGACGACGGCAGGCTTGCCGTTGATGGTGCCCTTCGCCACCACCATGCCGTCGTCCGCCTGCGGCACAATGCCCTGTGGCCCAAGCCACGGAGAGATAATGCCTTCAAACGGATCCAGCAGTTCGCGGTAGCTGCCTTCATCGAGCAGGGCCTGCGCGCGCTGGCGCGCTTTCAGTTCGATAAAGCTGCTGTCATCACGCATGGCTCACCCCCTCAAAAACCTGTTCGATGCGAATGCGCGCCACGCCCGGCGTCGCGCCGAAGTCGTGGATGGTCAGCTTCCCTGCGGGCAGGCTGCTGACGGTTTGCAGACGGTTGAACAGCGCCTCCCAGCGCCCCCGGCTGTTGTCCACGGAGGTGGTGATATCAATGGTTAACGTCTGGCCCGGTTCGGCGGTGAAGAGCACCTCCATATCCCCGGAACCGACTACCCCTGCCAGCGCCCTGCCGCTTAACGTGCGGCTGGCTGGCACGGTCAATGTGATTTTTTCCATAACATCCTCTTAATGCTTTGAATTTGGCGTTTCGACGCGGTCGAGAAACAGCGTGGCGGCAAGCAGGTCGGCAGCGCCGCCCGGTGAGGCGTTGAGCGCCAGCATCTGACGGTCTAACCTCGCCAGCGCCTGCTGGCCCGCAGGCGTTGCGCTGCCGCCGACATTCAGCACCGCACGGGCGCCGTCCTGCATGGCATCAAGCCCTTCCATTCCGGCACGTGACAGCACGCAGGTGTCGGTGAGTGAAGTCATGATAGCCATCAGCGCGTCGAGCCTGGCGTGCGTTTCACTGCTACCGTTGAGGCGGCTCAGACGAAGCTGCGGCAGCGCGCGCTGCATAACGTGCGGGAACGCCTGCTGCGCTTCTTCACGCGCGCCCGGCACGCGGTAACGGTGCGTGGCGCGCAGGCCTTTACTGAACACCTTCGGCGCCGCGTCGTCCGGCAGTCTCGCCAGCTGCGCGGCGGTGCGGGCGACGTCTTGCGCCCTCGCATCACCGCCGAGCATCGCCACCGCGCTGACCAGCAGCCCCAGCGCCCAAATCGCGCCGCGATGGGTGTTTACGCCACCGGTTGCGGCCATCATCTGCTGCTCGCCTTCGCGACCGAGTCGCCCGACGGTTTGCCGAAGTGCGATATCTGCCGGGCGCTGCCAGCTTTGCAGCGCCAGCGCCTGAAACGTGGAGGTCAGGCTGTGCGCGGAGCGCTCCATCAGCGCAAGGGATAAATCGTGGTGCGCGCCGTTCCCCCGACTGTCCACCAGACCGGGTTTCGGGCTTAAACGTGCTTCGTCAATCAGACACTGCGTGGCGGTTCGCGCCAGCCATTCGGCACCGCCTTCAACCTGAATCTGGGGAAGAAGTTTCATTACCAGCTCCGGAATTTCGCAGGTGGGTTATAGAGACCGCCGGACCATTCCACGAGATCAGACACGCTGCCTGCCGCCAGCAGAGAGCGGGTGGCATCAGTGCGGCGGATCCCCATATCTTCCGGATAGACCACTTTGCCGCTCTGACGCAGTTCCGCCACGCGTTTGGCATCCACGCCCAGACCGATGTCGGTGATCCCCGCGACGGCGGCAACCATGGCACGACGCTCTTCCAGATCTTTCGCCCGATAGAGGTAGGCAATCCCCTCTTCCGTCAGCACGTGGGTGACGTCATCGCCGTAGATCATCACCGGCGCCAGCGGCATACCGGAGGCTTTCGCCACGTCAACGGCATCGAGTTTTTCCACGAAGGTCGGCTTCACGCCCGCCTGGAAGGTTTCCACCATCTGCACGACCAGTTTTTTACCGCGCTGCATTGGGTCAGGTTCGGTGATCATGTTCAGCCAGGCAGGCGTGGCGTGGCGACGACCGTGCGGGTCATGCCCCATGTTTGGCGCACCGCCGAAGCCGGACAGACGACCACGGGTCACGGTTGAGGAGTTGGCGTAGCCGTCAACCTGCAGGGTTGAGCCGATGAACATATCCACCGCGTACTGGCCTGCCAGCTGGCAGAACGCGCGGTTGGAGCGCATGGAGCCGTCGGCACCGGTAAAGAAGACGTCCGGACGCGCGCGGATGTACTCTTCCATCCCCAGCTCGCCGCCGAAGCAGTGCACGCTCTCGACCCAGCCGCTTTCAATGGCCGGGATCAGCGTTGGATGCGGGTTCAGCGTCCAGTGTTTACAGATTTTGCCTTTGAGCCCGAGCTGTTCACCGTAGGTAGGCAGCAGCAGCTCGATCGCCGCAGTGTTAAAGCCGATCCCGTGGTTCAGGGACTGCACCTGGTGTTCCGCATAAATACCCTTGATGGCCATCATCGCCATCAGGATGTGTTCCTGTTTAATCAGGCGCGGGTCGCGGGTAAACAGCGGTTCGATAAAGAACGGCTTATCGGCCACCACCACGAAGTCAATCCACGAGCCCGGAATATCCACGCGCGGCAGGTCACACTCGTCATCCACCAGCTCGTTCACCTGCGCGATGACGATGCCGTCGTGGAACGCGGCGGCTTCCACCAGCGCCGGGGTATCTTCGGTGCTCGCCCCGGTATAGAGGTTGCCTTTGCGGTCAGCTTTAAAGCCGGCAATCAGCGCCACGTTGGGCGACAGGTCGACGTAGAGACGAGAATAGAGTTCGATATAGGTATGAATCGCGCCGATTTCGAGCTGACCATCCTCCAGCAGTTGGGAGATGCGCAGGCTCTGCGTCCCGGAGAAGGAGAAATCCAGCTTGCGAGCGATGCCTTTCTCAAAGATATCCAGATGTTCGCTACGGCCAACACTCGGCATGATCATATGCAGGTCGTGGACGATCTGCGGGTTCACTTCGGCCAGCGAGCGGGAAAGGAAATCGGCCTGCTTCTGGTTGTTACCTTCCAGCACGACCTTGTCGCCTGGCGCGATCAGTTTTTCCAGCATGGCGACGAGATCGCCGGTTGGCAGTACCTTGCCCTGCACCGGTACGGAGGCCAGACGACGCGCTTTTTCGCTGCGTCGCGTGTTCCATTGCCGGGTGGGTGTTTGCCCAGATAACATTATTAACCTCCTGATTCAGCTAATCATTTTGATTTGCTTAACGTTGAGTAAAGTGTGCGCTCTGGTGAGAAAGGCATCAATTAAGCGTAGAGCTGAATCATTAGCCTGAGAGTAATAATCAAGGTAAATATTTGTGATCGGGATCAGTTCATGTTTCGGAAAACCAGGCTAAACGGGGTACAATTCGGAAAGTATCGTTAATTTCTAACAAGAATCAGCATCGCGCTTATGACCCAAATCATTCCATCAGGCTTCGGGATTGCAGCCGAAGACAGCACTGAGTTCGTGCCTATGCGCGGCGTCGCCAATCGCCATTTGCAGACCATGCTGCCGCGACTGATCCGCCGCAAGGTGCAATTCACCCCACACTGGCAGCGGCTAGACCTGCCAGACGGTGACTTTCTGGATCTCGCCTGGAGCGAAGCGCCGGATCAGGCTCGCCACAAGCCGCGGCTGGTGGTTTTTCACGGTCTGGAAGGCAGCCTGCACAGCCCGTATGCGCACGGGTTAATTGAGGCGGCCAAAGCGCGCGGCTGGCTCGGCGTGGTGATGCATTTTCGCGGGTGCAGCGGCGAACCGAATCGTCAGAAACGCATCTATCACTCGGGTGAAACCGAAGACGGCACGTGGTTTTTACACTGGCTGCGGGACAACTTCGGCACCGTGCCCACCGCGGCCGTAGGCTACTCGCTGGGCGGCAATATGCTGGCCTGCCTGCTGGCTAAAGAGGGGGAAAGCGTCCCGCTGGATGCCGCCGTCATCGTCTCCGCCCCGTTCATGCTGGAGCAGTGCAGCTACCACATGGATAAAGGCTTTTCCCGCGTCTATCAGCGCTACCTGCTCAACCTGCTGAAGGCCAACGCGGCGCGTAAGCTGAAGGCCTACCCGGACACCCTCCCGGTCAGCCTGCGCCAGCTGAAAAAGGTACGCCGTATTCGCGAGTTCGACGACCTGATCACCGCGAAAATTCACGGCTTCGCCGATGCGATTGACTATTATCGTCAGTGCAGCGCCATGCCGTTGCTCAGCAAGATCACGCAGCCGACGCTGATCATTCATGCCAAAGATGACCCATTTATGGATCATCACTCGATTCCCGCTCAGGAATTCCTGCCCGACAACGTTCACTATCAGTTGACCGAGCACGGCGGCCACGTCGGGTTTATCGGCGGCACGCTGCGCCGCCCGAAAATGTGGCTTGAGACGCGTATTCCTGACTGGCTAACCCCTTATCTGGACGGTGCAACATGATTATTCCCTGGCAGGATCTGGCTCCCGAAACGCTCGATAATCTGATTGAAAGCTTTGTATTACGCGAAGGCACCGATTATGGTGAACAGGAACGCTCGCTTGAGCAAAAGGTCAACGATGTAAAGCGCCAGCTGAAAAGCGGCGACGTGGTGCTGGTGTGGTCAGAACTGCATGAGACGGTCAATATCATGCCCCGCAACGCGTTTCACGGCTGATCTTCCACCCTTTTCAGTCAGGGAGTTGCTATGTCTGCCAGACATCCGGTTATTGCCGTTACGGGGTCGAGTGGTGCGGGAACCACCACCACCAGCCTCGCATTTCGCAAGATTTTCGCCCAGCTGAATCTCCGTGCGGCGGAGGTCGAAGGCGACAGCTTTCACCGCTACACGCGTCCGGAGATGGACATGGCCATCCGTAAGGCGCGCGATCTGGGAAAACACATCAGCTACTTCGGTCCGGAAGCCAATGACTTCGGCCTGCTGGAACAAACCTTTATTGAGTACGGTCAGAGCGGCAAAGGGCAGTCCCGCAAGTATCTGCATACCTATGATGAAGCCGTTCCCTGGAATCAGGTGCCGGGCACCTTTACCCCCTGGCAGCCCCTGCCGGAACCCACCGACGTGCTGTTTTACGAAGGATTACACGGCGGCGTGGTCACGCCGCAGCACGACGTGGCGCGCCACGTGGATCTGCTGGTTGGCGTGGTGCCTATCGTTAACCTGGAGTGGATCCAGAAGCTGACGCGTGACATGAGCGAGCGCGGCCATTCGCGAGAGGCGGTGATGGACTCGGTAGTGCGCTCCATGGAAGATTACATCAACTTCCTGACGCCGCAGTTCTCCCGCACCCATATCAACTTCCAGCGCGTGCCGACGGTGGATACCTCCAACCCGTTCGCGGCCAAAAGTATCCCATCCCTGGATGAAAGCTTTGTGGTGATCCATTTCCGCAATCTCGAAGGCATTGATTACCCCTGGCTGCTGGCGATGCTGCAGGGCTCGTTTATTTCTCACATGAATACATTGGTCGTGCCGGGCGGAAAAATGGGGCTGGCGATGGAGCTCATCATGACGCCGCTGGTGGAGCGGTTGATGGAAGGAAAGCAGATTGCGTGACGTCTGTTGCCGGATGGCGCTTCGCTTATCCGGCCTACGTTCGTGCAGTTGTAGGGCGGGTTAGCGAAGCGCCACCCGCCAAAAGATTAAGCCTCGATCACTTCATACGAATGGGTGATTTTTACCGCTTTCTCAAGCATTAACGCCACAGAACAGTACTTCTCGGCAGACAGGTCCACCGCACGTGACACCGCTGCGTCTTTCAGCGCCTTACCGGTAACCATAAAGTGCAGATTAATGTGGGTGAACAGGCGTGGCGCCTCTTCGCGACGTTCTGACGTGAGTTTCACCTCACAATCCGTCACGTCATGACGACCTTTTTGCAGAATCGACACCACGTCAATGGCGCTGCATCCCCCTGCCGCCATCAGTACCATTTCCATTGGGCTGGGCGCTTTATCGCCGGAGTTACCGTCCATCAAAATCTGGTGCCCTGACGCGGATTCGCCCAGGAACGTTAAACCTTCAACCCACTTCACGCGCGCTTGCATATTCTTAAACTCCAACGTTGCATTTTTGGTGACAGATTACGCGTGCGTTACATTTCTCGCAATGGAAGGCGACCTGCATCATGCTGAAGCGAGACACCAGGAGACACGCGGCGAAAGCTATGCTAAAACACTCAGGATGCTACAGTAATACATTGACGTTACACATGTATGCAGAGGACATCAAACTTTACTGGCTGCGAAACGTTACGGTAGCCGACTTCCCAGGGTATGGGTAAGAATTCGATTGCAACCCCAGAGTCCGGATGCATCTGATGACTCTGGTGACAGCTTATAACAGAGGATAACAGCGCATGGTGCTTGGCAAACCGCAAACAGACCCGACTCTCGAATGGTTCTTGTCTCATTGCCACATTCATAAGTACCCATCGAAGAGCACGCTGATTCACCAGGGTGAAAAAGCGGAAACGTTGTATTACATCGTTAAAGGCTCGGTGGCAGTGCTGATCAAAGATGAAGAAGGGAAAGAGATGATCCTTTCTTATCTGAACCAGGGCGATTTCATCGGTGAACTGGGCCTGTTTGAAGAGGGCCAGGAACGTAGCGCCTGGGTTCGTGCAAAGACAGCATGTGAAGTGGCTGAAATTTCTTACAAGAAGTTCCGTCAGCTTATTCAGGTTAACCCTGACATCCTGATGCGTCTTTCTTCCCAGATGGCGCGCCGCCTGCAGGTCACCTCAGAGAAAGTGGGCAACCTCGCCTTCCTGGACGTGACGGGCCGTATCGCACAAACTCTGCTGAACCTGGCGAAACAGCCGGACGCCATGACCCACCCGGACGGCATGCAAATTAAAATTACCCGTCAGGAAATTGGTCAGATCGTTGGTTGCTCCCGTGAAACAGTGGGCCGTATCCTGAAAATGCTGGAAGATCAAAACCTGATTTCCGCCCACGGTAAAACCATCGTGGTCTACGGAACGCGTTAATTCCGCTCAAACGGCGTGCCATCGCAAGGTGTCACGCCGTTTTTGTCTCTACTCCCCATGTGGCGCAGGCTGATCTATCACCCGGAAGTTAACTACGCACTGCGACAAACGCTGGTGTTGTGTCTTCCCGTGGCCATAGGTCTGATCCTCGGACATCTTCAGCAAGGTCTGCTGTTTTCCCTCGTGCCCGCCTGCTGCAACATCGCCGGTCTGGACACGCCGCATAAGCGCTTTTTCAAACGCCTGATTATTGGTGGCTGCCTGTTTGCCGGCTGTAGCCTCGCCGTACAGCTTTTACTGGCTCGTGATATCCCGCTGCCGCTGATCCTGACCGTGCTGGCGATGACGCTCGGCGTCACGGCGGAAATCAGTTCGCTGCACGCTCGCCTGCTTCCCGCGTCGCTGATTGCGGCCATCTTCACGCTAAGCCTCGCCGGGAATATGCCGGTGTGGGAGCCGCTGCTGATCTACGCCCTGGGGACACTGTGGTACGGGCTGTTCAACTGGTTCTGGTTCTGGCTGTGGCGGGAACAGCCGCTGCGCGAATCCCTGAGCCTGCTCTATGTGCAGCTAGCGGAGTACTGCGAAGCCAAATACACCCTGCTGACCCAGCATACCGATCCGGAAAAAGCCTTACCGCCGCTGCTGACGCGCCAGCAGAAGGTGGTGGATCTGATAAGCCAGTGCTATCAGCAGCTGCATATGCTCGCCGCCAACAAGAACCACGAGTACAAACGGCTGCTGCGCACCTTCCAGGTCGGGCTGGACCTGCAGGAGCATATCTCCGTGAGCCTGCACCATCCGCAGGAGGTGCAAAAGCTGGTCGAGCGCAGCCACGCCGAAGCGGTGATCCGCTGGAACGCGCAGACCGTCTCGGCACGACTGCGGGTGCTGGCAGACGACATTCTTTACCACCGCTACCCCACGCGCTTTAACATGGAAAAACAGCTCGGCGCGCTGGAGAAAATCGCCCGTCAGCATCCGGATAACCCGGTCGGCCAGTTTGCCGCCTGGCACTTCAGCCGCATCGCCCGCGTGCTGCGCACCCAGCGCCCGCTTTATCCGCGCGATCTGATGGCGGATAAGCAAAAACGGCTGCCGCTATTGCCCGCGCTCAGGAGCTATCTGTCGCTTAAATCGTCCGCCCTGCGCAACGCCGCACGTATTAGCGTGATGCTCAGTACCGCCAGCCTGATGGGCATGGCGCTGCATCTGCCGAAACCCTACTGGATCTTAATGACCGTGCTGTTTGTCACCCAGAACGGCTACGGCGCCACGCGGGTGCGTATTCTGCATCGGGCGGGCGGCACCATGGCCGGGCTGATCATTGCGGGCGTGACGCTGCACTTCCACGTGCCGGAAGGCTACACCCTGGCAGGGATGCTGGCGATCACGCTGGTGAGTTACCTGATTATCCGCAAAAACTACGGCTGGGCGATGGTGGGCTTCACGGTGACGGCGGTATACACCCTGCAGCTACTCACGCTCAATGGCGAACAGTTTATTGTCGCCAGGCTGATCGATACCCTGATCGGCTGCCTGATTGCCTTCGGCGGTATGGTCTGGCTCTGGCCGCAGTGGCAAAGCGGACTGCTCAGGCAGAACGCCCACGACGCGCTGGAAGCCGACCAGCAGGCCATTCGCCTCATCCTGAGCGACGACCCGCAGCCCTCCCCGCTGGCGTATCAGCGCATGAAGGTCAACCAGGCGCACAACGCCCTGTTTAACTCGCTTAATCAGGCGATGCAGGAGCCGGGCTTTAACTCGCACTATCTGGCCGATATGAAGCTCTGGGTGACGCACAGCCAGTTTATCGTCGAGCACATTAACGCCATGACCACGCTGGCGCGCGAGCACACGATGCTCACGCCGGATCTGGCGCAGCGCTATTTGCAGTCGTGTGAAATTGCGTTGCAGCGGTGTCAGCAGCGTCTGGAGTATGACTCGCCGGGTGAGTCGGGGGATTCAAATATTCTGGAAGCGCCGGAAACGCTGACCCACGGCCCAATGAGCACCCTGGAACAGCATTTACAGCGCGTGCTGGGGCATCTGAACACCATGCACACCATTTCGTCGGTGGCATGGCGTCAGCGTCCGCATCATGGGGTTTGGTTAACGCGCGTGCTGAAACGAACGCCGTACTAATTCTGCTGGACGATCTTCGCAACCGCCGCGGCAAAGCGGGTTAATCCGTCTTCAATATCCTTATCTTCCACCACCAGCGACGGCGCAAAGCGCATGACGTCCGGCCCGGCGTTGAGCACCATCACCCCTTCGCGAGCGGCGGCGTGCAGGAAATCACGCGCGCGGCCCTTGTACTGCGGCTTCAGCTCAGCGCCAATCAGCAGCCCCATCCCACGGATCTCGCTGAACACGTCGTACTGCTCGTCAATCTGCTTCAGGTGTTTGACAAACAGCTCGCGCTTCGCGCTAACGCCGTTCAACACCTCTGGCGTGTTGATGATGTCGAACGCGGCACCCGCCACGGCGCTCGCCAGCGGGTTACCGCCGTAGGTTGAGCCGTGAGAACCGACGTGGAACGCGGAGGCGATCTCCTGCGTCGTCAGGACCGCACTTACCGGGAATCCACCGCCGAGCGCTTTCGCGCTGGTCAGAATATCCGGCGTCACGCCGTAGTGCATATAAGCAAACAGGTCCCCGGTACGTCCCATCCCGCACTGCACTTCATCAAAGACCAGTAGCGCCTGATGTTCGTCGCACAGCGCGCGCAGCCCTTTCAGGAATTCCGGGGTTGCCGCGGTCACGCCACCTTCCCCCTGAATAGGTTCCACCACCACCGCGCAGGTGTGGTCGTCCATCACCGCTTTTACCGCGTGCAGATCGTTAAACGGCACGTGGACGATGTCGGCCGGTTTCGGGCCAAACCCGTCGGAATACTTCGGCTGGCCGCCAACGGAGACGGTAAAGAAGGAGCGCCCGTGGAAAGCATTATGGAAGGCGATGATTTTGGTTTTATACGGGCTGTGGCGCGTAGTCGCGTAGTAGCGCGCCAGCTTAAAGGCGGTTTCGTTGGCTTCGGTGCCGGAGTTCATAAACAGCACGCGCTCGGCAAAGGTCGCCTCAATGATCTTGCGGCCCAGGCGCAGCGCCGGTTCGTTGGTGAACACGTTGCTGGTGTGCCACAGGGTTTCGCCCTGGGTTTTCAGCGCCTCCACCAGCGCGGGATGGCAATGACCCAGCGCCGTGACCGCAATTCCGCCCGCGAAATCCACATACTCTTTACCCTGCTGATCCCAGACGCGGCTGCCTTTCCCCTTCACCGGGATAAATTCAGCCGGTGCATAAATCGGCAGGATCACTTCATCAAATGTTGCGCGGGTAATTGCTGGTTGTTCAGTTGCCATGTCATGCCCATCCATTTTATGTCACATTGATTGTGAAAATATAATCACAAAATATGCATAAAAAATCACAGCAAGGCAACAGATATTCAGCGATGGAGGAAATTTGCCAGCAGCGCGTGCCCCTGCTCGCTGAGGATACTTTCCGGATGGAACTGCACGCCTTCGAGATCCCATTCGCGGTGGCGAATCCCCATGATCTCCTGCGTATCGCTCCAGGCGGTCACCTCAAAGCCGTCAGGCAGCGTCGGCGGGTCAATCACCAGCGAGTGGTAGCGCGTCACGGTTAACGGATTATTGAGCCCCGTGAACACCCCGGTGCCCGCGTGCGTAACCGGCGAGGTTTTACCGTGCATCACGTTGGCGGCCCGCACGATGGTAGCACCAAACGCCTGGGCAATCGCCTGATGACCCAGGCAGACGCCCAGGATCGGCAGCCTGCCGGCATAGTGCTGGATAACCTCCAGCGAAATACCCGATTCCGACGGGGTGCAGGGGCCGGGTGAAATCACGATTTTCTGCGGAGCCAGCGTCTCGATATCGGCGAGCTCGATCTCGTCGTTGCGACGAACAACCACCTCTGCACCCAGTTCGCAAAAATACTGGTAAAGGTTCCAGGTGAAGGAATCGTAGTTATCAATCAGCAGAATCATGGCGGCTCCCGAAAAAAATGCCGCCCTATTCTACTCAGATTCCCGCGCTTCGCTCACTACTTTGGCAAAGATAGCGTTTAGCGCGGTTAAATCCCCCGTTGCGCCGCTGCGGTTAGCGGTCACCCACTGCTCAGGATCGATATCGCGCCAGTCCAGCGCGTAACCCGCGTGAAGCGCCAGTTGCTCGAAGAACACCCGTTGGGCAATGCCATTGCCGCGCATAAACGGGTGCAGCATGTTGATTTCGCAGTAATAGTGGCTAACCCGGTCAACAAACGCCGCTTTCTCAAGGCCCACAAGATACTTTTCGCTTTCCAGCGCCGCCATCAGTTCATTCCCCATCTTCTCGATGTATTCGAAATGGCAGAAGGGAATATCCCCCTTGAAAATATCGTCGGTACGGAACTCACCTGCCCGCTTCATCTCTCTGCGGTAGAGATGGCGGTGAATAAGGCACAGATGGGGTAACCCGGGCGCGGAAGGCCCAAGCTCCAGGGTCTCAATGTCGGGCTCCGATGGACCATTACCTTTCTCAAGGAGACAACTGGCCTGAAAGTTGACGCTACGCTGCTGCTCCCAGAGACGGGATTTTTGCTTGTCGGTGAGTTTTTTCACTTAACGCCTCCCTGAATAGTCCGTTTGCCACAAGTATAAGCAGCAAAACGCGCTTTCGCAGGGAGGGCGACATCACGCGGGCAGGAGAAGCCCGCGTTCAGAAGAATTACGGCAGAACTTTTGCGGAGAGGATCACGACAGGTTTTGACGGCACATTCTGGTACGGACCGACGTCGTGAGTAGGCACCTGAGAAATCTTGTCGGCGACGTCCATCCCTTTCACAATTTTACCGAAAACGGCATAGCCGAAGTCGCGCTGACCGTGGTCAAGGAAGGCGTTATCCGCCACGTTGAGGAAGAACTGGCTGGTCGCGCTGTCTTTGTCCGCGGTACGCGCCATAGAGATCGTGCCGCGCTTATTCAGCAGGCCGTTATCCGCTTCGTTTTTGATTGGCGGGTTCGGCTGTTTCTGCTGCATCTGCTCGTTGAAGCCGCCGCCCTGAATCATGAAGCCCGGGATCACGCGGTGGAAGGTGGTGTTGTTGTAGAAGCCGCTGTTCACATAGTCGAGGAAGTTTTTCACAGAAACCGGAGCTTTCTGGCTATTCAGTTCCAGCTCAATATTCCCGGCGGAGGTGGTCAGCAGAACGTGAGGGTCCCCTTTTGCTGCCAGCGCAGCAGGGGAAACGGCAGAAAGAGCAAACACAGCTGCGACAGCCGCCAGTGTTGATTTGAGCATGAGAATTCCTTAACAAAGCGCAGTATAAAAAGCGAATGGCTTGATTCTAAAGAGCAGTATGAACGGAGACCAGCCTTTTACCTAATTTTACGAAATTGAAACAGTTGTAACCACGCAAACGATTGGTTTTATCGCCTTTTTATGTGATCGCGATCACATAAAAACCTGCAATGAACTTCTAATTTCTCTTAAAAGATATGAATAGATCACTTTAATGTCTAAAATCTGCCCGCTCTCAGCGCCCGATGGGCGCTTTTCTTTTTCTGAACAGGCCAGACATGACTAACAGCAATCGCATCAAGCTCACATGGATCAGCTTCTTCTCCTACGCCCTGACCGGTGCGTTGGTGATCGTCACCGGGATGGTGATGGGAAATATCGCAGACTACTTCCAGCTGCCGGTTTCCAGCATGAGTAACACCTTCACCTTCCTCAACGCGGGGATCCTGATCTCTATCTTCCTGAATGCCTGGCTGATGGAAATCGTGCCGCTGAAAACCCAGCTTCGCTTCGGCTTTGTGCTGATGGTCGCCGCCGTGGCGGGGCTGATGCTGAGCCACAGCATCGCCCTGTTCTCTGCCGCCATGTTCGTGCTCGGCCTGGTTAGCGGGATCACCATGTCGATCGGTACGTTCCTGATTACCCATATGTATGAAGGCCGCCAGCGCGGCGCGCGCCTGCTGTTTACCGACTCCTTCTTCAGCATGGCCGGCATGATCTTCCCGATGGTCGCGGCCGTTCTGCTGGCGCGCAGCATTGAGTGGTACTGGGTCTATGCCTGCATTGGGCTGGTCTACGTGGCGATCTTTATTCTGACCTTCGGCTGCGAGTTTCCGGTACTGGGCAAGAAAGCGCAAACCACGGCAGAGCCTGTGGCGAAAGAGAAATGGGGTATCGGCGTGCTATTCCTCTCCATCGCCGCCCTGTGCTACATCCTGGGCCAGCTGGGCTTTATCTCCTGGGTACCGGAATATGCCAAAGGTCTGGGCATGAGCCTGAACGATGCGGGTAAACTGGTGAGCGATTTCTGGATGTCTTACATGTTCGGCATGTGGGCGTTTAGCTTCATCCTGCGCTTCTTCGACCTGCAGCGCATTCTGACCGTGCTGGCAGGTCTGGCGACCGTGCTGATGTATCTGTTCATCAACGGTTCCCCGGAACATATGCCGTGGTTCATTCTGACCCTGGGCTTCTTCTCCAGCGCGATCTACACCTCGATCATCACCCTGGGCTCTCTGCAGACCAAAGTGGCCTCGCCGAAGCTGGTTAACTTCGTTCTGACCTGCGGCACCATCGGCACCATGCTGACCTTCGTGGTGACGGGCCCGATCGTTGCCCACAGCGGCCCGCTGGCCGCGCTGCACACCGCGAACGGTCTGTACGCCGTGGTGTTCATCATGTGCTTCATCCTGGGCTTTGTGACCCGCCACCGCCAGTACAACGCGGCAGCGGCATCGCACTAAACCCTGCGCCCCTTTGCATTATGCAGAGGGGCTGTTTCTGGCGAAACTGACCTCTTCTCCTCCGGTATCCATCTGGATCCAGGTCTGCGCCAGCTGCGTGGTGGCGATAATCCGCCCCTGACGAATCGACCAGCGCACCGGCACCTGACAGCGCACCGCTTCAAACCCGCTCTCCGCAGGCAAAATAATCAGGTTTGCCGGATTTTCCGTTTCAATACCGTAATCGCTCAGGCCGAAGGTACGGGCGCTGTTATGGGTGATCAGGTTCAGGCCGCTGTCGATTTGCGGATAGCCCATCATCTGGCAGACGTGTAGCCCCATATGCAGCACCTGCAGCATATTGCCGGTGCCGAGCGGGTACCACGGGTCGAAGACGTCGTCGTGACCGAAGCAGACGTTAATGCCCGCCTCCTGCAGCTCTTTGACCCGGGTGATACCGCGACGCTTCGGATAGTCATCAAAGCGCCCCTGCAGGTGGATGTTGACCAGCGGGTTAGCAACGAAGTTAATCCCCGACATCTTCAGCAGGCGGAAAAGCCGCGAGGTGTAAGCGCCGTTGTACGAGTGCATGGCGGTGGTGTGGCTGGCCGTCACGCGCGGGCCAATGCCAGCCTCATAAGCCAGCGTGGCCACCGTCTCGACAAACCGCGACTGTTCGTCGTCAATTTCATCGCAGTGGATATCCAGCGGTCGGTCATACTTCTTCGCCAGTTCAAAAGCGATGTGCAGCGACTGGACGCCATATTCCCGGGTAAATTCGAAGTGAGGGATCGCCCCGACCACGTCGGCCCCCAGTTTTAACGCCTCTTCCAGCAGCGCCGCGCCGTTCGGGTAAGAGAGAATACCTTCCTGCGGAAACGCGACGATTTGCAGCGTTACCCATGGCGCCACCTCCTGCTTGACCTCCAGCATCGCCTTCAGGGCGGTGAGCGTCGGGTCAGAGACATCCACATGGGTGCGGACAAACTGGATGCCGTTAGCGATTTGCCATTTCAGCGTTTTCCAGGCGCGTGCTTTCACATCCTCATGGCTGAGCAGCGCCTTGCGCTCCGCCCAGCGTTCAATGCCTTCGAACAGCGTGCCGGACTGGTTCCAGTTCGGCTCCCCCGCCGTCTGGGTGGTATCAAGATGAATATGCGGCTCGATGAACGGCGGGAGAGCAAGCCCACCGCGCGCGTTCAGTACCTCATAACTTTCGGCGTGGGTATCGTCCATGGGGGTGATGTCACAAAATCGCCCGTTCTCGATGGCAAGTTGCCACAGCCCATCCCGACCCGGTAAACGTACATTCTGAACAAGCCATAACGGTGATGTAGACATACCTTTCCCCTCATAAACGCAGCTGATATTCAGGCGTATCGATTTTTGCAAAACCGCCCCTGAGTTGTACACAAATTCAACGAACACGAAAAGCCTGCGATTTCCGCTACTTATAAAAATCCTGACAAATCAGTCATATACCACCTAAGGAGTAGGTGAAGACGTATTTGATTTGCATCAATAAGCGCCCCTGCTGAATCGTTAAGGTAGGCAATAATAGAAAAGAAATCGAGGCAATAATGAGCAAAGTCAGACTCGCTATCATCGGTAACGGTATGGTCGGCCACCGCTTTATTGAGGATCTTCTCGATAAGGCCGATGCTGAGCAGTTCGATATTACCGTGTTCTGTGAAGAACCCCGCAAGGCGTACGATCGTGTGCACTTGTCTTCCTACTTCTCCCATCATACCGCCGAAGAGCTCTCTCTGGTGCGCGAAGGTTTCTACGAGAAGCATGGCGTAAAAGTGCTGGTGGGCGAACGCGCTATCACCATCAACCGTCAGGAAAAAGTGATCCACTCCAGTGCTGGCCGTACGGTTTTTTACGACAAGCTGATCATGGCGACAGGCTCGTACCCGTGGATCCCGCCGATTAAAGGCTCGGAAACACAGGATTGCTTCGTTTACCGTACCATTGAAGATCTCAACGCTATCGAATCCTGTGCGCGTCGAAGCAAACGCGGCGCGGTTGTCGGCGGCGGCCTGCTGGGTCTGGAAGCGGCAGGCGCGCTGAAAAACCTCGGTGTGGAAACCCACGTCATCGAATTTGCCCCGATGCTGATGGCCGAACAGCTCGACCACATGGGTGGTGACCAGCTGCGTCGTAAAATCGAAAGCATGGGCGTGAAGGTTCACACCAGCAAGAACACCAAAGAGATCGTTCAGGAAGGGACTGAAGCGCGCAAAACCATGCGCTTTGCCGACGGCAGCGAGCTGGAGGTGGACTTCATCGTCTTCTCCACCGGTATTCGTCCGCGCGACAAGCTGGCGACCCAGTGCGGTCTGGCCGTCGCGCAGCGCGGCGGGATCATGATTAACGACACCTGCCAGACCTCCGATCCGGATATCTACGCCATCGGCGAATGCGCCAGCTGGAACAACCGCGTATACGGCCTGGTGGCGCCGGGCTACAAAATGGCGCAGGTCGCCGTGGATCATATCCTCGGTAACGAAAACGCCTTCACCGGCGCAGACATGAGCGCCAAGCTGAAGCTGCTGGGCGTGGACGTAGGCGGTATTGGCGATGCGCACGGCCGCACCCCGAATTCCCGCAGCTACGTCTATCTGGACGAAAGCAAAGAGGTCTACAAACGACTCATCGTCAGCCAGGACAACAAAACCCTGCTCGGCGCGGTGCTGGTGGGCGACACCAGCGACTTCGGTAACCTGCTCCAGCTGGTGCTCAACGCCATCGAGCTGCCGGAAAACCCGGACGCGCTGATCCTCCCGGCGCACGCCTCCAGCGGCAAGCCGTCCATCGGCGTGGATAAACTGCCGGACAGCGCGCAGATTTGCTCCTGCTTCGACGTGACCAAAGGCATGCTGATCTCCGCGATCAACAAAGGGTGTCACACCGTTGCGGCGCTGAAAGCGGAAACCAAAGCCGGTACCGGCTGCGGCGGCTGTATTCCGCTGGTCACTCAGGTGCTGAACGCCGAACTGGCGAAACAGGGCATCGAAGTGAACAACAACCTGTGCGAGCACTTCGCGTATTCTCGCCAGGAGCTGTACCACCTGATCCGCGTGGAAGGCATTAAGTCCTTCGACGAACTGCTGGCGAAGCACGGCCAGGGCTACGGCTGTGAAGTGTGTAAACCGACCGTCGGCTCCCTGCTGGCCTCCTGCTGGAACGAGTACGTGCTCAAGCCCGAGCATACGCCGCTGCAGGATACCAACGACAACTTCCTGGCCAACATCCAGAAAGACGGCACCTACTCCGTGATTCCACGCTCGGCGGGTGGTGAAATTACGCCGGAAGGGCTGGTCGCGGTGGGCCGTATCGCACGTGAATTTAACCTCTACACCAAAATTACCGGCTCCCAGCGTATCGGCCTGTTTGGCGCGCAGAAGGACGACCTGCCGGAAATCTGGCGTCAGCTGATTGAAGCGGGCTTCGAAACCGGCCACGCGTACGCTAAAGCGCTGCGCATGGCGAAAACCTGCGTGGGCAGCACCTGGTGCCGCTACGGCGTCGGCGACAGCGTGGGCTTCGGCGTTGAGCTGGAAAACCGCTACAAAGGCATCCGTACCCCGCACAAAATGAAGTTCGGCGTCTCCGGCTGCACCCGCGAATGTGCGGAAGCGCAGGGTAAAGACGTGGGTATTATTGCCACCGAGAAAGGCTGGAACCTGTATGTGTGCGGCAACGGCGGGATGAAACCGCGCCATGCGGACCTGCTGGCGGCGGATCTCGATCGTGACACGCTGATTCAGTATCTCGACCGCTTCATGATGTTCTACATCCGTACCGCCGATAAGCTGACCCGTACCGCCTCCTGGCTCGATAACCTCGAGGGCGGCATCGATTACCTGAAATCGGTCATCATCGACGACAAGCTGGGCCTGAACGAACATCTGGAAGCGGAGATGGCGCGCCTGCGCGAGGCGGTGATCTGCGAATGGACGGAAACCGTCAACACCCCGGCGGCGCAGACGCGCTTCAAACACTTTATCAACAGCACCCAGCGCGACCCGAACGTACAGGTTGTGCCGGAGCGCGAACAGCATCGTCCGGCGACGCCGTATGAACGTATTCCGGTCACGCTGGTGGAGGAAAACGCATGAGCCAGTGGGTAAACATCTGCAATATTAACGACATTCTCCCCGCCACCGGCGTCTGTGCGCTGCTGGGCAACGAGCAGGTGGCGATTTTCCGCCCTCGCCACGATGAACAGGTTTTTGCCATCAGCAATATCGACCCGTTCTTTGAGGCCAGCGTGCTCTCCCGCGGCCTGATTGCCGAGCACCAGGGTGAACTGTGGGTCGCCAGCCCGTTGAAAAAGCAGCGTTTCCGCTTAACCGACGGACTCTGCATGGAAGATGAAAGCTTCTCGGTCAAACACTACGACGTCCGCGTGAAGGACGGCGAGGTGCAGCTGAAAGCGTAACCCCTCGCCTTTTCAACAGGAAAGGCTTATGACCCCTTATGGGTAACGGCAGGAAAAACCGTATGTTCTGTACGATTCCTGCTGTTATCCTGACGTCAATTCTTCCCCCGCCATGAATGCTGTGAGGTAACGTCGTGGATCACCTGCCGATTTTTTGTCAATTACGCAACCGCGACTGCCTGCTCGTGGGCGGCGGCGACGTGGCCGAGCGCAAAGCGCGCCTGCTGTTAGAGGCTGGCGCCCGCCTGACCGTGAATGCCCTTTCCTTCGCCCCCCAGTTTGAGGTTTGGGCTCAGGAAGGGATGCTCACGCTGGAACAGGGCGCGTTTAATGAATCCCTGCTGGGTACCTGCTGGCTGACCATTGCCGCGACGGATGACGATGAAGTGAACCAGCGCGTGAGCGACGCTTGCGAAGCGCGCCGTATCTTCTGCAACGTGGTGGATGCGCCGAAAGAGGCCAGCTTTATCATGCCGTCGATTATCGACCGCTCGCCGCTGATGATTGCGGTCTCGTCCGGGGGACGTTCGCCGGTTCTCGCGCGTCTGCTGCGGGAAAAACTGGAAGCCCTGTTGCCCCAGCATCTTGGCCAGATTGCGCATTATGCCGGGCAGCTGCGTTCACGCGTGAAGCAAACCTTCGCGACCGTGGGCGAGCGCCGTCGCTTCTGGGAAAAATTCTTTGTGAACGACAGGCTGGCGCAGTCGCTGGCGAATCAGGACACCAAAGCCGTTGAAGAGACGACCGAACAGCTGCTGAGCGAACCGCTGGACCATCGCGGCGAAGTGGTGCTGGTGGGCGCAGGCCCCGGTGATGCGGGTTTGCTGACGCTGAAAGGGCTACAGCAGATCCAGCAGGCCGATATTGTGGTGTACGACCGTCTGGTCTCCGATGACATCATGAATCTGGTCCGTCGCGACGCCGACCGCGTGTTCGTCGGTAAACGCGCGGGCTACCACTGCGTGCCCCAGGAGGAGATCAACCAGATCCTGCTGCGCGAGGCGCAGAAAGGTAAACGCGTAGTGCGCCTTAAGGGCGGCGATCCGTTTATTTTTGGTCGCGGCGGCGAGGAGCTGGAAACCCTGTGCGACGCGGGCATTCCGTTCTCTGTCGTGCCCGGCATTACGGCGGCGTCCGGTTGTTCAGCGTACTCTGGCATTCCGCTGACCCACCGGGATTACGCCCAGAGCGTGCGTCTGGTGACGGGCCACCTGAAGACCGGCAGCGAGCTGGACTGGCATAACCTGGCCGCTGAAAAGCAGACGCTGGTGTTCTACATGGGGCTCAATCAGGCCGCCACGATTCAGGCGAAGCTGCTGGAGCACGGTATGAATGCGGATATGCCCGTCGCGCTGGTCGAAAACGGCACCGCCATTACGCAGCGCGTGGTGGATGGTGTACTGACGCAGTTAGGCGAACTGGCGCAGCAGGTTGAAAGCCCGGCGCTGATTGTGGTGGGCCGCGTGGTTGAACTGCGCGACAAACTGAACTGGTTCTCGAATCACTAACGCATATTCTCCCTTCCTGGAGTAGTCCTTAAGCGGACTACTCCCCTCTTACGCCTACCGATAACATACCGCCCGCATAGTGGAACTTTTCCATTTATTCCCTCGTATTACATCCATTTTTTAGACAAGGAATGCATATGTTCAAACTGGCAAAAGCCGCCGTTCTGGTTGGCCTGTTATCGACGCTGACGGCCTGCACCGGTCACGTACAGAACACCAAAAATAACTGCAGCTACGATTATCTGCTGCACCCGGCGATCTCCATTTCGAAAATCATCGGTGGTTGCGGCCCGGCAGCGCAGCAGTAAGCGTTTTACAGGCGTAAAAAAACCGGGATGTCCCGGTTTTTTTGTTGGCGTAGAGCGGTTTTTTTGTCGGGTGGCGGCTCCGCCTTACCCGACCTACACGATCCCGTAGGCCGGGTAAGCGTTAGCGCCACCCGGCAAGCAGACTCAAGGCTTCGCCACAAACCCAATCGCTTCATACACCGCTTTCAGGGTTTCGGACGCGCGCGCGCTGGCTTTTTCCGCGCCCTCTTTCATCACTTTCTGCAGGAAAGCTTCGTCGTTACGGTAGCGGTGATAACGCTCCTGCAGCTCGGTCAGCATGCCGGAAACAGCATCTGCCACTTCGCCTTTCAGGTGGCCGTACATCTTGCCTTCGAAGTGTTTTTCCAGCTCAGGGATGCTCTGACCGGTGACGCCGGAGAGGATATCCAGCAGGTTTGAGACGCCCGCTTTGTTCTGCACGTCGTAGCGCACTACAGGCGGCTCGTCGGAATCGGTCACCGCGCGCTTGAGTTTTTTCACCACCGATTTCGGATCTTCCAGCAGGCCGATAACGTTGTTGCGGTTATCGTCAGACTTGGACATCTTCTTGGTCGGCTCCAGCAGCGACATCACGCGCGCGCCGGACTTCGGAATGAAAGGCTCAGGCACTTTAAACACATCGCCGTAGATCGCATTAAAGCGCTGGGCGATATCGCGGCTCAGCTCCAGGTGCTGCTTCTGGTCTTCACCCACCGGGACCTGGTTAGTCTGGTACAGCAGAATGTCTGCCGCCATCAGCACCGGATAGTCAAACAGACCGGCGTTGATGTTTTCAGAGTAGCGCGCGGATTTATCCTTGAACTGGGTCATGCGGCTCAGCTCGCCGAAATAGGTGTAGCAGTTCAGCGCCCAGCCCAGCTGCGCATGCTCCGGCACGTGAGACTGAACGAAGATGGTGCTCTTCTCTGGATCAATACCGCAGGCCAGATACAGCGCCAGGGTGTCCAGCGTGGCTTTGCGCAGCTTCTCAGGATCCTGACGCGCGGTAATCGCATGGAGATCGACGATGCAGTAAATGCAATGGTAGTCATCCTGCATGCTGACCCACTGACGTAACGCACCCATGTAGTTACCAATGGTCAATTCACCTGAAGGCTGTGCGCCACTAAAAACGATGGGCTTAGTCATTATTCAATTCCTGATGTTCACTGTGCGAAAGCCCGAGTGCGGGCAACAAATCTTTGAAGTGGTCGAAAACGACGTCCGGCTCACTCAGCATGATGGCTTCACCGTAGTTGTAGCCATAGGTTAACCCCACGGAAGGACACCCGGCCGCGCGGGCAGCCAGAATATCATTGCGGGAATCGCCGACAAAGAGCAGCTCCGCAGGCGTTAAGGATAATTTTCCTGCCACCAGCAGCAGCGGTTCCGGATGAGGCTTTTTGTTTTGCACATCGTCGCCGCCCACAATCACGGAGAAAAACTTCGCGATATCGAGCGCGTCGAGCAGCGGTGCGACAAACGGCGTGGGTTTGTTGGTCACCAGACCCAGCGGGATGCCCTTCGCGTGCAGCGCACTCAGCGTTTCCTGAACGTCCGGGAACAGGAAGCTGCCCTCCTCGACGGTCTCTTCATAGAAACGATCGAACAGTTTGCGCAGAATACGCAGCTGCTCTTCCTGCGGGATGTCCGCGTGATCGACGCTCGGTTTCCCCTGGGCGGAACGCTGTGACGCACGCTCCTGACGCGCCCACGTCAACGCGCGCGCCATCAGAACATCGGCGCCGTTGCCAATCCACGTGACGACACGCTCTTCACCCGCAACGGGGAGTTCAAGTGCATACAGCGCCTGGTCAACGGCGCTCGTTAAGCCCGGCGCGCTGTCAACCAGCGTGCCGTCGAGGTCGAATGCCACACCCCGAATAGCCTGTAATTTATCCATGACTTACCTTCGCCAGCTCGCGGCGCATTTCATCGATGACTTTTTTGTAATCCGGTTGGTCGAAAATGGCTGAACCGGCAACGAACATATCCGCGCCTGCCGCCGCAATTTCACCAATGTTATTCACTTTCACGCCGCCGTCCACTTCCAGACGAATATCGTAGCCTGACTCGTCAATACGACGGCGGACTTCACGCAGCTTATCCAGCGTGTGAGGGATGAATGACTGGCCGCCAAAGCCCGGGTTAACGGACATCAGCAGGATCACGTCCAGCTTGTCCATGACATAGTCGAGATAGCTCAGCGGCGTGGCCGGGTTAAACACCAGACCCGCTTTACAGCCGTTCTCTTTGATCAGCTGCAGCGTGCGATCCACATGTTCAGAGGCTTCCGGATGGAAGGTGATGATGCTGGCACCCGCCGCGGCGAAGTCAGGCACGATGCGATCAACCGGTTTCACCATCAGGTGAACGTCGATCGGGGCGGTAATGCCATAGTTACGCAGCGCCTTGAGCACCATCGGACCGATGGTCAGGTTTGGAACGTAGTGGTTATCCATCACGTCGAAATGGACGACATCCGCGCCAGCCGCCAGTGCGTTGGCAGTGTCTTCACCCAGGCGGGCAAAATCGGCCGACAGAATTGAGGGAGCAATCAAAAACTGTTTCATCCGCTTCTCCTTGAAATGTGTTTACCGGCGGGCAAAACGGCTCAGGGGCGATAAAGAGCCAGGAGTTCGTCCACCTTTTTACGTGTGCCGCCGTTGCTGCTAATGCTACGCCGCACCTTAACCTGAAAATGCTTCGCGGCTTTGTACCATTCGCGCGTATCAGGCGTGTCGTGATTCGAAATTAACACCGGAATTCTTTTGCTGACCAGCTTTTCCGCCATCTCCGCCAGGCGCGCCTGCTCGGCAGGGCTGAAGCTGTTAGTGTGATAGGCGGTGAAGTTCGCCGTCGCAGACAGCGGCGCGTATGGCGGGTCGCAGTAAACCACCGAATTTACGCCAGCCAGCTCCATACACTCTTCATAGGAGAGGCAATGGAACTCCGCGTTCTGCGCTTTTTCGGCAAAGTGATACAGCTCGTCCTGTGGGAAATACGGGCGCTTATAGCGGCCAAACGGCACGTTAAATTCCCCACGAAGATTATACCGGCACAGGCCGTTGTAACCATGCCGGTTGAGATAGAGGAACAGCAGGGCTCTGCGGAACGGATCCTGACTCTGGTTAAACTCCGCGCGGAACTGGTAGTAAACGTCCGGGTTATTGTTCTCGGGGGTAAACAGTTTGCGCGCCTCGGCGACATACTCATCGGTACGCAGCTTAACGATGTTATAGAGGCTGATAAGGTCGCTGTTGATATCCGCCAGGATATAACGAGAAAAATCGGTGTTGAGGAACACCGATCCCGCACCCACGAAAGGTTCGATAAGGCACTCGCCTTTAGGCAGGTGCTTTTTAATATCATCGAGCAGGGGGTATTTCCCCCCTGCCCATTTCAGAAAAGCGCGATTTTTTTTCATGCTGACTAACTGATTACACCTTCTCCGGCTGTGGAGAAAGCTCCGACAGCATCCTGCGCTTTAAACATTACTTCAGATCGGCCTGAACCTGATGAATCGGCTTCGCCCATGGGTTCTTCGCCTGAACGTCAGCTGGCAGCGCCGCTACGGCACGTTTTGCTTCATCTTTGGACGAATAAACACCGCTCACCAGCACATACCACGGCTGACCGTTACGGGTCGTCTGATAAACAACGTAGTTTTTCAGATTTGATTTCTTCGCCCAACTGTTGAGGTTGTCATAGTTGGACGAACTGCTCAGCTGCAGCGTGTAGTTGCTGGATGGCGCAGACTTCAGCGATCCAACGTTGCCTGCCGTTTTACCTGCCGCGCTGCTGGAGGCTGTTGCCGTCGCTGCTGGCGCCGCTGTGGCAGCAGGTGCCGTGGTGGTCGCCGTGGCTTTCGGCGCAGTCTGCGTGACGGGCGCTTTAGCAGGCTCGCTCACCGCAGCCGTTTCAGTGTGTTTCGGCTGCGCCGGAACAGCTTTCACTTCAGGCGCCTTCACCACTGCCTGAGGTTTGGTTTCACGCTTAGGCTCAATCACCGCCTGCTTACGTTCAGGACGTGTCGCAGTCTGCGTCTGGCGCGGTTTGGTTTCCGTCGCAGCCGTTTGCGGCTGAGCGTTACCACCGCGAACCGGGGCAACGGTTGCAGGTTCAGTTGGCAGCGTAGAGTTAACCACGACGTTATCAACCTGCTGCTGGTTCTGCGGCTGCGTCAGCGCATTGTTCAGGTCTCCCTGAACTTCCACACGCTGCTGACCTTCAGGCGCAGCAGGTGCCTGACCCTGAGCAGGGGTTGAAGAAACAGGCGGCAGAGAAACATCCTGCGGCGCTGTGGTGTTCCCTGCGGTCTGCTCAGCAGAAGTGGCACCCGGCGCTGGCTGTGCACCATTCGCCTGGTCAGACGCATCGTTACCGGAAAGGTTGATGCTCTTCTCAGCGGAAGCCGTTTGCTCGGTTGTGTTCGTTGACGGTGCTTTAAGCGCGGAGCCAATGCCGACAATCAGCAGCACAAGCACCAGAATGCCAAGGCCCATCATAATATACTGGCGGGAAGCCGGTTTTGGCGCAGCGGCTTTTTTACGTTTACGCGGGCGACGCTCTACAGGCTGTTCGTCCATTGAATCTTCTTCGGACTCATAATCCTCTTCTGCTCGCTCTTCGTGCACGTTGCGGCTGCGCGAAGGACGACGATCGTCTGCATCCAGATCAACATCGTCAAAGTTGATCTGCGGCTCGTTATCACGTTCTGAAGATTGACGAGAACGACCAGTACGACGATCGCTGGGATCGGGTTTCAGCTCGTCTTCTGGTTTGAATTCATCCATTTAACACCCCACTCAAAGGCTTATGCCAACGACTTTGCATTTCACCTGAAGCTAAACGACCACCTGCGACAGTGGCCTGACCTTTCTAGTTGTTACGCCTGCTGACAGTCAGCGATAGCGCCAAGAACGACATCGTGCGGCACTCCGCCGCGTACTTCACTCTTCCCTATTGCAAGCGGGAGTACAAGACGCATCTCACCTGCCAATACTTTTTTATCGCGCATCATGTGGGGTAAATACGCTTGCGCCGACATCTCCTGCGGCCCGGTCACCGGCAAACCAGCACGCTCAAGCAGCGCAATGATACGTGCCGTCTCTTCCGGTTTGAACTGTCCGAGACGTTCAGAGGTGCGGGCAGCCATCACCATGCCGGCCGCGACGGCTTCACCGTGCAGCCAGTTGCCGTAGCCCATTTCGGCTTCAATCGCGTGACCAAACGTATGCCCAAGATTCAGTAAAGCACGTAAGCCCGTTTCACGCTCGTCTGCGGCAACAACTTCTGCTTTCAGCTCACAGCAACGACGAATACAGTATGCCAGTTTAGCCTCATCGAGACCCAGCAACGCATCCATATTCTCTTCAAGCCAGCTAAAGAACTCGCCGTCCAGAATAATGCCGTATTTGATCACTTCCGCCAGACCCGAAGCCAGTTCGCGCTTCGGCAGCGTTTTCAGACAGTCGAGATCCACCACCACCGATGCGGGCTGGTAGAACGCGCCAATCATGTTTTTACCGAGCGGATGGTTCACTGCCGTTTTGCCACCGACAGAGGAGTCGACCTGGGACAGCAACGTGGTTGGGATTTGAATAAAACGGACGCCACGCTGATAGCTTGCGGCCGCAAAGCCGGTCAGATCGCCCACAACACCGCCGCCCAGGGCAAGCAGTGTTGTATCGCGACCATGCGGTTTTTGCAGCAATGCGGTAAAGACGGTATCCAGTACCGTCAGGCTTTTATACTGCTCGCCATCGGGGAGAATCACACTGTCGACTTTTACGCCCGCCTGCTCAAGCAGGTGGCGCACACGGTCGAGATAAAGCGGAGCCAGCGTCTCATTGGTGACCAGCATCGCCTGATCACCCGCTTTCAGTGGTAAAAAGGAAGCTGGGTCGTTAAACAAACCAGCCGCGATGCTGATAGGGTAACTACGTTCCCCGAGAGTAACTGTAATCCTCTCCATGACGCGACATCCACCTTTAATGCTTTTACCCGCAGGCGAGTGTATATAAAGCCAGAATCAGTTGCTTTCCAGCATATGAATAATCTGGTTTGCAACCACTTTAGCGCTCTGGTCGTCAGTACGAATGGTCACATCAGCAATCTCTTCATACAGCGGATTGCGTTCATCGGCCAACGCTTCCAGAACTTCGCGTGGTGGCGTTTCAACCTGCAGCAGCGGGCGCTTTTTATCGCGCTGCGTACGTGCCAGCTGTTTCTCAATGGTCGTCTCAAGATAGACCACTACGCCACGGGCGGAGAGACGGTTGCGGGTTTCGCGAGATTTCACAGAGCCGCCGCCTGTTGCCAGTACGATGCCCTGTTTTTCCGTGAGTTCGTTGATCACTTTTTCTTCTCGGTCACGGAAACCTTCTTCGCCTTCTACGTCGAAAACCCAGCCCACATCAGCTCCGGTTCGTTTCTCAATCTCTTGATCAGAATCGTAAAATTCCATATTGAGTTGTTGAGCTAACTGACGCCCAATAGTGCTTTTGCCGGCACCCATAGGCCCAACCAGAAAGATATTGCGTTTCTCTGCCATTTTATCGGTACTACTAAGACTATTCGTTAATGGTAATCCCCGCTTCGCAGACACCCGGCGTAGCAGGACATGAACTGAAACCTCATATGCAATAGAGCGAGAGTCAGACTAAAAATTATCTCAATACTCCGGCTTGTTTGGCAACTGATTAAATCACCGCGCCGGGCGCATAAGGTAATAAGACGTAAGTCCAACTCAAATCGGTACTCCTTGTATGCTAATTCATGCCCCACGTCAAACATCTGCAACAAACTGAATGCAAAATCATTGCGGGGATCGTTACCCGTCAGCGAATACCGACCAGACGTGGTGTAATAAACACCACTAATTCACGCCGTTCATTGTCTTTCCCGTCATGACGAAAAAGCGACCCAATCCAGGGGATGCTTCCCAGACCGGGTACGCTGTCACTGCCGGTTTTGTTCTTCTGGGAAAAAATTCCGCCCAACGCCAGCGTTTCTCCACTTTTTACCTCCACCTGGGTTTCTATCTCCTGCTTGTCGATAGCCAGCGTTTCGCCATCGGCCTGCTGCAGAACCTGTCCCGGCATATTTTCGCTGATGTGTAGTTTCAGGCGCACGCGTCCCCCCGGTAAGACCACCGGTGTGACCTCCATTCCGAGTACCGCCTCTTTAAACTCAACGGAGGTGGCGCCGCTTTCCCCGCTTGAGACCTGATACGGAATTTCGCTGCCCTGCTTGATACTGGCCGGTTGCCCGTGCGAGGCCAGCAGCCGCGGGCTGGCGATGATATCGACCTGCTGTTTTTGCTCCAGCGCTGAGAGCTCCAGATCCAGCAGCCGACCATTGATCCTCCCGATATTAAAACCCACGTGGCTGGTGGCGCTGGCGACGGAAAGATCGCTGCCCAGCGTCGTGAGCTGTCCAACCTTGCCCGCGTCGGTCGCGTCGGCGAGATTCCACTTCACCCCAAGCTCACGCAGGCTTTTTTCGTTAATGGTCACAATATGCGCCGCCAGTTCGACCTGCTCGATAGGAATATCCATCTGGGCGGCCCAGCGCTGCAGCGTTTCCACCACCGTCTGGTTATCGCGGATCAGCAGACGGTTGGTACGCGTGTCGACAGACAAACTCCCCTTTGGGCTCAGGAGTTTTTCCGCGGCTTTTTGCAGCTCCCCGGCGTCGGCATAGGAAAAGGGAATGCCCTGAGTGACCAGCGGGGCATCAAGCTGTCGACGCGCCTGTTCCTGCTCTGAACGCTCCCGCTGCTCACGCTGCCAGGCCGCGGTATGCACATAAAAAATGCCGCCTTCCTCGCGCAAGACGAGTCCGGCACTGGTGACAACCGTCCGTAACGCCTGCCGCCAGGGGACGCGCGTCAGGTTTAGCGAAAGCGTGCCGCTGACATCAGGCGATACCACCAGATTACGGTTCTCCTGTGCGACCAGGGCCTGTAACACCTGAACCACAGGAACGTCATCCACCACCAGCGTGACCGGTTTTGGCTCGGCGGCCCACAGGGGATGGCTGAACGCCAGCAGCCACAGCATTATCCGTAAATTCATTTTTGTCCGTTCCTTCTCGTTGCCACGTCCATTTTCCCGAGTCACAGGTGTCACCCACATCAACTGCCAGCTCCGCTGCATTGATGGCTGTTATCCTCCAGCCTGACGGGAAGCGCTCATGCGTTTTCAGCCGGTACCAGCGCTTTTGCCCATCCTGTAAAATGCCGATAGTCTCCTGCCCTTCCACCATGCCGCGAAAGTGCCACTGCGCCAGCTCGCCAATGGCGCAAGGATCGTCCGGGGGACGAAACGGATCGCGCATACCGGTTAATAGCAGCACTGAGCAAACCAGCAAAAATCGCGCGCTATTCCGCATGTTCCAGCTCCAGCTGCAGGCGTAACGCCGAACCTTGTGGCGAAATCGTGAAAGCCGCGATCTGCACATCCTGCTGTGCCAGCCGGGAAAAAAGCTCCGGAATGGCCTGCCACTCCGCATCCAGCGCCAGCTCCCCTCCATTTTGCAGCGGCTTCCAGTGAACCAGCGTCGTCTCATCGCCCTGAAAATTGAGCGGGGAGAACGGCGTCAGCGCCCGTGCTTTTACAGCGTCCGGACGAAACGGCATCTTTCTGACGGCAGGCCATAACGCCGCGTTCGTCCTCACATCTTCAATCAGCTGGCGTTGTTGTTCAGCACACTGCTTGTCTACCGGTCTGAGCAACGCCCCCCACGCGACCAGTCCTGCCAGGAGACTCCCCAGGCACCAGCAGAGTACCCGATGCCGGGGACGGCTTTCGCACCAGCGTTCTACCAGGGTATTCACGCCTTACTCCTCGCTTTTGAGATGCAGCGTAAACAGCCAGTGCCCCCGGCTATCCTGCCGAAGCTCACCCGCCGTCCCGGACGTAAAGCCCGCGAGTTGTCCCAGCCCATCGCGCAGGGCAGAGAGGGCCGGCAGGGTGAGGGCATAACCGGTCAATATCAGCGCAGGCGGCTGATAGCGCAGCTCTGTCAGCCAGACCTGTGCCGGAATGGCGCTGGAAAGGGATTCCAGCACCGGTTGCCATGCGCGTCGTTGCAGGGTCTGCACGGGCATTTGCGCCTGTGCGGTCAGTCTTTGACGGGCGACAAGCGCGTGCTGCACGGACTGCATTCCCGTCAGATCCGTTTGCAGCGCATGCAGCCTCACGAGCTGGTTCATCCGCAGACAGAAAAAGACCACGAACAGCAACAGCACTGTGCCGACACACATTGCGCCCCAGAAACGCAGGCATCGCGTACGCCGCTGCTGTCGCCAGGGCAGAAAGTTCAGGATGCTCATTCGGGCACCTCGCTCATGGCCAACGCCAGCGCAACGGTATAATCAGCGCCGCATTCCGGCAGCGGAGCATGACAGCGCGCCAGGATTTCCCACGGGTCACGTTGGCGATCAAACAGCGCGATGTCATTTGGCCCCAGAGCCAGCAGCGCCGCCAGTTCGGCCACGTTTTCTGCTTCGGTAGTTAAGCGGCGTCCCCACTGGTGGCGCATCGCCCAGAGCCACTGCCGATCGTCCCGCCAGGCGACGCACTGCGCCGGTGCCAGCGCAGGAAGAAGATTCGTCAGCGCGCTGGCATCCGGGGTAATGGTCACCAGCCGCAAACGCAGCGTTTTCGCCAGCGCCAGAAGGGTGTCGACCTCCTTGTTTTGTGCGGCCGTCACGTGAAAGGTATTGCTGAAAGTATCCTGCGCGTAATCGAAACAGAGCGTATCGACAGACATCTCCAGTTCGCGGGCGAGCGCGGCGCCAAGCCATGAGAGCTGCTCGCTGTCGCGCAGCGCAACGGTTGGACGGGGAAGTGAGCGCTGCAGGGTGCGTGCTGCCGGAAAAGAGAGGAACACCCGATGGGCGTGCGGCAGCGTTTTTCGCCAGTCGCGTAACGCATCAACCAGCTGTTCTGGCTGACAAATTTTGCCGTCACGAATGATGTCTTTGGCCAGTGGGATTACCCACCAGCGCCGCAGGCGCCAGCCGGACTTCTCCCGGGCCAGCGCCACGATCAGCACCCTATCCTGTTGAATATGAACGCCCGTTTGCCATGTTTTGAAGGCCATGCTTCACGATCTCCTTATCGCCCGTCGCCCTGACGGCTATATCAATGAATCAGGCTTGCCTTTATACTACCGCGCGATTGTTTAGAAACTGCCCAAGTGAAACCAAATGGGAAATCTCCGGTGAAGTTCGTAAAGTATTTATTCATCCTTGCAGTCTGTTGCATTCTGCTGGGAGCAGGCTCGATTTACGGTTTGTACAAATATATTGAGCCACAGCTACCTGATGTCGCCACGCTTCGCGATGTGCGACTCCAGATCCCGATGCAGGTCTATAGCGCCGATGGCGAGCTCATGGCGCAGTATGGCGAGAAGCGTCGTATTCCGTTGACCTTAAACCAAATCCCCCCCGTGATGGTGAAAGCCTTTATCGCCACGGAGGACAGCCGTTTTTACGAGCACCACGGTGTCGATCCGGTGGGGATTTTCCGTGCCGCGAGCATTGCGCTGTTCTCAGGTCACGCCTCTCAGGGGGCGAGCACCATTACGCAGCAGCTGGCGCGTAACTTCTTCCTCAGCCCTGAAAAGACGCTGACCCGTAAGATCAAAGAGGTGTTCCTTGCGATCCGTATTGAGCAGCTGTTGAGCAAAGACGAGATCCTTGAGCTGTACCTCAATAAAATCTACCTGGGCTACCGTGCCTATGGCGTGGGGGCGGCCGCGCAGGTGTACTTCGGTAAGCCTGTTGAGCAGCTCACCCTAAGCGAAATGGCCACCATCGCCGGTTTGCCAAAAGCGCCGTCCACGTTTAACCCGCTCTACTCGCTCGACCGCGCCACTGCCCGTCGTAACGTCGTTCTGTCACGTATGCTGAGCGAAGGCTATATCAGCCAGAGCGAGTATGACCAGGCGCGCAACGACGTCATTGACGCTAACTACCACGCCCCGGAGATCGCCTTCTCAGCACCTTACCTGACCGAAATGGTTCGCCAGGAGATGGTGAATCGCTATGGCGACAAGGCCTATGAAGATGGCTATCGCGTGTACACCACCGTCACCCGTAAAGTGCAGCAGGCGGCGCAGGAAGCGGTACGCAACAACGTGATGGACTACGATATGCGTCACGGCTATCGCGGCCCGTCAAACGTGCTCTGGAAGGTGGGCGAAAGCGCGTGGGACAGCAAAAAAATCACCAGTACGCTGAGAGCGCTGCCTACCTACGGTCCGCTCCTTCCTGCGGTGGTGACGCAGGCCGATCCTCAGGAAGCCGTTGCAACGCTCGCGGACGGTACGTCCGTCTCCCTGCGCATGGACGGTATCCGTTGGGCGCGTCCGTACCGCTCGGATACCCTGCAGGGCGCCACGCCGCGTAAAGTGACCGATGCGGTACAGACCGGGCAGCAAATCTGGGTGCGCAAGGTCGGCGAATCCTGGTGGCTGGCGCAGGTGCCGGACGTCAACTCGGCCCTGGTTTCTATCAATCCGCAGAACGGCGCTGTACTGGCCCTGGTCGGCGGGTTCGATTTCAACCAGAGCAAATTTAACCGCGCCACCCAGGCGCTGCGTCAGGTCGGTTCCAATATCAAACCGTTCCTCTACACGGCCGCGATGGATAAGGGGCTGACCCTCGCCAGCATCCTCAACGACGTGCCGATCTCCCGCTGGGATGCGGGTGCGGGTTCCGACTGGCAGCCGAAGAACTCCCCTGCGGAGTATGCCGGCCCGATTCGCCTTCGTCAGGGTCTGGGACAGTCGAAAAACGTGGTGATGGTGCGTGCCATGCGCGCGATGGGCGTCGACTATGCCGCAGAGTATCTGCAGCGCTTCGGTTTCCCGGCGCAGAACATCGTTCGCACCGAGTCGCTGGCGTTAGGCTCAGCCTCCTTTACGCCGCTTCAGGTCGCGCGCGGATACTCGGTGATGGCCAACGGCGGCTTCCTGATTGACCCGTACTTCATCAGCAAGATCGAGAACGATCAGGGCGGCGTGCTGTTCGAGGCGAAGCCGAAAATTGCCTGCCCTGACTGCGATATTCCGGTCATTTATGGCAATACGCCGAAATCCGAGGTGCTTGAGAATAAGGACATGGAAGACCCTGCCGTGTCGCAGGAGCAGCAGAGCGGCGTGGTGCCGCAGCCGCAGCTCGAGCAGGCGAACCAGGCGCTGGTCGCGCAGACCGGCGCGCAGGAGTACGCCCCGCATGTGATCAACACGCCGCTGTCGTTCCTGATCAAGAGTGCGCTGAACACCAATATCTTCGGTGAGCCAGGCTGGCAGGGTACCGGCTGGCGCGCAGGGCGCGATCTGCAGCGCCATGATATCGGCGGTAAAACGGGGACAACCAACAGCTCGAAAGACGCGTGGTTCTCCGGTTACGGTCCCGGCGTGGTGACCTCGGTCTGGATCGGCTTCGACGATCACCGCCGCGATTTAGGGCGTACCACGGCATCCGGCGCGATTAAAGATCAGATTTCCGGCTACGAAGGCGGTGCGAAGAGCGCGCAACCGGCCTGGGACGCCTACATGAAGTCCGTTCTTGAAGGCGTGCCGGAGCAGCCGCTGACGCCACCGCCGGGCGTGGTGACGGTCAATATCGACCGCAGCACGGGCCAGCTCGCCAACGGCGGTAACAGTCGCGAAGAGTATTTCATTGAGGGCACGCAGCCAACCACACAGGCGGTGCACGAGGTGGGTACAGAGATCATCGATAACGGCGAAACGCACGAGCTGTTCTAAAAATAAAAATGCCCGGTAAAAACCGGGCAAAGCATCGTAAGCCGGGTAAGGCGAAGCCGCCACCCGGCTTTTTTTATGGCCTACAGTCGCCCCTGCCCCTTCAACCACTCCCGTACCAGGAACAGTGCGCTCACGTTGCGAGCCTCATTAAAGTCAGGGTCTTCCAGCAGATCCATCAGGTGCGCCAGCGGCCAGCGAACCTGCGGCAGCGGCTCCGGCTCATCCCCTTCCAGCGATTCAGGATAGAGATCTTCCGCCACCACGATATTCATTTTGCTGGAAAAATAGGACGGCGCCATGCTCAGTTTTTTCAGGAATGAAAGCTCATTCGCCCCGAAGCCCACCTCTTCTTTCAGCTCGCGGTTGGCCGCTTCAAAGACGGTTTCACCCGGGTCGATGAGCCCTTTCGAGAACCCAAGCTCGTAAGATTCCGTTCCCACCGCGTATTCGCGGATCAAAATCAGATGATCGTCGACAATCGGCACAATCATCACCGCTTCGCGCGACGAGGGGCGCATACGTTCATAAACGCGACGCACACCGTTGCTGAACTCCAGATCCACACTTTCGACATTAAACAGGCGCGATTTGGCGACAGTTTCAACATTCAGAATGGTGGGTTTTTGTAGTGGTTTGCTCATCTTGATGGGTCTTAGCAGTGAGAACTGGGGTTATTGTGCGATACGCCGCACGGTTTCGGCAATGTCAATTGTTCTTTATTTACATTTATGCAACGTATTTGGGATCAATCCTCAATTCAAAACAAATGTCAAGAGGTTGAAATGTTTCCAGGAATTTGCTGATATCGCGCCATAACAGGCTTTGCTATCATCACCGGTCACTGGGATGCGCTTCAGAATGCTCAAGTTCGACTCCATACTTGCCGATAGCCAACCACAGACACTCATTCAATGTAAAGGTGCTACTGACTACACCTGTAAGAAGATAAGTAAGATGGGGAAAGCATGAGCACCATTTTGATTGTTCTCGCTGCTATGCTGGCCGGCGCATTGGTTGCAGGGTGGTTGTACAGGCGTCGCGTACAGCGACGTTATCGTCTGCCCTTTTTAAATGCATTTGCGGGCGCGACCACGCGTAAACTCACGCAAGAAGAGCGCGATGCAGTTGAAAACTATCTCGAAATCCTGAACCGTTCTCAGCTCACGCCTGGGCCAACGGGAGCCACCACTGCGCCCGTCGCGCTAAAGCTTAATGCGCAAAGCGACACCGTGCTCTGCGTGACGCGTTCCATCACGCGCTACGGCATTACCACTGATGACCCCAACAAATGGCGCTATTACCTGGATTCCGTCGAAGTGCATCTGCCTCCGTCATGGGAGCAATACATTAATGACGAAAACAGCGTTGAGCTGATTCACACCGATTCGTTGCCTCTGGTTATCTCGCTTAACGGCCACACGCTGAATGAATATCTTCAGGAAGCCCCACGTTTTGCGCTGGAACGCGCCAGTTCAACGCAGGCCTCCATTCGTGGCGAAGAGACAGAGCAGATCGAACTGCTGAACATTCGCCAGGAAACCCATGAAGAATACGCCCTGAGCCGCCCGGACGGCATTCGTGAAGCTCTGCTGATCGTCGCCGCTTTCCTGCTCTTTTTTATCTGCCTGCTGACGCCGGATGTGTTTGTCCCCTGGCTGGCGGGCGGTGCGGTGCTGCTGCTGGCGGGCGGACTGTGGGGGCTCTTTGCTCCACCGGCCAAAACCTCGTTGCGCGAGATCCACTGCCTGCGCGGTACGCCAAAGCGCTGGGGTCTGTTCGGTGAAAACGATCAGGAACATCTCAACAATATTTCGCTCGGAATTATTGACCTGATCTACCCGCGCCACTGGCAACCGTGGATTGCGCAGGACCTGGGCCAGAAAACCGATATTGATATCTACCTTGACCGCCACGTTGTGCGTCAGGGGCGCTTCTTATCCCTGCATGATGAAGTGAAAAATTTCCCGCTTCAGCACTGGCTTCGCAGCACGGTCATTGCCGGAGGCGCGGCGCTGGTCTTAGTCATGCTGCTGCTTTTCGTGCCGCTGGATATGCCCATCAAATTCACCCTGTCGTGGATCAAAGGGGCGCAAACCATTGAAGCGACCAGCGTCAACAAGCTGGATGAAGCCGGTGTCCGCGTGGGAGACACGCTGCGCCTGAAGGGAACCGGGATGTGTAATATTCACACGCCGGGGGCGTGGAACACGCGCCAGAACTCACCGTTCATGCCGTTCGATTGCTCGCAAATTATCTGGAACGACGCACCGCCGCTGCCGCTGCCGGAATCCGAAGTGGTGAATAAAGCCACGGCCCTTACCCAGACGGTTAACCGCCAGCTGCACCCGAAACCGGACGATGATTCGCGCGTCAGCCCCGCGCTGCGCTCGGCCATTCAAAAGTCAGGCATGGTTCTGCTGGATGATTTTGGTGACATCGTTCTGAAAACGCAGGATCTCTGTTCTTCGCAGGATGAGTGCATACGTCTTAAAAATGCCCTGGTAAACCTGGGGAACAGTAAAGACTGGGACTCGCTGGTGAAACGCGCCGAAGCGGGACGGCTGGATGGCGTCAACGTGCTGCTGCGTCCGGTGAGCGCTGAATCGCTGGATAACCTGGTCGCCACCTCCACGTCGCCGTTCATGATGCGCGAGACCACCCGAGCGGCTCAAGCGCTGAACAGCCCGGCACCGGGCGGGTTTGTGATTGTCAGCGATGAGGGCAGCGACCTGGTCGATCAGCCTTACCCGCAGGTTGCGCTTTACGACTACCCGGCGCAGGAGCAGTGGAGCCAATTCCAGCGCCTGGCGCAGATGCTGATGCAAACGCCGTTCAGTGCCGAAGGGATCGTCACAAGCCTCTACACCGACGCCAACGGTACTCGCCATATCGGCCTGCACCGGATGCCGGATAGCGCAGGGCTATGGCGTTACATCGGCACCTCTCTGCTGATGACCGCAATGCTGATCGCCATTTTCTGGAACGGCTTTATGGCCCTGCGCCGCTACCAGCGCTCGCGCACCCGGCTTGCCGAGATCCAGCAATATTACGAAAACTGCCTCAATCCTAAGCTGATCCCCTCCTCTGAGAGCCTGATCTGATAACGTCGTTGCGCGACAAGATGTGCTACCCTGTCGCGCACGTTTCTTCTGGCTGGAGTTCCCCTTATGCATCTTGATATCGCCTGGCAGGAGGTTGATACCGTTCTGCTGGATATGGACGGCACGCTGCTCGATCTCGCCTTTGATAACTATTTCTGGCAAACGCTGGTTCCAGAAACCTATGGCGAGCAGCAGGGGATCTCCCCGGCAGAAGCGCAGGCATTCATTCGTTCGCAATATAGTGCCGTGCAACATACGCTAAACTGGTACTGTCTTGACTACTGGAGCGAGCGCCTCGGTCTGGATATTTGTGCCATGACCACCGCCCAGGGTCCACGCGCCGTGCTGCGCGAGGATACGGTTCCGTTCCTGGACGCGCTGAAAGCAAGCGGCAAGCGCCGCATTTTGCTGACCAACGCGCATCCCCATAACCTGGCCGTGAAGCTGGAGCATACGGGTCTGGCATCACACCTTGATTTATTACTTTCCACCCACACATTTGGTTATCCGAAAGAGGATCAGCGGTTGTGGCATGCGGTGAAGGAAGAGACGGGTTTGCAGCCGGAACGCACGCTGTTCATTGATGACAGCGAACCCATTCTGGATTCCGCGGCTAAGTTTGGCATTCGCTATTGTCTGGGCGTCACCAATCCTGACTCTGGCCTGGCTGAAAAAAGCTATCTGCGCCATCCGGGACTGAACGACTATCGCCAGATGATCCCCTCACTGACCGTGAAGGAGAGGCCATGAAAGAAAAACCCTCTGACGGGGTAAGACTGGATAAATGGCTGTGGGCGGCGCGTTTTTATAAGACGCGCGCCCTTGCCCGCGAGATGATTGACGGCGGAAAAGTGCATTACAACGGCCAGCGCAGCAAACCAAGCAAGCTGGTTGAGCTGAATGCCACCTTAACGCTGCGTCAGGGCAACGATGAACGTACGGTAGTGATTAAAGCCATTACCGAACAACGACGGCCGGCAGCCGAAGCCGTACTGCTTTATGAAGAGACGGCGGAAAGCATAAAAAAGCGCGAGAAGACCGCGCTGGCGCGCAAAATGAATGCGCTGACCATGCCCCACCCGGACCGGCGACCGGACAAAAAAGAGCGCCGCGATCTGATGAAATTTAAACACGGTGAGACCGAGTAACCCTCACCTGCACGAGAGACTATTATGGCCCAACACGACCAATTACACCGCTATCTGTTTGAACAATTCGCCGTGCGCGGCGAGCTGGTCACCGTATCCGAAACCTGGAAACAGATTCTGGAAAACCACAACTACCCGCTGCCGGTGAAGACCCTGTTGGGCGAACTGCTGGTTGCCACCAGCCTGCTGACGGCGACGCTGAAATTTGCCGGTGATATCACCGTGCAGCTGCAGGGTGACGGCCCGATGACGCTGGCGGTCATCAACGGCAATAACCAGCAGCAGATGCGCGGCGTGGCGCGCGTTCAGGGCGACGTGCCTGAGAATGCTGACCTCAAAACGCTGGTGGGTAATGGCTACCTGGTGATCACCATCTCCCCAGAGGAAGGTGAGCGCTATCAGGGCGTGGTGGGTCTGGAAGGCGATACCCTCGCAGCCTGCCTGGAAGATTACTTCATGCGTTCTGAACAGTTGCCGACGCGCCTGTTCATCCGCACCGGTGAAGTGGACGGCCAGCCTGCTGCGGGCGGGATGCTGCTGCAGGTTCTGCCTGCGCAGGACGCGCAGACCAATGATTTTGAGCACCTGGCGACGCTGACCGAAACCATCAAAGCGGAAGAGCTGTTCAACCTGTCGGCGACCGACGTGCTGTGGCGTCTGTACCACGAAGAAGAAGTGACCGTCTACGACCCGCAGTCTGTGGAGTTTAAGTGCACCTGCTCCCGCGAGCGCTGCGCTGGCGCACTGAAAACCCTGCCGGATGAAGAGATCGACAGCATCATGGCGGAAGACGGCGAAATTGATATGCACTGTGACTACTGCGGTACGCACTATGTGTTCAATTCGATGGATATCGCTGAGATCCGCAATAACGCCTCCCCAGCGGATCCGCAGGTTCACTAAACCTCTCTTCCCCTCACCTTAACCTTCTCCCCAAAGGGGAGAGGGCTGGGCTGAGGGGCAAAAAACTCCACCCAAGCTGAATCGTTTTCCCAATGTAACTCTTACGTAATTTTCTTACGTGTATGCGATTACATTCACATTCTTTCCGATAAAATCACCAGCCTTTAACCTTTTCGGAACATTTTCCCCAACCAAAAAGCGATTCCTGCGATAATCCGCCTGCGCTGTGACTGGAGTCGCAGCGTTTTCCGTTAGTAAGGGTTTTGTCCAGATGCGTGAATCTATGAGCCCCGTCGCGGTAAACAACCTCAGAAAAACCCTACAATTTCAGGCAGTACATATTGGCTAAGGAGCAGTGATATGCGTGTTACTGGTTTAACCCCGCAAGATCTCAAGGCTTATGGTATTCACGACGTCCAGGAAGTCGTCTACAACCCCGACTACGATACGCTGTATCAGGAAGAGCTCAATCCAGCACTGGAAGGATACGAGCGCGGTGTGTTGACGAATCTTGGTGCTATCGCCGTCGATACCGGTATCTTTACCGGTCGTTCGCCGAAAGATAAGTATATCGTCCGAGACGAAACCACCCGCGATACGCTGTGGTGGGCTGACAAGGGCAAAGGGAAGAACGACAACAAACCGCTCTCTCCGGAAACCTGGCAGCACCTGAAAGGGCTCGTCACCCATCAACTTTCCGGCAAGCGTTTGTTTATTGTCGACGCTTTCTGCGGCGCTAACGCCGATACCCGTCTCTCCGTACGTTTTATCACCGAAGTGGCCTGGCAGGCGCATTTCGTGAAAAACATGTTCATTCGTCCAACAGACGAAGAGCTGCAGGACTTCACCCCTGATTTCATCGTGATGAACGGCGCGAAATGCACCAACCCACAGTGGAAAGAGCAGGGTCTGAACTCCGAAAACTTTGTTGCCTTCAACCTGACCGAGCGTATCCAGCTGATCGGCGGTACCTGGTACGGCGGCGAAATGAAGAAAGGGATGTTCTCGGTCATGAACTACCTGCTGCCGCTGCGGGGCATCGCCTCTATGCACTGCTCGGCTAACGTCGGTGAAAAAGGCGACGTGGCGGTCTTCTTCGGCCTTTCCGGCACCGGGAAAACCACCCTGTCTACCGATCCAAAACGTCGTCTGATTGGTGATGACGAACACGGCTGGGATGACGACGGCGTATTCAACTTTGAAGGCGGCTGCTACGCGAAGACCATTCGCCTGTCTGAAGAGGCCGAGCCGGATATCTTCCACGCGATCCGTCGCGATGCGCTGCTGGAAAACGTCACCGTGCGTGCCGACGGCTCCATTGACTTCGACGATGCGTCGAAAACGGAAAACACCCGCGTCTCTTATCCGATCTACCACATCGACAATATCGTGAAGCCGGTGTCTAAAGCGGGTCATGCCACGAAGGTTATTTTCCTGACGGCGGATGCGTTCGGCGTACTGCCTCCGGTGTCTCGCCTGACGGCCAGCCAGACGCAGTACCACTTCCTCTCCGGTTTCACCGCCAAGCTGGCGGGTACCGAGCGCGGTGTAACGGAGCCAACCCCAACCTTCTCCGCCTGCTTCGGCGCAGCCTTCCTGTCGCTGCACCCGACGCAGTATGCTGAAGTGCTGGTGAAACGCATGCAGGCATCCGGCGCGCAGGCATACCTGGTGAACACCGGCTGGAACGGCACCGGCAAACGTATCTCCATCAAAGATACCCGCGCCATTATCGACGCCATTCTGGATGGTTCTCTGGACGACGCCGAAACCTTCACGCTGCCGATGTTTGACCTGGCGATCCCAACATCGCTGCCGGGTGTGGATACGCATATCCTCGACCCGCGCAATACGTACGGTTCGCCGGAGCAGTGGCGTGAGAAAGCGGAATCGCTGGCGAAGCTGTTTATCGAGAACTTCGAGAAGTACACCGATACCCCGGCGGGTGCTGCGCTGGTGAGTGCGGGTCCAAAACTGTAGTCCATGTCGGGTGGCGGCTTCGCCTTACCCGACATGCAAAAAAGGGTGGCTCGTGCCACCCTTTTTTCAACTCTCTTTCACCTGCCCCCGCGTCACCGGAACCGGCAACCAGGCGCGAATGCTCAACCCACCCCGCTCGCTGGTACCAATCTCCAGCAACCCGTTATGGTTATCCACAATACGCTGCACAATCGCCAGGCCTAAGCCCGTACCGCTGGTGCTGCGCGCGCTGTCGCCGCGCACAAACGGCTGGAACAGATGCTTACGCTGCTCGGGCTTGATGCCCGGACCGTCGTCTTCCACCTGGAACCAGGCGCGGTTGAGCTCAGAGCCGCTGCTGACCTTAATCCAGCCGTTGCCGTAGCGCGCCGCGTTAACCACCATGTTGGCCACCGCGCGCTTAATGGAGAGCGGGTGCATGCGTACCTGGATCTCGCCCGCCTGAAGGTCGGTATCAATCTCGCGCTCGTAGCCGCTTTCCGCTGCCACCACTTCGCCCAGCACCGCGTTCAGATCCGCCATCTCCATCGGCATCTCCTGACCGGTGCGCAGGTAGTCGATGAACTGCTCGATGATGGCGTTGCACTCTTCGATATCCTTGTTGATGGACTCGGCGAGATAACCGTCCTCTTCTCCCATCATCTCCGTCGCCAGACGGATACGCGTCAGGGGGGTGCGCAGGTCATGGCTCACGCCCGCCATCAGCAGCGTACGGTCATCCGCCAGCTGCTTCACGCCTGCCGCCATATGGTTAAACGCACGCGTCACCGAGCGGACTTCCGAGGCGCCATACTCGCGCAGCGGAGGAGGAATAATGCCTTTACCGACCTGCAGCGCAGCGTGCTCCAGGTCGACCAGCGGTCGGTTCTGTATACGGATAAACAGCCAGGCCCCGCCTATCGCCAGCAGCATGATCGCCAGGGTATAGCGGAACAGCGGCGAGAAATCGCCCTGATGAATTTCGGTCAGCGGGACGCGCACCCAGATGTTGGGTGACAGCCAGGTTTTCAGCCAGACGACGGGCGAGCTTTTGTTGACCTCAACGCGCACTTCCGTCGGGCCACCCAGCTGTTGCGCCATCTGCTGGCTGAGGAATTCATAGTGCTGCGCCCAGCGCAGGCCCGCGTCTTCCGCTGCTTCATTCGAGTAGAGCGAGATGCCCAGTTCACGGTAGATTTCACGACGAAATGCCGGGGGAACGACGAGCTGCGTGCCATCCTCCAGTTGCAGCTTATCGGTCATCAGCATACGCACTTCGTAGGCCAGGACCTTATTGAACTGCTGGAGGCTCGGCAGGATCGCAAAGTTCAACACCACCAGGTAGGTCGTCACCAAGCTGACGAACAGCAGGGTGACGATCAGTAACAGGGTGCGGGCAAACGAGCTTCGCGGCGAGAAGCGCATTCGCCTCATGCTTTAGAGCCGTCCGGGACGAACACGTAGCCCAGACCCCATACGGTCTGAATATAACGAGGATGCGCCGGATCTTCTTCCACCATGCGGCGCAGGCGGGAGATCTGCACGTCGATAGAGCGTTCCATTGCGGAGTATTCGCGACCGCGCGCCAGGTTCATCAGCTTGTCACGGGAAAGCGGTTCACGCGGGTGGCTGACCAGCGCTTTCAGGACCGCAAACTCGCCGCTGGTGAGCGGCATTGGCTCGTCTTCACGGAACATTTCGCGCGTGCCAAGGTTCAGCTTGAATTTGCCGAAGGCAATAACGGCTTCTTCCTGCGACGGCGCGCCCGGCAGTTCGTTCGCCTGACGACGCAGCACGGCGCGAATACGTGCCAGCAGTTCACGCGGGTTAAACGGTTTTGGAATATAGTCGTCGGCGCCGATTTCGAGGCCCACGATACGGTCAACTTCTTCGCCCTTCGCCGTCACCATGATGATCGGCATCGGATTGCTCTGGCTGCGCAGACGGCGGCAGATAGAAAGTCCATCTTCGCCAGGCAGCATCAGGTCGAGAACCATCAAATGGAAAGATTCACGGGTCAGCAGACGGTCCATCTGCTCAGCGTTCGCGACGCTACGAACCTGGAAGCCCTGCTCGGTCAGATAACGTTCCAGCAGCGCACGCAGGCGCATGTCGTCATCCACGACCAGAATTTTGTAGTTTTCTTGCATTGTGTGTACTCCCAAAGGTTCGGATAGTCTTTGTAACAGCGTATTCTAAAAAAGTGCACGTATTCGACCAGTTAATTCTGGTATAAATTCTAGTCGAAATTGTTACAAAGCATATTTAACAGCAGCTTATCTGTTCATTTCATCACATAAATCATTATTAATCCTGTCTGTTACACTGTGTGGTACGTATTGTGCGCAAAACAGAGAACCGGCAGCAAAGGCAGCACCATGAAAACGCCCCTGATCACCCGCGAAGGGTACGAGAAACTCAAAAAAGAGATGGATTTCCTCTGGCGCGAAGAGCGTCCTGAGGTGACCAAAAAGGTGACCTGGGCCGCGAGCCTGGGCGATCGCAGCGAAAACGCTGACTACCAGTACAACAAGAAGCGGCTGCGCGAAATTGACCGCCGGGTACGCTATCTGACGAAATGCCTCGAAAATCTAAAAATTGTCGATTACTCCCCGCAGCAGGAGGGCAAAGTGTTCTTCGGCGCATGGGTGGAGATTGAAAACGACGACGGTGACACCCTGCGCTTTCGCATTGTCGGCTACGATGAAATTTTTGGTCGTAAGGATTACATCTCCATCGACTCGCCGATGGCCCGCGCGCTGCTGAAAAAGGAAGTGGGCGATCTGGCCGTCGTGCAGACCCCAGCCGGTGAAGCCAGCTGGTACGTTAATGAGATCGTCTACGTAAAATAGTCCGAGAGCGCCCTCCCCGGCTGGCATTTTGCCGTGTCAGCCCGTATAACTATCCCCTGATTTTTTCGACTCAACAGATGATAAAGCCATGATGAAAGATTCGCTCTGCCGCATTATTGCGGGTGAACTTCAGGCCAGAGCCGAACAGGTAGAAGCTGCCGTTCGCCTGCTTGATGAAGGGAACACCGTGCCGTTTATTGCACGCTATCGTAAGGAAGTCACCGGCGGTCTGGATGACACGCAGCTGCGTAACCTGGAAACCCGTCTCGGTTATCTGCGCGAACTGGAAGAACGTCGTCAGGCGATCCTCAAGTCCATCGGCGAACAGGGCAAGCTGACCAGCGAACTGGAAAGCGCCATCAATGGCACCCTGAGCAAAACCGAACTCGAAGACCTCTATCTTCCGTACAAACCGAAGCGCCGCACGCGCGGACAGATTGCGATTGAAGCGGGTCTTGAGCCGCTGGCCGACCTGCTGTGGAACGAACCGTCCCACGATCCGGATACCGAAGCGGCGAAATTCATCGACGCCGACACAGGCGTAGCGGACACCAAGGCTGCCCTCGACGGCGCGCGCTATATTCTGATGGAGCGCTTCGCCGAAGACGCTGCCCTGCTCGCCAAAGTGCGTGATTACCTGTGGAAGAACGCCCACATCGTCTCTACCGTCGTCGCGGGTAAAGAGGAAGAAGGCGCGAAATTCCGCGACTACTTCGATCACCACGAACCGATTTCCACCACCCCTTCCCACCGCGCGCTGGCAATGTTCCGCGGCCGCAACGAAGGCGTGCTGCAGCTCTCCCTGAACGCCGACCCGCAGTTTGACGAGCCGCCGAAAGAGAGCCACTGCGAGCAGATCATCATCGACCATCTCGGCCTGCGCCTGAACAACGCCCCGGCTGATAGCTGGCGTAAAGGCGTGGTGAGCTGGACCTGGCGCATCAAGGTGCTGATGCACCTCGAAACCGAGCTGATGGGCACCGTGCGCGAACGTGCTGAAGATGAAGCGATTAACGTCTTCGCCCGCAACCTGCACGACCTGCTGATGGCCGCCCCTGCTGGCCTGCGCGCGACCATGGGTCTCGATCCGGGTCTGCGTACCGGTGTAAAAGTCGCTGTCGTTGACGGAACCGGCAAGCTGGTCGCCACCGACACCATCTATCCGCACACCGGCCAGGCAGCGAAAGCGGCCGTCGTGGTGGCGGCGCTGTGCGAAAAATACAACGTCGAGCTGGTCGCCATCGGCAACGGTACGGCGTCCCGCGAAACCGAGCGTTTCTATCTCGACGTGCAGAAGCAGTTCCCGAAAGTGACGGCACAGAAAGTGATCGTCAGCGAGGCCGGGGCATCCGTCTACTCCGCGTCCGAGCTGGCGGCACAGGAGTTCCCGGACCTGGATGTTTCCCTGCGCGGCGCGGTCTCGATCGCTCGCCGTCTGCAGGATCCGCTGGCGGAACTGGTGAAGATCGATCCGAAATCGATCGGCGTGGGCCAGTATCAGCACGACGTGAGCCAGACTCAGCTGGCGCGCAAGCTGGATGCGGTCGTGGAAGACTGCGTAAACGCCGTTGGCGTTGACCTGAATACCGCCTCCGTTCCTCTGCTGACCCGCGTGGCGGGCTTAACCCGCATGATGGCGCAGAACATCGTCGCCTGGCGCGACGAGAACGGCCAGTTCCAGAACCGTCAGCAGTTGCTGAAGGTAAGCCGTCTGGGGCCAAAAGCGTTTGAGCAGTGCGCGGGCTTCCTGCGCATCAACCACGGCGATAACCCGCTTGATGCCTCCACCGTTCACCCGGAAGCGTATCCGGTGGTGGAACGCATCCTGGCCGCTACTCAGCAGGCGCTGAAAGATCTCATGGGCGACAGCAGCGCCCTGCGCAACCTGAAAGCCGTCGATTTCACCGACGACAAATTTGGTGTGCCAACCGTTACCGACATTATCAAAGAGCTGGAAAAACCGGGCCGCGATCCGCGTCCTGAGTTCAAAACCGCGACCTTTGCTGACGGTATCGAGACCATGAACGACCTGCTGCCAGGCATGGTGCTGGAAGGTGCGGTGACTAACGTCACCAACTTTGGCGCGTTCGTGGATATCGGCGTGCATCAGGATGGCCTGGTCCATATCTCATCCCTTGCCGACAAGTTCGTTGAAGACCCGCACACCGTGGTCAAAGCGGGCGACATCGTGAAGGTCAAAGTGCTGGAAGTGGACCTGCAGCGCAAGCGTATCGCGCTCACCATGCGTCTGGACGAGCAGCCGGGTGACACCAACGCGCGCCGCGGCGGCAACGGTGGGGGCCGCGAGCAGCAGCGTCCGGCCGCGAAAGCGGCAAAACCGCGTGGACGTGATGCCCAGCCTGCAGGCAACAGCGCGATGATGGATGCGCTGGCGGCCGCGATGGGTAAAAAACGCTAAGGTCATAAATGCCCGGTGGCGCTGCGCTTACCGGGCCTACGGTTTTGTAGGCCGGGCAAACGCAGTGCCGCCCGGCAAGCAGGCCGCAGGGAATTAAAATAAATAGTGTGTAGCCATATTTAAACCGCGAATTATCACCCCGTTAACAAATACTCCGCTTTTCGTTTTCCCGGCATTTCAGCAAATATTGAGCAAGGTCAAAAAGGCCGTAAATTAATATCGCAAACAACATTCCGTCACAGTTTTAATATTGCTGATAAAAACTATTCTCATTATCATCGCATAGTAGATAATTTAACCTTTCGTGGAATCAGGCGTTATGCAATTCACTCCAGACAGTGCATGGAAGATTACCGGTTTTACCCGCGAAATTAGCCCGGCCTATCGGCAGAAGCTGCTGTCGCTGGGCATGCTGCCCGGCTCGTCATTCCAGGTCGTACGCGTGGCGCCGTTAGGCGATCCGGTTCATATCGAAACCCGACGCGTGAATCTGGTCCTGCGTAAAAAAGACCTCGCGTTAATAGAAGTCGAAGCCTTATCCCGATAACAAGCCAGCGGTTTCAGTGAGTCTAAAAAAATGAAAAAGTTAACTATTGGCTTAATTGGCAATCCTAATTCCGGCAAGACCACGCTTTTTAACCAGCTGACCGGGGCTCGCCAGCGCGTGGGCAACTGGGCGGGCGTGACGGTTGAACGTAAAGAGGGCCAGTTCACGACGACAGACAACCAGGTGACGCTGGTTGACCTTCCCGGCACCTACTCCTTAACCACCATTTCGTCACAAACCTCGCTCGATGAGCAAATCGCCTGTCACTATATTCTTGGCGGCGACGCGGATCTGCTTATCAATGTGGTCGACGCCTCAAACCTCGAGCGTAACCTTTATCTGACGCTGCAGTTGCTGGAGCTGGGTATCCCCTGCATCGTGGCGCTCAACATGCTCGATATCGCAGAGAAACAAAAGCTGCGCATCGACGTCGATGCCCTCTCCGCGCGCCTGGGGTGCCCGGTCGTTCCGCTGGTCTCGACGCGCGCGCGCGGTATTGATGCGCTGAAGCTGGCCATTGACCGTCACGCGGGAAATCGCGACGTTGAACTGGTGCATTACGCGCAGCCTCTCCTGCGTGAAGCCAACGTGCTGGCGCAGGAGATGGATAACGCTATGCCTGCGAAACAGCGTCTGTGGCTTGGCCTGCAGATGCTGGAAGGGGATATCTACAGCCGCGCTTACGCCGGGCATGCGGCCGATAAGCTGGACGTGACGGTGGCCCGTCTTAGCGACGAGCTGGACGACCCGGCGCTGCACATCGCCGATGCCCGTTACCAGGCCATCGCCTCGATCTGCGACGTGGTCAGTAACGCGCTGACGGCGGAACCCAGCCGCTTTACGGCGGCAGTGGATAAGATTGTGCTTAACCGCTTCCTCGGTTTGCCCATCTTCCTGCTGGTGATGTACGTGATGTTCCTGCTTGCCATTAACATCGGTGGCGCACTGCAGCCGATTTTTGACGCCGGTTCCGTCGCGGTCTTCGTCCACGGCATTCAGTGGGTAGGTTACACCCTGCACTTCCCGGAATGGCTCACCATCTTCCTCGCGCAGGGGATCGGCGGCGGTATCAATACCGTTCTGCCGCTGGTGCCGCAGATCGGCATGATGTACCTGTTCCTCTCGTTCCTGGAAGATTCCGGCTACATGGCGCGCGCCGCGTTCGTGATGGATCGTCTGATGCAGGCGCTGGGCCTGCCGGGTAAATCCTTCGTCCCGCTGATCGTCGGCTTCGGCTGTAACGTGCCGTCGGTGATGGGCGCGCGCACGCTGGATGCCCCGCGTGAACGTCTGATGACCATTATGATGGCGCCGTTTATGTCCTGCGGTGCCCGACTGGCGATCTTTGCGGTCTTTGCGGCAGCCTTCTTTGGTCAGCAGGGCGCGCTGGCGGTCTTCTCGCTGTATGTCCTGGGCATCGTGATGGCGATCCTGACCGGTCTAATGCTCAAGCACACCATTATGCGCGGTGAGGCGTCACCGTTCGTGATGGAGCTGCCGGTGTACCACGTCCCCCATCTGAAAAGCCTGGCGATCCAGACCTGGCAGCGCCTGAAAGGCTTCGTCCTGCGCGCCGGTAAGGTGATTGTCATCGTCAGCGTTTTCCTGAGCGCCCTGAACAGCTTCACCCTGAGTGGACAGGCAGCGGATAACATTAACGACTCTGCCCTCGCCTCCGTCAGCCGCGTCATCACGCCGGTCTTCAAACCGATTGGCGTGCATGAGGATAACTGGCAGGCAACCGTCGGCCTGTTTACCGGCGCGATGGCAAAAGAGGTGGTTGTCGGTACCCTGAATACGCTCTACACCGCCGAGAACATTCAGGAGCAGGAATTTAACCCGGCTGAGTTTCATCTCGGTGATGAGCTGCTGGGTGCCGTAGAGGAAACCTGGCAGAGCCTGAAGGACACCTTCAGCCTGAGCGTGCTGGCGAACCCGATTGAGGCCAGCAAAGGCGACGGCGAAATGGCGACGGGTGCCATGGGCGTGATGGGCGAGAAATTTGGCAGCGCGTCCGCGGCCTACAGCTATCTTATCTTCGTTCTGCTCTATATTCCGTGCATCTCCGTGATGGGGGCAATTGCCCGCGAGTCCAGCCGCGGCTGGATGGGTTTCTCCATCCTGTGGGGGTTAAACATTGCCTACTCGCTGGCGACGCTGTTTTATCAAACCGTTAACTTCAACCAGCACCCGCGCTACAGCCTGGTCTGCATTCTTGCGGTTGTGCTGTTCAACGTGGTCGTTCTCGGTCTGCTGCGGCGGGCACGCAGCCGCGTCGACATCGACCTGCTGGCAAACCGTAAAACCGCCGCAACCTGCTGCAACAGCCCAGCGGGCGACTGTCACTAAGGAGCACACATCATGGCATCGTTGATTCAGGTTCGTGATCTGCTGGCGCTGCAGGGGCGAATGGAGGCGAAACAGCTGAGCCTCAGCCTGCATACGCCGCAGCCGATGATCGATGCCATGCTGGAAAGACTGGAAGCCATGGGGAAAGCGGTGCGGATTCAGGAAGAGCCGGACGGTTGTCTCTCCGGCAGTTGTAAAAGCTGTCCGGAAGGAAAGGCCTGTCTCAGGGAATGGTGGGCACTGCGTTAATAAAGCCGGGCATCGCTGCCCGGCTTTATCGTGTTACTTGTAGACGTCCGCCGTTGCGCGTACGTTTTTGGTCTGCTTTTCAGCGCTGGTGACGACGTAATACGTTCCGCCCAGCTCATCCGCTTTCTTCGACAGCTCTTTTCTCGCGTCCATCGGCGCAGTGGTGTCAGACGTAGTAATCTCACCAATTTTCGTCAGATTCATGCCGGCAACTTTATCTTTTTCCAGCTCTTTTGCCGCAAAGACGCCAAATGACAGTGACCCAATAACCAGAGAAGTGACAATACCTGTAACAAGTTTCATAGCCTGACTCTCCATAGGATTGTTGTTTTGATTATCGTAGGCAGAACAACCGCAACGACATCTGGAGTATGGTTGCGGTGTGTTACTTTTTCCAGGCAGGATAGAAAATAATCAGTCGAAACGTTGACTTAACGCAATGAGCGCTGAACAAAACTCCGCCGGATGAGAGATGAACGGGGCATGTGCGGCTTTGGCAATGATCTGCGATTCGCTGTTCGGCCACAGATCATCCAGCAGCGGAGCCACTTTGCGCGGCACAATTCCGTCAAGGTAACCATAAATACGCAGATGCGGTATCGTCAGGGAGGCCAGCGGCGCGCGCAGGTCAACCGTTTTCAGCAGCTCAAGACCGCCATTAAGCACCTCAACCTCCGGCATCGGCAGCGACAGCACGGTTTGCTTCAGCGTGCGGGCATCCTTACGGGCGGTTTCAGTTCCCATCGTCTGCAGGGCGAGGAACCGCTCTACGGTCCGCTGGAAATCTTCGCTCAGCTGCTGCTGGAAGCCCGCCAGTACCTCGGGTTTTATCCCCGGCCACGCGTCCTGCGCGCTAAAACAGGGCGACGACGCCACCGTCACCAGCGCTTTTACGCGGTCAGGCCGCGACAGCGCAATCTGGCTTGCCACCAGCCCGCCCAGGCTCCAGCCCAGCCAGACAGCGTTTTGCGGCGCAGCGTCCAGAACCTGCTGTGCCATCTCATCAAGCGACATGGCCCCAAAACCGCGGCTGCGGCCAAAGCCGGGTAAGTCCACCAGATGCAGCGTGAAATGCGAGGCAAGTTCCTCACGTATGCAATGCCATATCTCTGCATTCAGGCCCCATCCGTGCAGCAGCACAAGATGGCAATTTCCTGTCCCTACGGTCTGCCACCACAGCGTCTTCATCAGTTACTGTTCTCTTTTTTCACATGGAGGTTGCACATGCTAACAGTACCTGGGTTGTGCTGGCTATGCAGAATGCCGCTGGCACTCAGCGGGTGGGGCATCTGCTCCGTTTGCACGCGATCGCTGCAATGGCGTATCGGGACCTGTCCACAATGCGGTTTACCGGCCGCCAATCCCTCTTTGCCCTGCGGCCGCTGCCTGAAAAAATCCCCGCCGTGGAGTGCGCTGGTGGCAGTGGATGATTATGTTCCGCCGCTGAGCAGGCTGATTCACGCGCTGAAGTTTTCCGGCCAGAGTGCGCTGGCTCAGCCCCTTGCCCGACTGCTACTGCTGGCGGTTTTGCAGGCGCGGCGCCACCGCGCATTGCCGAAAATCGACAAGGTGGTAAATGTCCCCCTGTACCGACGTCGGCACTGGCGGCGGGGTTATAACCAGAGTGACCTGATCTGCCGTCCCCTTGCCCGGTGGCTTGGCTGTCAGTATGATGCCCGCGCGCTGACACGTGTTCATGCCACCGCCATCCAGCATCAGCTCAGCGCCCGGCTTCGCAAAAGAAACCTCAAAAATGCCTTTCGCCTTGAATTGCCGGTCGACGGTCTCCATATCGCGATTGTGGATGATGTCGTCACCACAGGCAGTACCGTTGCTGAACTTTCCCGACTGCTTTTGCAAAGCGGCGCCGCGTCGGTTCAGGTATGGTGTCTGTGCCGTACCTTGTAGCCCTTCTTCAATGGGCGTATGATTATACCCAGGTAATTTAGTCAACTATTAGGCCAAAGCTATGATCCGTATTTCCGATTCTGCACAAGCGCACTTTGCCAAACTGCTGGCAAATCAGGAAGAAGGGACGCAGATCCGCGTGTTTGTGATTAATCCAGGCACTCCGAATGCAGAATGTGGTGTTTCTTATTGTCCTCCGGACGCTGTGGAAGCCACCGACACTGCCCTTAAATTTGAACAGCTCACCGCCTATGTTGATGAGCTGAGCGCACCGTATCTTGAAGATGCGGAGATCGACTTCGTCACCGATCAGCTGGGTTCTCAGCTGACCCTGAAAGCGCCGAACGCGAAAATGCGTAAAGTGTCTGACGATGCCCCGCTGATGGAGCGCGTTGAGTATCTGCTGCAATCCCAGATCAACCCACAGCTGGCTGGCCACGGCGGCCGTGTTTCCCTGATGGAAATCACCGACGAAGGTTTTGCCATTCTGCAGTTTGGCGGCGGTTGTAACGGTTGTTCAATGGTCGATGTCACCCTGAAAGAAGGGATCGAGAAGCAGCTGCTGAACGAGTTCCCGGAACTGAAAGGCGTGCGTGACCTGACCGAACACCAGCGCGGCGAGCACTCCTACTACTGATTCAGTGCCCGTCTGTATTGCCCGGTGGCGCGACGCTTACCGGGCCTACAAAACCCTGTCCCCCCTCTTCGTTCCCCTCTATATGTTGACCTGCGTCTCATAATTCACATTTTGCCTTCCAGGGTGATTCTCAATCACGCCATGTTACCCGTATCATTCTCATGGGCACTAAACACACTCATAACAGCCGACTAAACTTAATCGTTTAAAAGGCATCAGTATTAGTGCCGTTACTTCTCTGTTCCCAGTTGGGACAATCGGAATTTGTCGTTGAAACAATGACGTTACCCATAACAATTCAAAGGCCAGGTAAATCATGCCATTAGTCATCGTTGCTATCGGTGTTGTGTTATTACTGCTCTTGATGATCCGCTTCAAAATGAACGGATTTATCGCTCTGGTTCTGGTGGCGCTTGCAGTCGGTCTGATGCAGGGGATGCCGCTGGTGAAAGTTATCAGCTCGATTAAAGCCGGTGTCGGCGGCACGCTCGGCAGCCTGGCGTTGATCATGGGCTTCGGCGCCATGCTCGGTAAAATGCTGGCGGACTGCGGTGGCGCCCAGCGTATTGCCACCACGCTTATCGACAAATTTGGTAAGAAGAACATTCAGTGGGCAGTGGTGTTAACCGGCTTTACCGTCGGTTTCGCGCTGTTCTATGAAGTGGGCTTCGTATTGATGCTGCCGCTGGTGTTCACCATTGCGGCTGCCGCGAGCATCCCGCTGCTGTATGTCGGTGTGCCTATGGCCGCGGCGCTGTCCGTGACCCACGGCTTCCTGCCGCCGCACCCGGGTCCAACCGCTATCGCGACTATCTTCCACGCGGATATGGGTAAAACCCTGCTGTTCGGTACGATTCTGGCGATCCCGACGGTGATTCTGGCAGGTCCGGTTTATGCCCGCTTCCTGAAAGGCATTGATAAGCCTATCCCGGAAGGTCTGTACAGCGCCAAAACCTTCGCCGAAGAAGAGATGCCTGGCTTTGGCGTCAGCGTCTGGACCTCTCTGGTACCGGTGATCCTGATGGCGATGCGCGCCGTGGCAGAGATGATCCTGCCGAAAGGTCATGCGTTCCTGTCCGTGGCGGAATTCCTGGGTGACCCGGTGATGGCAACGCTGATTGCCGTGCTGATCGCGATGTTCACCTTCGGTCTGAACCGTGGCCGCTCCATGGATCAGATCAACGACACGCTGACCTCTTCCATCAAAATCATTGCCATGATGCTCCTGATCATCGGCGGTGGCGGTGCCTTCAAGCAGGTTCTGGTCGACAGCGGCGTGGACAAATACATCGCCGCGATGATGCATGAAACCAACGTGTCGCCGCTTCTGATGGCCTGGTCTATTGCCGCAGTTCTGCGTATTGCGCTGGGCTCCGCGACCGTTGCGGCGATCACCGCCGGCGGCATCGTTGCGCCGTTGATTGCCACCACGGGCGTGAGCCCTGAGCTGATGGTTATCGCCGTCGGTTCCGGTAGCGTGATTTTCTCTCACGTTAACGACCCGGGCTTCTGGCTGTTCAAGGAGTACTTCAACCTGACGATCGGTGAAACCATCAAGTCCTGGTCCGCGCTGGAAACCATTATTTCGGTGTGCGGTCTGGTCGGGGTGCTGCTGCTGAATATGGTGGTCTGATGCCCTAAGTCGGGTGGCGGCTACGCCTTACCCGACCTACATGAGCACTACCGGATAATAAAAAACCCGCCACTGGCGGGTTTTTTTATTACTTCTTCCCGGCAGCTTTTCGCCGCTTATCCAAATCCTTAATCAGCCTGTTCACCCCGTCATCGGCAAACATCGCCTCAAGCGTGGTGGACAGCTTGCGACGCCAGTTCTTGTACTGATAGCTGGTGCCCGGGATGTTCACCGGCTCCGCCATATCAATCCAGTCTTCCGGCTGCAGGCCCAGCAGGGCGCTATTGCTGTCGGCAATGTAACGCTGCAAACCACGGTTGAGCGTGGAGGTCATGGACATCAGCGACGCCTTATGCCCGGCACGTTTTGGCAGACAGCCCTGCTTGTGCAGCGCATCCAGCAGCCCCTGTTTGGAGAGTTCGCGATCCTGATACAGGCCGCGTAACACCTCTTCATCAGGATACAGGCCCAGCGTTTTGCCAAGGGTCAGATCGCCGCTTTCCCAATAGCCACGAAGCGTAGGAAGGTCATGCGTCGTCGCGACTGCCATTGACTGTTCAGGGTACGCTTGCGGCGCGCGGAAGGTTTTCTCATGGTCGTTTTCAAAATAGAGCACTTTATAGGAGTAGACGCCGCTGTCGCGGAGCTTGCTGACAATTTCCACCGGCACGGTACCGAGATCTTCGCCGATCACCATGCACTGATGACGCTTGCTTTCCAGAGCCAGGATCGACAGCAGATCGTCAACCGGATACTGCACGTACGCCCCATGATCCGCCGTTTCACCGTACGGGATCCACCACAGGCGCAGCACGGACATCACGTGGTCGATACGCAGCGCGCCGCAGTTCTGCATGTTCGCGCGCAGCAGGTCGATGAACGGCTCGTAGGCGCGCGCCGCCATGACGTGCGGATCCATCGGCGGTAATCCCCAGTTCTGGCCGAGCGGCCCCAGGATATCCGGTGGTGCCCCCACGGAGGCCTTCAGGCAGTAAAGCTCACGGTCACACCAGGTTTCCGCGCCGCCTTCCGCCACGCCCACGGCCAGGTCACGGTACAGGCCAATCGGCATTTTATAGCCCTGGCTCACCTGCCAGCAGGCGGCAAACTGGCTGTACGCCAGCCACTGCAGCCACAGGTAGAAGTCCACTTCATCGGCATATTTTTTACAGAACGCTTTCACTTCCGGCGTGTCGACGGATTGATACGCTTCAGGCCAGACCGGCCAGCCCCAGCGCATTTCGTCCTCTTTCACCTGATACGCATGCAGCGCATCAAACGCCGCCTGCCAGTACAGGCTCTCGCCCTCCTGCGTCACGAACTGGCGGAACGCCGCCATCTGCTCGTCATCGCGCTGCGAAAAGCCTTTCCACGCCAGGCGCAGCGCGGCCATTTTCAGCGCCGTGACGGTGGAGTAATCCACCCAGTCGGCTTCGCGCGCCTGCTTCAGCGCCTGCTGCGTGGTGCTGAGTTTCCACCAGGCCTGCGCCTCCTGGCTGTTTTTGAAATCATCTAAGGCGTTAACGTCAATATAAATCACGTTCAGCCAGCGACGGGAAGACGGGCTGTACGGGCTGGCGCTCTCCGGGTTGGCCGGATAGAGCGCGTGGATCGGGTTGAGGCCGATAAACGCGCCGCCGCGCTCGCCCACGGATGCCAGCATGTTCTTCAGATCGCCAAAATCACCGATGCCCCAGTTGCTGTCGGAACGCAGCGTATAGAGCTGCACGCAGGCACCCCACAGCTTTTTGCCTTCAAGCAGCGCCTGCGGCTCGTAGCAGCGTTTTGGCGCGACGATCACCCGGCAGTGGAAACGCCGATCGTCCTGGGTGAGCGTCAGGGTGTGATAGCCCTCCGGCAGCTTCGCCGGAAGGTTTAACGTTTTGCCGCCGGTGACGTGGCCTTTATGCTGATGCCCCTCTTCGGTCGTGAGCAGCCAGCTAAACTCGCCACGTCCCTCCACCGCGAGCGGCATCTTTTTGCCTGCAGTGAATACCTTCACGTTCGGCACCGGCGCAGCCGACGCTTTCGCGTCGGTTTTGTGCATAGCGTCCAGCAAACGTCTTTTGGTGTCGGCGCCAATAGACTGTGGTTTGCCGTGAGCATTAATGTAACTGAGGCTAATTCCCGCCGCCTGCGCGGCACTGTCCAGACGTTTACTCTCCATCGCGCTTCCTTAGCGTTTTGCCTGCCAGATACGGGCCTGATAATCACGGATTGAGCGGTCAGAGCTGAACATACCGCAGCGCGCGGTGTTCAGGATGCACGCGCGGGTCCACGCTTCCTGGTCGCGATACAGCACATCGACCTGTTTTTGCGCTTCAACGTAGGCCGTGAAGTCCGCCATCACCAGATACGGGTCACCGCCGTGTTTGTCCATGCTGTGCAGCATCTGGTCAAACGCGTGCTTGTCGCCGTCGCTGTATTTGCCGCTCTCCAGCTCCTTCAGCACCGCGTCCAGCACTTTGTCTTTCTTACGCCACTTCACCGGGTCGTAGCCTTTGGCCTTGATGGCTTTCACCTCTTCCACGGTGTGGCCGAAGATAAAGATATTCTCTTCGCCCACCTTCTCGGCGATTTCGACATTGGCCCCGTCGAGCGTGCCGACGGTCAGCGCGCCGTTCAGCGCCAGCTTCATGTTGCCGGTACCGGAGGCTTCTTTCCCTGCGGTTGAGATCTGCTCGGAGATATCTGCCGCCGGGATCAGCATTTCAGCCGCCGAGACGCAGTAATCCGGCAGGAACACCACCTTCAGCTTGTCGCCCACTTTCGGATCGCTGTTGATCGCCGCCGCCACTTTATTGATGGCGAGGATGATGTTTTTCGCCAGATAGTAGCCCGGGGCCGCTTTCGCACCGAACAGGAACACGCGCGGGACGCGATCGGCCTGCGGGTTCTCGCGGATCTCTTTGTACAGCGCCAGAATGTGCAGCAGGTTCAGGTGCTGGCGTTTGTACTCGTGCAGACGTTTGATCTGAATATCGAAAATCGCATTCGGGTTGATCTCAATCCCGGTACGCACTTTCACAAACTCCGCCAGGCGAACCTTGTTCTCCAGCTTGATCGCCCGGTACTGCTCGCGGAATGTCGCGTCATCAGCGTATTTTTCCAGGTTGATGAGCTGGTCCAGATCGTTGGCCCACTCTTTCTTCAGGGTCTTGTCCAGCAGGCCCGCCAGCAGTGGGTTGCACTGCTTGATCCAGCGACGCGGCGTGATGCCATTGGTCACGTTGTGGAATTTGGTTGGCCACAGCTGGTGGTATTCCGGGAACAGATCTTTGACCACCAGATCCGAGTGCAGCGCCGCCACGCCGTTGACCGCAAAGCCGCTCACCACGCACATGTTCGCCATGCGTACCTGCTTATCATGAACCACCGCCAGCTTCGCCCAGACCGCCTTGTTGCCCGGCCAGGTCTTGTCCACGAGCTTTTTAAACTGGTCGTTAATCTTGTTGATGATCTGCATGTGGCGCGGCAGCAGCGTTTTCACCAGCTTCTCATCCCAGCACTCCAGCGCTTCTGGCATCAGCGTGTGGTTGGTGTAGGCAAAGGTACGGCTGGTAATGGCCCAGGCGTCGTCCCAGCTCAGCTGATGCTCGTCGATCAGCACGCGCAGCAGTTCCGGGATGGCAATGGTCGGGTGCGTGTCGTTGAGCTGAATCACTTCGAAGTCCGGCAGCTGCGCCAGCTTGCGGCCCGCCAGGTGATGGCGACGCAGAATGTCCGCCACGGAGCAGGCGCACTGGAAGTACTGCTGCATCAGGCGCAGCTTTTTACCGGCCAGGTGGTTGTCGTTCGGATAGAGGACTTTGGTCAGCTTCTCGGCGTCGATGCCCTGCTGCTCGGCCCGCAGGAAATCGCCGTCGTTGAATTTAGTCAGGTTAAACGGGTGGGCGTGTTTCGCCTGCCACAGACGCAGCGGCTGCGCCACGCCGTTACGGTAGCCAAGCACCGGCAGATCCCAGGCTTCGCCGGTGATGGTGAACGCCGGTTCCCAGAGACCTTGTTTCGTCACTTTCCCGCCAATGCCAACCTGCACGTCAAGCTGCGCGTTATGGCGGAACCACGGATAGGTATTGCGATGCCAGTCGTCCGGCGCTTCCATCTGGTGGCCGTCAGCAAACGACTGACGGAACAGGCCGTACTGGTAGTTCAGGCCGTAGCCAATCGCCGACTGGCCGACGGTCGCCATGGAGTCAAGGAAGCAGGCCGCCAGGCGTCCCAGGCCGCCGTTGCCCAGCGCCGGGTCAATCTCTTCTTCCAGCAGGTCGGTCAGGTTAATGTCGTGTTCTTTAAGGACGTCACCGACCTCCTGATACCAGCCGAGGTTCAACAGGTTGTTGCCCGTCAGACGGCCAATCAGGAATTCCATTGAAATGTAGTTTACATGGCGCTGGCCTTTTACCGGTTTTGCCAGGGGTCGAGCATCCAGCTGCTCTGCGAGCGCACCGCTCACTGCCTGCCACCACTGGTGAGGCGTCATCTCGTTTGCAGCATGAAGGCCAAAACGCTGCCACTGACGCGTCAGGGCAGCCTGGAATTGAGCTTTGTTGAAGGTAGGCTGTGACATAGGGGATCGGCATCCTTTAGAAAGAAAACACAAGTTGGCGCTAGTGTGCCTGGCTCATTTCCCCTCTTCCTCCTCCCGAGGGGGATTAGACAGGGAGGAGTAGCGGGGATGAGCAGAAAAGTGTGATCAAGGCCACTCTCAGAGCATAGTTCGAGTGTGCCCGGAAGATAAAAAAGTAACCGAGGAGAATGTCAAAGAAATGAAATGCGGTTTCGGGTGAAATTAAACCCCGCCGAAATAATTACTTACGTAGAATAATATTTCGGCAATCGGGAAATCGCTAAGGAGATTATTAATCTCCCTTAACTTTACCAGAAGTATATTAAATTCGACGTCACTATCCCTTTCTGAAACCAGTTTCAGCGCAGCCACAGCACAGCCATACAAGCCAGCATTGACGGGGCATCAAAGACCTTTTCAGAAAGTTCCCTCCTTTGCCTGAATGTTTTGTGACAGAGTGCAAATTCACAGCCACCAAATCCAGACATAACTTGCAATAGTTAACTTATTGGCCGACCTTATAACCATTAATTACGAAGCGCAAAAAAAATAAAATCTCTCGTTCCCCACAGTGAAGTGAAACCTATGTTGATTCCGTCTAAATTAAGTCGCCCGGTTCGTCTTGACCACACAGTGGTCCGCGAGCGTCTGTTGGCTAAACTTTCCGGCGCGCATAATTTCCGACTGGCGCTGGTTACGAGCCCTGCAGGTTATGGAAAAACAACGCTCATTTCGCAATGGGCCGCAGGTAAGAGCGATCTTGGCTGGTACTCTCTTGATGAGGGCGATAACCAGCAGGAGCGTTTTGCCAGCTATCTGATTGCCGCGATACAGCAAGCCACCCATGGACACTGCGTTGCCAGTGAGGTGATGGTGCAAAAGCGCCAGTACGCCAGCCTGTCCTCCCTTTTCTCTCAGCTGTTTATCGAACTGGCTGAATGGCATCGCCCGCTTTACGTGGTGATTGATGATTACCATCTCATCACTAACCCGGTGATTCATGAATCAATGCGTTTCTTCCTGCGCCATCAGCCGGAAAACCTGACGTTAGTGGTGCTGTCACGCAACCTGCCGCAGTTGGGTATTGCCAACCTGCGCGTGCGCGATCAGCTTCTGGAAGTGGGTAGCCAGCAGCTGGCCTTTACCCACCAGGAAGCAAAACAGTTCTTTGACTGCCGCCTGACCTCACCCATTGAGGCCGCTGAAAGCAGCCGCCTGTGTGATGACGTCGCGGGCTGGGCCACGGCGCTGCAGCTCATCGCCCTCTCTGCCCGGCAAAACAACAGTCCAGCCCATCAGTCAGCGCGGCGTCTGGCTGGCATCAACGCCAGCCACCTCTCTGATTACCTGGTGGACGAGGTGCTGAACAGTGTCGATCCCTCGACGCGTAATTTCCTGCTGAAAAGCTCGCTGCTGCGCTCCATGAACGATGCCCTCATCGTGCGGGTGACGGGCTGTGAAAACGGTCAGCTGCAGCTCGAAGAAATTGAACGTCAGGGCCTTTTCCTGACGCGCATGGACGATCCCGGCGAGTGGTTTAGCTATCATCCGCTGTTTGGTAGCTTCCTGCGCCAGCGCTGTCAGTGGGAGCTGGCGGTTGAACTGCCGGAGATCCACCGCGCCGCTGCCGAAAGCTGGATGGCACAGGGCTTCCCGAGCGAGGCCATCCACCACGCGCTCGCTGCCGGGGATGCCAGCATGCTGCGCGATATCCTCCTCAATCATGCGTGGGGCCTGTTTAACCACAGCGAGCTGACGCTGCTGGAAGAGTCCCTCAAAGCCCTGCCGTGGGAAAGCCTGCTGGAGAATCCGCGTCTGGTGCTGCTGCAGGCCTGGCTGATGCAGAGCCAGCATCGCTACAGCGAAGTGAACACCCTGCTGGCGCGTGCCGAGCAGGAGATGGAAAGCGAGATGGATACCACCCTGCACGGCGAGTTCAACGCGCTGCGCGCTCAGGTGGCCATTAACGATGGCGACCCGGACGAAGCGGAACGGCTGGCGATGGTCGCGCTGGATGAACTGCCGCTGGCCAACTTCTACAGCCGCATCGTGGCGACCTCCGTACACGGCGAAGTGCTGCACTGCAAAGGTGACCTCACGCGTTCGCTTTCACTGATGCAACAAACCGAACAGATGGCGCGTCGTCATGATGTCTGGCACTACGCGCTGTGGAGCCTGATCCAGCAGAGCGAGATTTTATTCGCGCAGGGGTTCCTGCAGGCTGCCTGGGAAAACCAGGAAAAAGCGTTCCAGCTGATTCGTGAACAGCACCTGGAACAGTTGCCGATGCACGAGTTCCTGTTGCGTATTCGCGCTCAGCTGCTGTGGGCATGGTCGCGTCTGGATGAAGCAGAAAGCTGCGCCCGCCAGGGTGTGGATGTTCTTTCCAGCTTCCAGCCTCAGCAGCAGCTGCAGTGTCTGGCGCTGCTGGTGCAGTGCTCGCTGGCGCGCGGCGATCTCGATAACGCCCGCAACCATCTTAACCGCCTGGAAAACCTGCTCGGCAACGGTCAGTATCATAGTGACTGGGTGTCAAACGCCGATAAGGTCCGGGTGATTTACTGGCAGATGACCGGCGATAAAAAATCCGCCGCCAACTGGCTGCGTCAGACGCCAAAACCGGAATTTGCCAACAACCACTTCCTGCAGAGCCAGTGGCGCAACATTGCCCGCGCGCAGATCCTGCTCGGTGAATTAGAGCCTGCTGAGATTGTGCTGGAAGAGCTGAACGAGAACGCGCGCAGCCTGCGCCTGATGAGCGATCTGAACCGCAACCTGCTGCTGCAGAACCAGCTCTACTGGCAGGCGGGTCGTAAAAACGATGCCCAGCGCGTGCTGCTGGAGGCGCTACAGCTGGCAAACCGCACCGGGTTTATCAGCCACTTTGTTATTGAAGGTGAAGTGATGGCCCAGCAGCTGCGTCAGCTTATTCAGCTCAACACGCTGCCGGAGCTGGATCAACATCGCGCCCAGCGCATTCTGCGCGAGATTAACCAGCATCATCGGCACAAGTTCGCGCATTTTGATGAGAACTTCGTTGAACGTCTGCTGAACCACCCGGAAGTGCCGGAGCTTATCCGCACCAGCCCGCTCACCCAGCGCGAATGGCAGGTTCTGGGGCTGATCTATTCAGGCTACAGCAACGAGCAGATTGCCGGCGAGCTGGCGGTGGCGGCGACCACCATCAAAACGCATATCCGCAACCTGTACCAGAAGCTGGGCGTGGCGCATCGTCAGGATGCGGTACAGCATGCACAGCAGCTGTTGAAGATGATGGGGTACGGAGTGTAATTCATTGCCCGGCGGCGCTACGCTTGCACGGGCCTACGGGTGTTGTAGGTCGGGTAAGCGCAGCGCCACCCGACACAACCGTTAGCACAATTCCAGCTGCAAATTATTATCTTTAATTACCTGCATCACGCCCGCCGGCGGCATCACGTCGGTATAGACTGCATCCACCATGCTGATGCTGCCCATGTTCACCATCGCGTTTCGGCCAAACTTCGAATGATCCACCACCAGCATCACGTGGCGCGAGTTTTCAATGATCGCGCGCTTGGTGCGCACCTCGTGGTAATCAAATTCCAGCAGCGAGCCGTCGCTGTCGATGCCGCTGATCCCCAGAATGCCGAAGTCGAGGCGGAACTGAGAGATAAAATCGAGGGTGGCTTCGCCAATAATTCCGCCGTCGCGGCTGCGCAGCTCCCCACCCGCGAGGATGATGCGGAAATCGTCTTTCTGCATCAGGGTGTTAGCCACGTTCAGGTTGTTGGTGACCACACGCAGGTTCTCATGATCCAGCAGCGCATGGGCGACCGCTTCCGGCGTGGTGCCGATATCAATAAACAGCGTCGCCCCGTTTGGGATCTGGCTGGCGACCTTGCGGGCAATACGCTCTTTCTCCGCCGTCTGCGTGGCTTTACGGTCGTGCCAGGAGGTGTTAACCGAGCTGGACGGCAGCGCCGCGCCACCGTGGTGGCGAAGAATACGGTTCTGATCGGCCAGGTCGTTCAGGTCACGACGGATGGTTTGTGGGCTGACGGCAAACTGCTCCACCAGCTCTTCGGTGCTGACGTATCCCTGTTTTTTTACCAGTTCGATAATGGCGTCATGACGTTGTGTTTGTTTCATCAATTATCCCTGAGAATTATGTTCGTTTTCGCGCATGGAGCGTGTCGGCAAAGGCCATCGCCAGCCCCACGGCCAGCCCGGCGACGTGCGCACCGTTGGCGATAGACATACCAAACAGATCAAACCATCCGGCAATTAGCCATATTAACGCAAAGGTTATTAATCCGCGTTGCAGATAGATGCCACTTTCCGGGTCGCGCTCCCCGCGAAGCCAGACGTAGCCCATCAGGGCATACACGACACCCGACAGCCCGCCGAACCACGGCCCGCTGAACTTGTGCTGCACGTAGCCGCTTAACAGGGCGCTGATGATGGTGATAACGATCAGCTTGCCGCTGCCCAGACGCTTTTCAACGGCACCGCCGAGATACCACCACCAGAGCAGGTTAAAGAGGATATGCATCACCGAGAAGTGCATCAGCGCGTGGCTAAAGTAGCGCCAGACGTCAAACTCAAGAGACGGGTCATAGGGCCACGCCAGGGCAATCATTACGCTCTGGTCGCCGACCACGTTCATGATAATGAAGACAATGATGCAGGCCGCCATCAGCAGCAGCGTAAACGGGCCCGCGCGCTCGCGAATGGTGGCGAGGAAGGGAAAGCGGCTGTAGTGCAATCCGCTGCCGGTCTGGCCGGATTGCCAGCTGGCCGCGAGATAGCGCGGGTCGCCAGGGTTCTCAAGAAAACGCGCCAGCTCCTCGTTTACCCGCCCGGCCTGGCTCTCATCGGCCAGCCAGACGTCGGTCTGCGTATGTTGCTGAATAGTCAGAATAACGCCCTGCGTCGCCATATAGTCGACAAACGCCTGGGCGACGCGCGGGTTGGTAAAAGAGGTGATCATCAACATGGGCAGCGGTCGCTTATTTCCACACAAAAGGGGACAGTATAGCGGGATCAGCGCTCAAAAGCGTATTCCACTTCCGCCGGGAAATGACGATGCCAGGCATCGAAACCGCCGTCGACGCTGTAAACCGCGTCGTAACCCTGCTGAAGCAGGTACTGCGCCGCGCCTTTGCTGCTGTTGCCGTGATAGCACATGACCATCACCGGCGTGTCGAAGTCGTTATCGCGCATAAACGCGCCCAGCGTGTCGTTGGTGAGATGGAAAGCGCCCGGCGTATGACCCATCGCAAAACTCTGCGGATCGCGGATGTCCACCAGCACCGCTTTTCCCTGGTGCATCTTCTGGTGGGCTTCTTCTACGTTAATACATTCAAACTGATCCATGGTGTTCTCTTTACAGTGGTCAACGACAAGATTTTACCCCGTAGTGTACGTCCTGGCGGCGGGTAAACGCCATTATGTTATCCATATCACTCTAAATTGTTTTTTTGATGTTACCAAAAGCGCGTTCCTTTGCTATTATGAGCGATATCGAACATTTCTGAGCTTTAACGAAAGTGCATGAGGGTGTTATGGAAACCAAAGATCTGATTGTGATAGGCGGTGGCATCAACGGTGCCGGTATTGCGGTCGATGCCGCAGGACGCGGTTTATCCGTACTGATGCTGGAAGCTAACGATCTCGCCTGCGCGACGTCGTCCGCCAGCTCCAAACTGATTCACGGTGGCCTGCGCTACCTGGAACACTACGAATTCCGCCTGGTCAGTGAAGCGCTGGCCGAACGTGAAGTGCTGCTGAAAATGGCCCCGCATCTGGCGATTCCGATGCGCTTCCGCCTGCCCCATCGCCCGCATCTGCGTCCGGCGTGGATGATCCGAATTGGTCTGTTTATGTACGATCATCTGGGTAAACGCACCAGCCTCCCGGGTTCGAAAGGTTTGCGTTTTGGCTCAGAATCGGTCCTTAAGCCTGAAATCGTGCGCGGATTCGAATATTCCGACTGCTGGGTGGACGATGCCCGCCTGGTGCTGGCGAACGCGCAGATGGTTGAGAAGAAAGGCGGCGAGGTGAAAACCCGCACCCGCGCAACCGCTGCCCGTCGTGAAAACGGCCTGTGGATTGTCGAGGCGGAAGATATCGATACCGGCGAGAAATTCAGCTGGAAAGCGCGCGGCCTGGTGAACGCCACCGGCCCGTGGGTGAAACAGTTCTTTGACGAGGGCATGCATCTGCCTTCCCCGTACGGCATCCGCCTGATCAAAGGCAGCCACATTGTGGTGCCGCGCGTGCATACCCAGAAGCAGGCGTACATTCTACAGAACGAAGACAAGCGCATCGTGTTTGTGATCCCGTGGATGGACGAATTCTCGATCATCGGCACCACCGACGTGGAGTACAAAGGCGATCCGAAGAACGTTGAGATTGATGAGAGCGAAGTGAACTACCTGCTTAAAGTGTATAACGCGCACTTTAAGAAACAGCTGTCGCGCGACGACGTGGTCTGGACTTACTCCGGCGTGCGTCCGCTGTGCGATGACGAATCTGATTCACCGCAGGCCATCACCCGCGACTATACGCTCGATATTCACGACGTTGACGGTCAGGCGCCGCTGCTGTCCGTGTTTGGCGGCAAGCTCACCACCTACCGCAAGCTGGCCGAGCACGCGCTGGAAAAACTGGCGCCGTACTACAAAGGCATTGGCCCGGCATGGACCAAGGGCGCGGTACTGCCCGGCGGTGATATCGGCGATAACCGCGATGATTACGCCGCGAAGCTGCGCCGTCGCTTCCCGTTCATCACCGAAGGGATGGCGCGCCACTATGCCCGCACCTACGGCAGCAATACCGAGCTGTTCCTGGGCGATGCGAAGGACATTGCGGATCTGGGCGAGCATTTCGGCCACGAGCTGTACGAAGCCGAGCTGCGTTACCTGGTTGAGCACGAGTGGGTGCGTCGTCTGGACGATGCTATCTGGCGCCGTACCAAAGAAGGGATGTGGCTCAACGCCGAACAGCAGTCTCGCGTGGCGCAGTGGTTACTGCAACATGCGGGAAAGCGTGAGCTGTCGCTGGCGTCCTGATGTGAAAAAATGCCCGGTGGCGCTACGCTTACCGGGCCTACGGGATCAACCAGGCCGGGTAAGGCGAAGCCGCCACCCGGGTTTGGTTTTACAACCTCACCGGATCAATATGCCAGATCGTCTCGGCATACTCCTTGATGGTCCTGTCTGACGAGAAATAGCCCATATTGGCGATGTTGTACATCGCGGCGCTGGTCCATTTCTCCGGCTGGCGATACAGCTCGTCCACCTTGTCCTGACAGTCCACGTAGCTACGGTAATCCGCCAGCACCTGGTAGTGATCGCCAAAGTTAATCAGCGAATCCACCAGATCGCGGTAGCGGCTCGGTTCATCAGGGCTAAACACGCCGGTCGCGATCTGCGTCAGCACCTGACGCAACTCTTCATCCTCTTCGTAATATTGACGCGGCGAGTAGCCTTTCCTGCGCAGCGCCTCCACCTCTTCCGTCGTATTACCGAAGATAAAGATATTGTCTTCGCCCACGTGCTCCAGCATCTCGACGTTCGCCCCATCCAGCGTGCCGATGGTCAGCGCGCCGTTGAGGGCAAACTTCATGTTACTGGTGCCGGATGCCTCCGTCCCCGCCGTGGAAATCTGTTCAGAGAGATCCGCCGCCGGGATGATCAGCTGCGCCAGGCTGACGCTGTAGTTCGGAATGAACACCACCTTCAACTTGTCGCCAATATCCGGATCCTGGTTAACCACCTTCGCCACGTCGTTGATGAGATGAATAATGTGCTTCGCCATGTAGTAGGCCGACGCCGCCTTACCGGCGAAGATCTTCACGCGCGGCACCCATTCGGCCGTCGGATCGGCCTTGATGCGGTTGTAATGGGTGATTACGTGTAGCACGTTCATCAGCTGACGCTTGTATTCATGGATGCGTTTGATCTGAACGTCGAACAGCGCTTTCGGGTTTGCCACCACGTTGAGGTGCATCGCCAGCCAGACCGCCAGACGTTTTTTGTTCAGCAGCTTGGCTTCGCGCACGGCTTTGTTCACCGTCGGGAAATCAATATGCTGTTCCAGCTCGCTCAGCTGGCTCAAATCGGTACGCCAGGTGCGGCCGATATTCTCGTCCAGTACCTCAGAGAGCGGCTGGTTGGCCAGCGCCAGCCAGCGGCGCGGGGTGACGCCGTTGGTCACGTTGCAGAACCGCGTCGGGAAGATCTTCGCGAAGTCCGCAAACAGCGACTGCACCATCAGGTTCGAGTGGAGCTCTGACACGCCGTTGACCTTATGGCTGATGACAACCGCCAGCCAGGCCATGCGCACGCGACGACCGTTCGACTCATCAATGATGGACGCGCGGCTCAGCAGGCCGGTATCGTTCGGATACTGCTCCTGCAGCGTCTTGAGGAAGTAGTCGTTAATCTCAAAGATAATCTGCAGATGGCGCGGCAGGATTTTGCCGAGCATGTCCACCGGCCACGTCTCCAGCGCTTCGCTCATCAGCGTGTGGTTGGTGTAGGAGAACACCTGACAAGTCACCTCAAAGGCGTCATCCCAGCTGAACTTATGCTCGTCGATCAGCAGGCGCATCAGCTCCGGAATAGAGAGCACCGGGTGGGTGTCATTAAGGTGGATCGCGGTTTTCTCCGCCAGGTTGGCGTAGGTTTTGTGCAGCTGATGGTGACGGCTAAGGATGTCCTGAATGGTCGCCGAAACGAGGAAGTACTCCTGACGCAGACGCAGCTCGCGGCCTGAGTAGGTCGAGTCATCCGGGTACAGCACGCGGGACACGTTCTCGGAGTGGTTTTTATCCTCCACCGCCGCGAAGTAGTCACCCTGGTTAAATTTACCGAGGTTAATTTCGCTACTGGCCTGGGCGCTCCACAGGCGCAGCGTGTTGGTGGCGTCAGTGTCGTAGCCGGGGATAATCTGGTCGTAGGCCACGGCCAGGATCTCTTCCGTTTCCACCCAGCGGGATTTTTTCCCTTCCTGCTGAATACGTCCGCCAAAGCGCACCTTGTAGCGCGTGTTGTGGCGCTTGAACTCCCACGGGTTGCCGTACTCCAGCCAGTAGTCCGGGGACTCTTTCTGACGCCCGTCGACGATGTTCTGCTTGAACATGCCGTAATCGTAGCGAATACCGTAGCCGCGGCCCGGCAGCGCCAGCGTCGCCAGCGAGTCGAGGAAGCAGGCGGCGAGACGTCCCAGACCGCCGTTACCGAGGCCCGGGTCGTTCTCTTCGTCGATCAGTTCTTCTAAATCTAACCCCATCTCTTCCAGTGCGGTTTTGACGTCGTCATAAATACCGAGCGACAACAGCGCATTGGACAGCGTGCGGCCAATCAAAAATTCCATCGACAGGTAGTAAACCTGACGCGTCTCCTGCGAGAGCTGGGCGCGGTTTGAGCGCAGCCAGCGTTCAACTAAGCGGTCACGCACGGCAAACAGGGTGGCGTTCAGCCACTCGTGCTTGTTGGCAATAACCGGATCTTTCCCGATGGTGAACATCAGCTTGTAGGCGATGGAGTGCTTTAACGCCTCAACGCTGAGCGTGGGTGAAGAGTAGCTAAATGGAGCGTTCATATCAGTAACTTCGCCTCGTTACATCAAGCGTTGATAGAGATCGCGGTATGACTGCGCCGCGACATGCCAGCTAAAGTCCATGGACATCGCCTGACGTTGTACATAACGCCACAGCGATGGACGGGACCACAAGACGAAAGCACGCCGAATCGCCCGAAGCAGCGACCAGGCATTACTGTCCTCAAAGACAAATCCGCTGGCGATACCGTCCGCCAGGTTTTCCAGAGAGCTGTCGGATACGGTATCCGCCAGTCCGCCCGTGCGGCGTACCAGCGGCAGGGTGCCGTATTTCAGGCCGTACAGCTGCGTCAGGCCGCAGGGTTCGAAACGGCTTGGCACCAGAATGACATCCGCGCCACCCATGATGCGGTGCGAGAACGCTTCGTGGTAGCCAATCTGTACGCCTACCTGCCCCGGATGTTCCGCGGCGGCGGCAAGGAAGCCTTCCTGCAGCACCGGGTCGCCCGCGCCGAGCAGCGCCAGCTGTCCGCCCTGCTCCAGTAAACCGGGCAGCGCCTCCAGCACCAGATCCAGCCCTTTCTGGCTGGTCAGGCGGCTCACGACGGCGAACAGCGGCACTTTGTCGTTCACCTTCAGGCCCATCGCAATCTGCAGCTGGCGTTTGTTCTCCGCTTTGTCCTCCACGGAATCACGACCGTAGCGCGCCGCCAGCAGGAGATCGGTTTCCGGGCTCCAGATTTGTTCATCCACGCCGTTCAGGATGCCCGACAGGCGGCCTTCGCGATGGCGCTGCTGCAGCAACCCTTCCATGCCGTAGCCAAACGCCGGCTGGGTGATCTCACGCGCGTAGGTTGGACTCACCGCCGTGATGTGATCGGCGTAGTACAGCCCCGCCTTCAGGAACGAGATCTGCCCGTTAAACTCCAGACCGTGCATGTTAAAGAACGACCATGGCAGATCGATGTCATTCATGTGATGGGCGTAGTACATCCCCTGATACGCCAGGTTATGCACGGTAAAGACCGATTTCGCCGGGTGGCCGCGCGCGGCGAGATACGCCGGAGCAAGCCCGGCGTGCCAGTCGTGCGCGTGCACCACATCCGGACGCCAGAACGGATCCAGCCCCGTCGCCATTTCGGCGCCGACCCAGCCGAGCAGCGCAAAGCGCAGCACGTTGTCGGTGTAGGCGAACAGGTTCGTATCGTGATACGGGCTACCCGGGCGATCGTATAAATGCGGCGCGTCGATCAGGTAAATCCCTACGCCATTGTAATGTCCAAACAGCAGGGTAATGCGTCCGGCAAACGTTTCACGGCGGGTCACCACTTTCGCATCAGGTATACCGCGCCGGATATCCGGAAAGGCGGGCAGCAGGACGCGGGTATCCACGCCTCCGGCGATTTGCGCCGCCGGTAATGCGCCAAGCACATCTGCCAGTCCGCCCGTTTTTAATAACGGGAACATCTCAGAACATACGTGTAAAACCTGCATCATCGCTCCTGTTTGATCTGCAGCTTCCGCAACATTTCCCGTGTGACTAACACGATCCCCTCTTCCGAACGGTAGAAACGACGCGCGTCTTCTTCCGCATTCTCCCCAATAACCATCCCTTCAGGGATGACGCAGGCACGGTCGATCACGCAACGACGCAGACGACACGAGCGCCCTACCCAGACATCCGGCAACAAGACTGCCGAATCGATATTACAGAATGAATTTATCCGCACGCGCGGGAACAGCACCGACTGCACCACGACCGAACCGGAGATAATGCACCCGCCGGACACCAGCGAGTTCAGCGTCATACCGTGGCTGCCGGAGCGGTCCTGGACGAACTTGGCCGGCGGCAGCGACTCCATATGGGTACGAATCGGCCAGTTCTGGTCGTACATATCCAGTTCAGGCGTGACCGATGCCAGATCGAGGTTCGCTTTCCAGTACGCTTCCAGCGTGCCCACATCGCGCCAGTAGGGTTCCGCATTCGGGTCGGACTGCACGCAGGACAGCGGGAAAGGATGTGCATACGCCATGCCAGCTTTCGTGATTTTCGGAATGATGTCTTTACCGAAGTCGTGGCTGGAGTTTTCGTCTTTGTCGTCTTCTTCCAGCAGCTCATAAAGATAATCTGCGTCAAAGACATAGATCCCCATGCTGGCGAGTGATTTGGTGTCATCGCCAGGCATGGTTGGCGGGTTCGCCGGTTTTTCAACGAAGTCGATAATTTTGTCGTCCGCATCCACGTGCATGACGCCAAACGCCGTCGCTTCAGCAACGGGCACAGGCAGACACGCCACGGTGCAGCGCGCCCCTTTTTCGACGTGGTCGATCAGCATGTGGGAGTAATCTTGCTTGTAGATGTGGTCCCCGGCGAGGATCACGATGTATTCCGCGTTGTAGCGACGAATGATGTCGAGGTTCTGGGTCACCGCATCCGCTGTCCCGCGATACCAGTTCTCGCCGTGGACGCGTTGCTGCGCAGGAAGGAGATCGACAAACTCGTTCATCTCTTCGCTGAAAAAAGACCAGCCGCGCTGGATATGCTGAACCAGCGTGTGCGACTGATACTGCGTAATGACGCCGATGCGGCGAATGCCCGAGTTCAGGCAGTTGGAGAGCGCAAAGTCGATGATACGGAACTTACCACCAAAGTGAACAGCCGGTTTGGCGCGCTTGATGGTCAAATCTTTCAGACGGGTACCACGCCCGCCCGCAAGTATCAGGGCAACCGTTTTTAATGGTAGCTGGCGTGCCAACATTAAGGGATCGTTCTTCTCTAATCTAACCATGACTAACTCCTTTTTTATCATCTTTGGAATACGCACACTCCGTGCGCAGGCCCGTGCCAGACAGCCATTACTACCGGATTATCCGCTCCGGCAAAGGGAGGAACGGCGCGCCATTCCCCTTCAGGTAAAACAATCTCTGCGACGTCATCCGTCGCGTTCAGCGTGACCAGCCATTTATCCGACAGCAGGATTTGCAGGCGTGGTACGCCGTGTTGCCACTCTTGCGCGCTTAACGGTTGCGCGTCTTTATTCAGCCAGCGAACGTTGCCGTCGCCCTCTTCCCACCAGCTGTTGGCAGTCAGCGCGGGGATCTGCTGGCGAAGATGGATCAGCGCAGCGGTAAAATGAATCAGCCCGCTGTTGGCTTCACCCCAGTCGAGCCAGGTTAAGGTGTTGTCCTGGCAATAGGCGTTGTTGTTACCGTGCTGGCTATGACCATGCTCGTCGCCTGCCAGCAGCATCGGCGTGCCCTGCGACAGTAAAAGCGTTGTCAGCAGCGCATGAACGCTGGCGCGTCGCCGCTCTATCACATCCAGACTTCCGCCTAACCCTTCTATACCATGATTGAAGCTATGGTTATTGTTAGTGCCATCGCGATTCTCTTCGCCGTTCGCCTCATTGTGTTTCTGATTGAAACAAACGCAGTCCCTGAGCGTAAAACCGTCGTGCGCCGTCAACAGATTGACGGTGGCCGACGGGCGTTTGCCGTCGCGCTTAAAGAGATCGCTCGACGCGGCAAAGCGCCCGGCAAATTCCCCCAGCGACAGGTTCCGCTCCAGCCAGAAGCGGCGCACGGCGTCGCGGTAGTGGTCGTTCCACTCGGCAAACAGCGGCGGGAAATTCCCGACCTGATAACCGCCTTCACCGATGTCCCACGGCTCGGCAATGAGCTTCACCTGCGAGAGCACCGGGCAGTTTTTTATCGCCTCAAACAGCGGCGCCTGCTGGCTGAACGCCGGCGTGCGCCCCATCACCGGCGCCAGGTCGAAACGAAAACCGTCGACGTGGTACGTCTCTACCCAGTATTTCAGGCATTCATACGCAAAATGCGTGACCGCCGGATGGCTGAGGTTGAGCGTGTTGCCGCAGCCGGTCCAGTTCTCGTAATCGCCATCCTGCCTGATCCAATAATAGCTACGGTTATCAATTCCGCGCATGGAGAGCGTCGGGCCGTCGAGATCGCTTTCTGCGCTGTGGTTCAGTACCACGTCCAGAATGACCTCAATGCCCGCCGCGTGGAGCGCCTTCACCGCATCGCGGAACTCGTCCCGCGCCTTTTCCGGATGAACTGCATAGCGCGGTTCGAGCGCGAACATCGCCAGCGGGTTGTAGCCCCAGTAGTTGCTTAGCCCCAGCCGCTGCAGGCGCGGCTCGCTGGCAAAATGGGCGACGGGGAGCAGTTCCAGGGCGGTGATGCCGAGGTGTTTCAGGTAGGCGATCATGGTGGGATGCCCGAGCGCCTTGTAGGTGCCGCGCATCTCTTTGGGGATCGACGGATGCAGGTAGGTCAGCCCTTTGACGTGGGCTTCATAAATAACCGTATTGCCCCACGGCGTGTGCGGCGGGGCATCGTCTTCCCAGTCATAAAGATCGTTCACCACCACGCTTTTTGGCGCGACGGGCGCGCTGTCGCGGTGGTCAGGCTCGCCGTAGCCCACGTGGAAGAGCGGGTCATCTTTAAATTCGCCGTCCACGCGGTGCGCGCACGGATCAATCAACAGCTTCGCCGGATTAAACCAGTGCCCCTGCGCGGGCTCCCACGGACCGTGAACGCGAAAGCCGTAGTGCATACCGGGCCGCCCTCCGGCCAGGTAGCCGTGCCAGGTATCCCCCGTGCGCGCGGGTAAATCGTAACGGTGCTCGTTACCTTCCCCGTCAAACACGCACAGTTCTACCCGCTCGGCGTGAGCGGAAAAGAGGGTGAAATTGACCCCCTTTCCGTCAAAACGCGCCCCGAGCGGTTCGGGTTTACCTGCCGTAAGCTGCGTCATTCGCCCTCCCGCATCAGCCAGATGGTGCCAAGCGGCGGCAGCGTCAGGCTCAGGGAGTTGGGTCGCCCGTGGCTTTCAATGGCGTCGCTCTGTACCAGCCCACCGTTACCGGCGTTGCTGCCGTGGTAGTGCATCGAGTCGGTATTCAGAATTTCACGCCATTTGCCCGGCTGGTTAATGCCGAAGCGGTAGTGTTCACGCGGCACCGGGGTGAAGTTGCTGGCGACGATGATCTCGTTACCCGCCTTGTCACGACGCACAAAGACAAACACCGAGCGCTCATGGTCGTCCACTACCAGCCATTCAAAGCCGTACGGATCGAAGTCGAGCTCGTGCAGCGCTTTGTGGTGGCGATAGGTCAGGTTCAGATCGCGTACCAGACGCTGCACCCCGTGGTGCCAGTTGTCGCCGCCTTCCAGCAGATGCCAGTCGAGGCTGGCGTCATGGTTCCACTCGCGCCCCTGGGCGAACTCATTGCCCATGAACAGCAGTTTCTTGCCCGGGAAGGCAAACATCCAGCCGTAATAGGCGCGCAGGTTGGCAAACTTCTGCCACGCGTCGCCCGGCATGCGGTCGAGAATCGATTTTTTACCGTGTACCACCTCATCGTGCGACAGCGGCAGCATGAAGTTTTCGGTGTAGTTGTAGAGCATCCCGAACGTCAGCTTATCGTGATGATACTTACGGTGAACCGGATCCAGCTTCATGTAATCGAGCGTGTCGTGCATCCAGCCCAGGTTCCACTTATACCAGAACCCCAGGCCGCCCAATGACGGCGGACGGGAGACGCCCGCAAAGTCGGTGGACTCTTCCGCCATGGTCACGGCACCGTCCACCTGCTCGCCGATAATGCGGTTGGTATTACGCAGGAATTCAATCGCTTCCAGGTTTTCGCGGCCGCCAAACTCGTTCGGGATCCACTCCCCCTCTTTGCGGCTGTAGTCGCGGTAGATCATCGACGCCACCGCATCCACGCGCAGGGCATCGATGCCAAACCGCTCGATCCAGTACAGGGCATTCCCGACCAGGTAGTTTGAGACCTCACGGCGACCGTAGTTGTAGATCAGCGTGTTCCAGTCCTGGTGATAGCCTTCGCGCGGATCGCTGTGCTCGTACAGCTTCGTACCGTCAAACTCTGCCAGCGCGAAATCATCCGCCGGGAAATGGCCCGGCACCCAGTCGAGGATGACGTTCAGCCCGGCGGCGTGCGCGGCATCAATGAAATAGCGGAAGTCGTCGCGGGTGCCGAAGCGGCGGGTCGGCGCATACAGCCCGGTGGGCTGATAGCCCCAGCTGCCGTCGAAAGGGTGCTCGTTGACCGGCAGCAGCTCCAGGTGGGTAAAGCCCATCCATTTGGCGTACGGGACCAGCTGGTCGGCAAGCTCCCGGTAGCTGAGCCAGAAGTTGTTATCGGTGTGGCGACGCCATGAGCCGAGATGGACTTCATAGACGGAGATCGGCGCATCAAAGCGGTTAGCCTGTTTACGCTCCTCCGTCTGAACGACCTTCTCCGGCAGGCCGCAGATCAGCGACGCGGTATCCGGACGCATCTGCGCTTCGAAGGCATACGGGTCGGCTTTAATGCGCAGCTTGCCGCGGGCGTCAATCATCTCGAATTTATAAAGCTGCCCGTGGTGCGCCCCGGGGATAAACAGCTCCCAGATGCCGGTTTCCCGACGCAGGCGCATCGGGTGGCGGCGGCCATCCCAGTAGTTGAACTGGCCGACAACGGAGACACGCTGGGCATTGGGCGCCCACACGGAGAACCGCGTGCCGGTAATGCCGTCCATGGTATCGGCATGGGCACCCAGCGTTTCATAAGGGCGAAGATGCGTCCCTTCGGAGAGCAGCCAGGCATCCATCTCTTTAAGCAGAGGGCCAAAGCTGTAGGGATCGTCAATCAGGTTTTGCTGACCGTGCCAGAGAACGGCGAGCTGATAGCGAAAAGGATTTTTACGACGGGGCATCACGCCCGAGAAGAAGCCACGGGAATCGAGGCATTCAAGGTTACCGACCTTGCGGCCGGTTTTGGGTTCAATCACCCAGACTTCTGTGGCATCCGGTAACAGTGCCCGAACTTCCAGACCGGCCTCAGTACGGTGCATCCCAAGCACAGAAAAGGGGTCAGCGAAATGACCCGCAATAAGCGCATTAATCACGTCTCTATCCACACGATCGGACATGGTATTCATCCTGTTTTTTATGTCGTCCTTTTTAAGCGCTCCGGGACGACTTTTAATGTGACCTGAACGGGACAGCACAAAAATGTGCATCCATTCTGCTCCGCTCGAACCTCAGGTAAGAAATGACTCTTCCTTAAAGCATAGCCAACGCTCTAGATGACTCCTGATAAAAAATAAGACATACGCGTGTTACTCCATGTAGTACGCAAAAAAAAGGGGTGAAAATCACCCCTGGTATTTAACAAATTATTACGCCAGCTGGCGCAGCATGCGGCGCAGCGGTTCGGCGGCGCCCCACAGGAGCTGGTCACCGACGGTGAACGCGGAGAGATACTCCGGCCCCATGTTCAGCTTACGCAGACGGCCAACCGGCGTGGTCAGCGTGCCGGTCACCGCTGCCGGGGTCAGCTCGCGCATAGTGATATCGCGATCGTTTGGTACCACTTTCGCCCACGGGTTGTGCGCGGCCAGCAGCTCTTCCACGGTCGGAATAGACACATCTTTTTTCAGTTTAATGGTGAAGGCCTGGCTGTGGCAGCGCAGTGCGCCGATACGTACGCACAGACCGTCAACCGGAATGGTGTTCGCGGTATTGAGGATTTTGTTGGTCTCAGCCTGGCCTTTCCACTCTTCGCGGGTCTGGCCATTATCCAGCTGCTTGTCGATCCACGGGATCAGGCCACCGGCCAGCGGTACGCCAAAGTTATCCACCGGCAGCTCGCCGCTGCGGGTCAGCTGGGTCACTTTACGCTCGATATCCAGAATAGCGGATGCCGGGTTTGCCAGCTCGGTCGCAACGCTCTGGTGCAGCTGCCCCATCTGGGTCAGCAGCTCGCGCATGTGACGCGCACCGCCGCCGGACGCCGCCTGGTAGGTCGCCACGGAGACCCACTCCACCAGATCCTGCGCGAACAGGCCGCCGAGGGACATCAGCATCAGGCTGACGGTGCAGTTACCGCCAACAAAAGTTTTCACGCCGTTGTTCAGGCCATCGGTGATCACGCCCTGGTTAACCGGGTCGAGAATGATGATGGCATCGTCTTTCATGCGCAGCGACGAGGCCGCATCAATCCAGTAGCCCTGCCAGCCGCTTTCACGCAGCTTTGGATAGATTTCGTTGGTATAATCGCCGCCCTGGCAGGTCACAATAATGTCGAGCGCCTTCAGCGCTTCCAGATCGTAAGCATCCTGCAACGTGCCTGTGGTACCACCAAAGGACGGAGCAGCCTGGCCGAGCTGAGAAGTGGAGAAGAAGACCGGGCGGATAGCGTCGAAATCGCGCTCTTCAACCATGCGTTGCATGAGTACAGAGCCGACCATACCGCGCCAGCCGATAAAACCAACGTTTTTCATAGCATTTTTTTCCTGCTGAGGGTGTGTGCTGATTGTGCAAGCCAGTATTGAACTGGGATATGCTTCACATTACAAAATGCTGCCAAAGTCGCAAGCGAAATTAATCGATGATTGCCCGGCAATCAGAAATACAGCTAATTATCATAATAACCTTAGAGAGTTTCAGGGATAATTTACATGAGTGAAATCATTTCCGCCGCGGTTTTATTGATCCTGATTATGGATCCCCTGGGCAACCTGCCCATCTTCATGTCGGTGCTAAAACACACCGAGCCGAAGCGACGCCGGGCGATCATGATCCGCGAGCTGCTCATCGCCCTGCTGGTGATGTTTATCTTCCTGTTTGCGGGTGAAAAAATTCTCGCATTCCTGAACCTGCGTGCCGAAACCGTGTCGATTTCCGGCGGGATTATTCTGTTCCTGATTGCCATTAAAATGATTTTCCCGAGCGCGGAAGGCAGCAGCAGCGGCCTGCCTGCGGGTGAAGAGCCATTTATTGTGCCGCTGGCGATCCCCCTCGTCGCGGGCCCGACCATTCTGGCCACGCTGATGCTGCTGTCGCATCAGTATCCGAATCAGATGAGCCATCTGGTGATTGCCCTGCTGATTGCCTGGGGCGGGACGTTCATTATCCTGCTGCAGTCGTCCCTGTTCCTGCGCCTGCTGGGCGAAAAAGGGGTAAACGCGCTGGAGCGCCTGATGGGGCTGATTCTGGTCATGATGGCAACGCAGATGTTTCTGGACGGGATCCGGGCGTGGATGAAGGGATGACGTTCTCCCTCTCCCTGGGGGCTGAAGGATCCCCAGTAATTTTTTATCTGAAGCGATTAACGTTTCTTTTTCGAAATTAATGGCTTACAGCGACGCCCTGGTCCGGCTGTAAATCGCCGAAGCGTTTCCGTAAGGCCGGGGCGAGGCGCAGGGATGCGCCGAGAGGGCGTGGCCTGCAGGGATGCAGGCTCATGCCCGACCCGATAGCCTGAAGGAATAAGCTGAGGGGACCGCGAAGCGGCGATTTACCGCCGGGAGCCCGGGTCGCCAGGGTGGTGGCGACTGAGCCACCCTGGCACGTTCAACGGTCATGTCGTTACAGAGTAGCAAGGAACATAAAGTGAACGGAATGACCTCCACAGCCGTATGTTCCCCCTCACCCCAGCCCTCTCCCTCAAGGGAGAGGGGGTCGTCCGTGCAGGCATTATTTTGTGGGGAACCCTCGGCCCACAGGGTGAGGGCATCAGGCCGCAGAAGCCGCCTACCTATCCCTTACGAATCAAATACCGGTACGGCAGCGCCTCAGTCTGCTGTGCCACCAGCTCATGCTCCATAAAGGTACAAAAACCGGGAATGTCGCGGGTCGTGGCCGGGTCGTCGGCGATGATCAGCAGCGTTTCACCGGTCTGCATGTTGCGCACGGTTTTACGTACCATCATTACCGGTTCCGGGCAGCGAAGGCCCTGGGCATCAAGGGTGTGGTCTGGGCTGGAAAACAGGTCGGTCATGATCTTCTCGGTCAGGTAAAAACGGCTGTAGTTTACGCCCGGTTGCGATCAATGCAAACCAGGTTAACGATTGCGTAAAAACTAACCATTGCAATGTCCTGCCAAAGCAGTATCATGCTGCGGTTTTTATTGGGTTCCCTCACCCCAACGTATAAAAAGGTCACAATATGACGCAGTTTTCTGAATCTCAGCGCGTAAAAGCGTTGTTCTGGCTTTCGCTTTTCCATTTGCTGGTGATCACCTCCAGCAACTATCTGGTGCAGCTCCCTATCTCCATCTTTGGTTTTCATACCACCTGGGGCGCGTTCAGTTTCCCGTTTATTTTCCTCGCCACCGATCTGACCGTGCGTATCTTTGGCGCACCGCTGGCTCGCCGCATTATTTTTGCGGTCATGCTCCCGGCGCTGTTCATCTCGTACGGGGTTTCGTCTCTGTTTTATATGGGAAGCTGGCAGGGTTTTGAGGCGTTAACCCACTTCAACCTGTTTGTCGCCCGTATCGCCGCGGCAAGCTTTATGGCCTACGCGCTGGGGCAGATTCTGGACGTACACGTGTTTAACCGCCTGCGTCAGAATCATCGCTGGTGGATGGCGCCCACCGCCTCCACGCTGTTCGGTAACGTGAGCGATACGCTGGCCTTCTTCTTCATCGCCTTCTGGCGTAGCCCGGATGCGTTTATGGCCGAACACTGGATGGAAATCGCGCTGGTGGACTACTGCTTTAAGGTGCTCATCAGCATTGTCTTCTTCCTGCCCATGTACGGCGTGCTGCTGAATATGCTGCTGAAAAGGCTGGCAGATAAATCTGAAATCACGGCATTGCAGGCAGGTTAAGGGTTCGCTTTATCAGTTGTGATAAGATGAACGAATGAGCCGTTATGGCCGTTTATCGAAAGGAAGAAGTCAATGCGCAATCTGGTTAAATATGTCGGGATTGGCCTGCTGGTTGTGGGTCTTGCAGCCTGTGATAACAGCGACACGAAAACGCCTGCTCAGGGCGCATCCGCAGAAAGCAATGCGACCGGTCAGCCGGTGAATCTGATGGATGGCAAACTCAGCTTCTCTCTGCCAGCCGATATGACTGACCAGAGCGGCAAGCTGGGCACTCAGGCGAACAACATGCACGTTTACTCCGACGCAACCGGGCAGAAAGCGGTCATTGTGATTGTGGGCGACGACACCAGCGAAGATCTGGCCGTCCTGTCCAAACGTCTTGAAGATCAGCAGCGCGGCCGCGACCCGCAACTGCAGGTCGTGACCAATAAATCCATCGAGTTGAAAGGCCATAAGCTGCAGCAGCTGGACAGCATCATCTCTGCGAAAGGCCAGACCGCTTACTCCTCTGTCGTGCTGGGCAAGGTCGATAACAAACTCCTGACCCTGCAGATCACCCTGCCAGCGGAAGATCAGCAGAAAGCGCAGACGGCTGCTGAAAACATCATTAACACCATCGTGATCCAGTAACGTTTCACGATGATGACGTGGCCTCCGGTGCCTGCACCGGGGGCCATTTTTTTAGCCGCCACGTCAGAAGCAAGGCCACGATCACCAGACCCGCTGCGGCAAGGTAGATCACCGGCACGCCTGCCCAGGCCATCACCAGCCCCGCCAGCGGGCCGGTAATGCCTAACGACATATCCATAAACACCGTATAGGTCGCCAGCGCGGCGCCCTGATTCTGCGGCGGCACGGCTTTAACCGCCACCACGCCCAGCGCCGGGAAGACCAGTGAAAAACCGGCTCCCGCGAGGAAGACGCCCACTTTCGCGACCCAGGGCACCATCGCTATTCCGGTCAGCAGCAGCCCGACAATTTCTATCGCAAAGCAGATCATCGACACGTTCAGCCCACCCAGACGGTTGATGCCGTTAGGGAAAAGCAGGCGCGCGCCAACAAACGCACAGCTGAACAGGGTTAACGCAAAGGCCGCGCCGTCCCAGCCTTTGGCGTCATAGAACAGGGTAATGAAGGTCGCGATCACACCGAAGCCGGTGGTCGCCAGCGCCAGGGCCATGCCGTACGGCCAGACGCGCCCCAGCACCGCCCGAAACGGCAGCGGCTTGCCCTTGCTGGCCTTCACTTTCGGGCGCGGCAGCGCAAACAGAATCGCCAGCAGCGCGACCGCCATGATGGTGACGGCCAGCCCATACAGCCCGCCAAACGCATAGCAGGCCACGCCGAGCGGCGCACCGAGCGCCATCGCACCGTAGGTGACAATCCCGTTCCAGGAGATCACCCGGCCAATGTGCGGCGCACCGACAACCCCCACGCCCCACAGCGTCGAGCCGGTTCCCGCCAGGCTTTGCCCGATGCCGAGGATGACGCGGCCCAGGCAGAGGAGCGCCAGGCTGACCAGCGGCCAGTGGCTGGCTGAGGCAGCCAGCAGGTAGCTCAGGCCACTGAGGAAGCAGCCGCACAATCCCACCACCACGATGCTTTTTGGACCGAACGTGTCCGCGTAGCGACCGGCATGCGGTCGGCTCAGGAGTGTCGCGAAATACTGCAGGCTAATCACCAGCCCAGCCCAGAAGGCACTGAAGCCCATCACGTCATGGACATAGCCCGGCAGGACCGCCAGCGGCAGGCCGATGGTGAGATAGCTGGCAAAGTTGAAAATAACAACGGAAACGATGCGCAGATTGAGGCGCAGTCCGCTCAGTGCCGTTTCAGCGGCAGGTTCGGGCATGGGGTTCTACCTGGATTTTTTACAACAGTGTTTCACTATTACCACGCCCCAATAAGAAAATCAGCACCGACTTTCAGATTAACGGTGCCAGACGAAGCGAAGCCCGGGCACTACACTTACCGGGTCATCATTTTAAGGAACACGCATGATCGCTAACCCGTCCGACAAAGCAGGACTCCACATCTTATTAAAGCTCGCCTGTCTGGTGGTTATCCTTGCGGGTATCCATGCTGCCGCTGACATTATTGTCCAGCTCCTGCTGGCGCTCTTTTTTGCCATTGTGCTTAATCCTCTGGTCACCTGGTTTCTTCGCCGGGGCGTCAGCCGTCCGGTCGCCATCACCATTGTCGTCATCGTGATGCTGATTGCCCTGACGGCGCTCTTCGGCGTGCTGGCGGCCTCGCTGAGTGAATTCTCCACCATGCTGCCGCAGTACAACAAAGAGCTGACGCGTAAGATTGTGGCGCTGCAGGAGATGGTGCCCTTTCTCAATCTGCATATCTCACCTGAACGGATGCTGCGCAGGATGGATTCCGAGAAGGTCATGACCTACGCCACCACGCTGATGACGGGGCTTTCCGGCGCAATGGCCAGCATTCTGCTGCTGGTCATGACGGTGGTGTTTATGCTGTTTGAAGTCCGCCACGTCCCCTATAAGCTGCGCTTTGCGTTGAATAATCCCCAAATTCACATTGCCGGATTACACCGGGCGCTGAAGGGGGTCTCAAAATATCTGGCGCTGAAAACGCTGCTGAGCGTCTGGACCGGGGTGATTGTCTGGCTGGGGCTGATGCTGATGGACGTGCAGTTCGCGCTGATGTGGGGCGTACTGGCCTTTCTGCTCAACTACGTGCCCAATATTGGCGCGGTGCTTTCCGCCGTACCGCCGATGATTCAGGCGTTTCTGTTTAACGGTTTTTACGAATGCATGCTGGTTGGCGCGCTGTTCCTCGTGGTGCATATGGTGCTGGGCAATATTCTCGAGCCGCGCATGATGGGGCACCGGCTGGGCATGTCGACGCTGGTCGTATTTTTATCCTTACTGATTTGGGGATGGCTGCTGGGCCCGGTCGGTATGCTGCTCTCGGTCCCTCTGACCAGCGTGTGTAAGATCTGGATGGAGACCACAAAAGGCGGCAGCAAGCTGGCGATCCTGCTCGGGCCGGGGAGGCCAAAAAGCCGGTTGCCTGGGTAAGCACTCTCGTCTGGTTAGCCATTACCGGGGACAATAGATTATAGTAATGGTTTCGCCGCGCAACTTTGCGACTCTCTCTGTTTTGACTGAAGGCCAGACGCTATATGTACCAGGTTTTTCTGGGAAAAATCTCCTCGCTGAGCACCAATCGCTGGGCTGAAGCACTCTCCCGACACGCGCCCGAAGGCGCCCAGCGTGCGCGCTGGCTGGCGGGTCGCGGGTTGCTTTCGCGTCTGCTGGCCCCGAAGTCACTGCCGGAGATTATCCACAACGAACAGGGGAAACCCCTTTTTGCCGGCGACTATCCGCTGTGGTTCAGCCTTAGCCACGCGGATGATGACATTGCGTTAATTATCAGTGACGAAGGTAACGTGGGCTGTTCACTGGAACGTATTCGCCCGCAGGATAACTGGCACACGCTCGCCAATGCCGTCTTCAGCGGCGCCGAGCATGAAGAGCTGGAAAAGGAAACGCCAGAGAGCCAGCTTACGGCATTCTGGCGCATCTGGACGCGAAAAGAAGCGATCGTTAAACAGAGCGGCGGTCACGCCTGGCAAATGGTTAGCATTGACAGTACCGCCCGCGCATTTCACTCAGTCAGCCACTGCCGGATAGACTCGCTGAGTCTTGCGGTCTGTACCGCGACGCCCTTTGAGCTCAGGGCCGGCTTGATCCATTCTGCTGACGACGTGCTGGCCGAAAAATCGTCAACACACCCAGAATAATAAACCCGACCCCCACCAGCCCGTGCCAGGAGAAACGTTCTTCCCAGCCCGGCAGCAGGATCGCGGCGCCCCACACCAGGATATAGCTAAGACTCAGCAAGGCATACGCTTTGCTGAGCGCCATGCGATGCAGCGCCAGGTACCAGCAGCCCATCGAGGCCACATATCCCATCAACCCCAGCAGCAGCGCCGCCGTGCCGGATGAGAAGTGCCACAGCGCGGAAATAAGCGCCAGAACATCGCTGACCGGCGGCAGTGACTGCATCGCACTGCGCAGCAACAGCTGCGCGGCGCTGACTAACAGCACGCTGCATAAGGCCCAGAACGCCCCTTTCACAGGCTTCCTCCCAGGATAACAATCCCAATGATGATCAACCCTACCCCCAGCCAGTGATGCGATGCGACGGTTTCACGCCAGAATACCTTCGCCGCCAGCGTCACCCAGACAAAATTGAGGCTCAGCATAGGGTAGGCAATGCCGACAGGCAGGCGCTGCAGCACCACCAGCCAGACCAGCATCCCACTGCCCAGCGCCAGCAGGGCCAGGCCAAGCCACAGCGCGATATGCACGCCACGCCGCCCGGCTTTCGCCGGACGGGTAGCCTGTTTCTGGCACAGCTGTCCTGCACAGCTGAGCAGGCTTGCCAGTACCAGCCAGATCCAGGTCATCACTTCGGCAGATACTGCAGGTAGGCCAGACGGCCCTGGATATACAGGCTGTCCGGTTCTGGCAGATTAGCCCGCGAAAGGTCATCGCGTTTTGACAGCAGGATAACCAGCGATACGCGTCCCTGCTGACGGTGCTCTGCCAGCCACTGCGCGAAGTCATCTTTACCGACAAAACGATCTTTCACATCAGGATAATCCAGCCCGTAGCGCAGTTCGCCACTCTGACCATACAGCGTGATATCATTGCGCTTCAGCTCCCACGCCAGGCCAGCGGCCACGCCCACGTTATTGGCCAGCACGTAACGGCTGTCCTGAAGCGGCTCGCGCACGGTGTCGACCAGCGACTGCGGCTGTTTGGAATCCACCACCAGGTTAGGAATGGCAAAACCAATCAGCAGCGCCAGGCCCGCAGGGCAGAACGCCGCCAGCCACCAGCGCTGCTGGCTCTGCCTGAACGTAAACCAGCCTACCGCGGCCCAGATGAGGAACGCGACCACCGCGCAGAACACTTTATACAGTTCGACCGAGGTCCAGACCGGATGCTTAGACAGTCCCCACGGGGAGACCACCAGCGCCGCCACCACGCCGATAACGCCAAACGCCAGGTTAATCCCGCCGTTAATGCGCAACGCTCTGGCGCCTTTCTCCGCCGCGAGGCAGGCATAGCGCGCCATCAGGATCGCCAGCGGGGCAAAGCACGGCAGGATGTAGGTCGGCAGCTTGCCTTTGGCGATGCTGAAGAACAGCAGCGGCATCACCACCCATCCCAGCAGATAGAACCCGCCGCCCGCGTTTTGTCGGTCATTCCAGCCGAGACGAAACGCGCCGGGCAGCAGTGCCAGCCACGGCAGGCTACCCGCAATCAGGAACGGTATGTAGTACCAGAACGGGGCTTTGTGCTGCGCGTCGCTCTGGGCGAAACGCTGAATATGCTCCACCCAGAAGAAGTAACGCCAGAAGTCAGGCTCACGCTGCGCAATGGCCAGCCCCCATGGCAGAACAATCAGCACGCAGCTCAGGATCGCGAGCCAGCCAAAAATCAGCACCTCTTTCCAGCGCTTCTGGGCGATCACCCACGGCAGCACGCCAATCACCGGTACCGCCAGTGCCAGGAAGCCTTTGGTCATCACCCCCATCCCGCAGGCCAGCCCAAGCAGCACATAGCCGCCCGCTTTTCCGGCAACGGTTTGGGCCTGTGACGCCAGCCAGAAGCTGCACATCGCCGCCACCAGCCACAGGGTGATGATAGGATCCAGCACCGCATACGTGCCGATGCCATACACCAGGAACAGGGTCAGGAAGATCAGGCCGGAGAAAATGGCTGTCCGCTTATCCCGCCAGAGACGCCAGGCCATCCAGATAACCAGCAGTGCGGCTAAACCGGTGGAGAAGATGGACCCGGCGCGCACGGCGAGGTTCGTGTGCCCGAACAGCATCTGCCCGATGCTGTTGACCCAGTAGCCAGCAATTGGTTTTTCAAAGTAACGCAGCCCCAGAAAATGCGGGACAACCCAGTCTCCGGAGGCCAGCATTTCGCGGCTGATTTCCGCATAGCGCGTTTCATCAGGCTGCCAAAGCAGGCGGATATCGACCGGAATGAGGTAGTAAACGATAAACAGTGCGAGAAGCGCTAAGCCATAACGGGCTGTTTTCATGGGACCGGACTCACGGTTTGTTGATAACCAAGCCAACCTTCCCGGCCAGCCAGTTCATTACGGACAACTTTGCCCACGGGCAGGGTGCTGAGGTCGTCTGGCAGCAGCTCGCTCAACGGGCAGAATTCGATGCCCTCCTGAGCGGCCATCGTCAGCAGTTCGTCGAAATCATGCTGATACGCAATCCCTTCCACTTCGGCATGGATGGTATACACCGGCGTACCGGCGTCACGATGAATGCGGTCCAGAATGTAGCGATTGAACTCATCCGCCTTAACCTCGCGTCCAACCACTTCATCCCAGGTGGGAAGCGTGACCGGAATTTGCACCGTACCGTAGCGATTTTCGCCTAACAGCGGCAAAAAGGGCCCGGTTCCGCGGCAATCGCTGTTGTAGCGAAACGCGAAGGCCTCTTTGGCCTTCACGACGCGCTGATCCGCACGCCATCCCGCCACGGCGGAGCAGCGCACGGGCTGACCGATAATGGCCTCCAGCTCCAGCATCCCACGCTCGACCTCACGGGACAGGCGCGGGATATCCCAGACGCCCGCCCAGGCTTGCCAGGCATGGTGATCCCAGGCGTGCAGACCCACCTCATGATGCTGCGCCGCCTCGCGGATAACCGCTTCATTACCCGCGCCGATGCGTCTGCCGGGCCAGGCGGTGCCGGCCAGCAAAATATCCCAGCCGTAGAGGGATGCTGCGCGCGAGCGCAGCATTTTGTACAGAAATGCCGGTTTAACCAGACGCCATAAATGGCGTCCCATGTTGTCAGGCCCCACGCTAAAGAAAATGCTGGAGCGCACACCGTGCTTGCTCAGCAGTTCCAGCAGTTTGGGTACGCCGTCACGCGTTCCCCTGAAGGTGTCGACATCAATGCGTAAACCGACTTTTTTCATGAGACCTGTTCCGACAGCTCCACGGTGCGCAGGAAGAAATCAAGCGTTTCATCAATGGTCTGTTCCATCTTCACGGTCGGCGTCCAGTTCAGGCAGCGCTTCGCATTGCGAATGCTTGGCTTACGGTGCTCAACGTCCTGATACCCTTTACCGTAGTAGCTGCTGCTTTCCACTTCGCGGAAACCGGCAAACGGCGGGAATCTATCGCGCAGCGGATGACGCTCAAAGCTGGCCAGCAGCATCTCGGCCAGTTCGCGAATGCTCGCTTCGTTGTCCGGGTTACCGATGTTGATGATTTCACCGTTGCAGCGGTTATCTTTGTTTTCGATGATGCGGAACAGCGCTTCGATACCGTCGCTGATATCCGTAAAGCAGCGTTTTTGTTTCCCACCTTCGATAAGCTTAATTGGCGAGCCTTCTACCAGGTTCAGGATCAACTGGGTGATTGCACGGGAGCTGCCGATACGCGCCGCGTTCAGGTTGTCCAGACGTGGCCCCATCCAGTTGAACGGACGGAACAGGGTAAAGCGCAGGCCCTCTTTCTCACCGTAGGCCCAAATCACGCGGTCCAGCAGCTGTTTGGAGACGGAGTAAATCCAGCGCTGTTTGTTGATCGGCCCGACCACCAGGTTGGAGGTGTCTTCATCGAAGTTCTTATCGGTACACATGCCGTACACTTCAGAGGTGGACGGGAAGATGATGCGCTTGTCGTATTTCACGCAGTCGCGGATGATCTTCAGGTTCTCTTCGAAGTCCAGCTCAAACACGCGCAGCGGGTTACGGGTGTACTCGATTGGCGTGGCAATAGCGACCAGCGGCAGCACCACGTCGCATTTCTTAATGTGGTATTCAATCCACTCGGAATGGATGCTAATGTCCCCTTCCACGAAGTGGAAGCGCGGGTTGTCGAGGAAGCGGCTGATGGCATCAGAGCCGATATCCAGACCGTAAATCTCGTAGTTATCGTCCTTAAGCAGACGTTCGGTCAGGTGGTTACCGATAAAACCGTTCACGCCGAGGATCAGCACGCGGGTGCGGCGTTTGATGGCAACAACCGGTGCGCTGGTGATCAGCGCCCCGGCCACCAGGCCCAACGACTGCGCCAGCTGTGTGCCCTGAACGTACAGGCCATTGTCGGTTTGTCCGGTAACGATCTCCAGCGCCTGCTCGCCGCAGCTCACAATCAGCGGGGAGACGGAGACGACGGTGCCCGGTTTTGCCGCCGGAATGTCGTCACGCACGCGGGATTTCCAGACGATGAATTTGCTTACGCCCGCAAAGCTGTAGGCGCCCGGCCACGGATCGGTTACGGCGCGCACCAGGTTGTGCAGCTCGCGGGCCGGTTTGTTCCAGTCCAGACGACCATCTTCCGGCGCGCGGCGACCAAAGCAGCTTGCCTTGCTCTCGTCCTGCGCGGTCTCGCTGAAGGTGCCGTTGAGGATGGCAGGAAGGGCATCACGCAGCAGCGTCTGTGCCGTCGCGTTCAGCTTCTGATGCAGCTGAAGCGCGGTATCGTCCGCATCAATAGCGACCTTCTGCTGTGCCACGATAGCGCCCGCATCCGCACGGCGCACCATGCGGTGCAGCGTCACGCCCGTTTCCGTTTCACCGTTCACCAGCACCCAGTTCAGCGGGGCGCGGCCACGGTAGGCAGGCAGCAGAGAACCGTGAAGATTAAAGGCACCTTTCGCGGCCAGGCCTAAGATCTCGTCAGAGAGCAGGTTGCGATAGTAGAACGAGAAGATCACGTCAGGCGCGAGGGCGCGGATGCGATCCACCCACAGCGGGTGGTTGACGTCGTCCGGCGCATAAACCGGGATACCGCGCTCGGCGGCGATACGCGCTACGGAGCCGAAAAAGTTGTTTTCTCCAGCCGTGTCCGGATGGGTAAAGATTGCCGCAATGTCATAGCCCGCTTCCAGCAGGGCCAGCGTGCCCGTGCACCCCATATCGTGATAGGCAAATACAACAGCTTTCATGGGTGAATTTCCTCTTGAGATGCTTTGTGTTCCTGACGGACAACACGTTGAATAAAGTAGCGCGGACGCGCGCGAACATCGTTATAGATACGGCCAATGTATTCACCGAGGAGACCCATCCCGACAAACTGGGCGCCGATGAACATAAACAGCACGGCAAAGAGCATAAAGACCCCTTCCGCCGCCCACTGCGGGCCAAAGACCAGGCGCAGTACCACCAGCAGGACAGAAATCGCAAAGCCCGCCAGCGCAATAATGCTGCCGAAAACGCTCAGCAGACGCAGCGGCGTGGTGGTCAGGCAGGTGATGAGGTCATACATCAGGTTGATGAGACGCATAAAGCTGTACTTCGATTCCCCGTGCTCGCGCTCGGCGTGCAGAACCGGGATTTCCGTTGCCTTACGGGCAAAGGTATTCGCCAGAATGGGAATAAAGGTGCTGCGCTCATGGCAATGCAGCATGGCGTCGACGATATGGCGGCGGTAGGCGCGCAGCATGCAGCCGTAATCGCCCATCGCTTTACCGGTCGTGCGCTGGATAAGACGGTTGATGGTGCGCGAGGCCAGCTTACGGAACAGGCTGTCCTGACGGTTCTGACGGACCGTGCCGACCACGTCATAGCCTTCGTCGGCTTTGGCCACCAGGCGCGGGATCTCTTCCGGCGGGTTTTGCAGGTCCGCGTCCAGGGTGATGATCAGATCGCCCGTGACGTGGCTAAACCCCGCCATAATCGCCGAGTGCTGGCCGTAGTTACGGTTGAGCAGCACGGCTACGATGTGGCTGCCTTCAACCTGCGCGGCTTCGGTCAGCATCAGCGCGGAATTATCGCTACTGCCATCATCCACCAGCAGAATTTCGTAGGCCTTGCCCATCGTGTCACAGGCGGCCGTTGTACGGCGGATCAGTTCGGGCAGGCTCTCCTGCTCGTTATAAACCGGGATTACCACGGATACTTTTTGTACAGGCGGTGCACTGAACATATCAATGTCCTGCAAGCTGATGGAGTGCGGTAATGACGCGGGTTGTGTCGTCATGAGTCATGTCCGGGAAAAGAGGGAGAGAACAAATACGCGCGCTATTCCATTCAGAATTCGGGAGCGATACATCAGGAAAACGCTCGCGGTAGTATTTTTGCGTGTGGGCCGCGCGGAAATGGAGGCCGGTACCGATGCCTTTCTCTTTCAGCGCCGCCATCAGGTTGTCGCGTGAGATCCCGCAGCGCGCTTCATCAACGCGAATAATAAACAGGTGCCAGGCGTGCACGTGCGGCCATGACGGAATAGTGAGCGGCTGGAACGGCGTATCGGCAAGCTCCCGCAGGTAGCGTTCAGCGATTTCCTGGCGGCGTTTGTTGGCCTCTTTCAGTTTGCCTAACTGCACCAGCGCCAGCGCGGCGTTGATGTCCGCCAGGTTGTATTTATAGCCCGGCGCGATCACTTCCGCCTGCGGCGCGCGGCCATGCGTCTGGCGATCATAGGCGTCTACGCCCAGGCCATGGAATTTCAGACTGCGGATCCGCTGTGCCAGCTGCGCGTTATCGGTGACCACCAGGCCGCCTTCTGCGCAGGTCATGTTTTTAATGGCGTGGAAGGAAAAAATTGCCGTTCCTTTCCAGCCCACGTGACGGTTTTTGTAATACGTTCCGGCGGCATGGGCCGCATCTTCAATCACCGGAATACCGTGACGTTCACCAATGGCATGGATAGCGTCGATTTCACACGGCGCGCCGGCATAGTGAACGGGAATAATGGCTTTGGTACGCGGGGTAATGGCAGCTTCAACGGCTTCTGGCGTCACCATTAATGTGTCTTTATCCACATCAATCATGACTGGCGTGGCGCCCAGCAATACGATCATATTCAGCGTGGACACCCAGGTCTGGGAAGGGGTAATGACTTCATCGCCCGGGCCAATATCCAGCGCCATCAGCGTAACATGCATGCCCGCGGTGGCGGAACAGACGGCAATCGCATGCTGATTCCCGGTAAGTTGACAGAATGCCTCTTCAAGTTCCTGATTCTTAGGCCCCGTGGTGATCCAGCCCGACATCAAAACGTCCTGAAGCGCCGCAATTTCCTCAGCGCCCATCGACGGTCGCGAAAAAGGCAGAAAATCACTCATTATTAATTTCCTTGCTGTATTAAAGGCGTCATCTTTTACTGCGCTGTCGTTATGGGCAGCTCAATGGAATCATGCAAGATGGTTATTAAATAAAGACCAAATAAAATTAAGTCGCTATAACAGTTATGTCAACAAACCATCAACTGAAGCAAAAGTAGCGTCGTTTTCTTAGGAAAAAATTAAGACAGAGGGGAAGCAGAAGAGGAACAGCATATAAAAAAGCACAGGAAAGTGTTTTACAACAGTAAGATAGCGTTTACGGCAATTTTTTCTGTTTTTTGTGGGGCCACTCACAGCAGCAACTATAATATTTCATTTGTTTTACACTAAAAATTATAGGAAAAGTAAATGAATACTCAACCAAAATAAAAATCCCGAAGGTTTGGGCGGGAATTCCGTCCTCCTCCGGGAACTTTTTATTAATTTGAATTGTCTCGGAATCAACTGTCGCGATCAGTTAAGATTAGCAGGAAAATCATTCGGCAATTCACTGGCCGCACAGGCGATCACGCTTTCGTTATTGGCGCCGCAGTCACGTACAAAGGTGATAGTGGCAAATTCATCAATCACTTCCGTTGGATACGCCGGGCCCGCATCACGGTAGCTGTTCATCAGTGGAATATGATCGTTCTGGAAGCAGACGGTTTTTTCCGGGTTGTTCATGACCCAGCGCGGGAAGAAGATGGTGCCGTGGAACAGTTTGTCGCCCAGGTTCACAATCAGGCTGACGTCGGTACCGGTTGGCTCGGTCCAGGAAATTTTATAGATGCTCTCCCCTACCCGCACGATGTAAGCCTGCTGATCTTTCACCCAACGGTTTGCCACCAGACCGCTGTGAATACGGTAATCCAGGGTCGTCTCATTTTTGACGTAAATCTCGTAGTTCCAGCCGTTGTCGTAGGTATAAACAAGGTGTTTGCCAACGAAGCCGCTTAAGTCGTGTTTGTCGAAGGTGTTCATAAGATGTCTCCTTTGTTTTGATGAGACGATCGTACCCCTTCAAAAAATGAATGAATAACGCTATGTTTTAATCAAATTCATCCAAATTTTAGATAAATTATGCAAAAGACGACGCTTGAACAATGGTCTTTACTGGCGAAAGTGATCGAGGCGGGCAGCTTTGCCCGAGCGGCGGAAGAAACGCACCGCAGCCAGTCTTCGGTGAGCTATAACCTGTCGCTGCTGCAGGAGCGGCTGGGCGTGACCCTCCTGGTGCCGGAAGGACGACGGGCGGTGTTAACGCCGGCAGGAGAACTGCTGCTCAACCAGGTTAAACCGCTGCTGAAAGCCTTTTCGTACGTTGAGACGCGCGCAGCGACCCTTCGCAACGGAATGCGCACGCGGCTGGATCTGGTGGTGGATTCCATTTTCCCCCGCCGCCGCCTGTTTGCCATTCTGCGCCAGTTCCAGCAGCAGTATCCGCAAACCCAGGTACGACTCACCGAGGTGCTGGAAAACACCCGGGACGACGCCATTAACGACGAAGCCGATGTGATGGTCCTCACCCGCCGCCAGGACATGACCGGGCTCGGCGAATGGCTGATGAATATCGACTTTGTTGCCGTGGCCCACCATCAGCACCCCCTCTTTGACCTCGACGCGCCGCTTAACGATGACATGCTACGCCCGTGGCCGCTCATTCAGATTGCGGACAGCCAGCCCGCCGCGCGCGCGGCCGGTGAGTCATGGACCTTCTCCACCATCGATGCCGCCATTGAGGCCGTCCTCTCTCAGGTCGGCTACGGCTGGCTGCCGGAGGAACGCATCCAGACTCAGCTGGATCAAGGCATCCTGAAACGCCTGCCGCTGAGCCACGGTGCACGCAGAGCGACGCCGCTTCACCTGATTGTTAAGCGCTCCCTCGCCCCGCTTGACGAGCAGGTGGAGACGCTGCTGCGCCTTTTTAGCCAGGAGCCGTCATCCTCACCTGCTACGCTTTAAGGTCCGAACGTTAAAACGATAAGGAGCGGATGATGAAAATCGACTTTACGGGGAAAGTGGCGCTGGTGACCGCCTCAACCGGCGGGATCGGGTTCGCCATTGCCAGAGGGCTGGCAGAAAGCGGTGCCGAGGTGATCGTCAATGGCCGCAGCACGGAATCGGTGAATAATGGCATTCAGCAGCTGCAGCAGGTGGTGCCGGGCGTCCAGGTGCGCGCCGCGATTGCCGATCTCAGCACGGCGGAAGGGGTCGAGTCGCTGCTGAAGGTGGCGAATAACGTCGACATTCTGGTTAACAACGCCGGGATTTACGGCCCGCAGGATTTCTATTCCACCGACGATGAAACCTGGGAGCGTTACTGGCAGACCAACGTAATGTCCGGCGTGCGTCTGTCCCGCGCCTTGCTGCCAGGCATGGTGCAAAAAGGCTGGGGGCGGGTGGTGTTTATCTCCTCCGAGTCGGCCTGCAATATCCCGGCGGATATGATCCACTACGGGGTGACCAAAACGGCGCAGCTCTCCCTGGCGCGCGGGCTGGCGAAGTTCGTGGCGGGAAGCGGCGTGACGGTCAACAGCGTCTTGCCGGGGCCAACGATGTCGGACGGTTTCGCAGAGATGATGAAGGATGAAATCGAAAAAACCGGTAAATCGTTGGAGCAGCTGGCGAAAGAGTTTGTGATGGCCAACCGCCCCAGCTCGGTGATCCAGCGCGCGGCCACGGTTGAAGAGGTGGCCAATATGGTGATTTATGTCTGTTCGCCCCAGGCTTCCGCCACCTCGGGCGCGGCACTGCGCGTTGATGGCGGCGTCGTGGATGACATCATCTGAGGCTGTCAGGCTGCACGGCCTGCAACCCGACGGGCAGTAATGTAGTGCGCCTGCCAGTAAGCATCCGTCAGGGTTGAGACCGTGACGCCCTGGCTGCTTGATGCATGAATGAACTGGCTATTACCAATATAAACGCCGACATGCCTGCGGTTCGGACCCGTCTGGAAGAACACCAGATCTCCGGGCCTCAGGCGATATTGCGTCACCTGCACCCCGCGGTGGATCTGCTCGCCGGTCGTGCGCGGTAAATTAAGATGCGCCACATCGCTGAACAGGTGCTGCATGAGCGCGGAGCAATCCACCCCGCGGCGCGTGGTACCGCCCCACTGATACTGGGTTCCCTTCCACTTTTGGTATTGATCGAGCATGCGCACGCGCAGCGGGCCCGTATCCTGTTGCATCAGCGCAGATTTCGCTGGCGAGACTGCCAGTTCATGGTTCATCGATAACATCGACGCGGGAAGTTGAAAACTGAATGCAGAAAACGACGCAAAACTTAACGTAAGGATTGAAATAAACGATCTAAGAGTCATATCAAGAAAGAGGTAGTGAGTGAGTTTTTCCTTACCTGTGGGGGCCAAAGGGTTCCCCTAAATATCGTGCGATGTGGCGATAATATAGACAGATCGTTTTTTCACCAATTCTTATCGAGGCCAAAATTGGACTCACTTTGAGATCGCAAGATCGAGAAAAAAATGGTGGTGATGTAAGGACAGTCCTGGTAAAGCAGGTAAACTGATCCACAGAATGTGTATTTCAGCTAAGACGTATTTATGACCAATATGATTGCCGACGAGACGGTGGCGAAATCCAGCGTGCTCTCTGTCTTTGACTTTGATGGGACGTTAACACACCACGACAGCTTTATCCCTTTCCTGCGCTTTGCCTTCGGGAAACGTTACTTCGCGGGCCGCCTGGTGCGCATGGCACTGCCCACGCTCCACTGCGTGCGTCGCAAGCTGACGCGCGATGAGCTGAAGGAAGTGTTGATTAAAACGTTCCTGACGGGCGTGGATGAACACTGGTTGCGCCAGCAGGCGGAAGCGTTTTGCGAAAAATACTGGAACAAGCTGATGCGCCCCGAAGGGGTTCTGGCCGTGGCGGCCGAGGTGAATTCCGGTGCGGAGGTGACCATCTGTTCCGCGTCTCCGGCACTGGTGCTTCAGCCGTGGGCTGACAAACTGGGCATTAAGCTGATTGGCACGCAGCTGGAAGTGAAAAACGGCAAGCTGACGGGGCGCATCACGGGCCACAACTGCCGCTGCGCCCAGAAGGTGGCCAGGCTGGAAAAAGTGTATGGCGACCTGAACGCCTATCACCTGCGCGCCTGGGGAGACACCCGCGGCGACCACGAGCTGCTGGCGGCGGCGCAGGATCCGCACTGGCGGCACTTCCATCCGCCGCGCAAGCGCCGGAATTCACCGATTAAGGGTTAGGTGCGGTCTGGTGCCCTCACCCCAGCCCTCTCCCACAGGGAGAGGGAGAAAACCAAACTGTAGGCCCGGTAAGCGAAGCGCCGCCGGGCGGAACATCAGGCCTCACGTTTCCCCGGGAACATCACGCTCGCAATAATTCCCAGCGCCAGCACGCCCAATACCACAAACAGGCTGGCCGTCGCGCCAATGCTGTAACCGTGATGCCAGAAGTGATCGGTGGCATTTAACCCCAGCTTGAACGCCACGAAGAACAGCAGCAGCACCACGGCTTTCTCGAGGTGCACCAGATACTGCTTCAGCGCTTCCAGCACGAAGTAAAGCGTACGCAGACCGAGAATAGCGAACATCATGGCGCTATAGATAATCAGCGGCTCGCGGCTCACGGCAATAATGGCCGGCACGGAGTCAAACGCGAACATCACGTCAGAGAGTTCGACCACGGCCACGCACAGCAATAGCGGCGTCGCATAGCGCTTCGCCTTCTTCACGCGTCCGACCATCACGTCCTGGTTTTCCGGCTTTTCAAGCTCCGCATCCACCTCTTTCTGCGTCAGAATAAAGGCATTGCTGCTGATTTTCGGCCAGACCGGATAGAAGCGTTTTACCAGGCGATAGGCGAGATGACCCGAGTAATCTTCCACTTCGTCACTCTCTTCATTACGTCTGAGCATCATCACCGCCGTCCAGCCGACGACCAGCGCGAAAATCACTTCGACGTAGGGCCCCAGGCTTAACAGGCTGGTGCCGATAGCCACGAAAATACCGCGGAAGACAATCGCCCCCAGCACGCCCCAGTAGAGCACACGGTGACGGTACTTATCCGGCACGCCGAACCAGGCGAAGATCGCCATCATCACAAACAGGTTATCGACGGAGAGCACCTCTTCCAGCGCATAGCCGGTAAGGAACAGGCTCGCCATCTCGGCGCCGTGGTGAACGTACAGGAACCCGGCGAAGGCCATCGCCATCATGACCCAGAAGATGGACCACATTGCGGCGCTTTTCAGCGAGATCGGTTTGTCGTGACGGTGCATAAAGAGGTCGATAAACATCGCCCCAACGGCCATCACCACAAAGACAACAACGGTTTCCGTCGGGAAACCGAGATGAGCAGCAGACATACAAAACCCTTTTGGCAGACAAAACACAGAACCATGCAAACTGGCGTAAACCAGGAACGAAACAGGGCGGGCCGTTAATCAGCCTCTTCACCCTTAAAGCCGCAGCCCAATCGGCTACGCAAGGAGGGGGTACTTTACCTTACCAGGCGGGGATTGCGCATCTGCCGTTTAGGCGCTCATGCCACGTAAACGCTGCAGCACCGCGACCAAAACCGCCACAGACCAGCCTACCATCAACGCGCCCACCAGCCCTTCCACCCCGCCGATGAGCCGCCAGTGCTGGGGTAACGTGACGTCGCCGTACCCTACCGTCGCATAGCTCACCAGCGAAAAGTAGAAGCTGGTGTTCCAGTCATTAAACGCGTCGATGACAAAATAAAACGCAGCAAACAGCCCGGCTTCCAGGAGATGGGCGAAAATCATAGAGATCACGATGCCGACATTGCGTAAAACAATGCGTACCGCAGAATCGACCTCTAACGTAATGAATTTTAAAACGCCAAACATCCACAGCGAATGAATCACCACGGTTAGGGTAAGCAAAATAATAATGCTGAGTAGCTGCATGGTACGTGCTCTGACCAAAAGGAGTTTGGCCCCGCGAACGCGGCGGGGCATCTGGTCGAAGCTTAGCCGAAGGGAGAGGAAAAGTTGGTGCAATAATTGCGTTACGTGATTATTTCTCTGCCAGCACGTCCTGCTTGCGGCTGGTCAGCAGCCTTGAGCGATATCCGCAGCGCACTATCTGTGAGTCACCTCTTATTTACATCATTTAAACCTTCCATTAACTGGATAAAAAGAACGCGCCGTCGCTATAGTGGTTTTGTTTAATAAAACTAAGTTGTACCTGATAAAACAAAGAACACACCCTGCGAGGATACAATGACAGAACATTTACGTAACGGCGCGACCGCCACCGAGGACATAGAAAGAGAGACGATGCGGAAGGTGATCTGGCGTATTCTCCCGTTTCTGATTGTCAGTTACCTGGTCTCGATTATCGATCGCGGGAATATCGGCATGGCTTCGCTGCAGATGAATGAGGACCTTGGCCTCAGCAAAGCGGCGTTTGGCTTCGCCAGCAGCCTTTACTTCGTGGCCTATTTTTTGTTTGAGGTTCCCAGTAACCTGGCCATGCAGAAAGTCGGTGCCCGGCTGTGGATACCGCGCATTATGATCAGCTGGGGCATCGTCTCCATGGGCATGGCGCTGGTTCAAAATGCCACCTCGCTCTATATCGTCCGTTTTCTCCTCGGGGCAGCGGAAGCAGGCTTCTTCCCGGGCGTCGTGCTGTATCTGACCTGGTGGATCCCTGCCCGCTACCGCGCGCGCATTATTGCGTCCTTTATGGTCGCCATCCCGCTCGCTAACTTCATCGGCTCCCCGCTTTCCGGGTTGATACTGTCGCTGGATGGCTGGCTGGGTCTTCGCGGCTGGCATCTGCTGTTCATTATTGAAGGCTTACCTGCGGTACTGCTGGGTATTGCGGCCTGGTTTATTCTCCGGGATCGCCCTCATCAGGCGAAATGGCTCGGTGATGAACAGAAAAAGTGGCTGGAAACCACGCTTGAGACCGAGCGGAGCCAGCAAAAGAACATTGGACATCAGACGACGTGGCAGTTGCTGAAGCATCGTCAGATCTGGCTGATGGCGCTGATTTATGCGGGCGCATCGTCCGCGGGCACCACGATCAGCGTCTGGTCTCCTCAACTGCTGAAATCCTTCCATCTCGATAACCTTGAGACAGGTCTGTTTAACGCTATCCCTTACGGTCTGGCATCGGTTCTGATGATTGTCTGGGGACGACACTCCGATCGCACCAACGAACGCCGCTGGCATACCGCGCTGACGCTGTTCATGATTGCCGCCGGCGTGTTCGCTGCCTTTGTAAACGTCTCGCTCTTTGCCACTATCGTGATCCTGAGCATTATCCTGACAGGCGCGTATTCTGCGAAAGGGCCTTTCTGGGCGCTGGCATCCGGCTGGATGAGCAGCTCCTCGGCGGCAGCAGGTCTGGCCGCGATTGGCGCCATCGCGAACCTGATTGGCGGGGTGGTCATGGTAAATGCCTACGGCATAATCAGCGAGCAGACGGGCAGCTACACGCTGGCTATGCTTCCGCTGGCGGCGCTGTGCCTGGCCGGGGGTATCGCGGTGCTCATTATGGGACGGCAGGCCCGCAACGCTCAGCTACACGAAAAACAGGTCACGCATTCGTGATGACAAAAGCGGGACACGTGTCCCGCTTCTGCGTTTAAAGATTTTCTTCCGCCGCGTCGCTCGTTTCACCAAAGAACTGCAGACAGAAGGGCTTACTGGCTCCCATTTTTTGCGACAGACGGCTGGCCGCCGCCTTCATCAAAGGCCCTATCTCCTTCTCACGACGATCTTCCGTCAGCCGTGAGATGGGGCCGGTCAGGGCTAACGCCGCAACCAGCTTGTCGTGAACGCCGAAGACAGGCATCGCAAACGCCGCGGTGTGGGGATCGCGCGCGCCTGACGTGTAGAAAGGGAGTTCAGCGTCTCCCTCTGGCAGGCTCTCATTGAGCCCCCAATGGCGCAAGACCTTACTGATGGCCGAATTATCGAGCGGGAACTGGCTGCCGGGAAGATTGCTGTGTCGCAGGCCGTGCGACGCTTCCGCGCGAAACAGGCAAAGGCGCTGCCCACCCTCCAGCACATACCAGCTGGCACTTTCCTGAGACGCCAGGGAGAGCGCCTGAAGCTCTGGCTGAACCACCCGCGAAAGATGGAAAGATTGTTCATACAGCTTGCCGAGGTAAAGCAGACGTGGGCCAAGCGCATAATTGCCGTCTTCATGCCTGACGACGTAATTCATCCGTTCAAGAGAATTCATCAAGCGGTAAACCGTGGTTTTGTGATAACCCGACAGCTGTGCCAGCGCGGTCAGCGTCAGGCTCTCATCCCCAGGACGGAAGCAATCCAGTAAAGCCAGCGCTTTTTCAACCGCTACAACGCCTTCATTCCCCATCATTATCTCCTTGTTAGCCCGGCAGTGAGTGTACCTCAAATTTTGTGAGTCACTTCGTGTTTACATCACAAACGCCACCTCGGGTCTGGCTAAAAGGAAAGCAACACCGCTATAGTTGTTTTGTTCTGTACACCTGCGTTGTACTAAGTAAAACAATATGGAGGCATTCATGTCCTTTTCTGAAAAAAAACCGATTAATCGCCAGTTCGAACGCGTTTCTGCCGAGGACGTTCGTCGGGCTGCCGAGTATCAGGCAGCCATTCTGGCCGACGTGGCTGGTCGCCGCGGTACGCTTCACGGCCGCATCAAACCGCTGGCTCCTCACATGTCCGTTGCGGGTCCGGCCATCACCGTGGAAGTCCGTCCGGGTGATAATCTGGCGATTCATGCCGCGATGGCGGTTGCGCAACCCGGCGATGTCCTGGTCGTCGATGGCAAAGGCGACCTGAGCTGCGCGCTGCTGGGCGAAATCATGGCCACTCAGGCTCAGGCGAGCGGCATTGCGGGCATCATTATTGACGGTGCTGTACGTGACGCCGATTCCCTGAGCAAAGGTCACTACCCTGTCTTTTCTGCCGGTCTGAACCCCTGCGGTCCGACAAAGTTAATTTCTGGCCGGGTTAATCATCCCATTTCAGTCGCCGGGGCGACGGTTCAGGCCGGGGATCTGGTTGTCGCGGATATCGACGGCGTGGTCGTCATCCCGCGCGATGAGGTTCAGCAGGTTATCGCGCTGGCAAAAGAAAAGCTGGAGATGGAGACCCGGCGTCTTGCCGCCATCCGTGAAGGCGATTTGCGTCCACACTGGCTTGATGACGCGCTTCGTAAGGCAGGTATGTTAGCTGACGGGGAGACGCTGTGATGGGGGGCAAAGACGTAGTTTTGGTTACCGGAAGCGACCTGGCGGAGCAGGCCATGGTGATGCTGCAGGGCTTTGAGGTGGTGTTTGCGGGCCGCCAGCCGACAGAAGATGACCTGATCGCGCTGTGTGAACGACACAATCCCGTGGCGATTCTGGTTCGTTACGGCCGGATCACCGCGAAAGTCATGGATGCCGCCCCGGCTCTGCAGGTTATTTCCAAGCACGGAAGCGGGATCGATGTGATAGACCAGACGGCAGCGGCCGAGCGCAATATCGCCGTCCGCGCGGCCCCAGGCGCAAACGCGGCGGCAGTGGCTGAACATACCTGGGCGCTGATCCTCGCCTGCGCAAAGTCCTTGGTGCCTCTGGACAAGCGGTTACGGGACGGGCACTGGGATAAGGCGACGCATAAATCCATTGAGCTGGAGGGATTAACCCTGGGGCTAATCGGATTGGGCGCTATCGGCTCGCGCGTGGCAACTATTGGTCATGCCTTCGGTATGAAGGTGCTGGCTTACGATCCTTATGCTAAGTCCATGCCCGCCCTGTGCGAACGCGCAGAGACGCTGACCGGACTTCTTTCCCGTTCCGATGTCATCTCTTTGCACTGTCCGCTAACCGATGAGAATCGGGGAATGATCAATAGCGAGACGCTCGCACACTGCAAGCGGAACGCCATTCTGGTCAATACGGCACGCGGTGGACTGATCCACAGTGAATCGTTACTGGCGGCGCTCCGGGATGGCACGCTGCACAGCGCAGCGCTGGACAGCTTTACCCACGAGCCGCTGACGGCGCCGCACCTCTGGCAGTCTGTAGAAAACGTGGTTATTTCACCGCATATCGGCGGCGTTACCGCCGCGTCATACATCAAGATGGGGACCGTGGCCGCGAGCAATATTCTGGCCGTGACTGACGCCACCACCGTCAGCCCGTAAAGCCAAGCGTGACGAGTGGCAGCGCGCTGATGTCACTTGTCTTCTGCCAGCGCCTGAGCACATGCCCAGGCACTTGCCCATGCCCACTGGAAGTTGTATCCGCCGAGCCAGCCGGTGACGTCCATCACTTCGCCAATAAAATAGAGCCCCGGTACGTTGCGCGCTTCCATGGTGCGGGAAGAGAGTTCATTCGTATCAACCCCGCCCAGCGTGACTTCCGCGGTGCGGTAGCCTTCCGTGCCGTTTGGCTGCACGCGCCAGTTTGTCAGGGTCTCCACCAGCGTCTCCTGCTCGCGGCTGTTAAGCTGCTTAAGCGACACGTCGGGGATCTGCCCCAGCACCTGCAAACACTCCACCAGACGCTTCGGCAGCTGCATTGCCAGCGTGTTTTTCAGGCTTTGATTCGGGTGTGCGGTACGCTGCTCGTTGAGGAACGCATCGAGATCGCAGTCCGGGAGCAGGTTAACCGTGACAAACTCCCCCGGCTGCCAGTAGCTGGAGATTTGCAGGACCGCCGGGCCGGAGAGGCCGCGATGGGTAAAGAGCAGGTTTTCGCGAAACACCGTGCCGTCTTCGGCGGTGATAACGGAGGGAACAGATACGCCAGACAGCGTCTGAAGCTGTTCCAGAAGCGGTTTATGCAGCGTGAACGGCACCAGCCCGGCGCGCGTAGGCAAAACGTTCAGGCCAAACTGTTCGGCAATCTTATAGCCGAACGGGGAAGCGCCCAGCCCCGGCATAGAGAGGCCGCCGCTGGCGATCACCAGATTATCGGCACTGACGGTTTCGCCGTTGAGCTGCAGCGTGTAGCCCTGGTCGTCACGGGAAACCTCCAGCACCTCGGTGCGCAGGCGCATGACCACGCCGCCCTTCTCGCACTCGGCCACCAGCATATCGACAATCTGCTGCGCGGAGTCGTCGCAGAACAGCTGGCCCAGCGTCTTCTCATGCCATGCGATACCGTGCTTACCCACCAGATCGATAAAGTCCCACTGGGTATAACGCGCCAGCGCAGATTTACAAAAATGACGGTTTTGGCTCAAATAGGCCGCGGGTTCAACATACAGGTTAGTAAAGTTGCAGCGCCCGCCGCCGGACATCAGGATCTTACGGCCTGGCTTTTTACCGTTATCCAGCAGCAGCACGCGACGACCCGCCTGTCCGGCCATTGCCGCACAAAACATACCCGCCGCACCGGCGCCAATTACCACGGCATCAAACCTTTCCACGTCAAAACCCTCTTTGTTAACTGCCGCGGATTGTAAAGTTTCCTCTGTGGTCACACCAGCGTAAAAAGATATTACAAAGCCATTCCATTGAAATTTAAAGAATATCCTTTCAGGCACTTTTCTCAATTCAGGTGGTATGTCAAAAAAAGTCTATATTTCACTTTGCCCGTTGCGCATTTGTCCTGGATAATGCGCCGCGTTCATGTCCTCAAAATGGCGTAACGTCCTATGCTACATTTGTTTGTCGGCCTGGATTTACATACCGGGCTTTTACTCTTGCTTGCTCTGGTTTTTGTACTGTTTTACGAAGCGATCAACGGCTTCCACGACACTGCAAACGCAGTAGCGACGGTTATCTACACTCGCGCAATGCGATCGCAGCTTGCGGTTGTTATGGCGGCGGTATTTAACTTTTTTGGTGTCCTCCTGGGCGGACTGAGCGTTGCGTATGCCATTGTGCATATGCTGCCAACAGATCTGCTGCTTAACGTAAGTTCTGGCCATGGCCTCGCTATGGTGTTCTCAATGCTGCTTGCTGCAATTATCTGGAACCTCGGTACCTGGTATTTCGGCCTGCCTGCATCCAGTTCTCACACCCTCATCGGCGCGATTATCGGTATCGGGTTAACCAACGCCCTCATGACCGGTACATCGGTTGTTGATGCGTTAAATATCCCGAAAGTTCTGGGGATCTTTGCCTCTCTCATCGTCTCCCCTATCGTGGGTCTGGTGGTGGCGGGCGGGCTGATCTTCATCCTGCGTCGTTACTGGAGCAATACCAAAAAACGCTCCCGTATTCACCTGACGCCAGCAGAGCGTGAAAAGAAAGACGGCAAGAAAAAGCCGCCATTCTGGACGCGTATCGCCCTGATCATTTCCGCAATCGGTGTGGCTTTCTCACACGGCGCGAACGATGGTCAGAAAGGCATTGGTCTGGTGATGCTGGTACTGATCGGCGTTGCTCCGGCAGGCTTCGTGGTTAACATGAACGCCTCCGGCTACGAAATCACCCGGACCCGTGATGCGGTCAACAACGTTGAAACCTACTTCCAGCAGCACCCTGAGCTGCTGAAAAAAGCGACCGGCGTTGACCAGTTGATTCCGTCTCCGGAAGCCGGTGCTACCACCGCGCCTGGCGAATTCCACTGCCATCCGGCAAACGCGATTAACGCGCTGGAACGTGCCAAAGGCATGCTGGGCAATATCGAAAGTTATGACAAACTGACCGTTGAGCAGCGTGGTCAGCTGCGTCGCATTATGCTGTGCATCTCTGATGTAACGGATAAAGTGGCGAAGCTGCCTGACGTGAATGCTGACGACCAGCGTCTCCTGAAGAAACTGAAAGGCGATATGCTCAACACCATTGAGTACGCGCCAATCTGGATCATCATGGCGGTCGCACTGGCACTCGGTATCGGTACGATGATTGGCTGGCGCCGTGTGGCGACCACCATCGGCGAGAAGATCGGTAAGAAAGGCATGACCTATGCGCAGGGTATGTCCGCGCAGATGACGGCGGCAGTGTCTATCGGTCTGGCGAGCTACACCGGTATGCCGGTATCCACCACCCACGTACTCTCCTCGTCCGTGGCAGGTACCATGATTGTTGACGGTGGCGGCCTGCAGCGCAAAACCGTGACCAACATTCTGATGGCCTGGGTGTTCACCCTTCCGGCATCCATCCTGCTGTCTGGCGGGCTGTACTGGATTTCGCTGAAGCTGATTTAATCGGTTGAAGGCGACAAAAAAGCGGGTCAGGAAACTGACCCGCTTTTTTTATGGCTGTTATTTGCAATCGAACAGTTTATAACATTAGGATTTCCTGAACATTTTTTGCTCAAAAGCGTTGCGAAGATAACACTATGATGGCGGTCAGAAGAAAAACCAGACAAAGGAGAATGTATGGCTTCTGTCCCAATTTCAGGACCTGGCTCAATGGTTATAGCAAATAATATGCGTGAAGCACGTCTTCATGGCATGTCGCGTAACATGGCCACTCCCTCAACGTATTACTGGTTCTACCAAAAAGTCCGAAATGGTGGTCCCTGGGATTACAAAAAGTTCGACCCTTATTTTGCTGCATTTGGTAATTTCAACTTCGGAGCCGCCGGAACTGCAGCAGGCATTCCTGCAAACATCCTTCTTATGGGAGCAGGTTGGGCTCAAAGCCGTGCTGGCACGTCAAAACCTGAATGGGGAAAATGGTACGAAAAGCCGCCTTACGGGGACGATCCAACGGACCAACGCAATATCAGAGAAGGAATAGAGTATGCCATTCAAAACGGCTACTAAATGGATTCATCGCCTTGTTACGGTTTCGCTTCTGGCTCTGGTCATTGGATTTGTGTGGCTAAACCACCAGCCTAATCAGCGAAATAACGATGCAATTCAACGCGTTTATAAATTATCTGACAGCGTCTGGCTCTATATGACCGTGAACAATCAGGGTGGCGCCACCGTACCCACAATCTACCGTTACTATCTCTCGGAAAAGATAACAGGGAAAGACACCGACATTATCCATCAGTTGGCTATGAAGCATCCTGTCATTGAAGGTACGGGTACAATCACTGCGGCCAGCATTGATACAAACGGAGACGTTAATATCGCCTATAGCGGGAAGGTTACTTCGATTGAGACCAATATCTCCAATCTGCGGTTCTCAGTTAAGCCTTGAACTAGCGAAAAGAAGGCGGGGTTGACCCCGCCTGTTGTGATGCTCAGTGCCAAATCATCAATGCAATCATGCTGACCACGACCAGGCCACACAGGGCGCTGGTTAAAATGAACTGACGACGCAGGCGCTCGCAGCGACGGATAAACTCTTCATCGTGATGATCGCGGTAGCGCTGGTAGTAGATATATCCCACCAGACGCATCTGTTTGCTGGGCTGTCCATGCGAGGTGAAGAACCCTCCACCGTCCACATACTGATAAAGCAACGGATCGCAACCACGAAGTACCACTAACAGCGCACGTAACGATGAGAAGTAGCGCGCCATATTCACTATGCAAACCACGCATAACGCCCAAAACAATGCGACGGTGCTAATCATACATCCTCCCCGGCGTCCGCCCACGAAGCAAGGCTTCTGAGCTACCGCACCCCAATGCCCTGACAGACAGTTCAGTGAAAGAATGACCAAAAGTCGATCCGGTTCGCGTTTTAATATCCGAACGGCTCATTTAATAGTGTAGGAGATCCGTTAATTTTTTTGCCACAAGGTTAATCGTTATCAACACCAAAGCTTGAAAAATATGTTTAACTGGGCCGTAATGAAAGCATCAGACGACGGCTTTCCCATTTAGTCATCGATAACTTAAGGAAGGAGTAACACTATGGCTTACAAACACATTCTCATCGCGGTAGACCTCTCCCCGGAGAGCAAAGTGCTGGTTGATAAAGCGGTATCCATGGCACGTCCCTACAACGCGAAAGTTTCGCTGATTCACGTTGATGTGAATTACTCCGACCTCTACACCGGTCTGATCGACGTCAATCTGGGCGATATGCAGAAGCGTATCTCCGAAGAGACGCACCACGCCCTGAGCGAACTGTCCACTAACGCAGGCTACCCGATTACCGAAACCCTGAGCGGCAGCGGCGACCTGGGCCAGGTACTGGTTGATGCGATCAAGAAATATGACATGGACCTGGTGGTGTGCGGTCACCATCAGGACTTCTGGAGCAAGCTGATGTCTTCCGCGCGCCAGCTGATTAACACCGTTCACGTGGATATGCTGATTGTTCCACTGCGTGACGAAGAAGACGAGTAAGTGCAAAAAAGCCCGGTGGCGCTAACGCTTACCGGGCCTACAAACGGCACTAACTGTAGGCCGGGTAAGGCGAAGCCGCCACCCGGCTTTTTTTTATTCCGGCGTGCCTGAGTAGATATCAAACCGGTGCCCTTTGGTGGTCACCGCATTGGTCGTGGCAACGTCCGCCAGCGGCGGCGCATAGTCAGGGCGTTTCACCACCACCCGCTTCGTCGCCAGCTGGCGAGCCGGCGCCAGCAGGCCATCCGCATCCAGATCAGGCCCCACCAGAGACTGAAACACCCGCATCTCTTTCTTCACCAGCGCGCTTTTCTGCTTGTGCGGAAACATCGGGTCGAGATAGACCACCTGCGGGCGCGGGGTGATATCGGTCAGCGCCGTCAGGCTCGAGGCGTGGATCAGCTGCAATCGTTCCTGCAACCACGGGCCGATGTCCGGATCCGCGTAGCCACGGCTCAGACCGTCGTCGAGCAGGGCCGCCACTACCGGATTACGCTCCAGCATCCGCACCCGACAGCCGACAGACGCCAGTACAAAAGCATCGCGCCCCAGCCCCGCCGTGGCATCGACCACGTCCGGCAGATAGCTTCCTTTAATCCCAACCGCTTTAGCCACCGCTTCGCCGCGACCGCCGCCGAACTTGCGCCGGTGCGCCATGGCACCACCGACAAAATCGACAAAAATCCCGCCGAGCTTCGGTTCGTCGCGCTTACGTAATTCGAGATGTTCTGGTGTCATCACCAGCGCCATCGGGTTTTCATCATCGTGCTCCAGCCCCCAGCGGGCGGCCAGAACAGATAAGGCGCCGTCTCCGGCGCCCGTTTCATCCACTAAGCAGATCTTCACGTAACAATCAGCCTTTGATCCCGTAATGCTCAAGCATCGCATCCAGCTGCGGCTCGCGTCCGCGGAAGCGTTTGAACAGCACCATTGGCTCTTCGGAACCGCCGCGGGTCAGGATATTGTCGAGGAACGACTGGCCGGTTTCGCGGTTGAAGATCCCCTCTTCTTCGAAACGAGAGAAGGCATCCGCAGCCAGCACGTCGGCCCACAGGTAGCTGTAGTAACCCGCCGCGTAACCGCCTGCAAAGATATGGCTGAACGCGTGCGGGAAGCGGCCCCAGGTTGGCCCAGGAATAACGGCAACCTGCTTTTTAATCTCGGCCAGGGTTTCAAGAATTTTCGCGCCCTGCTCCGGGCTGAACTCGGCGTGCAGGCGGAAATCGAACAGGCCGAACTCCAGCTGACGCAGGATAAACATCGCCGCCTGGTAGTTCTTCGCCGCCAGCATTTTATCCAGCAGTTCTTTCGGCAGTGGTTCGCCGGTCTCATAGTGACCGGAGATAAACGCCAGCGCGTCCGGCTCCCAGCACCAGTTTTCCATAAACTGGCTCGGCAGCTCGACCGCATCCCACGGCACACCGCTGATGCCTGCCACGCCTGCGGTTTCGATGCGGGTCAGCATATGGTGCAGACCGTGTCCGAACTCGTGGAACAGGGTGATCACTTCGTCGTGGGTAAAGAGCGCAGGTTTGCCATTCACCGGACGGTTGAAGTTACAGGTCAGGTAGGCGACCGGCTTCTGCAGAGAACCGTCTGCTTTACGCATCTGGCCCACGCAGTCGTCCATCCACGCCCCGCCGCGCTTGTTCTCACGCGCGTAGAGATCGAGATAGAAGCTGCCGCGCAGTTCGTTTTTCTCGTCATACAGTTCAAAGAAGCGCACGTCCGGGTGCCAGACGTCGATATCGGTACGCTCTTTGGCGGTGATGCCATAGATGCGCTTCACCACTTCAAACAGGCCGTTAACGGCTTTGTTTTCCGGGAAATACGGGCGCAGCTGCTCGTCGCTGATGCTGTAGAGGTGCTGCTTCTGTTTTTCGCTGTAGTAAGCAATGTCCCACGGCTGCAGCTCGTCCACGCCGAACTCCGCTTTCGCGAAGGCGCGCAGCTGGGCCAGCTCTTTTTCACCCTGTGGACGGGCGCGTTTCGCCAGATCGGTCAGGAAGTCGAGCACCTGCTGCGGATTTTCCGCCATTTTGGTGGCGAGGGATTTATCGGCGTAGTTTTCGAAGCCCAGCAGTTGGGCCAGCTCGTGGCGCAGGGCGAGGATTTCCGCCATGACCGGGCTGTTGTCCCACTTACCGGCATTCGGCCCCTGATCGGAGGCGCGGGTGCTGTAGGCGCGGTACATCTCTTCGCGAAGCGCCTGGTTGTCGCAATAGGTCATCACCGGCAGATAGCTCGGGATATCCAGGGTTAGCAGGAAGCCGTCCTGCTCTTTCGCCTCGGCCTGCGCTTTTGCCGCCGCCAGAGCGCTTTCCGGCATGCCGGAAAGCTCCGCTTCGTCGGTGATCAGCTTCGTCCAGCCCATGGTGGCGTCGAGCACGTTGTTGCTGTACTGGTTGCCCAGCTCGGACAGGCGCGCGGCGATTTCACCGTAGCGGGTCTGCTTCTCTTTTGGCAGGCCAATCCCGGACAGCTCAAAATCACGCAGGGCGTTATCGACCGATTTTTTCTGCGCCGTGTTCAGTTCGGCATAATGGTCGCCGTCGCGCAGGTCGCGATAGGCTTTGTAGAGCCCTTCGTGCTGGCCAACCCAGGTGCTGTACTCAGAGAGCAGTGGCAGGGTTTGCTCGTAGGCTTCGCGCAGCTCCGGGCTGTTTTTTACCGAGTTCAGGTGGCTCACCGGGGAGAAGATGCGCCCCAGCACGTCGTCCACTTCGGCCAGCGGCTGACACAGATTTTCCCAGGTGTACGGCGCGCCCTGCGCTACCACGCTTTCTACCGCCGCGCGGCAGTTGTCCAGCGATTGCGTAACGGCTGGAACCACATGCTCGGGGAGGATTTTAGAAAACGGCGGCAACGAAAAAGGCGTCAGTAATGGATTGGTCATAAACGCTGTCCTGTTGAATAAGATGAATGAAGCGCGCATCCGGCGCTGTGCATATGCGATCTAGAATGGGGTTAAGTGTAGAGGATTTCAATGCCGGACGTTGTCGAAAAGAGCCCGGTGGCGCTGCGCTTACCGGGCCTACGGGTAATCTGCGCCGTTCTGCTGTAAACTGTGGCAAATCGTCAATTCAGCGGAATATCATTACCCATGCTCAGTTATCGCCACAGCTTCCACGCAGGCAACCACGCCGACGTCCTTAAACACACCGTTCAGAGCCTGATCATCGAATCGCTCAAAGAGAAAGAGAAGCCGTTTCTCTATCTGGACACCCACGCGGGCGCGGGCCGTTATCAACTGAGCGGTGAGCATGCCGAGCGTACCGGTGAATATCTGGAAGGGATCGCCCGCATCTGGCAGCAGGACGACCTGCCTGCCGAGCTGGAGCCGTACATCGGCGTGGTGAATCACTTCAACCGCAACGGCCAGCTGCGTTACTACCCGGGATCCCCGCTGATTGCCCGCCAGCTGCTGCGCGAGCAGGACAGCATCCAGTTGACCGAGCTGCACCCGAGCGACTTCCCGCTGCTGCGCTCTGAATTCCAGAAAGACAGCCGCGCCCGCGTGGAAAAAGCCGACGGCTACCAGCAACTGAAAGCCAAGCTGCCGCCGGTCTCCCGTCGCGGCCTGGTGCTGATCGACCCGCCGTACGAAATCAAAACCGACTATCAGGCGGTGGTGACCGGCATCCACGAAGGCTACAAACGCTTCGCCACCGGGACATACGCCCTGTGGTATCCGGTGGTGCTGCGTGCGCAAATTAAGCGCATGATCAAAGACCTGGAAGCCACCGGCATCCGCAAAATTCTGCAGATCGAGCTGGCGGTACGTCCGGACAGCGACCAGCGCGGCATGACCGCCTCGGGCATGATCGTCATTAACCCGCCGTGGAAGCTCGAAGCGCAGATGAACAACGTGCTGCCGTGGCTGCACAAAACGCTGGTGCCAGCCGGTACGGGCCATACCTCCGTCAGTTGGATCGTCCCGGAGTAATCGCAGCCATCGGTGGAAACTATTGATTTCAGGTATACAATCGCGGCAATTCACGATTAAGGACAAAAGCTATGACTAAGCATTATGACTACATCGCCATCGGCGGCGGCAGCGGCGGCATCGCCTCCATCAACCGCGCGGCCATGTACGGCCAGAAGTGCGCGCTGATTGAAGCCAAAGCGCTGGGCGGCACCTGTGTGAACGTGGGTTGTGTACCGAAGAAGGTCATGTGGCATGCGGCGCAAATCCGTGAAGCTATCCACATGTATGGCCCGGACTACGGCTTTGACACCACCATCAACCACTTCGACTGGGACAAGCTGATCGCCAGCCGTACCGCCTACATCGACCGTATTCATACCTCCTACGACAACGTGTTGGGCAAAAATAACGTCGACGTTATCCACGGTTTCGCTCGCTTCGTTGATGCGAAAACGATCGAAGTAAACGGTGAGACGATCACCGCCGATCACATCCTGATCGCTACCGGTGGTCGTCCAAGCCACCCGAACATCCCGGGCGTGGAATACGGCATCGACTCCGACGGTTTCTTCGAACTGCCTGCCCTGCCAAAACGCGTTGCCGTGGTGGGCGCGGGTTACATCGCGGTGGAGCTGGCTGGCGTGATTAACGGTCTGGGTGCCGAAGCGCACCTGTTCGTGCGTAAACACGCGCCGCTGCGCAGCTTCGATCCGCTGATTGTTGATACGCTGGTTGAAGTGATGAACACCGAAGGTCCAACCCTGCATACCAACGCCGTGCCAAAAGCGGTCGTAAAAAATGCAGACGGCAGCCTGACGCTGGAACTGGAAGATGGCCGCAGCCAGACCGTCGATTGCCTGATCTGGGCGATTGGCCGTGAACCGGCGAACGATAACTTCAACCTGGGCGTGACCGGCGTGAAAACCGACGAAAAAGGCTATATCGTCGTCGATAAATTCCAGAACACCAGCGTACCGGGCATTTACGCGGTCGGCGACAATACCGGTGCGGTTGAGCTGACCCCGGTGGCCGTTGCGGCGGGTCGTCGTCTTTCCGAGCGCCTGTTTAACAACAAGCCGGACGAGCATCTCGACTACAGCAACATCCCGACCGTGGTCTTCAGCCACCCGCCAATCGGCACCGTCGGCTTAACCGAGCCGCAGGCGCGCGAGCAGTATGGCGACGACCAGGTGAAAGTGTATAAATCGGCCTTCACCGCGATGTATACCGCCGTCACCTCGCACCGTCAGCCGTGCCGCATGAAGCTGGTCTGCGTCGGTCCGGACGAGAAGATTGTCGGTATCCACGGCATCGGCTTCGGCATGGACGAGATCCTGCAGGGCTTCGCCGTGGCGCTGAAGATGGGCGCAACGAAGAAAGATTTCGATAACACCGTGGCAATCCACCCAACGGCGGCGGAAGAGTTTGTGACCATGCGTTAAGGGCTTTTCGCAGGAAAGCACGTCATCAAAACTGGCCTTTGCGGGCCAGTTTTTTTATATGGCTCGATAATTTAAAGACAAAGCCTCATCATCCCGGCGAATATAAAATCATCATCACGCTAAAAAGGAATTGAGATGAAAGCGCTTATCGGGTTGACCCTGCTTCTTTTTTGCTTTGCTGCCTCCTCATCTGATCAAATCACCTTCTGGGATACCCCTCAGCACGGTGGAAACAGCTTTAACCGCCTGCCGCCCACACAGGAATACTATGATGCGCTGCGTGGCTATGGCGCGACGTGGGTTCGCCTCTCTTATGATAAATGGAAACCTGCCGGGAGAGATTTTCTTCTCGGCAATGCCGACGGCTACCGTGGGCTCGAGGCCGCAGACCTCGCGACGCTCAAAGCCTCCATCAGGAAAGCCCACGCGGCCGGGCTACAGGTCGTTATTGCCCCACTCTCTTTACCCGGCATGCGCTGGGCGCAAAATAACAATAACCAGTTTGATGACCGCATCTGGCAGGACAAAAAATACTGGCAGGAAGCCGCTCAGTTCTGGCGTGATTTGGCCCAGGCCCTGAAGGACGAACCGGGCATTGCGGCCTGGAACCTGGTCAATGAACCCGCGCCTGAAAAAAGAGGCAACATTAGCGAGCAGGCGTCGCCAGAGGCGTTAAAAACCTGGTATCAGCAGCAGCAAAGCACGGCGCGTAACCTTCCCGCTATCTACAATCAGATTATTGCCGCCATCCGCGAGGTCGATGCCACCACACCGATTATGGTCGATGGAGGCTGGTACGCCTCCGCACGTGGTTTTTCTGGCTGGCCGTCCGCGCTTGAGGATAAGCGGGTACTCTACAGCTTCCACATGTACGAGCCCTATGATTTCACCAGCGCGCCAAATGCACGCCGCAAAGTGCCGTTCGACTATCCCGGCATGGTCACGTTCGGCGGTAAAAAGGTGAAATGGGACGCTACGGCCATAGAGAAATGGATGAACGCACCCTTTGACTGGGCGAAACAGCACGGTATTCCGGCCAACCGGGTTGTCGCGGGAGAGTTTGGCTGCGTTCGCACGCTGCAGGGCTGCAGGCAGTGGCTTAATGATGTCCTGACCGTCCTCGACAAACATCATGCACACTGGGCATTTTATGCGTTTCGTGAAGATGCCTGGGACGCCATGGACTATGAGCTGGGGAAAAAACCGGTGCCGTGGGCCTACTGGAAAGCCATTGAGGATAACGCCCCTGATACGCTCAAGCGCCATTCTACCGAGGAATTTGAACCGATTGCTAAGCGGCTAAAACAAGGCCTTTGATCCGGCAGGCTCCCCTCTTGTTCAGTAGCCTCTCCTGGAGAGGCTACTGTTAACATACATAAATCGTTGCAAAACGAATGCTCCGAAAATAGTGATCTACCGCACATATTCCTCCCCCTCTACCGAAGCGAATGTCTACGCTTATAAGACGCCCGGATAAACCTGTCTTTTGAACACACAACCGGAGGTCCCTATCACCATGTTCAACCAGAAACTACAGGCTACCGAGAACATCGAATTCGAGATTGCAGAAGAGCTGCGCTACGAGACCGATCCCTGCGAGTTGAAACTGGATGAAATGATTGAGGCGGAGCCGGAACCCGAAATGATCGAGGGGCTACCCGCCTCCGATGCGTTGACGCCCGCAGACCGCTATCTTGAACTGTTCGAGCATGTGCAGTCGACGCGGCTGTTTGCGGACAGCAAAACCTTCCCCGACTGCGCGCCGAAAATGGATCCGCTGGATATCCTGATCCGCTACCGCAAGGTCAGACGCCACCGGGACTTCGACCTGCGCCAGTTTGTGGAGAACCACTTCTGGATGCCGGAAACGTTCGGCACCGAGTATGTCTCCGACCCGGGCCTCTCCCTCAAGGAGCACATTGATAACCTGTGGCCGGTGCTGACGCGCGAGCCGCAGGATCATATTCCCTGGTCTTCCCTGCTGGCGCTGCCGCAGGCCTATATCGTTCCCGGCGGACGATTCAGCGAGACCTACTACTGGGATTCCTATTTCTCCATGCTGGGGCTGGCGGAGAGCGGTCGTAACGACCTGCTGAAGTGCATGGCGGACAACTTCGCCTGGCTGATTGAACGCTACGGGCACATCCCCAACGGCAACCGTACCTATTATCTCAGCCGCTCCCAGCCGCCGGTCTTTGCTCTGATGGTAGAGCTGTTTGAGGAGGACGGCGTGCGCGGTGCGAAACGCTATCTGGATCACCTCAAAATGGAGTACGCCTTCTGGATGGACGGCGCGGAGTCGCTGCTGCTTAACCAGGCTTACCGCAGCGCCGTGCGCATGCCGGACGGTTCATTGCTCAACCGCTACTGGGATGACCGTGATACCCCGCGCGACGAATCGTGGATTGAGGACGTAGAAACCGCGCGCCACTCGGGGCGACCGCCAAACGAGGTCTATCGCGACCTGCGGGCGGGGGCGGCGTCCGGCTGGGACTATTCGTCCCGCTGGCTGCGCGATCCGTCGCGGCTCGCCAGCATCCGCACAACGCAGTTTATCCCCATCGACCTGAACGCCTTCCTGTTCAAGCTGGAAAGCGCCATTGCCAACATCTCGGCGTCGAAAGGAGACAAAGAGACGGCCGACCTGTTCCGCCAGAAAGCCAGCGATCGTCGCGAGGCGGTGAACCGCTATCTGTGGGACGAGGAGAGCGGCTGTTACCGCGATTACGACTGGCGACGTGAAGAGCTGGCACTGTTTTCTGCCGCCAGCATCGTGCCGCTTTATGTCGGCATGGCGACCCATGAGCAGGCTGAGCGCCTGTCGGATGCGGTTAAGGCGCGACTGCTCACGCCGGGCGGGATTCTGGCGACCGAGTATGAAACCGGCGAGCAGTGGGATAAACCCAACGGCTGGGCGCCGCTGCAGTGGATGGCGATTCAGGGGTTCAAGCAGTATGGCAACGACTCGCTGGGGGATGAGATCGCCTGGAGCTGGCTGCATACGGTGAACCATTTTTATCAGACGCACCATAAGCTGATTGAGAAGTACCACATCGCCAGCAGCACGCCGCGCGAAGGTGGCGGGGGTGAGTATCCGCTGCAGGACGGTTTTGGCTGGACAAACGGCGTGGTGCGGCGGCTGATTGGGTTGTATGGGGAGCCTTAAGCAGGGTGCGGTCTGGTGCCCTCACCCCGGCCCTCTCCCACTGGGAGAGGGAGAACAACTTAGCGGATCACCTCATAAATGGCGCTCTGAATAGACTGCCATTTTTTGGTGGTGGCATCCGGCTGTGACTTCGCACGGCGCGTGGCCATGTCGAGATCGTGCTGCTGGCGTTTCACCACCGCAGGCACGGTGCAGAAAGCTTTGAGGTACTCTTTACGTACCGAGGTCAGAGACTCGCCGTTCGACATCGCGTGGCTGAGCGTGTTGATGAAGCGCCGACACGGCTTCTCCTCCACCATGTTTTGCCGGTAGCGTAACATCAGCTCCAACACGTCGTCATAGCCTGCCGACATCGCCTCTTCGGTCCAGGACAGCTTCCAGTCCATACCGCCCTGCAAAAAGAGCTGGGTCACGCGGGTGTCATTGCGGTTAATGGCCGAGCGGAAATTATTCTCGTCCCAGGTCACTCCCATCCGCGTGAGCGTTTCGCGCGAGGAAGGCGTTTCACGCATTTCCTGTGGTGGTGCCGCTTCAGCCGCGCTGACGGCCGCAGGCTGCGGTTTACTGCTGGTCACCAGCCAGAATCCCCCGGCCACGATGGCAATCACCATAACGCCAACTGCCCCCCATAACGCACCGGAAATGAGCTGCTCGCGTTGTTCGGGGGTGCGCGGCGCGCGCTGGGTCGGCTTTTCAATGGTGTCGCGGACTTCAAACAGATCCCCGCCGGTGACCCGATCCATTTTCTGCGCCTTTTCCCAGAAGGTATGCAGTTCGCTGGCATCTACCGCCATGAATCCCGCCGGATTGACGCGCGTTCTCCCCTCTTCAAACGCGCGTTGAACGGGCCGCGCGATCTGCGCGTAGTAGTTATCCAGCAGCTGAATTTGCGCCGAGCTCAGCGTTTTCTGAACGGTGATGTTGTTGCGAATTTGCCGAATGTCATCGAGGAAGGTTTGCAGCGTTTTACGCGGTTCAACCAGCAGCGTCAGCATGGACGGATCGCTGAACAGCGAAGCGTAATAGCGGCTGAACTCCTTTTTATCCACCAGCATCTGAGCCAGCTCGCTGAACATCATGCCGCTCAGCACATCGTTGATCTCGCCCAGCTTCAGCCAGCGCCGTACGCGATCGGCGTTAAACAAAGTCTTGAGATGGTTGTTCAGCTTGACCTGATCGGGCCAGGCCTGCTGGATGAGCCCTTTTATCATCAGCTCTATCGCCCGCACCTGCTTGTGCGCCTGCTGCTGCTGGAGTTCGCTGCCCGGAGACAGCTCTGTGCTGTAGGTCAACAGCGGCTGCTGCAGGCGAAGGTGCTCCAGCGCGGTGACAAACCGCATCGCCGCAATCAGCTGGTTTTCACTCACATCCTGTCCGCTTTCATACTGCGGCACGCGCTGCTGCAGCAGGCGCAGCTGGAGCGTAAATTCCGACATCTCGGCATCATTCAGGTTGAGTTTTTTCGCCACGGCTCCCCAGCCGCCCAGGGCTAATCGCGCGCTGTCCAGTTGTTCCAGAAACCAGCGTGGATCTTTGCCCTCAGATGCATGTACATTCAGAAGAAGCAAAATTTCCACCGACGCATGGCGAATGACCGCCAGACAGTGTTCGAACTGTTCGCGAATATGATGTGATGTGCTGAGAGTCATTGTTTTCCTTAAGCGACAACGAAGACATCCGGAATGGGCACGAGACGGCCTTTTTTCTTTTTATTTATACGCGGTTAACCATACCTGACTTTCTGTTGAAATAAAGTGACAACCCTAAAATCATTTAAAAAGTGTCAGGAGAATCTGAATGCCCGTTTTAATTACCCCTCGCCTGAACTGCTCACCTTTGCAGGAAGAAGACTGGCCCTTTTTTCTGGCGTTACAGCAACATCCCGACGTCATGCGCTTTGTGGCGGAAAACCGCCCCGTCGCAGTTATTCGCGAGGCGTTCGATGCCCGTCTGACGCCCTGGACGCCAGGCAGCGCGCACTGGCTTTGCCTCGTCGTGCGTGACGCCGCCTCCCGGGCCCCGCTGGGCGTCACCGGGTATATTCATCGGGAGGCGGATTGTGCCGAAGTGGGTTTCCTTTTCGCCCCCGAGGCGCAGGGAAAAGGCTACGGCTTCGAATCCCTGCAGGCTCTTTGCCGCTATGCCTTTGAAGAAGGCGGTATACGCCGACTTACCGCCACCGTCACGGCGGGCAATATCGCCTCACGACGCCTGCTGGAAAAAGTCCGCTTTCGCCTGGAGGGCGAATTACGCGAGAGCTATTTCCTTGCGGGGCATTGGCATAATGACTGGTTATTTGGTTTATTGCGGCATGAATATCTGAATAACAAGGCGTGATCAACAGCCATTTGGCGGATATTTCTCGTAAGCCGTTTCCTCTACAGTGTCGCCATTAAGAGGAAACGAATATGAAAGAGCATGGGCTGAAAATATCATCTGCCGCCATCGCGTTAATAAAAAAACATCAGGGTCTTTCTCTGGAAAAATATCGTGACGAAAACGGATTATGGGTTATCGGCTATGGCCACGTTATCCGTGACCAGGAACATTTTCACGGTCCTGTCACACCGCTGGAGGCAGACCATTTGCTGCATGAAGATATACGGCTGTGTGAGACGCTGCTGCGGGAAAATCTGACACGTCCATTAACCCAACAGCAGCATGATGCGCTGGTCATGATGATATTCAGTTTCGGAGAGATAACGTCGCTCCCCGACGCGCTTATTCAGGCCGTCGCCCGGGTATAGTACATGGCTGCCTGCGTTCTGTTTTTCACGTCCAGCCGCCGGAAAAGTGCCTCAAGGTGCGCTTTTACCGTGGCCGCACTGATGTTGAGATTGCGGCCAATCTCTTTATTTGACTCCCCCGCCGCCAGCAGTTTCAACACTTCGCGCTGGCGCTCGCTTAAGGATAATAACGCCTGAGGCGACGTCGGCTCTCGGACCCACTCTCCGGGAAAGCAGACCATCCCTCGGGATACCGAATCCAGCACGGCGGAAAACCGTTCGGGACTGGCATTGCGGGGAATAATGGCCATGACGTTTCGCTGTCGCAGTTGCTCCACCCATCTGGCCTCTTTTTTCGCCAAAACCAGAATCACGCGTATCGCCGGAAAGCGATGCACGATCGCTTCCAGCAAAGCGCTCCCTTCGTCCTGAATTAAATTCCCATCAATCATGACGATAGCTGACGGCGAAGCAGAAGCCTGAGCCCATAAATCTTGTGCCTGACAGGTCCCTGTTATAGTTATTTCCGGGATTAGCGCCTGAAGACTGTGTATCGCTCCGTGAATAAAGAGTGACTGCCTGTCAAACATGATTACTCGCATCGTTTTTTCCCCTCTGAGAATAGCGAAGGGGGATTCTACAGAGGCGCTATTTAAGAAAAAACTCAACGAATGGAGCCGTTACAAATCCCCCGTGTTCTTTATATCTGTCAGTATCTGGACACATTCGTCTTAAGGATTTCCTTAAGCGCAGATATCACAGGAACATGCCGCCTGAGACTTCAATACGTTGCGCAGTCATCCAGCCCAGTTTGTCGCTGAGCAGTGCCGCAATAGCATCGCCAATATCGTCCGGCAGCCCCACCCGTCCCAGCGCCGTCTGGGATGCCAGCATCTGGTTCAGCTCCGCGTTGTCGCGCACGCGTCCGCCGCCAAAGTCGGTTTCGATCGCGCCAGGCGCAATGATATTGACGGAAATACCGCGCGCCCCCAGCTCTTTCGCCTGATAACGCGTCAGCACCTCCATCGCCCCCTTCATCGCCGCGTAGGTTCCCGAGCCCGGCTGGGTAAAACGGGCCAGTCCGCTGGAGACGTTAAGGATCCGTCCGCCGTCGTTAAGCAACGGCAGCAGGCGCTGGGTCAGGAAGAAAGGTCCTTTGAAATGAATGTTCAGCGCCTCATCAAACTGAGCTTCCGTCGTGTCGGTGTAGGGCGCATATAAACCCGTTCCGGCATTGTTCAATAAATAGTCAAAGGTTTCACGCTGCCAGACGGTTCGGAGGGTTTCCTGAAGCTGTCGGGCAAAATAATCAAAACTTGTGACTTCCTCGACGTTAAGCTGTATTGCCGCCGCGTTAACGCCTTTTTCCTGAATTTCATGCACAACCGCCAGCGCTTCCTGCTGGCTACGATTGTAGGTCAGCACAATTCCCGTGCCGTCTGCCGCCAGCTTTAAGGCCGCGTTTTTACCCAAACCACGGCTACCACCCGTCACTAATGCGATACGTTCAGTCATCATAAACCTCGTTTTGGCTGTTATGGAGATTGAGTAAGAGCTTATTAGGTGATAGAAGATCAATAAAGGTGGGTTAAAACGCTTCACTGTTTCATCGGAAACAACAATGAGCTTCATCTATGGATAAAATTCACGCAATGCAGCTTTTTGTCCGCGTCGCGGAACTGGAGAGTTTTTCCCGCGCGGCAGAAACTTTAACGCTGCCAAAAGGCAGCGTGTCACGGCAGATTCAGGCCCTCGAAAACCGGCTTGGCACCCAGCTATTGCACCGCACCACGCGTCGCGTCAGCCTCACGCAGGACGGCATGGTCTATTACGAACGGGCAAAAGATCTGCTGGCGAACCTTGATGAGCTCGACGGGATGTTTCAGCACGATCCCTCCAGCATCAGCGGACGGCTTCGCGTGGATATGCCCGTCGCCGTTGCTCGAAATTTAGTCATCCCCAAACTCCCTGCGTTTCTGCAGCATTATCCGGGCATTGAGCTGGAACTCAGCAGCAGCGATCGTCTGGTGGATGTGATCCGCGAAGGGTTTGATTGCGTGGTACGCGTCGGCACGCTGAAGGATTCAGGGCTTATCGCCCGACCGTTGGGCAAGCTGTCGGTGATTAACTGCGCCAGTCCGGACTATCTGGCGCGGTTTGGCTACCCGGACACGCTGGACGATTTAGGCTCGCACGCCGTCATTCACTACACCGCTATGCTGGGAACTCGCCCGCAGGGCTTTGAGTTTTATAACGGCAGTGCGACGCAGTGGATAAAAACAGGCGGGGTATTGACCGTTAACAGCACCGAAACCTACCAGGCGGCCTGCCTCGCCGGGCTGGGCATCATTCAGGTTCCACGGGTTGGGGTACGAGATTTGCTGCGCGCGAAGAAGCTGGTTGAGATCCTCCCGCAATACCGGGCCGAACCGATGCCTGTTTCCCTGATTTATCCCCACCGGCGCAACCTCTCCCGCCGGGTACATCTGTTCATGGAGTGGCTGACCGAACTCACAAAAGCTTACGTGGACTAGTCGCAAGCTATAATTCAATAACATCCAGCCAAACGAAAAGGAAAAGTCGCGTGACGCCGGAAAACAACCCGCAACGACCCACCCAACATTTAGAGTATGAGCCCGTCAAAAAGATGGAAACCGGGCCTGAAGAGACCAGGTCCCCTGGTACCGCCAGCAAAGCGCTGGGGACCGTCACCGGCATTGTCGCCAGAATTCAGCAGTTTCCCATGATTGCGCATCTGATACGCGCGACCGAACGCTTTAATGACCGCATGGGAAACCAGTTTGGTGCCGCCATCACCTATTTTTCCTTCCTGTCGATGATCCCGATCCTGATGGTGTCGTTTGCGGCGGCCGGTTTTGTGCTCGCCTCGCACCCGACGCTGCTGCAGGATATCTTTAATAAGATCCTGAATAACGTCAGTGACCCAACCCTTGCCAGCACGCTCAAAAGCACCATCAATACCGCCGTGCAGCAGCGTACCACCGTCGGTATCGTCGGCTTACTGATTGCCCTTTACTCCGGCGTTAACTGGATGGGCAACCTGCGCGAGGCCATTCGCGCCCAGTCGCGCGACGTCTGGGAGCGTAAGCCACAGGACCAGGAGAAAATCTGGGTTAAGTATCTCCGTGATTTTGTTTCGCTGATTGGCCTGCTCGTCGCGCTCATCGTGACGCTTTCCATTACCTCCGTGGCGGGCTCGGCGCAGCAGATGATCATCTCCGCGCTCTATCTTGATTACATCGAATGGCTGAAGCCCGCCTGGCGCAGCATTGGGCTGGCGATTTCTATCTTCGCCAACTATCTGCTGTTCTTCTGGATCTTCTGGCGCTTGCCCCGTCATCGTCCGCGCAAGAAGGCGCTGATCCGCGGCACGTTGATCGCAGCGATCGGCTTTGAGGTGATCAAAATCGTGATGACCTACACCCTGCCGTCACTGGTGAAATCCCCTTCCGGCGCGGCGTTCGGCTCGGTACTGGGGTTAATGGCGTTCTTCTATTTCTTCGCACGTTTAACCCTGTTCTGCGCAGCATGGATTGCCACTGCCGAGTACAAAGACGACCCGAGAATGCCGGGTAAAACACACCGGTAACGCCACTCCCGGGCTGAAATTTCAGCCCGATTCATCATTTCAGCATATAAATCCAGTCCGTAACTTTTATTTAACCGAAAACCAGTTTTATTGACTGATATTTAAAATCTGTGAAGCATTTCATAGACGTGTTTTGGCTGGCCTGAAAATTATCCGCTTTTTGTTGCTTTTATCACCAGGTCGCGGCTTTGTTACAGATTGAAATGTCGCTTTTGCTGTGCGTAATATGGCCTTTCGTTCGACAAAAATAAGAAAATATTATGCAAGCAACCGCCACCACACTCGACTCAGAAACGGAAAACGTTCCGGTAAATTCGCGCAATAAAGTTGTCGTCGCCTCGCTGATTGGCACCGCCATCGAGTTCTTCGACTTTTATATTTACGCCACCGCGGCGGTCATCGTCTTCCCGCATATTTTCTTCCCGCAGGGCGATCCGACGGCGGCCACGCTACAGTCCCTGGCGACCTTTGCTATCGCGTTTGTTGCGCGTCCGATTGGCTCCGCGCTGTTTGGACACTTTGGCGATCGCATTGGGCGTAAAGTGACGCTGGTGGCCTCGCTGCTGACGATGGGGATCTCCACCGTGGCCATCGGCCTGCTGCCGACGTATGAGACCATCGGCATTCTGGCGCCGGTCCTGCTGGCGCTGGCGCGTTTTGGTCAGGGTCTGGGCCTGGGTGGTGAATGGGGTGGCGCGGCGCTGCTGGCCACCGAGAACGCCCCGGCGCGCAAGCGCGCGCTGTACGGTTCTTTCCCGCAGCTTGGCGCACCGATTGGCTTCTTCTTTGCCAACGGGACGTTCCTGCTGCTCTCCTGGCTGCTGACGGATGAACAGTTCATGAGCTGGGGCTGGCGTATCCCGTTTGTCTTCTCAGCCGTGCTGGTGCTGATTGGCCTGTACGTGCGTGTTTCTCTGCATGAGACCCCGGTTTTCGCGAAAGTGGCCGCGGCGAACAAGCAGGTGAAAGTGCCGCTGGGCACGCTGCTGACCAAACACGTGCGCGTGACCGTGCTGGGCACGTTTATCATGCTCGCCACCTACACGCTGTTCTACATCATGACCGTTTACTCCATGACCTTCAGTACCGCCGCCGCGCCGGTTGGGCTGGGTCTGCCGCGTAACGAAGTGCTGTGGATGCTGATGATGGCGGTGATCGGGTTTGGCGTGATGGTTCCGATTGCGGGGCTGCTGGCGGATAAGTTCGGTCGTCGCGCGAGCATGATTACCATCACCACGCTGATCATTCTGTTTGCTCTGTTCGTCTTCCCGCCGCTGCTGGGTTCAGGCAGCCCGGCGCTGGTGATGGCCTATCTGCTGATTGGCCTGAGCCTGATGGGGTTGACCTTCGGCCCGATGGGTGCGCTGCTGCCAGAGCTGTTCCCAACGGAAGTGCGTTATACCGGCGCGTCGTTCTCCTATAACGTCTCGTCTATTCTGGGTGCCTCCGTAGCGCCGTATATCGCCACCTGGCTGCAGGCAAACTATGGTCTGTTCTATGTGGGCGTCTATCTGGCGGCCATGGCGGCGCTGACGCTGATTGCGCTGCTGCTGACGCACGAGACGAAGCACCAGGCTCTGTAAGCTAATGCCGGGTGGCGGCTACGCCTTACCCGGCCTACGATTCAAATGTAGGCCGGGTAAGCGCAGCGCCACCCGGCAATAACAGGCCGCACCTTACTTCTTCATCTGTGACAAAATGGTCCGGCACTGATTCGCCTCGCCCTCTGACGGCGATATTAACGCCAGCAGCGCTGCGGCTGGGGTAACCAGCGTCGCAAGCGCCGCAGCCACCGCACCACGCGCAATCAACGGTCCGGGCTTCACGCCCGCCTGCGGATTTTTGAAGGTCCCGCGCACGTACAGCGGCGAGCGCAGCGTGATAATACGGATCCCCTTACTCTCCGGGTCAATCGTCAGATCAAGCTGCTCGGAGGCCATGCTGGCGGTTCCGGTCACGTTAATTACCGCGTTTTCCGTGTCGAAGGCAAAAATCTGCGGACGCGCCACGCCGTTCACCAGATCCAGATTGGCCGCCGCACAGTTCACCCGTACCTCATCATCCCCGAAGATTTGCCCGATGATGTAGTTCCCGACGTTCAGCCCCAGGATCTCCATCAGGTTGCGGCTCACCAGCCCGTCGTTCATCAGCAGCTTCAGGTTGCCATTACCGCTGCCCAGCAGCGCCGCCACGGAGTTACCCACGCCGCGAATGTCGGCATCGCCGTTCATCTCGCCGAGGGTTTTCTGCATCAGTTCGACGTTCGGCATCAGCGCTTTCAGCTTAAGCCTGCGCGCCTGAATCTCCGCCCGACCCTGCATCGGCTTTTTATCGCCTTCCAGGTGAATGTTTGAGGAAATCGTCCCGCCTGCCATGCCAAACTTCAGCGGCTGCAGGCGCAGGTCGGCGTTTTTGAGGATGATATGCGTCGAGAGATCGCTCAGCGGCAACGTGCTGCCATGCTCAATTTTACGCCCTTTGAAGCGGACGTCCGCATCCATCACGTTCCACTTATCGGTTTCAAAGCGATCGTAAGGCAGCACTTTTCCCGCAGGCTGAATGTCCTTTTTCACCTCTTTTGATTTTGTGCCTTTGCCGGAATCCACGCCGATCAGCGGGCCGAGATCGGCCAGACGCAGCTGTCGGGACTCAACGTCCCCTTCCAGCTTCGGCCTCGGTTTTCCGGTGGTGTAGGTCAGCGAGCCGTGGATATCACTGTCGCCGATGCGGCCGTTAAAATCACGGTAGTCAAAAACAGACGCTTTTTCGGTATCGATTTTGGCGACCAGATGCCCGTCCGTTTCGAACGGCGGCGTATCCGGCAGCAGCACGCCGGTCAGCTCATACAGCTCGCCCAGCGAATCACCGGCAAATTTAAGCTGAAGATCGACGCCGCCCATGTTCATCGGGTCGTTGACCGTCCCCACAAACGCCACGCGGGTGTTACCGGAGCGGAAGTCCGCCTGCACCGGGAACGGCGTGCCTTCGCTCCGGAGCGCCAGCATGCCGCCTATTTTCCCTTTACCGCTGAGCGGCTGGTCGTTGTAGCGTCCTTTTGCCGTCAGGCCGAAGACATAGTCGCCCACGCTTGCCGTGTCACCTTTGGCTTTCGTCCCCGTGACCTCGCTAAACGGCAGCGGCTTGCCCAGCGGATCGACCATGATCTCCACGTCGGCCTTGCTGACTTTGTCGTCGATGGCGATCCGCCCGCGATCGAAGAGAATATTGTCGAGACGGAATGACCAGGAAGAAGGCTGGGCGTTCGGATCCTTTTCGCCGTCGCTGGCAAGGTTAAAGGTCCAGTTGTTATTTTTTTCTGAGAGGCGGATCAGGCGCGCGTCGGGCTGTTGAAGTTTGATCCACGGCAGATAAACAGTTTTGGTGAACAGCGCGAGCGGGGCCAGCGTGGCCTCAACGCGCGGCAGGTGGATCATGGTGACCGCCGGGATATCCGGCGGGTTACCGAGAATGATGTCGTCGGCGTGGACGTGTGGCCACGGGATCCAGCTTCGCCAGCCGGGCTCCTCTTTCTGACGCTCCCACACAACCCCTAAATCACCGCGTATGGCGAAGGGGCGGTTCAGTTCGGTTGAGACTTTCTGGTTGATGGTCGGCTTAAGACGGTTCCAGTCAAACGTCGCGATAATGATGGCGACGACCACGATCAACAACAAGAAAATCCCTGCTGTCCAGGAGATTACCCTGGTTGTTCTTGTCATTTTTATCCCCTTTCCTGATGACCTGTCCTGTAAAACTATAGTCCAGACAAAGGGAAGCGGGCTTATCAGAGGGTAGTTATCACGCTATCGAGGCGATCCATGGGTACCGGACGGGAGAGGAAATAGCCTTGCGCCGCCGCGGCAGGCGAGCTTTGCACATCACGCCACTCTTCCAGCGTTTCCACACCTTCAACAATCACGCCCTGGCAATAGCGGTTCATCAGCTGCAATAGCAGCGTAAACAGGTTCCGCCCTTCCGGGGTCTGACGCAGCATAATGAACAGATCGCGGGCCACTTTAATGTAGTCGTAACGCACTTCACTCAGGGCCGAAAAGTTCGCCATGCCGGTGCCAAAGTCATCCAGCCACAGCGGGCCGTATTCGCATATGGAGGCAAACGAGGAGTCCTGCGGCAGGCGGACATGCTCCACCAGCTCAAAACGCACCCACGGCAGGGTGGCAATCAGCTCCTGCAATTTCGCGTTCTGACGCAGCGCCAGCAGAGTGGGACCATCAACATTCACGGAGGCGAGGATATCGTGCTGTTCGAAAAAGGGCTGCTTCGTTGCCAGCATATGGAGCTGCTCTTCCAGCACGTCCAGACGCTGGCGAACGGCAACTTCGGCAAAATAGCGATCCGGTGCGATGCGCTGGGTAGGGTTTGAGGGGTGCGTTACGACGGTCAAAATTTCAATGGCCATCAGTCGACCGTCTGTTCGGTATATCGGCTGATAAGTGTACGCACGCTCACATTGCAGCCAGTAGCGATGCTCCTGCAAGTTCTCAATACTTGCCTCAGGCGTGGTGCTCAGCCGCTGGATAACCTGCTCTGACTTCATTTCAGATGTCCTGTTGTTGGGATGGCCTTTCTGGACTCGTCACAGGATTATCGGCGCGACAATTGAGAACTTTATGTTCAATTCACCGGGAAAATGAAATTAAGATGACAGAAATGCGCAGGAACACGCGTTGGCTCAAATAAAATAATGGAACGTTGTTTTAATATAGTTGACCGGTTAATTCACTCAGCGCACACTGCTGTTAATTCTTCTGTTCAGGTTCACGATTATGTCTAAAAAAATTGCCGTGATTGGCGAATGCATGATTGAGCTGTCACAAAAAGGCGCGGAAGTGAGCCGCGGATTTGGTGGCGATACGTTAAACACGTCGGTTTATATTGCCCGTCAGGTTGCGCCTGAGGCGCTCACCGTGAACTATGTTACCGCTCTGGGCACGGACAGCTTCAGCCAGCAAATGCTGGAGGCCTGGCAGAGTGAACAGGTTGAAACATCGCTGATTCAGCGTATGGAAAACCGCCTCCCGGGGCTTTATTACATCGAAACCGACAGCACCGGCGAACGCACGTTTTATTACTGGCGTAACGAAGCTGCGGCCAAATTCTGGCTGGAGAGCGAGGCCGCCGAGGCCATCTGCCAGGAGCTGGCGACCTTCGACTATCTCTATCTGAGCGGGATCAGCCTGGCTATCCTCAGCCCGGCCAGCCGTGAAAAGCTGCTCTCGCTGCTGCGCACGTGTCGTGCCAACGGCGGTAAGGTTATTTTCGATAACAACTACCGCCCGCGCCTGTGGTCCAGCCGTGAAGAGACGCAGCAGGTCTATCAGCAGATGCTGCAATGCACCGACATCGCCTTCCTGACGCTCGACGATGAAGACGCCCTGTGGGGTGAGAAACCGGTAGAAGACGTGATTGCACGTACGCAGGCGGCTGGCGTGCGTGAAGTGGTGATTAAGCGCGGTGCGGATTCATGCCTGGTCGCGATTGCGGGTGAAGCAGTGGTTGAGGTCCCGGCGGTGAAGCTGGCCAAAGAGAAAGTGATTGATACCACGGCGGCGGGTGATTCATTCAGCGCGGGCTATCTGGCGGTACGCCTGACGGGTGGAACACCGGAAGCCGCGGCACAGCGTGGGCACCTGACGGCCAGCACCGTCATTCAGTATCGCGGGGCGATTATTCCGCGCGAAGCGATGCCTGTTTAAGCCCTCACCTTAACCCTCTCCCACAGGGAGAGGGAATGTTTCCCCATTACTGCCCTTGCGGGATATCCGTCGCGTCCTGATGTAAATCATCAGCCGTCGCGGACTGCGTCGGCTGCGGCGCGGTAGCCATGATGGAATCCCAGGTCGTCTGAAGTTCCTTCATGTCATACTCCGGCTCGCCCTTCGGTTGCAGGAGAATCAACGCCATCTCCTGCGACAGTTGCTGACGGAGCTCCTGGTTAAGCATATCGACGGTCAGACCGCTCAGGAAGTCCTGACGAAGCTTCTGGTACTGTTCCGGCGCAATGTCCACCACCTGGTTCTGCAGGGAGCGAATACGCTGGCTGATCAGAATGTCGGTATCGGCGCGCGCGTAGGTCGCGAACAGCTTCTGCAGCTCGAGTTTTTTCTGCGCCACAAGCGCGTTGAACTCCTCTTCAGAGAGCCCCTCTTTCCGCACTTTTGCCAGCTCTTTCGCCACGACGCCCAGATTGGCATTCAGCTTATCGCCCGGCGATTCAACGTTAATGGCGCATTGCGCACGCTGGAACAGCACGCGGCAGTCAAAGCCAAGGCCGATATTCTTCACGTTGTTCTTACTGAGCGTCTGCTGAACGTGCCAGAACAGCGCTTCACGTGCCAGGTCGGCACGCCAGTAGCGCAACAGCGCTGCGGACTCACGGATGGGCTGCCAGGCGTTATCCCACATCACGGAGAGTCGGTCCTGACGCACGGTGTCCGTCATAATGCTGACAGGCTCTGCGCGCAGCGGGGAGAGTGTTGGAACAGGGGCAGGCGATTCACGCTTGCCTTTCAGATCGCCAAACGCTTTGTTGATCTGCTCTACCACCGCGCGGCTGTCCACGTTACCCACCACGATCAGCGTCATCGCGTCCGGGGTGTACCATTTCTGATAGAACGTTTTCACCTGCTCAGCATCCACCGGCTGTTTCAGCGGTTCGGCCGGGTCATGTCCCAGTAACGTCGAGCCTTTCAGGCGGTAACGCCACCAGCCCTCTTTGGTATCTCCAGGCCAGGTCGCCACCATGTCGCTGTTGCTCAACGCATAGTTGACGGTATCCGGCGTAATCGCCAGATTGCCAGAGGCATCGGAGAGATACGTCAGGGCTTCTTTAAGCAGATCGTTGCGGTTATTAGGCAGGCTCAGGTTAAACATGGTGTAGTCATACGAGACCACCGCCGGCGGGAGTGGGCGTTTTGGATCGATGGCCTGTTGCCAGAGCGAACGCACCTGAACCGCTTGCAGGCTGCCGCTCTGAGTGAGCGCCAGCCGGGGAATAAAGTGGCTGAAACCGGTTTGCTGGGTGCTTTCCGTGAGGGAACCGGTATTAACAGACAGACGGATTTCAATACGGTCACTGGGACGTTGCGGCGTGGCTAACACCTGCCACTGAAAACCGTTCGCTAATGTCCCTTGTTGCCAGGCCGGGTCTGGCTGGAGCGCATCTGCCTGCACATAACTGGCTGCTGCCATCATCAGCAAACCGCCGGTTAAGAGTCGAATTTTTGTGCCCTGCATGTGAACCCCTGATCAACATTCCTGGTTAAAAAAGAGTGCCTCGCGACGCGCTTCACTCTTAAAGATGACGATGAAAACACGTCGATTAGACCGCGCGTTCGGCAAAACGTCACGGTCCGAAGTGAAATATACCCAAAAAAAATCTTGTCGAATTATGACAGGTATGAACAGTTATTATGCGCAGGAGCCCGCATCCCCACAAGGGAATACGGGCATTTGTGACAAGATTAAGAGGATAAGCCAGGATTTTTGCTGTCAGTTGAACGATTATTCAGAGTATCGTCGAGCTTTTTGTGATCCAGCTCTTTCACCCATTTCGCCACCACCACCGTTGCCACGCCGTTACCCACCAGGTTGGTTAGCGCACGGGCCTCAGACATGAAGCGGTCAATCCCCAGAATCAACGCCAGACCCGCCACCGGCAGATGACCCACAGCAGAAATGGTGGCGGCCAGCACGATAAAGCCGCTGCCCGTCACGCCTGCCGCGCCTTTAGAGGAGAGCAGGAGCACCACCAGCAGGGTAATCTGATGGAAAATATCCATATGGCTGTTGGTCGCCTGCGCGATAAACACCGCCGCCATCGTCAGGTATATCGAGGTGCCATCCAGGTTGAAGGAGTAGCCCGTCGGGATCACCAGCCCGACCACCGATTTGCGACACCCGAGTTTCTCCATCTTATCGAGCATGCGCGGCAGCGCCGATTCTGACGAGGAGGTTCCCAGAACAATCAGCAGCTCTTCGCGGATGTAACGGATAAATTTGAAGATGCTGAAACCGGTCGCACGGGCGATGGAGCCCAGCACCACCACCACGAAAAGAATACAGGTGATATAGAAGCAGATAATCAGCTGACCCAACTGGACCAGCGTACCAACGCCATACTTACCGATGGTGAAGGCCATCGCACCGAAGGCACCGATGGGCGCCAGGCGCATGATCATATTGATGATGCCGAAGATGACCTGCGAGAAGCTTTCGATCACGTTAAAGATAAGCTGACCTTTGCTGCCCAGACGGTGCAGGGCAAAGCCAAACATCACGGCGAACAGCAGCACCTGGAGGATGTTTCCGCTGGCGAACGCGCCTATGACGCTGCCAGGAATGACGTCCAGCAGGAAGGCGACCACGCCCTGATCCTTCGCCTGCTCGGCATAGACCGCAACCGCTTTGGCATCCAGCGTCGCCGGATCGACGTTCATCCCCGCGCCTGGCTGCACCACGTTGACGATGATCAGACCGATAATCAGCGCAAGGGTACTGACCACTTCAAAATAGAGAAGCGCCACTGCACCGGTACGACCGACCGCCTTCATGCTTTCCATGCCAGCGATGCCCGTGACGACCGTACAGAAGATCACCGGCGCGATGACCATTTTAATGAGCTTAACGAACGCGTCGCCAAGCGGTTTCATTTGCGCGCCCAGTTCAGGGTAATAGTGACCCAGCAGAATACCGATGGCGATGGCTGTCAGGACCTGGAAATAAAGACTTTTGAAGAGTGAGGTTTTCATAAGGTGTCCTTGGGAAGAAAAACCACAGGCTTTGTAAGGTTATGGTTAACCTGCGGCTTTAAAATAACACCCACATAACAGGACAGAAATAAACTCAGTTCAAATTTGAAACACAAATGTTAAGAACTTTGAGCTGGCTCGCACAAGCCAGCAACAAAATTACGCTTTTGCGTGGTGATCGGCGCCAGAAAGGTATCGTTCTTCAAAGACATCCGAAGGGACTGCAGGGGCAAACAGGAAGCCTTGCCCGCTCTCCACGCCCGCCTCTGCCAGCCAGGCGCGTTGCGCGTCGGTTTCAATCCCCTCGGCAATAAGGTGCAGGTTGAGGCTGCGCGCCATCTGGATAATCGCCTGCACCATGCTGCTGTCGCCCGGCAGTCCGTCGACAAACGCTTTGTCAATTTTGAGCACATCTACCGGAAGGGTCTTCATGTGCTGAAGCTGACGCAGCCCGGCGTACCCCATGCCAAAATCGTCCAGGGCAATGCGAATACCGGCATTACGCAGCGGCTTGAGAATCGCGACCGCCTCATTGGGATCGTCGATGCGTCGGCTCTCCGTCACTTCCAGGGTTAACGTATCAGGTTTGATGCGGTAACGATGGATCAGCTCCAGCATCTCTGAAACCATGGTCGGGTGCATAAGCTGCAGGGCAGACAGGTTGACCGACAGCGGCAGCGTCACGCCACGCTCCTGCCAGGCGGCAAGCTGACGGCAGCACTCCTCCAGCACCCAGTAGCCGACGGTAACCATCAGGCCACAGGACTCGATGCGCTCAATCAGCCCTTCCGGCAGCTCCCATGAGCCATCCGGCTGCTGCAGACGCAGCAGGGCCTCGGCGCTTTTCACCTCTCCCGTCTGCAGGTCCACCTGTGGCTGCAGCCAGAGGGCAAACTGGCGGTTATCCAGCGCGGTCAGGATGTCGCTCTCTTCCGTCAGGCGCTGCTGCGCCTTTTCCATCTGCGCCGGGTCGAAGAACTGGATCTGGTTTTTGCCTTTGCGCCGAGCGGTAAAGGCCGCCGAGAAGGCGCGGCGATAAAGCTGTTCCGCGGTCAGATCGCCATAGAACATGGCAATCCCGATACTGGCGCTCGGGCGAAGCTGGATACCCTGAATCGGCAGCCGCTCATTAATGACAGTGAGTACTTGCTGACCTAACGTAATCGCATGCCAGGGTTCTTTTACGCCGTTGGCAATCACCACCAGGTCGTAACCGCTGACCTGAGTCAGCACCATGCGCGGGGCGAGGACAGATTTGATCTTTTCCACCAGGGTGAGCAGCAGCATTTCGCGCTGGCTCTCCTGAAGCACGCCAGCCGTGTCCTGCAGGGTTTCGCAGGCAATGACCATCAGCGCGGTGGTTTGCTGGCGCTCAACGGTTTGCTCCAGCATCGCCATCAGGAAGGCTTTATTGGGGAGCTCCGATACCGGAAAACGGGTGGCGCTACTGTTCAGTTCATCCTGCTGACGCTGGATGCGCTGCTGGTTGAGGTTATAGCTGCGCACCAGCATGCCGATCTCATCGTCATGATGCAGACGCGGCAGCTCAAGCTGGTGTCCCATCTGATCCTGCGGGGCGAGCGTGTTCAGCTCGCGGGCGATACGGCGCAGGGGATGGACAATCAGCCGGTTGATGCACCAGGTGAGCGCCACGCTGAGAATAAGCGTCATAAGTAAGCAAGTGGTCACTAACGTAACCACCCAACTCATGACGAATTTATACATGCGGTAGGAGTCTGCCTGTAACACCAGGTAGGCCAGCGGCTGCGGATTCGCAGGGCGTTCAAGCGAATAGACGGGAAGCGAAATTTGCACCGGCAGTTCAAACAGGCGCATCACCATCATCGGGACGGGACGTTCCGGGATAAAGCTCATCCGCAGCGCCTGAAACTGGTTGGGGAGCACGACGTCCGCCCGGCTCACAACACCAGCCGGCTGAATGCGTTTCAATATGGTTTCCGCCTCGGGGATATCCCCTTTCAGGATAGAGGCTGACAGCGGGCCGCGTACCGAGCGGGCGATACTTTCTAATTGCGAAGCCGTGTTATAGCGATTCTGCTGTACGGAATGAAACAGCAAAATGACGCAGAAGAGCAGGACAAACAGCATGGTGACGGCAGAGACCATCGCCATCTGTTTGATTGTTAAGGAACGGCTGACACGCAAAATGACTCTCCACAAAACTCGACGCGCAGGGCGCGCCAGGGTGTAAACCTGGCGCGCCTGAGTATACCCGATTGCCGCGCTATTAAGAGAGACTTACAAATGGATTAAGGAAAATCCGATTACCAGTCCGCGTAAGGGATAAGCGGCTGCGGCGGTAAGTCCATATCGCCCTGCCAGCCTGCAGCAGAGTAGCGCACATAAATCAGCGCGTGGCTTGGGGTATAGTCTTTCGCTTGCTGGATATCCACGCCCATGCCCACAAACCAGTTGGACGTGACCCGCCGCTCGATTATGGCCCGTGCGGTATAACCCGTACCGGAAGAACTGCTGCCGGTTTCCATCGCGCCCCGGTCGGTATAGCGGTCTGGCTCATCGGTCGGGATCAGATTCTGAATCGGGTAGCGCAGCTCGTCTTTGGTTTTGGAGTGGGACCAGGAGACCGAGCCCCCCAGCTCCCAGGACCAGTTTTCCGTGCGCTTACGCCATGTCACCGGCAAGGCGAAGGAGACATACTCCTGCGGGCTGTAATAGCCGCCCTGGCCCAGGGTATAACCGCTCAGGTCTTTGTCGTAGTGCCAGAGCATGTTGGAGACGCCGACCGTCAGGCGCTCGTTGTTTTTATTAATGAGCTTGTAGTAGTAACCCGTCATCCAGCGGACGCGCCAGTTATCCTCCACATTTTTACCCGTCAGCGTTTCCGCGTTCAGGCTTGACCAGACGCCGTTCGCTTCCCCTTTGTCATAGCTCATACTTACGCCGCCACCGGTGGCGCGTACGCCGCCCCAGGTGGTGCCGGTATTGGTATCTTTTTGCCCGCCGAAGGCCAGCAGAGAGCTGGAGATTGGCCGACGATGGGCGTTAACGGTATAACCGATGGGCCCCAGATCGCTGCTGTAGCTGATACCGCCCACCACGTCGACGACGTCAAAGCCCATTGGCGTGGTGCCAATATCCATCGCCCAGGTTTTATTCTGCCAGCCGACGGCAACGCTCGCGCCATTGTCTGACTGATGGGTGTTCCCGCTACACGGTGTTTCGTAGCAGGTTCCCCATTTAGGATCGTAAGTCCCGTTCCTGGTATCGAATGACCCGGCATCCATATTGACCAGATCGCTTCTGAAGAACATGCGCCCATCAGAGAGCGGCGCATCCACCTGCAGCATGGTGGTATGCGCTTTCAGATCGGAATAACCGCCCGTACCGCTGGAGCCCCAGTAATCGTGCTGCAGCGTGACGTTAACATCCTGCTGACGGTACAACTCACCGGCATCACTGCGCACGCCGCGCTTCAGCCAGTCGTCTTTTTCATCGTTACGCGTCAGACGAGTGAAACTGTCGTTGTCAGCCGGACGCGTCGTGGTGATACCCGTCGATACCATCGCATCTTTGTAGGTTTCCAGCGCCTGCTGAGGCTGGCCGTTCTGCGCCTGGAAACGTGCGGCATCACGCAGCACCAGCGCGTTTTCCATGGAGCCAGGCTGCGATTTAGCCTGCGGAATAATTTTATTGAAGGTCTGCTCTGCGGCAGCGGCATCGCCCAGACCCGCCTGCGCCATCGCGATGCGGCGCTGCATATTGAGCGACAGCGGCTGGCCGTTTTGCGCGGCGGGCAGCTTCGCCAGCTCCGCGCGCGCGGCATCTTTGTTACCCTGCGCGCTGTAAATCTCGGTCAGACCGAGGAGCGCGTCTTCATTCTGCGGCTCACGCTGCAGGACGGCGTAGTACGTCGTTTTCGCCGAGTCAAGATCGCCACGCTGCTGTGCCCAGTCCGCCAGCGTGAGGTCGATACGGGTGGAGGTCGGCTGCTGGCGAAGAAGATTCTCTGCGTCCTGCTCTTTGCCGCTGTCGCGCAGGCGGTTGGCGGTTTCCAGCACCTGGTTGCTTTGCAGGCGGTCGGCAAGCTCCTGAATATTGCCGTTCCACTGGCTGCGCGGCAGCGTCTCCAGATGCGCCAGCGCGGCCCGGTCCTGATTGTTTCCGGAAAGGTAGAGCCCGTTAGCATAAACCTGATCCGGGTCGGACGGTTTCTGGTGGGCAAGCTGACGCATCAGGGTGTCCGCCTGGCTGCGCTGACCCGCGCTGTAGAGATCGCGCGAAAGACGATAGGTTATCCACACGTCGCCGGGAGAGAGCGCCAGACGACGACGCTGAATGTCTGCTGCCTGCGCGTATTTCCCCTGGTTCTCAAGCTGTTCGGCCTGGGCGGAGAGCTGTTCGTTGGTCAGGCTACGTTCAATGTCGTCTATGCTACGGCGCTGGCTGGCGGAGAGAGACTGGATAAACTGCGAAGCCTTCTCCGGCGACTGCGCGCGGTAAATATTGGCCAGGCCGCGAACCGCATTGCTGTTGCCGCTGTCCATCCGCAGCGCCTGGCGATAGTAACGCTCCGCCGCGTCGTTATCTTTACGCGCCGCGGCGGCGTCGCCGAGCCCCAGCACGGCATAGCTGTCGGTATTGTCGATATTGCGTGCCTGCTGATAGTAACGCTCTGCCTGCGCCGGGTTATTCGCCTTCAGCGCCGCATCGCCCTGCTGGATCAGCAGCCAGTAGCGGTTAACCTTCAGAAGACTGTCCCATTTACCCCGGTTATCGCTCTGGGGATCGAGGGCAATCGCCTTTTCAAACTGTGCCACCGCGCGGGCGCGGTCGCCCTTCTGGGAATACGCCTGTCCAAGGGCGCCCACCGCTTCGCTGTCAGCATGGTTGGCGCTGACGGCTTTTTGCAGCTCCGCCACCGCCTTACTTCCCTGCCCGGCATCCACCGCTGCCAGCCCTTCGGCTTTCGCGCGGAACGCCGGATCGGCGAGCTGTTTTTGCTGCGCTTCAAGCTGGGCACGCGCCGCTGCGACGCTATCCCCGTCGCTGAATACGCTCAGGTATTTTTGCAGCGCGCTGACGCTGGCGCTGCTGGCAGGCTGGTCTTTGATTTGGTCATACCACATATCAGACGCCTGGCTGCGGCCATTGGTGGATTTGGCCATCTCCTGCAATACCGCAAAGGCTTCATCACGACGTCCGCTCTGGAACAGAAGCTGGGACAGCGTCGCTTGCAGCTGCGTATTTCCGGGACTGCTGCTGTTTATTTTCTTGAGCTGGTTAATGGCCGCGCCGCGGCGAGCAGGATCTTTTGCCACGACGTTCCAGTATTCCGTCGCCACGTCGCCACTCGGCGGGTTGCCGTCAAACAGCTTGTCATAGGCGGCAATCGCCTCCTGCGTGTGCCCCGTAGTGGCGAGCAGTCGCGCCTGCTGGAGCTGCTGGCGGCCATCCGGAGTAGAAAGCAGCATCGTGTTGCGTGATGACTGGTACGCACTCGAACCCGGCGCAATCCCTTTCAGACGATCCAGCTCTTTTTGCGCGCCGGCGTTATCGCCCTGACGCAGCAGGTAGCGAAAGCGTGCGGCAATCACGTCAGGGTTGTTCGGGTCAATCAGCTCAAGGCGATAGAGCGACTGACGAACCAAATCCTCACGCTGTGTCGATTCGCCCAGCCTCACCTGCTCCAGCAGCTGTTTTTGCTGCGGAGAGTTAACGGCCTGGGCCCACGGCATAAGCGCCAGGCCAAGCGATAAACTGAGTAGATTTACTGTGAACTTGCGCATTCCTGGCCCCAATCCGGTATTAATTCACCTTTTGCGGTGAAGCGAAAACGATGCTGATCCCATCCTTGCCCAAAAAGAGTCAGCACGTAGCTGTAATAGGCATTGTTATCGGGAAAATGGTCCGCAACGCGCTGGCGCTGAATCGCCTGGGCATCACGTTGTTGTAAAAACGGCAGCATAGCGGCAGAGAACCCGACCGGGCCGTCGCCGGTGCGTTTCCCCGTCGCCACATCCACTTTCTCCGGCGGCACACCCCGTTTCATGGTCTTTGCCGCCATCGGCTGGAAGCGCGTCAGCAACCGGGCTTTCTGAGGATCGTTATCACTCATCATGCCCACCCAGAGATACACGCGGATGGCGTCGTAGCCGCCCACCAGCGCTTTCTCCTGCTGTAACCGCCAGCCTCTGTTTTTCTGATACTGCACCCAGTCCGGCGAAAAGCCTTTCGGCGCACTCTCCAGCAGCAGGCGCAGATTGGTTTCACGAAGCTGGGGCCACGGGGAGCCAAAGCGCGTGAAATAAGCCGCTAGCTGCGGTGGAAGATAGCTGGGGTTAAAGCGCCAGGCGTGTTCATCGGCAAAGCCGACTTTGCCGGGAAGCAGCATTGCGCCAAGCCCCGGGACTTTCACCACCTCCTCGCTGACAATGCGTTTCAGCAGCGCTTTACCCATGCGGGTATAGTCCGGATGCTTCCACAGCCGACCCGCTTCGAGCAGTGACCAGGCGATCCAGACATCGGCGTCAGAGGCGGAGTTGGTATCAATCACCGCCCACGTCTCTTTATCTTTCTGCCCCCATAGCCAGGCAGGCAGATGGTCGTTGAGATCGCCGCTGGCAAGATTATCGCGCGTCCACGTCAGCAGCTGGTCAAAGGCCTGGCGATCGTTCGCCGCCAGGGCAAAGAACAGGGCGTAGCTTTGCCCTTCCGAGGTCGTAATTTTGCGCGTGTCACTGGGGTCAATGACACGCCCGCCCTCACTGATGTAGTCCTTTTTAAACTGCTCCCAGGCAGGCCAGGTACAGGCGGCGCGAAGAGGAAGCGCCGCCAGCATCACCGCTGCTAATACACACCAGCGAAAGGCTTTCATCACATCTTACTCATCCGGGTTCAGACGACGACGGCTGATGATTCGCAGCAGACGCCACAGCACCCATGCCAGCAGGACCACGCTAACCGCAGCCAGGATAGCGAGCAGAACCGGATGGTTAGCCAGCGCATACCACAGGCGTTCAAACCACGGCAGATGGCCTACGTAGTACACATCGCCCACGCGCAGGCTATTGACGCCGGACTCACGGATCACCGACACGGAACCAAACATCGCGGCACGTTTACCGCTGTCGTTCATGGCCGTATTGAGCAGTTCATACCCGCGCGGGCTGTCCGCAAGGAGAGCCACCACGCTTCGCTGTTCGTTGTAAGGTGACTGGAAGCCCACCACCGCAGCCATTGCCCCCTGAGACGTTATCGTCGTCTGCGCGCTGGCCTGACGGTCGTTCACATCCGGCATAATGCTCGGGAATTCGGTCTGGCGCAGCGGCGTGTTAACCCAGGACTGGGCCGCTTTCACCAGCAGATCGATACGTTTGTCATCCTTCAGCTTATCCGGAATGGTACCGATCACCATGATGTCAGCGTCTTTGTTCTGAATCTGGCTGCCATCGTCCGTCAACGTGACGTTAATTGCCGGCAATCCTGTTTGTCCGCCAACGGTCGCCATGGCGTCCAGCAGGGTCGTGACCTGACTTTCGTTTGGCGCTTTCGGCATCACCACAATGGACTCAGAGAGATCGGCCATGCGGCTGAACGGGAAACCCGCGTTAGCAAACGCGCGCAGGTCCGGCATCGCCAGGAAGTGATAGTACTTCGAGAAGTCGATGGTCGACTCATCGCCAATCACCACGTGGTTCTGCACCGGCTGGAAGGTGATGCAGTTTTCCGCCGAGCCGCCAGGCATTGGATTCATGTACTGGAAATCAAAGCGCAGCTGGTTTATCGCGCCCAGCTTCAGTGCCGGGATGGAAACATCCGTTTTACCGTCCAGCAGCCCCTGCAGCACCGGCAGGCGAAGCATCAGGCGGTTCGTATCCTGCGTGCTTTGCAGGCTGAAGGATTGCAGGAACTGGTTGTTGAGGCTGATATCCATGCGCGAGCTGTCTTTGGTGGCTGGCGCGGTATAGCGGTAGTTCAGATTGATATCAATGCCGTTGGTGCGCAGCAGGTACAGATCCGGCGGCAGATTCAGCGACAGGCTAATCGGCGCGGGCTCAAGCCCCGTCGCCTGCAGCTGTTCTTCATAGGTCTTCAGCTCGCCAAAGGTGACCGCACGGTCGGTACGCACCCAGTTTGGCGCATCGTAAGGTTTACGCGCCAGCAGCGGCTTGACCTCATCTATCACCACGCTGTTGCCACGGAACAGGACGTTGCCCTGGGCAATGGCTTTTGCTGCCTGCACCAGATCTTTATCATCACGACCAAAGACCACCAGCAGCTTCACGTACGGGTTTTCCGGGTGGCTTATCATCTCAACGGTCGGCGCGTTGACGTCCGGATGATCGCGCAGGAAAGCCGGGCGTTTCGCGTTGGTGGCAAACACAATAGCATTTCTGTCCGGCAGCTTGTCATACATCGCCGGGAAGCTCTGGCCGCGCCAGCCCGCGCGTGAACCAAACCAGGACGCCACAATGGTGGCCGCCAGCTGCTCGGTCACATCCGGGGACGAGGCAAATACCATCGGCAGCGTGAGCGGACGGTTATCACGCGGATCGAAGAACGGAACCGGGAAGGCTGAGAGATCGTTTTTCAGCGCCAGCGACTGGTAGGTCATCTGCAGCGAGGAATTACGCCCGACGTCCATCCACAGCGTGTTGCTGGCCGGGTTTTCGCAGACATCGCGGTAGTGACCGACAAATTCCAGGCGAATACGGTTAAAGTCGGTGATGAACAGCGGGTTGATCGGCACCTGAGCCTGCGTTTTCTTGCCGAGCTGCTCTTTGGTGACCGGCAGAACGTCCATCAGCTCGTCATTCAGATAGACCTTCAGCTGAGACTGGGTCGGCAGCAGCGACGGTGACGGCGTGTATTCAAGGTTCAGCACCGCATTAGAGACAACCTCATCGCTGCGCATGCCAAATTCAATGCCGCCGTTAGGGTTGATGCCGCGCAGCACCATGCTGCCCGGAGGCGGCGCAATTTGCGCGAAGGTCAGCTTCACGTCACGCGACGGCGCATTGTCCGCAACGACGGGGGCATTCGCCCCGCGGACGCCCGGCATGACCTGCCCGATGACCTGGCCGTCTGCCGGCTGGGTATTCCCCTCCGTTGGCTGGTTCGGCAGGATGTTTTCCGTTTGACCGGGTGCCGCGGTGACAACCGGATCGGTTGCTTGCGCGACGACAGGTACGGTTGGCGCAGGCGTTGCCGCTGCGTTACCCGGGGCCGCGTTAGCCATTGTTGCGGGGAGCGCATTCATCCCCATTGCCACTGCACATAACCAGGAAAGTTTTGTTTTCATCGCGTTATCATCATTGTTGAGCCATAACCGGGTCCGCCTGCTTCGCCTCATCCCGCTCAGGACGACGAGGAATGAACGACACGACCCAGGAAACCAGCGAAGTAAGTGACCGGAAAATTAATTTCACCGACGACGGGGCAAATTCTGCAAGGTGACGATAGCCACGGAACCCCAGCTTCAGAATATCCAGCAGGCTTTCCAGAGGTTTATCTTCCGGGAAGCTGTCCTGCCAGAGAGCCCACGTATCCGCGCGGGCAAACGTACACTGTACAAAATCGATATGTTGCTTTTTGGTCAACGGCATCAGCTGCAGGCCGACTTCATTGCCCACCACGCGAACGACCTGCGTGGGGAAGACATACTCCTGCTGACCGCGCTTAAGCAGCAGGTTAACTTTCTGCCCTTCCAGCACCTTCGCCTGGCCGTTGATTTTGATCCCCAGACCGCCGTCAGAGAAGTCGTGCACGGTACAGGAGAAGAGATGGCCATCTTCACGGGCAATCGCCGCTGGCATGCAGATTTCCACGCGATGCGCGCGACGAACCTGTTTACTCTCCACCGACACCGCCACCGCGCCGCCGAGGATAATCAGGTTGTAGAAGACCCAGGCCATACTGACGAAGACGGTCAGGATTTCGTTTTCCGGACCGTAGAAGTAGCGCCAGATACCCGCAATGACGCCCACGATATTCAGCAGCACCAGGAAGATATACGGCCGGGAGATCACCCAGTCGACGTACTCCTCCTCCACCAGCCCGCCCTTCGCGGTGACGTTGAATTTACCTTTGTGCGGGTTAATCAGCGCCACCATCGTCGGCGGCGCGATGTACCAGGCCAGCACCGTTTCGTAGATTTCACTCCAGAAGGAGTGGCGGTATTTACCCTGTATCTTCGAGTTCGTCAGGCTCGCGTGGATCATGTGCGGCAGAACAAACAGCGCAATCATCAGCGCGGGAGCGTAGATGATATAAGCGTGAAGGAGCAGGAACGCCAGCGGCGCGGTCAGGAAGATCAGCCGCGGAATGCCGGACAAGAAGTGGAACATGGCGTTGACGTAGCAGAGACGCTGTGCCAGCTTGAGCCCTTTCCCAATCAGGGGGTTATCGAGACGGAAAATCTGCACCATGCCGCGCGCCCAGCGAATACGCTGGCCAATGTGCGCAGACAGTGACTCCGTTGCGAGGCCAGCAGCCTGCGGAATGCGCATATAGGCTGAGGTATAGCCACGACGGTGCAGGCGCAGCGAGGTGTGCGCATCTTCGGTGACCGTCTCGACGGCGATACCACCGATTTCATCCAGCGGTTTACGGCGGATAACCGCGCATGAGCCGCAGAAGAAGGTGGCGTCCCACATGTCGTTTCCGTCCTGAACCAGGCCATAGAACAGCGTGCCTTCGTTCGGGGTCTTACGGAAACGGCCAAGGTTACGTTCAAACGGGTCCGGCGAGAAGAAGTGGTGCGGCGTCTGCATCATCGCCAGCTCTTTTTCCTTCAGGAACCAGCCCATGGTCATCTGCAGGAACGAGCGCGTCGGCACGTGGTCGCAGTCAAAGATCGAAACAAACTCCCCGGTGGCATACTTCAACGCGTTGTTGATGTTCCCCGCCTTAGCGTGTTCATGCGTCGGACGGGCGATGTATTCGACGCCGACCTCCTCCGCGAACTGGCGGAACGCCGGACGGTTGCCGTCATCCAGAATCCAGACCTTGAGCTTATCTTTCGGCCAGTCGATGCCCAGCGCGGCATAGATGGTGTTCTTCACCACGCTCAGGTCTTCGTTGTAGGTCGGCACGAAAAGATCGACGGTTGGCCACTGGGTCGTGTCCTTTGGCAGCGGAACCGGCTGGCGGTTGAGCGGCCAAATCACCTGGAAATAGCCCAGCACCAGCACAATCCAGGCATAGGTTTCAGCAAACAGCAGCACCAGGCCGCACACCAGACTCACCGGGTCGTCCCAGTTCAGCGTCGAGGTATAACGCCACCAGATGTAGCGGCAGGAGACAGTCAGCGACAACACGATCAGCATCAGCGCCGAGAAGCGACCCGGAATTCGGCGCACCAGTAGCGCCACGCCCCACAGCAGGATCAGGAAGGTGAACTGCGCCAGAGGGTTGAAAGGCTGCGTAATACAGACCAGCGCCAGAATGAGCGAGAACACGACGATCACACCGAGGATAAAACGCCGCAAGCCCGGGTGGAGATGCCCGAGCTCTTTATGGTTATCCAGATGGCTGGTCTTATCGCTGACGCTGTTGGGCAGCCTGTCCAGCCACTGATGGTAGCGTTCACGTAACTGTTGCACGCGGGAGAAGCTCCGCCAGTGCGGCGTTTTTATCTCCGCGCGGGATGAGGTCGCCACCAGCCAGATGGCCTGAATGAGATAACGCGCCGGATCCAGTGGACGCGGCCGGTCAGGATTAATGTGCGGATACAGTTCACTGTGCCGGGCACGTATGCGCTGCCAGCGCGGGTGTTCGAGTGGAATAAACATCCAGGCCAGAATCATCCAGAAACAGCCGAGCGCGGCGCTGAATGCCGACGCGCCGTGACGGCGAAAATGCCGGTAATGCTCGCTCAAACGCGAACTGACCGGTGGGATGAGTAACCAGCTGGCGAGACGACTCATACATCACTCCCTGCATGCTCCGCCCGGTTGGCGAAGTTCAGCAGACACCAGTTAGCCAGCGTCAGGATCTCTTCTGCCGCCAGTGAATCGCTGCGGTATTCGCCGAGCGGTTGCTTCGACGCAAGGCATTCCGCCATGCCCTCATCACGATGGATGACAATGGGAAGCAGGCGGCGCTGGCTCTGCAGCCAGACCTGATACAGATCGTCCTGGATCTGGCTGCCTATGCGCAAATCGTTAATCAGGATATGACCATTTTGAGGTAGCCCCTGCTGATGCAGGCGGATATGGCAGTTCGCATCGACGTTAACGATCGAGAGGACATGATCGCACTGCGCGATAAGCTGTCGGGTCAGCGTGCCGGCACCGTGCGGCAGATCCAGCAGGATCCACTTGTAGTGCCCCTTTTCCTTCAGGCTCTGCAGCGCCAGCGTAAATTGCGAAAACAGGCGCTGGTATGCGGCTTCATTTTCGCGTTCCGTGGTGGTCAGTTGACCAAACGGCAGCAGGTCAAGAAGGGAGGTATAGCGCAAACCTGCATCCTGCCAGTCTTTATCGTCAAGCAGCGCGCGGGCCCAGCCCTCTTCGCGAGTAAAGTCGACGTTAAACGACATACGCAGTAAATTATCGGCGCAGGCGTCAATAACCAGCACCGATTCACCTAAAAGCTGTAATGACCACGCCAGTGCCGCGGTAACAGATGTGGTACCCACACCCCCACGGACACCCTGTAATCCGAGTATGGCCATCAATGGCTCCCTTATTGTTGATGGGCGAATTCAGCTAATAACGGCCAGCGTTTAATAGCCGCGGCCAACTGTTCCCGCTGGGAAATATCGGTGTAATCTATTTCAGGTAAAGAAAAGGCCTGCGTCAGCGCCAGAAAATCGTTTTGGAATGTGTAACCCAGGGTCGAGTCGACTGGGGTACCGGGTTCATTATTATCCATTCTTTTTCCATCCCTTTAAGGAAAATCGCACGCTAAAGAAGTTGCGGGGCTTCCTGCCCTGACAAATTTCATTTACATGCTAAATCTGATGTTCTTTAATTTCAATGTTAGGTTTATTTCTACGCTTTCGCTAGTAAACTGAGATACAGATAAATTAGACGAAAAGAGGGACACCGTGGACTCCATATTTTCTATTGGCATCCAGTCATTATGGGACGAATTGAGCCACATGCCAGTCGGAGGAGTCTGGTGGATTAATACGGACCGGAATGAAGATGCTATCAGTCTGGTAAACCAGACAATTGCTGCCCAGGATAAGGATTCCCGCGTGGCCGTCATTAGCATGGGCGAAGATCCGAAGAAAATTATCACGCTGGAAAACGATCGCGGGCCTCAGACGGTGCGATTATTTTCCATGACATCGGATGCCGATAGTCTATACTTTTTGTCCCGCGACGTTCAGTGCACTATTGATCCGGATCACTATTTGGTGATCCTTAAATGTGCAAATAACGTCCTGCAAAATATCCCTGCTGAAAAACTGCTGCCGTGGCTGGAAAAAATCAATAAATGGGCAAAATTTCAAAATTGCACGCTATTGATAGTCAATCCCGGCAGTAATAATGACAAGCTGTTCTCACTTTTAATGGGTGAATATCGTTCCCTGTTCGGTCTGGCAAGCGTTCGTGACCAGGTGGGCAGCTATCTCTACGATATTGCCTTCTGGTGTAATGAAAAAGGCGTGAGCGCCAGGCAACAACTTACGCTGAAACACATCGAGGGTAAGTGGCACCTGGCGCAGCAGGAAGAAACCGTGGTGCAGCCGCGCAGTGATGAAAAACGCATCCTGAGCCATATCGCGGTTTTAGAAGGGGCGCCCGCCCTGTCGGAAAACTGGTCGCTGTTTGAATCTAACGAAGACCTTTTCCACGAAGCCCGCACAACCCAGGCGGCAACCCTTATCTTCTCATTGATGCAGAATAACCAGATTGAGACGCTGGCAAGGCAGATCCACACCTTGCGCCGCCAGCGCGGAAGCGCGCTAAAAATCATCGTGCGCGAAAACAATACCAGCCTGCGCGCCACCGATGAGCGTCTGCTTCTGGGCTGTGGTGCAAATATGGTCATTCCCTGGAACGCGCCGCTGTCACGCTGCCTGACGCTGATCGAAAGCGTTCAGGGCCAGCAGTTTAGCCGCCATGTACCGGAAGACATTTCTACGCTGCTCTCCATGACGCAGCCGATGAAGCTGCGTGGATACCAAAAATGGGATACCTTCTGCGACGCCGTCGGCAACATGATGAGCAATACGCTTCTTCCTGCTGACGGAAAAGGGGTTATGGTTGCCCTGCGTCCTGTACCCGGTATCCGCGTTGAACAGGCTCTCACCTTGTGTCGCCCCAATCGTACGGGTGACATCATGACCATTGGCGACAATCGCCTGGTGCTGTTTTTGTCCTTCTGCCGGGTAAACGACCTCGATACGGCGCTTAACCACATCTTCCCCCTGCCTACCGGGGATATTTTCTCGAACCGTATGATTTGGTTCGAAGATAATACGATCAGCGCAGAGCTGGTGCAGATGCGTGCGCTCCAGCCTGAACAATGGGCTAAACCGCTCGCTATTAAGAGCGATGCGAAACCGATCCTCAATGCCAGACATGATGGACATGTCTGGCGCCGGGTTCCGGAGCCCCTTCGCTTATTAACGGACAACGCGGAGAACGCACCATCATGAATATCAGCGATATCATTCAACTGGTTATAGTCTGTGCGCTGATCTTTTTCCCGCTTGGCTACTATGCACGCCATTCCATACGTCGTATCCGTGATACGGCCAGAGTGCTGTTTATAAAACCTCGCTATGTAAAACCAGCCGGAACACTGACACGGGCATCACACGTCAAGGCAGACCGAAAACATGACTAATTCTACCTATACCGCTTCGTCACCCTCGCCGCTCTGGCAATACTGGCGCGGCCTTTCCGGCTGGAACTTCTACTTTCTGGTGAAGTTTGGTCTGCTGTGGGCAGGCTATCTGAATTTCCATCCCCTTCTTAACCTGGTATTTATGGCCTTCCTGCTGATGCCCCTGCCGAATATCAGGCTGCATCGCTTACGTCACTGGATAGCCATCCCTCTCGGCTTTGCGCTGTTCTGGCATGATACCTGGTTACCGGGGCCGGACAGCATTATGAGCCAGGGCTCACAGGTGGCGGGCTTTAGCGCCAGCTATATCCTCGATCTGACCGAGCGGTTTATTAACTGGCAGATGATAGGCGCGGTATTTGTGCTGCTGGTTGCCTGGCTGTTCCTGTCACAGTGGATCCGCGTCACGGTGTTTGTCGTCGCGATTATGATCTGGCTTAACGTGCTGACGCTGGCTGGGCCAAACTTTTCGTTGTGGCCTGCCGGTCAACCGACCACCACGGTGACCACCACCGGGGGAAGCGCGGCGGCCACCGTCACCACGGCAGGCGATACGCCTGTGGTGGGCGATATCCCAACCCAGACCGCACCGCCGACCTCCACAAACCTGAACGCCTGGCTCTCCAGTTTCTATACCGCGGAAGACAAGCGACAGACGAAATTCCCGGATGCGCTGCCGGCGGATGCTCAGCCGTTTGAACTGCTGGTGATCAATATCTGCTCGCTCTCCTGGGCAGACGTGGACGCTGCAGGTTTGATGTCTCATCCGCTGTGGTCTCATTTCGACATTCAGTTTAAAGATTTCAACTCTGCCACCTCGTACAGCGGCCCGGCGGCCATCCGCCTGCTGCGTGCTAGCTGCGGTCAGGCATCGCATAAGAATCTGTATCAACCCGCCGGCAACCAGTGTTATCTGTTCGATAACCTCGCCAAACTGGGCTTTACGCAGCATCTGATGCTGGGGCATAACGGCCAGTTCGGCAACTTCCTGAAAGAGGTGCGCGAACAGGGGGGTATGCAGGCACCGCTGATGGATCAAACCGGTCTTCCTGTCTCTCTGCTGGGCTTCGACGGCTCACCCGTCTATGACGATTCCGCCGTCCTGCAACGCTGGCTGCAGACCATCGAAAAAGACAGTAATCCACGCAGCGCGACGTTCTTTAACACCCTGCCGCTCCACGACGGTAACCACTTCCCGGGCGTGAGCAAAACGGCGGATTATAAAGTGCGTGCGCAGAAATTCTTCGACGAGCTGGACGCGTTCTTTACGGAGCTGGAAAAATCAGGCCGTAAAGTAATGGTGGTCGTGGTACCTGAGCACGGTGGCGCGCTGAAAGGCGACAGAATGCAGGTGTCAGGTCTGCGTGATATTCCAAGCCCGTCGATTACCAACGTGCCTGCTGGCATTAAGTTCTTTGGGATGAAGGCACCCCATCAGGGCGCACCGATTGAAATCACCCAGCCGACCAGCTATCTGGCAATCTCAGAACTGGTTGCCCGTGCCGTTGACGGGAAGCTGTTTGTGGAAGATAGCGTGAACTGGGATCAGCTCACCAGCAAACTGCCGCAAACGGCAGAAGTCTCCGAGAACGCCAACGCGGTGGTGATTCAGTATCAGAACAAACCGTACGTTCGCCTGAACGGCGGGGATTGGGTACCGTATCCGCAGTAACTGATTTCCCCCTCACCCTAACCCTCTCCCCATCGGGGAGAGGGGATAGCCAGTGCGTTATTATTGCGCTGAAATCCACACCAGCATTTTCAGACTTGCCGAATAGTAGTCGTCTTTAGAGGTGATTTCGGGTTCTCCGGCAGGCTGCCCCATCGTTAAATCGCGTACAGCCAACAGGCCGCCTTCCATCATGTAAGGCGCATATTCGTTAGTGGTGACGTTAACCCAGGCGGGCGTTTGCTCCCGGGGGAATTGCCCAAACCACGCTTTCCACGGCGTCAGGAGCGGGCTTTGCTTATCAGACCAGGCAAGATACAGCGGAATACGAATCGCGTCATAGCTCATCCGCGGCGGCCAACCTTTGGCCGGTTCCAGCTTGCCATCTGATGTCAGCGAGACCCAGTCAGCGGGCAGATTCGCTTTACCCGAGCCCATTTTCCCCAACAGGCGCTTCTCGTCCTTAATCAAATCGCGCCAGACTGGCAAATGACTGCGTCCGGCGAAGGCCTGCCAGGCCGGAAACACAAAATAGGAAGGATTAAGGACCACTTCACCGTCAAGCTTAAATCCCTGGACGCCGGGCAGCATCACGCGGTAACCCGCATAGCGGATGACGCTATGAGCAACCAGCGCTTTTGTAATGGCATCCGATGCGGCGCTGTAGCGTTTGTCATGCCAGCGGGCATCGGCTTTAAGCAGCGCCCAGGCAATCAGCACATCGCCATCGGCGGCGTTGTTTTTGTCCGCAACCGGGTTGGACTCTGCGGGGTTATAGCGCCAGTAAAACAGACCGTTCTCTTTGTTCTTCAGCTCACGGTTTGTCCATTGCCAGAGCTTATCGAACGTGGCCTTATCGTCGTTGGCGACTGCCATCAGCATGGCAAAGCCCTGACCTTCCGTATGCGACACGCCGCCATTGCCGGTATCGACAATGCGGCCTTCCGGTTTGAAAAAGCGTGCTTTGTAACTCTCCCAGGCCTGTCCCGCCTGAGAGAGGGGTGAGAACAACAAGCTCATCATGACGGCCAGCGTCGCGCAGACGGGTTTTCGCATCATTCACTCCATCCGGTTATTCGGCACTCCGCAGGGAAATCTCACCGCCCACCCAGGGTTTGATCACGCCATCCTGCTCCAGGAGCAGCGCGCCCTGAGCATCAATACCGCGGGACGTGCCGTAGATCTCTTTATCACCAATCAGCAATTTCACCGGGCGGTTGATAAAGTTATCCAGCTTTTCCCAACGCGACAGGAACGGTGCCAGCCCTTCCTGCTCAAAAAGCGTGAGCGAGCTGCGCAGCTCTTTAATCATACGTACGGCAAGGGTGTTACGATCGATGACGATCCCCGCCTCCTGGAGGTTAGTCCAAGCCTGATTAACCACGTCATTCTGGACATTGCGCATCACCATATTGAGGCCCGCGCCAATGACGATTTGCGCCGCATCGCCCGTTTTGCCCGTCAGTTCGACCAGAATCCCGGCAAGTTTACGATCGTTGAGGTACAGATCGTTAGGCCATTTAACACGCACTTGATCCGCACCCAGATCGTGCAGCACCTCTGCCATGACGATACCGATGACCAGACTCAGGCCAATGGCAGCGGCCGGGCCCTGATCGAGTCGCCAGTACATGGACAGATAGAGATTGGCGCCAAAGGGTGAAAACCACTTGCGGCCACGACGGCCGCGACCGGCCTGTTGATATTCAGCTACACAGGCATCGCCGGATTTGAGCTCAGGCAGACGATCTAGCAGATACTGGTTCGTCGAGTCAATCACCGGCAGCACCGCCACGTTGCCGTGTCCAATCTGGCTGCGGATCGCGTCTTCATTCAGCAACTGAATCGGCTCCGGCAGGCTGTAGCCTTTTCCGGGAACCGTAAATACATCAACACCCCAATCACGGAGCGTCTGGATATGCTTGTTAATGGCGGCGCGGCTCATGCCCAGCTGCTCACCCAGCTGCTCGCCGGAATGAAATTCACCATCCGCCAGGATACCAATCAGGGTTAACGGGACCGTATTGTCCTTCATGCGATAGTCTCCACAGCGTTGACTTCACCTGTGCGACCAATGAAGCGGACTTCTGGCTCCAGCCAGACGTTAAATTTTTCGCCGACACGCTGGCGAACGTAGTGAGCCAGCTGTACCACATCGTCGCTGGTTGCATCGTGTTGGTTAATCAGTACCAGAGCCTGCTGTCGGTGAACAGCTGCCCCGCCAACTGAAGTGCCTTTTAGCTGGCATTGATCGATAAGCCAGCCAGCCGCCAGCTTCACGCTGCCATCCGCCTGAGGGTAATGTGGCGCGGTTGGCCACTCCTCCAGAAAGCGTCGGGCATTTTCGCCGCTGATCACCGGGTTTTTGAAGAAGCTTCCTGCATTTCCATTAACTTTGGGATCGGGAAGCTTGGTCATCCGCATATGGCAAACCGAGTCAAAAACGTCGCGTGCGGTAACGGTAGCCGGATCGAGACGCGTTAAATCCCCGTAGGTCAATACGGGCTGCCAGTTCTTCGACAGACGCAAACCCACGGCGACAATCACGTAGCGATCCTGATATTCATGTTTGAAGATACTGTCACGATAGCCAAAACGGCACTGTTCTGCGGTTAAACGCGTCGCCGTTCCGGTCGCCAGCTCGATGCAGTCGACATATTCACAGACATGTTTCAGCTCGATGCCGTAGGCGCCGATGTTCTGAATGGGTGACGATCCGGCGCAGCCTGGAATAAGCGCAAGGTTTTCCAGACCCGCCATCCCTTTTTCGAGGGTAAACTGCACCAGGTGGTGCCAGTTTTCACCAGCCCCCACGTGCACGTGCCAGCTGTCGGCACGCTCTTCCACATCAATTCCCATGATGCGGTTAACGATCACCGTTCCCGCAAAATCGTCGAGAAACAGGACATTACTTCCTTCGCCCAGAATCAGTACGGGTTCGTTTTTTTCTGTTGCGCTTTGCCATGCATCCAGCAGCTGCTGTGCAGTATCGGCACGTACAATTTGATTAGCATTGCGTTGAATGCCAAAGGTATTCCAGGGCTTAAGGGAGTGGTTCATAGACGCTATCCTGATGCAAAAACGCAGGTAGTTTACCGTATAAGCAGGGTGATGGGGGATCAGTTTGTGCAGCGTATAAACGCAAAAAGGCCATCCTTTCGGATGGCCTCTTCACTTAATTGATGCCTGGCAGTTCCCTACTCTCACATGGGGAGACCCCACACTACCAT
>NZ_JBLKCH010000009.1:0-188864 GCF_047531125.1 Enterobacter sp. HK-058-C-ECC
CCCAGGGCATAAGCGACTCCATAAACGGGTTCTTATGCCTTAGTTGTAAGTGTCTACCATGTCCCCGAACAAGTGTTCACTATGTCCCCGGACTGTACATGGGGAGAGGGTTAGGGTGAGGGGAAGTTCTTTGAGATCTATCACAATCATTCGATCCCGCTTTTACCTTTCCGCTGCCGCTGGCTAAATTAGTAACTCATCCGACCACATAACAATAATTTTACACTGGAAGAGACTATGAGCCGCTACCCGTCGTTATTCGCCCCTCTCGATCTGGGGTTCACCACACTCAAAAACCGCGTGTTGATGGGCTCGATGCACACCGGGCTGGAGGAGCATCCGGACGGGGCCGAGCGTCTGGCAGCCTTCTATGCCGAACGCGCCCGCCATGGGGTAGCGCTGATCGTCACCGGCGGCGTGGCCCCTGCCCCTTCCGGCGTCGGCATGGAGGGCGGCGCGGTGCTGAACGATGCGTCACAGCTGCCGCACCATCGCATTGTGACCGACGCGGTACACAACGAGGGCGGTAAAATCGCCCTGCAAATTCTGCACACCGGACGCTACAGCTATCAGCCGAATCTGGTCGCGCCATCGGCCATTCAGGCGCCAATTAACCGCTTCACTCCGCATGCCCTGAGCCACGACGAGATCCTGGCGCTGATTGACGACTTCGCCCGCTGCGCGGCGCTGGCGCGCGAAGCGGGCTACGACGGCGTTGAGGTGATGGGGTCTGAAGGCTATCTGATTAACGAGTTTCTGGCCGCCCGCACCAACCAGCGCGACGACGAATGGGGCGGCGACTATGCCCGCCGGATGCGCTTTGCTGTAGAAGTCGTGCGCGCCGTGCGCGAACGTGCGGGCGCGGATTTTATTATCATCTTCCGCCTGTCGATGCTCGATCTGGTGGAGGGCGGCGGCACGTTTGACGAAACCGTGCAGCTGGCGCAGGCGATAGAAGCCGCGGGGGCCACCATTATCAACACCGGCATCGGCTGGCACGAGGCGCGCATCCCGACCATCGCTACGCCGGTGCCGCGCGCGGCGTTCAGCTGGGTAACGCGCAGGCTAAAAGGGAAAGTGTCTGTTCCGCTGGTCACCACCAACCGCATTAACGATCCGCAGGTGGCGGACGATGTGATTTCACGCGGCGATGCCGACATGGTCTCGATGGCGCGCCCGTTCCTGGCCGATGCCGAGCTGCTGTCCAAAGCACAAAGCGGCCGTGCGGATGAGATCAACACCTGCATCGGCTGTAATCAGGCGTGCCTGGATCAGATCTTCGTCGGGAAAGTGACCTCCTGCCTCGTCAACCCGCGCGCCTGCCACGAGACCAAAATGCCGGTGATCCCGGCGACAGCGAAAAAACGCCTGGCGGTTGTCGGTGCAGGACCTGCGGGCCTGGCGTTTGCGGTCAATGCCGCCTCGCGCGGGCACAGCGTGACGCTGTTTGATGCGCTGGGGGAGATTGGCGGGCAGTTTAATATCGCCAAACAGATCCCCGGCAAAGAGGAGTTCTACGAAACGCTGCGCTACTACCGCCGGATGATCGAGCTGACGGGCGTCGAGCTGCGGCTTAACCAATTTGTCCACGCGGCGGATCTGACTGATTTCGATGAGGTGATCCTGGCGAGCGGGATCGTACCGCGCACGCCTGCGATCGAGGGTATCGATCATCCAAAAGTGCTGAGCTATCTCGACGTGCTGCGTGACAAAGTACCGGTTGGCGAGAAGGTGGCGATTATCGGCTGCGGCGGGATCGGCTTTGATACCGCCATGTATTTGAGCCAGCCGGGCGAGGCGACCAGCCAGAACATTGCTGAGTTTTGCGTAGAATGGGGCATTGATACCAGCCTCAGCCAGTCCGGCGGCCTGCGCCCCGAAGGGCCGCAACTGCCGAAAAGCCCGCGCCAGATCGTGATGCTGCAGCGTAAGGCCAGCAAGCCGGGCGAAGGGCTGGGCAAAACCACCGGCTGGATCCACCGCGCTACCCTGCTCTCACGCGGGGTGAAGATGATCCCGGCGGTCAGCTACCAGAAGATCGACGACGAAGGGCTGCACGTCACGATCGGCGGCGAGCCGCAGCTGCTGCGCGTGGATCATGTCATTTTATGTGCCGGGCAGGAGCCAAAGCGCGATCTGGCCGATCCGCTGCGCGAGGCCGGTAAAACGGTGCATCTGATTGGCGGGTGTGACGTGGCGATGGAGCTGGATGCGCGGCGCGCGATTGCGCAGGGGACGAAATTAGCTCTGATGATCTAGAACATTGCCGGGCGGCGCTGCGCTTGCCCGGCCTACGGGTCCGAGGCCATTGTAGGCCCGGTAAGCGAAGCGCCACCGGGCAAAACAATCTTAACGACGACGTCCCAGCTTCACCGACTTCAGCACCACAAACTTATTGTTCGTCGCAATGGTGACGCAGTTACCGAAAATCTTCTTCAGCTTGTGGAAGTAGTCCAGGTGGCGGTTCGCCACGATGTACAACTCGCCGTTGATTTTCAGGCAGCGGCGCGCGTGGTGGAACATCTCCCACGCAACGTTATCCGTCAGGGCGTGCTTCTGGTGGAACGGCGGGTTGCAGAACACAGCGTTGAAGCGGAACGGCTCTACCCCCGACAGCGCGTTGTTGATCATAAACTCGCAGCGGTCCAGCGCGTCCGGCAGGTTGGTTTCTACGTTCAGACGGCTGGAGGCCACCGCCATCGGCGATTCGTCGCTGAACACCACGCTGGCTTCCGGGTTCTTCGCCAGCAGCGTCAGGCCAATCACGCCGTTGCCGCAGCCAAGATCGACAATCTCACCTTCCAGATTTTCCGGCAAATGTTCCATAAAGAAGCGCGCGCCGATATCCAGACCGGTGCGGGAGAAGACGTTCGCGTGGTTATGGATGGTCCAGTCGGTCCCTTCCAGCTTCCAGCTCAGCGTTTCTGGCGCGTCGGCCAGCTCAGGGGCGGCGAACGTACAGTTGATCAGGCGCGCTTTTTTCCAGGCCAGCGTGGTGGTGGTCGGGCCAAGGACTTTCTCGAACAGCTCCAGCGTCGAAGTATGAATATCGCGCGCTTTGGCACCCGCGATGATGCGGGTTTCTGGCGTGACGACCTTACGCAACGCGCGCAGCTGCTGCTCCAGCAGCGCCATGGTTTTTGGCACTTTGATCAGCACCACGCCCGGCGCCTGCGGGTAGTCTGCGGTGCTGTCGAGGAACTTCACGCTGGACTCTTCGATGTCGTTATGGCGAAGGTTTTCACGCGTCGCCAGCTCGCTCAGGTAGGAGTCGCCGATACTGTACGGCGTGTGCTCCGCCAGGGCGCAGCCCAGCGCGCCGAAGGCGTCATTCAGGATCAAAACCGGGCCGCGGATTTCAGTGTCATCCAACTGCTGCAGCAGATATTCATCCGCCGCTTCCCACGCCTGAAGCGGGTTAACGTCGTCCGTCTCCGGGAAACGTTTAAGGTTGAGTGAACGGAAACCGTTGTCTAAGTGGCTCATCGGCCCTCCTGAATGGTAAAATTTGGCGTATCCCTGAAAAGGGTGCGTGAGTATACCCGTTTTATTGTCGATTTGGGGCGTTGATGAACCAACTTACTTATCTCCAGGGCTACCCGGAGCATTTACTGACTCAGGTTCACAGCCTGATTGCCGAGCAGAAGCTGGGCGCGGTGCTGGAAAAACGCTACCCCGGCACCCACGATTTCGCGACCGATAAGGCCCTCTGGCAGTATACGCAGGATCTGAAAAACCGGTATCTGAAGAGCGCCCCGCCGATCAACAAGGTGATGTACGACAACAAGATCCACGTGCTGAAAAACGCGCTCGGCCTGCACACCGCCGTCTCCCGCGTGCAGGGCGGTAAGCTGAAGGCGAAGGCCGAAATCCGCGTCGCGACGGTTTTCCGCAACGCGCCGGAAGCCTTTCTGCGGATGATCGTCGTCCATGAGCTGGCACACCTGAAAGAGAAAGAGCACGACAAAGCGTTCTATTCCCTGTGCTGCCACATGGAGCCGCAATACCACCAGCTGGAGTTTGATACCCGTCTGTGGCTTACGCATTTATCGTTAAAAGGTAATGCGGAATAGCGCACGCGAATTGTCATGATGACGTGCTACAGTGGCTAAAGGTTCCCCGCTACGGAGTACGTAAACGTTTATGATACGTTTCGCAGTCATTGGAACGAACTGGATCACGCGCCAGTTCGTCGACGCCGCCCACGAAACCGGCAAACTGAAACTTACCGCAGTCTATTCCCGCAGCCTTGAGCAGGCGCAGAGTTTTGCCAACGATTACCTTGTTGAGCATCTCTTCACCTCGCTTGATGAGATGGCGCAAAGCGACGCCATTGACGCGGTCTATATCGCCAGCCCGAACTCCCTGCACTTCCCGCAAACGAAGCTGTTCCTCAGCCATAAAAAGCATGTGATTTGCGAGAAGCCGCTGGCGTCGAACATCGAAGAAGTCGAAGCCGCCATTGCGCTTGCCCGCGAAAACCAGGTGGTGCTGTTCGAAGCCTTCAAAACCGCCAGCCTGCCGAACTTCCTGCTGCTGCAGCAGTCCCTGCCGAAGGTGGGCAAAGTGCGTAAAGCCTTTATCAACTACTGCCAGTACTCGTCGCGCTACCAGCGCTATCTCGACGGCGAGAACCCGAACACCTTTAATCCGGCCTTCTCTAACGGCTCGATTATGGATATCGGTTTCTATTGCCTGGCCTCTGCCGTGGCCCTGTGGGGCGAGCCGCACGGCGTGACGGCCACCGCCAGCCTGCTGGAGAGTGGCGTGGATGCGCACGGTGTCGCGGTGCTGGATTACGGTGATTTCAGCGTGACGCTGCAGCACTCCAAGGTGAGCGACTCTGTCCTGCCGAGCGAAATTCAGGGCGAAGCGGGCTCGCTGGTCATCGAGAAGATCTCCGAGTGCCAGAAGGTGAGCTTTGTGCCGCGCGGCGGCAAAGCCCAGGAGCTGACGCAGCCTCAGCATATAAACACTATGCTCTATGAGGCAGAGGTCTTCGCCCGTCTGGTGGAAGACAACGAAGTGAATCACCCAGGCCTTGCGGTGAGCCGCACCACGGCGAAGCTGCAAACGGAGATCCGCCGTCAGACCGGCGTGGTATTCCCGGCAGACGGCGTGAGCGCGGAAATTATCGCGTAAAGCTGTGTAATGAAACGGCGCAGACCATTGACGAAACCAATGGTCTGACATATTTTGTTACCTGCAAAGGGGAGTAACTTCTTCGTCGGTGGATCGTCATTACGATGCGTGCAATAGCGCATCCGGTCGCCGGGCAACCCTCGTGGTTGTAAGTGAGACCTTGCCGGAAGGCGAGGTCTATGCATAAAAAGCTAACGGCTATCGTCTTCTGACCATGGCCGTTTTTGTTTTTTATGTGTAAGGAAAATAGTATGCATTCTGTCGGCACTCCCATGTTGTGGGGCGGATTCGCGGTTGTCGTGCTCATCATGCTGGCGATCGACCTCTTTTTACAGGGGCGTCGCGGCGCGCACGGCATGACCATGAAACAGGCTGCGGCCTGGTCGCTGGTGTGGGTCACCCTCTCCCTGCTCTTCTGTGCCGCCTTCTGGTGGTATCTGGCTTCGACCGAAGGCCGCGCGGTGGCCGATCCTCAGGCCCTCGCCTTCCTCACTGGCTATCTGATTGAAAAAGCCCTGGCGGTCGATAACGTCTTCGTCTGGCTGATGCTGTTCAGCTACTTCGCCGTACCTGCGGCCCTGCAGCGCCGCGTGCTGGTCTACGGCGTGCTGGGCGCGATTATCCTGCGTACCATCATGATCTTCGCTGGCAGCTGGCTGATAACCCAGTTCGAATGGCTGCTGTACGTCTTCGGCGCGTTCCTGCTGTTCACCGGGGTCAAAATGGCGCTGGCGAAAGAGGACGGCTCTGCGATAGGCGATCGCCCGCTGGTGAAGTGGATCCGCGGCCATCTGCGCATGACCGACAAGATCGAGAGCGAGCACTTCTTCGTGCGCAAGAACGGCCTGCTGTTTGCCACCCCGCTGCTGCTGGTGCTGATCCTGGTTGAGCTGAGCGACGTGATTTTCGCCGTGGACAGCATTCCGGCCATTTTTGCGGTGACCACCGACCCGTTCATCGTCCTGACCTCTAACCTGTTCGCCATCCTCGGCCTGCGCGCCATGTACTTCCTGCTGGCAGGCGCGGCGGAGCGCTTCTCAATGCTGAAGTACGGCCTGTCGGTGATCCTGGTGTTTATCGGTATCAAAATGCTGATCGTCGATTTCTACCATATCCCGATCGCCATTTCGCTCGGCGTGGTGTTTGGCATTCTGATCGTGACGTTGATTATCAATACCTGGGTTAACCGCCAGCACGATAAGAAGCAACAGGCTTAGTGCTTTTTGCCCGGTGGCGCTGCGCTTACCGGGCCAACAACGACACCTCGTGGGCCGGGTAAGCGCGACGCCACCCGGCACTTTCGTTAATCAATAGTTAAAAAACATGACGCAACACGTAAAATCCAGCATTTTACGCTTCCCTCCGCAGACGCTTTCCCTATACTCGACCAGGCAAACATTTACTTACATCCGGACATAAATGTGACTAAGAGCACATCCGGGATGGAACGCAATTTCACTTAAGGAACATTCATGACGACAACCTCATCGGGCCTGCTTGCGCGCCTGTCGCGCGGCAGCCTTGTTAAGCAAATACTGGTTGGACTGGTGCTCGGCGTCGCGCTGGCACTGATCTCAAAACCTGCCGCCGAGGCCACTGGTCTGCTCGGCACACTGTTCGTCGGCGCACTGAAAGCGGTCGCGCCGGTTCTGGTTTTGACGCTGGTGATGGCCTCAATCGCCAACCACCAGCAGGGGCAGAAAACTAATATTCGCCCGATTCTGTGGATGTATCTGCTGGGGACGTTCTCGGCTGCGCTGACGGCGGTTGTCGTGAGCTTTATCTTCCCGTCCACGCTGCAACTGACCACCGGCGCGACCGACATTACGCCGCCCGCGGGTATTGTTGAGGTGATGCACGGCCTGCTGATGAGCATTGTCGCCAACCCGATCCATGCGCTGATTAACGCGAACTACATCGGGATCCTGGTATGGGCCGTCGGTCTGGGCTTCGCTCTGCGCCACAGCAACGACACGACTAAAAACCTGGTTAACGACCTTTCTCACGCCGTGACCTTCATCGTGACGGTGGTCATCCGCTTTGCGCCGATTGGTATTTTTGGCCTCGTGGCATCCACGCTGGCAACCACCGGTTTCGGCGCGCTGTGGGGCTATGCGCAACTGCTGCTGGTGCTGATTGGCTGTATGGCTGTCGTGGCACTGGTGATTAATCCGTTGCTGGTGTTTCTGCAGACCCGTCGTAACCCGTACCCGCTGGTGCTGATGTGCCTGCGCGAAAGCGGCGTGACCGCCTTCTTCACCCGCAGCTCGGCGGCAAACATTCCGGTCAACATGTCCCTGTGTGAGAAGCTGAATCTGGACCGCGATACCTACTCCGTATCCATTCCGCTGGGTGCGACCGTCAATATGGCGGGAGCGGCCATCACCATTACGGTGCTGACGCTGGCCGCGGTGCATACGCTGGGTATTCCGGTGGATCTGCCAACTGCGCTGCTGCTGAGCGTGGTAGCCTCGCTGTGTGCCTGCGGCGCATCCGGCGTGGCGGGCGGTTCCCTGCTGCTGATCCCGCTGGCATGTAATATGTTCGGCATCCCGAACGAGATCGCCATGCAGGTGGTTGCGGTAGGCTTTATCATCGGCGTGCTGCAGGATTCCTGCGAAACCGCGATCAACTCCTCCACCGACGTGATGTTTACCGCCGCCGTGTGCCAGGCGGAAGACGCGCGTTTAGCGAAGAACGCCCTGCGCAGTTAAAAAGAAAAGCCCGGTGGCGGCTACGCCTTACCGGGCCTACAGGGGTCAGTAGGTCGGGTAAGCGCCAGCGCCACCCGACAAAGTACTTAAAGCGTCACACCGCTCTTAAAGATCGCCAGCTCGCGGAAATCGTTCTTCTCGTTGCAGGTCTGCCTGCCGTTGGCAAATTCCACAATCGCGTCCACGAATTCCGTCAGCAGCTGCGGCATCGCCTTGCCGTGGATAAGCTGACCGGCATCGAAGTCGATCCAATGCTTTTTCTTCGCCGCCAGCTCGCTGTTGGTGGCGATTTTAACCGTCGGCACAAAACCGCCGTACGGCGTGCCGCGACCGGTGCTGAACAGCACCATATGGCAGCCGGCTCCCGCCAGCGCGCTGGTGGCGACCGCATCGTTACCCGGCGCGCTCAGCAGGTTCAGACCGTGCGTTTTCAGGCGCTCGCCGTAACGCAGAACGTCAACCACCTGGCTCGCGCCCGCTTTCTGGGTGCAGCCAAGGGATTTCTCTTCCAGCGTGGTGATCCCACCCGCTTTGTTACCTGGAGACGGGTTCTCATAAATGGGCTGATTGTGGGCAATGAAGTACTGTTTGAAGTCGTTCACCATGGTGACGGTTTTTTCAAACGTCTCCTCGTCGCGGCAGTGGCTCATCAGAATACGTTCCGCGCCGAACATCTCCGGCACCTCGGTCAACACCGTCGTGCCGCCGTTAGCGATCACATAGTCCGAGAAGCGACCCAGCATCGGGTTGGCGGTGATACCGGACAGGCCGTCAGACCCGCCACACTCCAGCCCAAATTTCAGCTCGCTCAGTTTGCCCGGCTCGCGCTTGTCATGGCGCATCACGTTATACAGCTGGTGAAGCTGTTCAACGCCCGCCTCCACTTCGTCATCCTGGTGCTGACACACCATAAAATGCACACGCTCAGGGTCAAACTCGCCCAGCGTGTCGCGGAAGGCATCAACCTGGTTGTTCTCGCAGCCCAGGCCAATCACCAGCACCGCGCCCGCGTTCGGGTGACGCACCATGTTTTGCAGCATGGTGCGGGTGTTAATGTGGTCATCCCCCAGCTGGGAGCAGCCGTAGGTGTGGCTGAACAGATGCACGCCGTCGGTGCCTTCGGCATTGTTGGTCTCTTTCAGGAAGCGCGTCTGGATCTGACGCGCAATCCCGTTCACGCAGCCGACGGTCGGGAGGATCCACAGCTCGTTGCGGATCCCCACGTCGCCGCTGGCGCGGCGGTAGATCTGCACGTCACGATCCGGCGCCTGCTCTTGTGCCCCAGGTAAATCAGGTTGATAGCTGTACTCGTCCAGATCGCTCAGATTGGTGCGGGTATTATGGGAATGAAGATGTTCACCCGGCACGATATCCGCCAGCGCATGCCCAATCGGAAGACCGTACTTAATGACGTTGTCCCCTTTCGCGAGAGGCTTCACGGCAAACTTGTGTCCGCGAGCAATCGCCTGACGCAGGGTGACGCTCTGGTTATCAACGGTCACCACGTCGCCTTCAGCGAGATCCGTCAGCGCGACGGCCACGTTATCCAGCGAATGGATTTTGATGTATTGCATATCAACCTCAAACGGCCTTAGTTCAGTTCAATGCCGAAGTAGTCACGCGCATTGTTAAAGCAGATGTTTCTCACCATGTCGCCCAGCAGCTGGATATCCGCCGGCGCTTCGCCTGCGTGCACCCAGCGGCCAATCATCTGGCACAGAATGCGGCGGAAATATTCATGACGGGTATAGGACAGGAAGCTGCGGCTGTCGGTCAGCATGCCGACAAAGCGGCTCAACAGACCAAGCTGCGCCAGCTGCGTCATTTGACGTTCCATGCCGTCTTTCTGATCGTTGAACCACCAGCCGGAGCCGAACTGCATCTTGCCCGGCATCCCTTCGCCCTGGAAGTTGCCCACCATGGTGCCCAGCACTTCGTTATCGCGCGGGTTCAGGCAGTAGAGAATGGTTTTCGGCAGCAGGTTTTGTTCGTTCTGTTTGCTCAGCAGTTTTGACAGCTCTTCCGCCAGCGGACGGTCGTTGATGGAGTCAAAGCCCACGTCCGCACCAATCAGTTTGAACTGGCGCTGGTTGTTATTGCGCAGCGCACCGATGTGGTACTGCTGTACCCAGCCGCGACGCGCGTATTCCGCGCCGAGGAACACCAGCACCGCCGTTTTGAACTGCGCCACTTCGTGCTCGCTAAGCGATTCACCGGACAGGCGACGCGCCAGAATGCTGTCCAGCTCGGCCTCGTTTGATTCCGCGAACAGCACGACGTCCAGCGCGTGGTCAGAAACTTTACAGCCGTGCGCCGCGAAGTGATCCAGACGTTTGGTCAGCGCGGCCTGGAGATCGGTGAAACGACGGATGTCGGTATCGGACACTTCCGCCAGCTTCGCCATATAGTCATTAAACGTGGCCTGCTCAATGTTAAAGGCTTTGTCCGGGCGCCAGCTTGGCAGCACTTTGATATCAAAAGAAGTGTCTTTGGCGACAACGGCATGATGCTCCAGGGAGTCGATCGGGTCGTCGGTGGTGCCTACCATCTTCACGTTCATCTGCTTCATGATGCCGCGCGCGGAGAAGTTCTCCTCAGCCAGCAGCGCATTGCACCGCTCCCAGATTTCATCGGCGGTCGTTGGGGAGAGCAGTTTGCCGGTGATGCCAAACGGGCGACGCAGCTCAAGGTGCGTCCAGTGGTAGAGCGGGTTACCGATGGTATGCGGGACGGTCGCCGCCCAGGCGTCAAACTTCTCGCGGTCGGTGGCGTCACCGGTACACAGGCGTTCCGCCACACCGTTGGTGCGCATGGCACGCCATTTGTAGTGGTCACCCTTCAGCCAGATATCATACAGGTTTTTGAAACGATAATTTTCGGCAACCTGCTGCGGCGGCAGATGGCAGTGGTAGTCGAAAATTGGCTGGTCTTTTGCGTAGTCGTGGTACAGGCGGCGAGCAAATTCGGTATCTAACAGAAAATCGTCGGTCATAAACGGCGTCATTATCGTCTTCCTCATTACGGGAGCGTCAGAAAGCGTATGTTCATATGCTGCAAAGTTATCACACCAATTTCCAGCCACCGAAGCTTTTTTCGTGAGTGAGATCAATAAACGCTAACAAATAAATTACCCTCTAAGGCGTAAACCCTTCTACAGACCGCGCCATTACTGGCTTTGCGCGCAGCGATTAATGTCCCTACAAAGAATCATACATTTGTGATGTCACTCACCTTTTAAAGTTGTATGACAAGTTATCTTTTCGCCGTCGCAAACGCTAAGCCGACGGAATGCATTACCGGTGTGAGAGGCATCGGGTTTAACGGTACGGATACCGACTTATGCACGCTTACTTATGGCAAGGTTCGGGCCGTTCCGGGACATGCTTCCGGCTACGCCCCTCCCGTTACACAACTGCTCCCGGAAACGGTTGAGAAGTTGCCGTGCTCTGGCGCGGACATAACATAACGATGAGGTTTTAGATGCGTAAAATTAAAGGGTTACGTTGGTATATGATCGCACTGGTGACGTTAGGCACCGTGCTGGGCTACCTGACACGTAACACCGTGGCAGCCGCAGCGCCGACGTTAATGGAAGAGCTGCATATCTCCACACAGCAATACTCCTACATCATTGCCGCCTATTCCGCGGCGTATACCATCATGCAGCCAGTTGCAGGCTATGTGCTGGATATCCTCGGTACCAAAATCGGTTATGCCTTCTTCGCCATCGCCTGGGCGGTGTTCTGCGGAGCCACCGCGCTGGCGGGAAGCTGGGGCGGCCTGGCGCTGGCGCGCGGTGCGGTCGGTGCGGCAGAAGCTGCGATGATCCCGGCGGGCCTGAAAGCCAGCTCCGAGTGGTTCCCGGCAAAAGAGCGCTCTATCGCTGTTGGCTACTTCAACGTGGGCTCGTCCATCGGGGCAATGATTGCGCCACCGCTGGTGGTGTGGGCTATCGTGATGCACAGCTGGCAGATGGCCTTCATCATCTCCGGCGTGCTGAGCTTCGCCTGGGCAATCGCGTGGCTGGTTTTCTATAAGCACCCGCGCGATCAGAAAAAACTCTCCGAAGAAGAACGCGAGTACATCATTGGTGGTCAGGAAGCACAGCATCAGACCAACAACGGCAAGAAAATGACCGTCTGGCAGATCCTGGGCACCCGTCAGTTCTGGGGTATCGCCCTGCCGCGCTTCCTGGCAGAACCGGCCTGGGGGACCTTTAACGCTTGGATCCCGCTGTTCATGTTTAAAGTCTACGGCTTTAACCTGAAAGAGATCGCGATGTTCGCCTGGATGCCCATGCTGTTCGCTGACCTGGGCTGTATCGTGGGCGGCTACCTGCCACCGCTGTTCCAGCGCTGGTTTGGGGTGAACCTGATTGTTTCCCGTAAGATGGTAGTCACCATGGGTGCCCTGCTGATGATTGGCCCGGGCATGATCGGCCTGTTCACCAGCCCGTACGTCGCGATTGCCCTACTGTGCATCGGTGGCTTTGCGCACCAGTCCCTGTCCGGCGCGCTGATTACGCTCTCGTCTGACGTCTTTGGTCGTAACGAAGTGGCCACCGCCAACGGCCTGACCGGGATGGCCGCCTGGACCGCGAGTACGATGTTTGCGCTGGTCGTCGGCGCGCTGGCAGATACCATCGGCTTCAGCCCGCTGTTCGCCGTGCTGGCTATCTTCGACCTGCTGGGCGCGGTGGTGATCTGGACGGTGCTGAAGAGCAAATCGGCAGAGGAGCTGGCGAAAGAGTCACTCGGGAAACCGGCGACGCAGAGTTAGCAACCATTTTTCCGCCGGGTGGCGCTACGCTTACCCGGCCTACAAAACCCGCAGGCCCGTGCAAGCGAAGCGCCGCCGGGCATTTAAAGGCCGCTCAGTAGCGGCTTTTTTAATGGCAAATCTGGAGAGTGGCACGCAAAAGTGGTATAACAAATCATCTGCCGTACCCTGCCTGGAGCGCATATGGAAATCACCGAACCACGTCGTTTATATCAACAACTTGCTGCGGAGCTGAAAGATCGCATCGAGCAAGGGGTCTATCTTGTCGGTGATAAACTGCCCGCCGAGCGCTTCATCGCGGATGAAAAAAGCGTCAGCCGCACCGTGGTGCGCGAAGCGATCATCATGCTGGAAGTGGAAGGCTACGTTGAGGTACGCAAAGGCTCCGGCATTCACGTCATTTCCAATCTGCCGAAACACTCGCCCGTAGCGGACGAAAGTCTGGAATTTGCCAGCTATGGTCCGTTTGAGCTGCTCCAGGCTCGCCAGCTGATTGAAAGCAACATTGCCGAATTTGCGGCGACGCAGGTGACCAAGCAGGACATCATGAAGCTGATGGAAATCCAGGAGAATGCCCGTAAGGAAAAATGTTTCCGCGATTCAGAGTGGGATCTGCAGTTCCACGTCCAGGTCGCCCTGGCAACCCAGAATACGGCGCTGGCGGCAATCGTTGAGAAAATGTGGACTCAGCGCGTTCACAACCCGTACTGGAAAAAACTGCACGACCATATCGATTCCCGTACCGTCGACAACTGGTGTGACGATCACGACCAAATCCTTAAGGCGCTGATTCGCAAAGACCCGCATGCCGCTAAGCTGGCGATGTGGCAGCACCTGGAAAACACCAAGCAGATGCTGTTCAATGAAACCAGTGACGACTTCGAATTTAACGCTGACCGCTATCTTTTCGCCGATAATCCCGTTGTTCATCTCGATACGGCCCCCAGTGCCGCAAAATAGATGACCTTCCCGCTGGCAGGCGCCTCGCTGCGCCTTCTGGCTTCAGTGGGTAAGCAAAACATATATAGTGTCAGCCTTTGTAAATCCCCTCGCTCACTTCCTGGGCTTACGCCAAAATCAACTCACGCCTGCAAATTCTGTGACGCAGAACGTTGGGCTTTGTTACAATTGGATTCACTTCGTTATTTTGTAAGTTAGTGCTTGCTAACCAGCCAATTAACAGGGAATCGTGTTGGCCACACCGCAATGTGTCCGCGAGCGACCATAATGAAATCACAACAATGTCGCCGTGCTGTTTGCCCCGGATAACAGGCGTGACGTTAACCGATTTCCAGGAACACTGAATGGAACTTTTGACCCAACTACTGCATGCCCTCTGGGCGCAGGACTTTGAAACGCTGGCCAACCCTTCCATGATTGGCATGCTCTATTTCGTCTTGTTTATGATCCTGTTCCTTGAGAACGGTTTGCTGCCTGCAGCCTTCCTGCCCGGTGACAGTTTGCTGGTGCTCGTCGGCGTGCTGTGTGCCAAAGGGGCGATGGCGTTTCCGCACACCATTTTATTACTGACCGTCGCGGCCAGCCTCGGCTGCTGGGTGAGTTACATCCAGGGAAGATGGCTGGGCAATACCCGGATCGTCCAGAACTGGCTCTCGCACCTGCCTGCACATTATCATCAGCGGGCGCACCACCTTTTCCATAAGCACGGGCTTTCCGCTCTGCTGATTGGTCGCTTTATCGCGTTTGTACGTACCCTGTTGCCGACCATTGCCGGTCTGTCGGGGCTGAGCAGCGCGCGCTTCCAGTTCTTTAACTGGATGAGCGGTCTGTTATGGGTGCTTATTCTGACAACGCTCGGCTATGCCCTGGGTAAAACGCCGGTCTTTATGAAATATGAAGACCAGCTGATGTCCTGCCTGATGCTGCTGCCCGTTGTGCTGCTGGTCTTCGGCCTGATCGGCTCTCTGGTCGTGCTGTGGAAAAAGAAATACGGAGCCAGAGGCTAACGATGGCTATCTCACCGCTCGCCCTGCGCCGTTTTGCCTGTGCCGTGATGACGCTGGTGGTGCTCAGCGCCATGCTGCTGGTATGGAGCGCGCTTTCGCACCAGGAATCCACGCTGGCCATTCGCCCGGTGAACCAGGGTGCCAGCGTGCCTGACGGTTTTTCTGTCTGGCATCATCTGGATGCGAACGGGATACGTTTTAAGAGCATCACCCCGCAGGACGATGTTTTACTGATCAAGTTTGATTCCCGTGCGCAAAGTGCCGCCGCAAAAGTGGTTCTCGACCGTACGCTGCCGCAGGGGTATATCATTGCTCAGCAGGAAGATGACAGCCAGCCAGCAGCCTGGCTGTCGCTGATTCGCGATACGTCGCATCGATTTGGATAATTACCAGGATTCCGAATCTTTTCACTCACTTTGGTGAATCCCCCGTTTACTTACTATGCTTAAGTACGCGGAGCACCCCTCGACTGTACTCCGCATAACTTTGGATAGCGGCTTACGCCGCAACACAATGGAAGGTTTCGATAATGAAATTCCGCATGACTCTGGCTCTGGCCCTTTTTTCTTTAAGCACAGCATCCTTCGCCAATTCTCTCTGTCAGGAGAAAGAACAGGATATTCAGCGTGAGATCGGTTATGCCGAAAAGCATAACAATCAGCACCGTGTTGATGGTCTCAAAAAAGCGCTGAGCGAAGTGAAAGCGAACTGTTCAGACAGCAAGCTTCGTGCCGACCACCAGAAGAAAATCGCTGAACAGAAGGACGAGATAGCCGAGCGCCGTCGCGACCTGCAGGAAGCGAAAGAGAAAGGGGATGCGGATAAAATTGCTAAGCGCGAGAAGAAGCTGAAAGAAGCACAGGACGACCTGAAAGCGCTGGAAGCTCGCGATTATTGAGTTAACGGAAATCTCAACAGGAGAGAATCATGTCAAAAGATACGACGTCTGAACATCTGCGCGCTGAACTGAAATCCCTGGCCGATACCCTTGAAGAGGTGCTGAACTCCTCTGCTGACAAGTCAAAAGAAGAGGTCAGCAAGCTGCGCAGCAAGGCGGAGCAGGCACTCAAGGAGAGCCGCTATCGCCTGGGTGAAACCGGTGATGCACTGGCAAAACAGACCCGCGAAGCGGCCGCGCGTGCGGACGAATACGTGCGTGATAATCCATGGACGGGCGTAGGGATTGGTGCCGCAGTCGGTGTGGTACTGGGTGTCCTGCTGACGCGTCGTTGATATGGAAGATCCTCGTCACGCACAAGGGCCTGCTAACAACGTCCTCGGCATCGGCCAGCGTATTTTAACGACGCTGGTCGGGATTGCCGAAACGCGCGTCCGGCTGGCAGTGGTCGAGCTGGAAGAGGAGAAAGCCAACCTCTTCCAGATGCTGCTGATGCTCGGACTTACCATGCTCTTCGCCGCGTTTGGTCTGATGAGCCTGATGGTGTTAATCATCTGGGCCATTGACCCGCAGTATCGTCTTAACGCAATGATTGCCACCACCGTTGTTCTGCTGGTCGCCGCGTTGATTGGCGGTATCTGGACGCTTCGGAAAGCGCGTAAATCCACGTTCCTGCGCCATACGCGTCAGGAGCTGGCTAACGATCGCGCCCTGCTGGAGGATGACAAGCCGTGAGCGGTAAAGCCGAACGTCAAAAGCGAAAAGCGTACCTGCTAAGCCAGATCCAGCAGCAACGGCTGGATCTGTCGGCGAGCCGCCGCGACTGGATTGACGCGACGCGACGGTTTGACCGGGGCTGGAACACCTTCCTGAGCCTGCGTTCATGGGCGCTGGTCGGCAGCAGCGTGATGGCTATCTGGACGGTTCGTCATCCAAATATGCTGATCCGCTGGGCGCGCCGTGGATTTGGTGCCTGGAGCGCCTGGCGTCTGGTGAAAGCCACGATTCGTCAGCAGCAGTTGCGGTAGCCTTCTCGCCGGGTGGCGGCTACGCCTTACCCGGCCTACTTGCACTCTTATGCCGGGTAAGCGCAGCGCCACCCGGCAAAATCCTCTCCCCCTCCCTTACTCAATATCTTTGAAGAAGATTGACAGTTTTCCTTGCTAACAATCGCCCACCGTCACGTTTATGATGCTCTCCATCGACAGCAACGACGCGGTATCTACCCGGAATTGCAGACAAATAACGTTCAGCCGCTGATGTGGTTTCCTGGAGAGTAAAATGAAAAAATTAGAAGATGTTGGTGTACTGGTAGCGCGTATTCTGATGCCAATTCTGTTCATCGTGGCAGGTTGGGGAAAAATCACCGGTTATGCAGGTACCCAGCAGTATATGGAAGCCATGGGCGTTCCGGGGTTCCTGTTGCCACTGACCATTCTTCTTGAGTTCGGCGGCGGCCTGGCAGTCCTGTTCGGCTTCCTGACCCGCACCACCGCGCTGTTTACTGCAGGCTTCACCGTGCTGACAGCGTTCATCTTCCACAGCAACTTTGCGGAAGGCGTGAACTCTCTGATGTTCATGAAAAACCTGACCATCGCGGGTGGCTTCCTGCTGCTGGCCGTTACTGGCCCGGGCGCATACAGCATCGACCGTCTTCTGAATAAGAAATGGTAAGCACGCTATACTGAATAAACACAAAGCGAGGAGACATCTCCTCGCTTTTGCTATCTGACGGAGGAGAAAAAATGGGACAACTCGTAGACGGCGTCTGGCAGGATGTCTGGTATGACACCAAATCCACCGGAGGTCGCTTTAAGCGCTCTGTTTCGGCCTTCCGTAACTGGCTGACCGCCGACGGTGCACCAGGCCCAAGCGGCGAAGGCGGCTTCGCGGCTGAGAAAGATCGTTATCATCTTTATGTTTCCCTCGCCTGCCCGTGGGCCCACCGCACGCTGATCGTGCGCAAGCTGAAAGGTCTCGAATCCTTCATTCCGGTTTCCGTCGTCAACCCGCTGATGCTGGAAAATGGCTGGACGTTTGACAGTGATTTCCCTGCGGCAACCGGCGACGAACTCTATCACCACGATTTCCTGTACCAGCTCTATCTGCGCGCCGATCCGCATTACACCGGTCGCGTGACCGTGCCGGTGCTGTGGGACAAGAAAAACCAGACGATTGTCAGCAATGAGTCTGCGGAAATCATCCGCATGTTCAATACCGCATTTGATGCCCACGGTGCCCGCGCCGGGGATTACTACCCGGTTGAACTGCGCGATAAGATTGATGAGCTGAACAGCTGGATTTACGACAACGTCAACAACGGTGTTTATAAGGCCGGTTTTGCCACCAGCCAGGAAGCGTATGACGAAGCGGTCGGGAAGGTGTTTGAATCACTGGAACGCCTGGAGCAGATCCTGGGCCAGCATCGCTACCTGACGGGCGATCGCCTGACGGAAGCGGACATTCGCCTGTGGACCACGCTGGTTCGCTTTGATGCGGTCTATGTCACCCACTTTAAGTGCGATAAACACCGCATCAGCGACTACCTGAACCTGTATGGTTTCCTGCGCGACATCTACCAGATGCCGGGCATCGCGGAGACGGTCGACTTCGACCATATTCGCACCCACTATTTCCGCAGCCACAAGACCATCAACCCGACGGGTATTATCTCCATCGGCCCTTGGCAGGACCTGGATGAACCGCACGGGCGCGACGTCCGTTTTGGATAAATAGTAAGGGCATCACCAGATGCCCTTTTTTAATTCACAATCTCCATCTATCCTTACCTCGATCGCTTAGAAAACAAGTGATTGACTGACTAATGAGGCAAGGAAAATGGACTGGTATTTAAAAGTACTGCGCAACTACATTGGATTTGGTGGCCGCGCCCGCCGCAAAGAGTACTGGATGTTTGTTTTGGTGAACTTCGTCCTGATTATGGTGCTGGGCATCGTGGATAAAATTCTCGGCTGGGAGCGGGCTGGCGGTGAAGGCGTACTGACCACCATCTATGGCCTGTTAGTCCTGCTGCCATCATGGGCGGTACTGTTCCGTCGGCTGCACGATACCGATCGTTCGGCGTGGTGGTTACTGCTGCTGCTGATTCCGATCGTGGGCTGGATCGTGATTTTGATCTTCAACTGTCAGAGTGGGACGCCGGGCGAAAACCGCTTTGGTCCGGATCCTAAGATCGGCGCATAAAAAAAGCCCGGTGGCGCTTCGCTTACCGGGCCTACTCGCTTATTTGTTGTGGTGCGCAAACAGCTTTGGAATTTCACGCAGGCACCACGATTTGGCTTCGCCCATGCTGTCGCGACGCCATGCCATAATGATATCCACTTCGCTGGTGTACTCCGGACTCACGACCCGCAGCCGCCCTTCCGCAATATCTTTTTCCACAAACGGGTACGGCATCGTTGCCACGCCCAGACCGGCCAGCAGCGCCTGCCGTTTGTCTTCCAGTGAGGTCACCGTCAGACGAGGCTGTTTATCCAGCAGCTGCACCGTCAGCACCGGACGCTCGCGCGCGGTATCCGCGACCGCCACGCCGCGATACTTCACGCGTGTGACTTCAGAGAGCGGCTCCGGCTCCTGGTGAATCGGGTGGTTGGGGGCGGCAACGTAGACGTTCATGACGCTGTAGAGCTTGCGCGAGTTGATTTCTGACGATGAGCGGAAGTGCATGTCCGGCGCAATAACGATATCTGCCCTGCCCGTCTCCAGACGTTCCCACGCCCCTGCCAGCACCTCGGTGATGATGGACAACTGCGTATTGGCCTTCGCCGCCAGGCGATCCACCAGCGGGAACAGCGCTTCGGTCGGGACCAGCGCTTCGGTAACTAACGTCAGATGCGTTTCCCAGCCGCGCGCGAGCGCTTCGGCGTCTGTCGTCAGCTTATCCGCCGCTTCCAGCAGCACGCGGCCGCGCTCCAGCAGCATTCGGCCCACGTTGGTGAATTTTGTTCGATGACCGGAGCGGTCAAACAGCACCACGTCCAGCTCTTCTTCCAGCTTCTGCATGGTGTAGCTCAGCGCAGACGGAACGCGCCCCAGTTCATCGGCCGCCGCCGCAAAACTGCCGCGCCGGTCAATCGCGTCCATGACGCGAAGCGCCTCAAGCGTCAATGCTCTCTCTTTAGCCATCTCGTTCTCATTCAGGAAATTTGAACATACCAGGCAGAATATCTGGCTAACAATGAAGCGTCCATACCTTTACCATTGTTTTAGTGTAAAGAGAGGTCAAGTTTATGATTACGACAAGAACAGCTAAACAGTGCGGACAAGCCGATTTCGGTTGGCTGCAGGCCCGCTACACCTTTTCCTTTGGACACTACTTTGACCCTAAACTCCTCGGTTACGCTTCACTGCGCGTGTTGAACCAGGAAGTGCTCGCCCCGGGTGCCTCCTTCCAGCCGCGTACGTACCCGAAAGTCGATATCCTGAACCTGATCCTGGAAGGCGAGGCAGAATACCGCGATAGCGAGGGCAATCATGTCCAGGCAAAGGCTGGCGAAGCGTTGTTAATTTCCACGCAGCCGGGCATCAGCTACAGCGAGCATAACCTCAGCAAAGACAAAACGCTGACGCGCATGCAGCTGTGGCTCGACGCCTGCCCTGAGCGGGAAAATCCGCTGGTACAGAAGTTAGATTTAACGGGCGATAAGCAGCAGTTGATTGCATCGCCGGATGGCAGCAAAGGGAGCCTGCAGCTGCGTCAGCAGGTGTGGCTGCATCATATCGAGCTGAAAAAAGGTGAACAGGCAAGCTTCCAGCTTCATGGTCCGCGCGCCTATCTGCAGTCCATTCACGGTACGGTGCATGCGGTGACGCACACGGAAGAGAAAGAAGCCCTCACCTGCGGCGACGGGGCGTTTATTCGTGATGAAGCGAATATCACCCTGGTGGCGGATACGCCACTGCGCGCGCTGCTGATTGATTTGCCGGTTTAAGATAAACACGCTCCCTCGCTCGATCGGTTCCCTCTCCCTGTGGGAGAGGGTTAGGGTGAGGGGTAACGGGTTGGATTAAATCACGACACCTTACTCGCCATAATCTCAATAATCTGCCGGTCCGTTGCCTGCATCGAGCGGCACGCCAACGCGCACAGGTTCGCGATCGACTGCTCCACATCGTGCGCGACAATCCCCTCGTTGCCCGTTACGCCCGACTCATCCAGCGCCATCATCACCGCTTTCCAGGCGCTACTGACGCTGGTAGAGACCTTCATGGCGCAGCTGTTTGACGCGCCGTCGCAAATCATCCCGCTGACGTCGCCGATCATACTGCCGATCGCCATCGCGATGGTCTGATAACGGCCCCCCATCAACCACGCCATTCCCGCCGCAGCGCCCATCGCCGCCGTTGTCGCCGCACACAGTGCGGACAGGCGTGGAAGCTGATAATGGATATAGATCGCCGACAGATGCGACAGCATCAGCGCCCGCGCCAGCCGTTCATCACCGGCCTGAAGATGCTCAGCCACGACAACGACGGGCATGGTGGCGGTGATCCCCTGGTTACCAGAGCCCGAATTGCTCATCGCCGGCAGCGTCGCGCCGCCCATCCTGGCATCCGAGGCGGCGCTGGTGCGAATAACAATGTCTGAACCCAGATCCTGCGCCAGCCATCCGCGCGAGCGCTGCTTATCAAGCGTTGCGCCAATATGCAGCCCCCACTTCCCGCTGAGCCCTTCCCGGGAGAGCGCATCGTTCAGTTGTCCTGCTTCCAGGATGAAGCGGATGGCTTCAAACGGCACCTGCTCGACAAATTCCAGGATCTGCGACAGCGTAGCGTGCGACAGTACCGCCAGCGGGTCGTCATCCGCCTCGGTCACGGGCTTATCCAGCGTAAAGCGCGTTTCCCCCTGGCAAACCACTTCCACCACCCGGGTATGCCCGCCCGCGATGGTCACCATCGCCGAGACATCCCCGGCATGAACGCAGGCCCGGGAATAGAGGATCTCATCACACGGCTGCTGCAGTTTTACCTGCACGTGCCCTGCCTCAAGCAGGGCTTTGGCGCGGACCAGTGCATCGGCGGTGGCATCTTTCAACACCTCCAGTCCGGCGTGCGCGTTACCGCCAATTGCACCCAGCGCCGCCGCAATCGGTAACCCGACCATGCCGGTACCCGGCACCGTCACGCCCAGTCCGTTTTTCATCAGGTTCGGCGAGACCCACGCCTCAATCCGTGTGACCTCCCCCGGCAGAAAGTCTGCGGCAATCGCACAGGCCAGTGCCAGAGAGACGGGTTCGGTACACCCAAGGGCAGGCTTCACTTCTTCCTGCACCGCGCGAATAAATTGATTCCATAAAGGATGAGTTTGCTCAGACATCGTTACGACCTTAATGACCCTCAGGAGAATGCGAGGAAAGGAGAAACACAAAGCAGCAGTCCGGTGATGATGATTATCACCAGCGATACGCCTTTATATTTATGCAGCGCCGGTACCTTGTAGACCAGCCATGCCGGGATCAGACAGCCCACCATGCCGAAGATGGGGCTGCAAATGGAGGTGAAGCTCAGCACCGGCGCGTTCAGGACTATCGCGCTCCAGGCCAGCAGAATGGCGAACAGCATAATCCCGCGCTGGACGGCGTTTTCATTGATTCTTTCTGCCGGCATTTTGCGGCGCAGGATGTTCATGACGATACCCTGCGTAGCCTCGCGGAAGCCGAGGTAGACGCCGAAGAACGCAGTCATCACGGCGAAGATATTGAGGATCACGCTGACGATTTTGACCCAGCCCGCGCCGTCGCCGCTGATGAACTGCGCCGCAATCGCCAGGGCAGAGATATTCTGCTCGTAGGCTTTGACCGCCTCATCGTGCCCCATCGCCAGGGTGAAGGAGACGGCGTAGAAGAAGACCGTCACAAACAGGATGCCAAAAGCAATGTTCATCGCCCGCAGTGCCTTATGACGCGCCACCTCCACCGATTTTTCACGTGAACGATACGAGATCACCATCGGGCTCAGGGTCTGAATAAAGAGAATGGAGGTTAAGGTAAAGGGCAGCGTAATGATGGCATTTTTAATCAGCAGCCCCAGCGGCGGCAGCATGCCCACGTTGGCTAAATGCCAGAGGCCAATCATTGACAGCCCCAGCGCCGCAACGACAAACAGCTTGGTAAGCACCATCAGGCTGGACACTTTAAACAGCAGCTTTTCACCGCGTGACGAAATCGCGACCAGAATGCAAATCAGAAATAAACCGTAGAACGGATTTTCCGAGAGCAAACCGTCGGTCACGCCGAAGGTGTGCAAATACGAGGCGCTGTCGTTGGTAATGGCCGTAGAATAGACGAACATCCAGATCACCAGCATGACGAAATAGAGCGCACCTAATAAAATGCCCCAGTTTTTGCCCAAATACCCGCTAATCACGCTCGGGTAGTCTTTACATTCCGGGGATTCCGCCAGCGTGTTAATAAACAATCGCTGGAATAAATACATGGCGGGATAACCAATAATGGAGGAGAGCAAAAATACCCACAGCCCCATTAATCCGACCTGCACGGGGAGAAAAACAATCCCCGCGCCGATAGCCATCCCAATACTCATGATGACCCAACCCGTGTCGGTGCTGTCGAATTTAATCGCCTCTCGCCATTCGCTTTCACTCATTCCCGCCCGCCTTGCCGCGGGGGAATCATTCACAATGACACTGCTGTTTGTTGCCGTATCCATGGGGCACTCGCTTATTTTGTAGGGTAAACAGTTGTTTTTATAGGGTTCCGATCGCCAGCGATTGCGATTCAGATGGCAGCAGGTGCTTGTTATTGGTGTGAGAAAATCTTAACCGGAGCGAGGGAGAAAAAAGTCACAAGTTTTATGTGGTTTTTATACATTGAGAGTAAAGTATTCCATTAAACCATAAAAAACAGATAGTATTTTCTAAAAGTGATACAGCTCAAAAAAAATCATATCATCATTAAAACGACAATATTTCAGAATTTATAAAGATGAAAGCCCTACTCTCCGCCTTTTCTTTTTTATAGGATGATATTTCAACAAACCACCGGATGATTACGGTTACTATGGACAGCGTTGAAGAACTCAATGGAACATACTTTTATAAAGGTGTATGTAACATCTCAGCATCTGAGTTATTTTTTTGGATTTTTCTGGATGCCACCGATGAACAGTTCGGCGGATTAAAGGATGTCGTAATGATGGCCACTATGGTTCTTGGTTTACCGATACTTGAAACCAGAACAAAGCCAGAAACGGCTACAATAGGCACATCTGTAGCATCTAAATACCTGCGAGATCTACTGAATGTACAGCAACCACACCGACTACCTACAATTACACTTGCAAGCTTCAGATACCGAAAACCAATGTATACAAAAAACTTAGGTGCATTCATCGGTAGATGGATACCGGCATTAGGAATAACCATACTTACTGCAGATGTTGCAATGATAAGTTACAAAACGCTCTCACGCTATAATACAATTGCTCATCCTAAAGATCGGATTTGGTGAATATGACTAGTGAAACGGATGTTTTGAAATTCTTCAGAGATATTTTACCAGAACAAGGAACATTTACTGGCAAGCGAATCCCACTTGAGATGGATGATGTTCTACAGGATTACACCGATCTGGATGATGTTGTATATGCCATTGAGAGATTTGAAAAAGTGTACCTTATCGACGTTAACACTGAAAATTATTTCCCCTGGACTCAAACCTGGTTTTTCAGGAAATGGTTTACTAAAGAACCGGTTAAGCAAATATCAAAGCCATTGACGGTAAGAATGTTTGCCGAAGCGGTTAAAGCAGGTAAATGGATACACGATTGATATTTAGAAGGAGTATTTATAATGGCCGTACCTGTTCACATTTGGTTCTATGACGATGGTGGCTCACTCATTAAAGGTTCATGTGATGTTCAGGATCGTGAAGGGAGTGTTGAAATTAGAGGTTTAACCCATAATGTGAGTATTCCAACCGATCCACTCTCCGGAAGATTAACCGGCACGAGGAAACACGCTCCTTTTCTTTTCGAGAAGGAAATTGATAGCTCATCTCCCTATCTTTATAAGGCGGTAGCGACAGGACAAAACCTTAAGAAAGTTGAGATTAGATATTACCGAATTAATGACGCAGGTCTGGAGGTAGAATATTTTAAAACTGAGCTGGACAGTGTAAAAGTTGTCTCTATCTCCCCAATTGTTAACGATACTCGTCACTGTCCTGGTACTGGCCACCTTGAATCTATTCAATTGCGCTACGAAAAAGCGACCTGGACCTATTGCGACGGGAACATTCAATTCTCAGATGCATGGAATGAACGGGCATCAGCATGAAAGTCAGGATCATTCCTCACAGAATCTATTTAAAGCGATTCTGTGAGGTCTCATTTCTAATGAATGATTTCAGGATTACTCAGCCAGCGCGTTAGCCATATCCGTTCTAATCTGTTTGCGCTGTTCCGGCGTTAACACCTGGCTGACGTCGAAGTAATATTTCACGCGGTAATAGCGGGTCTGTTCTTCAATTTTGCTGAATGCACTAAGCTGGCTTTTCACCGTGCTTTCGTCCCATTTACCCGCCTGGAACATGTCGATAAGCGCGCCGTCCTTCACGCCCGTCATTGGGATCTTGCTGACATTTTGTTCCAGCTGCTTATGCAGATCTTCAATCTTCTTAACCTGCTCATTACTGAGCTTCAGGTGCTGAACCAGCGGATCCTGCGATGGAGACGGAGCAGCCTCAACGTTAGCGGCCTGCGCCGTAAAACTGCACACGGCCAGCGCGGCGGCGGCCAACGCAATACGGGTCATTTTCATCATCTTACTGTCCTTACATTCTGTTATAGGGGAAAGCAGGCGTATTGTTTTTCAAGAGCGGATGAATATGTGTGAGTAATTATATAAACAATTTTGTATGTTTAGCGGGCAAAAAAAGCCCCCTGCGTTGAGGGGGCATGAGAACTCACATTTAGATAGATTGGGTAAACGTTCGCGAAATCACATCCTGCTGCTGCTCGCGCGTCAGCGCATTAAACCGCACCGCATAGCCCGAAACGCGGATCGTCAGGTTCGGGTAGTTCTCGGGATGCGCAATGGCATCGAGGAGCATCTCCCGGTTCATCACGTTAACGTTCAGGTGCTGCCCGCCCTCAATAGACGCTTCGTGATGGAAGTACCCGTCCAGCAGCCCTACCAGGTTGGTTTTGCGCACCAGCTCATCTTTGCCCAGCGCCTGCGGCACGATGGAGAAGGTGTAGGAGATGCCATCTTTGGCATAGGTGAACGGCAGCTTGGCGACCGACGTTAACGAGGCCACCGCCCCTTTTCTGTCGCGGCCGTGCATTGGGTTCGCGCCTGGGGCAAACGGCGTGCCGCCGCGTCGTCCGTCCGGCGTGTTCCCGGTCTTCTGCCCGTAAACCACGTTGGAGGTAATGGTCAGGATCGACTGAGTCGGTACCGCGTTGCGGTAGGTTGGCAGCGCCTGAATTTTCTTCATAAAGCGCTCCACCAGATCGCAGGCGATGCTGTCCACGCGATCGTCGTTGTTGCCGTACTGCGGATAGTCCCCTTCTATCACGAAATCGACCGCCAGACCGGTATGGTCGCGCACCGGCTTCACCGTGGCGTATTTAATGGCGGACAGAGAGTCCGCCGCTACCGACAACCCGGCAATGCCGCAGGCCATGGTACGGTAAACGTCCCGGTCGTGTAGCGCCATCAGCGAGGCTTCGTAGCTGTACTTATCATGCATGTAGTGAATGAGATTCAGCGCGCTGATGTACTGCACCGCCAGCCAGTCCATAAAGTGATCGAGGCTCGCCATCACGGTGTCGTAATCCAGCACGTCGTCCAGCAGCGGCTCGGTTTTCGGGCCGACCTGGATCTTCAGTTTCTCGTCCACCCCACCGTTGATCGCGTACAGCAGCGTTTTGGCGAGGTTGGCGCGCGCGCCAAAGAACTGCATCTGCTTGCCGATCACCATCGGGCTGACGCAGCAGGCAATCGCGTAGTCGTCGCTGTTGAAGTCGGCACGCATCAGGTCGTCGTTTTCATACTGCAGCGACGAGGTGACAATCGACACCTGCGCGGCGTATTTCTTGAACGCGATCGGCAGCTGTTCTGACCAGAGGATCGTCAGGTTCGGCTCCGGCGCGGGTCCCATGGTGTGCAGCGTGTGCAGATAGCGGAAGCTGTTTTTGGTCACCAGCGTGCGGCCGTCCAGCCCCATGCCGCCGATCACTTCCGTGGCCCAGATCGGATCGCCGGAGAAGAGCGTGTCGAATTCCGGCGTGCGCAGGAAACGCACCATGCGGATCTTCATGATGAAGTGGTCGATCAACTCCTGCGCCTGCACCTCATTCAGGCGTCCCGCCTGCATGTCGCGTTCGATGTAGATATCGAGGAACGAGGCCGTGCGCCCCAGCGACATGGCTCCGCCGTTCTGGGATTTCACCGCCGCCAGGTAGGCAAAATAGAGCCACTGCACCGCTTCCTGGGCGTTCATCGCCGGGCGTGAGATATCAAAGCCATAGTTCGCCGCCATCTGCTGGATCTGCAGCAGCGCGCGCTTGTGCTCCGCCAGCTCTTCGCGCAGGCGGATCGTCGCCTCCAGATCTTCGCCGCGCTCCAGCCTGCCCTGCAGATCGGCGAACTGAAGTTCACGCTCGCGCACCAGATAGCGGATGCCGTACAGCGCCACGCGGCGATAGTCGCCAATGATGCGCCCGCGCCCGTAGCCGTCCGGCAAACCGGTCAGCACGCCGGATTTACGGCAGCGCATCATCTCCGGCGAATAGACGTCAAACACCCCCTGGTTGTGGGTTTTGCGCAGCTCGGTAAAGAGATATTCAAACTGCGGATCCATCTCCCGCCCGTAGGCCTCAAACGAGCTGCGGATCATGTTGATCCCGCCGTACGGATGCAGTGCGCGCTTGAGCGGCCTGTCGGTTTGCAGGCCGACGATCGTCTCCAGATCCTGATCGATGTAGCCCGGCCCGTGGGCCGTAATGGTGGTGGCAATGTTGGTGTCAAAATCCACCGGGGCGTGGGTGGCATTCTCCTGACGAATGCCGACCATCACCTTCTGCCACAGCGCCGTCGTTGCTGGCGTCGCCTGCGCGAGGAAAGCTTCATCGCCGTCGTAAGGGGTGTAGTTATGCTGAATAAAATCGCGCACGTTGACGGCGTTTTTCCATTCTTCACCGCGAAACCCGGCCCATGCGTCGCTGTAGGGGGCGACGCCCGTATCGATTGTTACGTTCATGTGTTTCTCGCTTTATCAGGCGTAAGCCGCAGCCGGGGTAACCTTCCCAAGACGGAGGGCGTCCAGCGCGATCATTTTTTCTTCGTTGGTAGGGATCACCGCGCAGACCACGCGGGACGAATCGGTGCTGATGACGCGCTCACCCGCGCTACCCGGCAGGGCATTTTTGGCGTCGTCGAGGATGACGCCAAACACCTTCAGGCGTTCAGCCACCAGGGCGCGAATCAGCGTTGAGTTTTCGCCGATGCCGCCGGTAAAGATCACCGCATCCAGGCGGTGCAGCGACGCCGCGTGCCCGGCAATGTGTCGCGCAATGCGGTGAACGAAGGTCTGGATCGCAAGCACAGCCCGCTCGTTACCTTCATGCCAGGCTTTCTCCAGCACCCGCAGGTCAGAAGAGATGCCGGAGATCCCCAGCAACCCGGACTCTTTGTTGACCACGCGCTCCAGATCCTCAAACGACTGACCGGTCTGCTGAGCAATCCACGCCATCGCGCCAAAATCCACGTCGCCGCAGCGCGTACCCATCATCAGTCCTTCCAGGGGGGTCATCCCCATGGAAGTATCCACGCTTTGGCCGTTGCGCACCGCGCAGATGGACGCCCCGTTGCCAAGATGGGCGATCACCAGGCCGCTGTCATCGGGGGACAGCCCGAGAAGCGAATGTGCCTGCGCGGCCACATAGCGGTGAGAGGTGCCGTGGAAGCCGTAGCGGCGCACGCCCAGCGCTTCAAAATAGCGGTACGGCAAACCGTACAGATACGCCTGCGGCGGCAGCGTCTGGTGGAAGCTGGTATCAAATACCGCGACCTGCTGCACGCCCGGGAACAGACGCTCTGCGGCTTCCACACCGCTCAGGTTGGCGTAGTTATGCAGCGGCGCCAGCGGAGAGACCTGGCGGATCTGCTCAATCACCTCTTCCGTAATCAGGGTCGACTCGCTGAAGAGGTCGCCGCCGTGCGCAATGCGGTGGCCAATTAACGCCACGCTGCTCATCAGGTCACGCTTCTCCAGCTCCAGGGCGATGGCAGCCAGCGCCCCTTCGTAGTCCTGGTGAGCCAGTCTGGCTGGCTCACCCCCGTTCACGGAAATAAAGGCCTTTTCAGTGTTGATGCCGTCAGCAATGCCCGTCATCAGGGCGTCGCAACTGCTGGCGTCGAGCACCGAAAACTTAACAGAGGACGAACCGCAGTTAATTACCAGTACAACCGGAAACTCAATCATCATGTGACTCCGCTCTTCCTGAGCAATGGTTTAGAACAGTTTGTAAACGATATTCAGAATGGTCAGCAGGCCCACAACCGTGACGAAGATGTTCTCGGGTTTGCCCTTATATTTCGCCATGGCTGGCGCTTTGCGGATGGCGTACATCGGCAGCAGGCACAGCAGAGAGGCGATAATTGGCGCGCCCATGGCTTCGATAAGGTCGAGAATATTCGGGTTGGCGTACGCCACAATCCAGGTGGAGCCCATGATGAAGACCATGCTGATGGTGTTCAGTTTGCCGACAGAGACCTTCTTCTTATCGCCTTTGTAGCCGAACTTGAGGATCAGGCCATTCAGCCCTTCCAGCGTGCCCAGGTAGTGGCCAAAGAAGGATTTGAAAATAGCGACTAAAGCAATAATGGAAGCGCCGTATTCCAGTACCGTCGCAAACGTCGATTTGGTACCGGACATCGAGGCAAAGTGGTTCGCCAGGTAAGAGAGCACCGGGATGTTCTGCGCTTTGGCATCCGCCATGTTCTGCGGAGAGAGCGTAAACAGGCAGCTAAAGGCGAAGAACATCACCACGGCGACCATCAGCATGCTGGCGCGACCGATGATTTTGGAACATTTCTGCTCGGTGAATTCTTTACCGAACTCCGGCTCGTACTCTTCGCGCTTGGAAACCACAAACGAGGAGACGATAGGCGAGAAGTTAAAGGAGAAGACCATGATGGAGATCCCCAGCCACACCGTGACCAGGATGCCGTCATGGCCGGTGAAGGCGATATCGCTCAGGTTGACCTGGTCGATCACTGCGGAGTTCCAGTAAGGGATCAGCGACAGCGAAATCAGCACCAGACTGGCAATAAACGGGAATACCAGGAAGCTCATCACCTTCACCATCAGGTCCTTACCGAACCAGATGACAAAAGCCATCAGCAGCAGCAGGAACAGCGCCACCACGCCGCGGTTCAGCGCAGGCAGCTGGAGCTGGTTTTCCCAGAAGGTCATGAAGGTGTTAGTAATGGTGACGCCGTAAATCCACAGCAGCGGGCAAATGGCAAAGAAGTAGAGGAACGTGATCACCACCCCGCCGGTTTTACCGAAATGCTCTTCCACCGTTTCGGTAATGTTGCCGGAGACGTTGCTGCCTGACAGGCAGAGGCGCGCCAGCGCGCGGTGGCAGTAGAACGCAATCGGGAACGCGAGAACCAGCATCAGCAGGATAGGGATTAATCCGCCAAAGCCTGCGCGAATGGGGAAGAACAGCACGCCTGCGCCAATGGCGGTACCAAACAGGCCAAGCGTCCAGGTGGTATCAGACTTACGCCAGGAGGACGTTTTTGTCTGGCCAACGATAATGCTTTCTGTGTTGCTCATAGGTCACCTTTATGCGTCAACGAAGCCGGTAATTTGGGAAACACGGGAGAGATCGATATTGCCGCCGGAAATAATGCAAACGGTTTTGCGGCCCTGAATATAGTGGTCCAGTTTGCCGCTTAATAACGCCGCGCAGGCCAGTGCGCCAGCGCCTTCCGTCACCACTTTATTTCGCTGAATAAGGGCAATCATGCTGTTGCGAATATCGTCTTCGCTCACCAGCACAATGTCATCGACCAGTTCACGAACGATTTCGAAGGTTAATTTGCCCGGGCGAGAGACGTCGCAGCCGTCGGCTAACGTGCCGGTGACGCGATGGTTGGTTATTTCTCCTGCCTGCCAGGAGGCTGCCATTCCGTGCACGTTTTCAGACTGTACGCCGATAATATTAATGGTCGGGTTGATGGATTTAATCGCCGTCGCAATCCCGGCAATTAAACCGCCGCCACCGATAGGAACAATCACGTTATCCACGTCATATAAATCTTCGAGAATTTCCAGGCCGATGGTGCCCTGACCGGCAATCACTTTGGCGTCATCGTAAGGCGGGATAAAAATGCGCCCTTCCATCTCGACGATTTCGCTGACTTTGGCGATGGTGTCGTTAAAATTCTCACCGTGCAGCACCACTTCCGCCGAGTAGTCGCGCGTCGCGGCCACCTTGGATTTTGGTGCGCCCATTGGCATCACCACTTTGCCATCGATGCCGAGCATGGCGCAGGAAAGGGAAACCCCCTGCGCGTGGTTTCCGGCTGAGCAGGCGACCACGCCTTTGCGTTTTTCAGCATCGGTCAGCGAGCTTAATTTATTAAACGCGCCGCGAATTTTGAACGAGCCGGTACGTTGCATGTTCTCAAACTTCAGGAATATTTCGCCCTTGCAACGTTCGCTCAGATAATTCGAGCGTGGCATACCGGTTTTATATATCTTGCCTGCCAGGCGTTTTCTGGCATCCTGAATATCTTCAATGGTTACCGGGAGATCGTAAGTAATATGCATAATATCCTCGTTATAATAATTCATTCTTTTCAGGCAAAGTCAGGGTATCAGAGCGTTAATGCGTTAAGCTCTGGGTATTTTTAAAATAGAAACTTATTATTTATCGTCGTCTTTCGACATTCATCGACGAATATTGTTTTGCCAGCCCAACTAATACGGACGCCGATTTTTTAATTCTGTAATTTTTAGACCACACGGCGGCATAACGCGCCACGGGTAATTCATCTTCCACAGGCAGCACAATAAATTGATCCGAACCGAATGGGGCGATCATGTCGCGGGGAATCACCGTCAGATAATCGGCATTCAGGACAAGGTTATAAATGGTGACGACCGAATCGGTCTGGACGATGTTTTCGATGCTGATGTGGTTGTCTTGCAGAGTAGTCAGGAGTTCTTTGTAGTAGCCCATATCGGTTTGCGGCATCACCCATTGCTCATGCGTGAGCGATGCCAGTGTCGTCGGGCCGGTGCACGTTCGCGTTTTGCTGGCAACAAGCACAAACTCGGACTCAAACAGCGGTTCGACGTGCAGATCCTGCAGCAGCATTTCGTCGCTCAGCGTCCCGATGGCAAAATCCAGACGACCGTCGCGAATGGCCGGGAGGAAAGAGGAGAGCTGGGCTTCATACATTGAGACGCGCGCTTTCGGGAACACTTCCTTAAATTTTTTGATCATCCCGGACAGGAAGGTAAAGCCGATCAGTGACGGGTAGCCAAAGGAGACATCCATAACGGTGCTGAAGCTCAGGCTGTTGATTTCGCTCACCATGTTTTTCATTTCGCGGGTGATCGACTCTGAGTACGAGAGCAGAACCTGGCCCGCGGCGGTCAGTTTCACGCCGGTGTTTTTGCGCACCATCACTTCCACGCCGAAGTAGGACTCAATATCGCTGATAATTTTGCTGACGGCGGGTTGCGTCAGGCCCAGCTGCCTTGCTGCAGAACCTATGGAGCCACTTTTAATGACTTCCTGAAATACCACGAGGTGCTGTGTTTTCGGTAGAATAATAGTGTTCATAATATTCTGCGCTTATTTCCCTATGACGGGGTGAATTCTACTCAATAATGTTTAAAGGGGTATGTGCTGTTACTCACAATTTGCTTTCCAGCCCTTTTAACCCACCTCTCAACAACCCATTAAAAACCTTAAAAATCAACAAAATAGAAACATAAAAATACGCTACAACGCTGATATTGATCAACAAAAATAGCGGTAATAAATTTATTTTATGGCGATAACCCCGATAAATTTCACCGTTCCTAAAAAACCAATAAAGACGATATTTCAGGCAATTAAAGACCAATAAATAACCGTTATTTGTTTGAAACATTCTTTCAATTTATCAATTTTTTTTACGGCGTGAATTTTCAGACTTCAGAAAAAGAGTGGAATACGTCACATATTCATGGGAGAAATGTATTTGATTTCAATATGTGCATATCAAACGAGAAAAGATTTGCGATCATTAAGCTAACAATCATAACAAATTATCAATACTACAGATCGTCGGTTTTTTGGATTTAAATTTTGTGATGTCGATCGTATGCAGATACCGAGGTGGAGTTGATAAGGGAAAAACAGTGAAATGTGCTTAATGTCGCAAATATGAGAATTGATGTCGTTTGTGTGGTTGTCGGGTGGCGCAGCGCTTACCCAGCCTACAACACTCAGAAAGCAAAAACCCCGCCGAAGCGGGGTTCTCTAAGAAGTTGAAGCTGACCGATAAGCCGGGTTCTGTCGTGGACAGTCATTCATCTAGGCCAGCAATCGCTCACTGGCTCAAGCAGCCTACCCGGGTTCAGTACGGGCCGTACCATGTGAACCCCTATTTGGCCTTGCTCCGGGTGGAGTTTACCGTGCCACGGACTGTTACCAGCCGCGCGGTGCGCTCTTACCGCACCCTTTCACCCTTACCTGATCCCGCTTGCGCGGGCCATCGGCGGTTTGCTCTCTGTTGCACTGGTCGTGGGTTTCCCCCCCAGGCGTTACCTGGCACCCTGCCCTATGGAGCCCGGACTTTCCTCCCCTCCGCCCGTCTCCCCCGAAAGGGACGACGACGAAGCGGCGACTGTCTGGTCAGCTTCGGCGCGCAGTATAGAGGGTTTGCGCGCCGCTGTCACCCTCAGGTATAGGTAAGGCGTGATTAACGCGCCACTTCCACCTTCGCCAGTTTTTCGTAGTAGCATGCAATTGCGCTGTGATCGGCCGTGCCCAGGCCATCGGCACGCAGCGCCTGCATCATCTCCATGACCGCTGCGGTCAGCGGCAGCTGTGCGCCCACGCCGTGGGAGGTATCCAGCGCGTTGGCCAGATCTTTGATATGCAGGTCGATGCGGAAACCGGGTTTGAAATTGCGATCCATGACCATGGGCGCTTTGGCATCCAGCACGGTACTGCCCGCCAGACCACCGCGAATGGCCTGATAGACCAGGTCCGGATTGACGCCCGCTTTGGTTGCCAGCGTCAGCGCTTCAGACATGGCGGCAATGTTGAGCGCCACAATCACCTGGTTTGCCAGCTTGGTCACGTTACCCGCCCCAATCTCTCCGGTGTGCACCACGGACCCCGCCATGGCTTTCATCAGGTCGTAAAATTTATCGAAAACCGCTTTATCACCGCCGACCATCACTGACAGCGTGCCATCGATCGCTTTCGGCTCACCGCCGCTGACCGGCGCATCCAGCATATCGACGCCCTTTGCTTTTAGCGCCTCGCTGATTTCACGGCTTGCAAGCGGTGCGATAGAGCTCATATCGATCAGCACCAGGCCCGGTTTCGCGCCGTCGATAATGCCGTTTTCACCCAGCGCAACCTCTTTAACATGCGGGGAGTTTGGCAGCATGGTGATGATGACATCGCACTGCTCAGCAATGGCTTTCGCGGTGGTGGCCGTTTCTGCTCCCGCCGCCATCACCTCAGCCACGGCCTGTGGATTATGATCGGATACCACCAGTGAGTAACCCGCTTTGATGAGGTTCTTACTCATTGGTTTACCCATGATCCCCAGGCCAATAAAGCCCACTTTCAGCGTCATAATCTGTTTCCTCAATGATGGTTATTTTTTAAAAGCGTCCGCTAATTTCTGCGTAGCCGAGCGGAAAACGCCGAGGTCGCTGCCGACGGCAACAAACGTGGCTCCCCACTCCAGATAGCGGCGTGCGTCAGCCTCAACCGGCGCCAGAATGCCGCACGGTTTACCGTGTGCTTTGGCGCGGGCAAAGATGTGCTGGATCGCGCGCTGCACGTCAGGGTGGCTGGCGTTGCCCAGATGGCCAAAGGCGGCAGCCAGATCGCTTGGACCGACGAAGATCCCGTCCACGCCGTTTGTGGCGGCAATCGCGTCGACGTTATCAACGCCCTGCTGGCTCTCGATCTGAACCAGAATGGTGATGTTGCTGTTGGACTGCGCGAAATAGTCCGGGACGGTGCCAAACATATTGGCGCGGTGTGAAACGGAGACGCCGCGGATCCCTTCGGGAGGGTAGCGCGTAGACGCAACGGCCAGTGCCGCTTGTTCTTCCGTCTCCACAAACGGGATCAGGAAGTTGTAGAAGCCGATATCCAGCAGACGCTTGATAATCACTGGTTCGTTGGTGGGGACACGCACCACCGGAGCGCTGTGGCTGCCTTTAAGCGCCATCAGCTGCGGAATAAAGGTGCTGATATCGTTCGGCGCATGCTCGCCGTCCAGTACCAGCCAGTCGAAACCGGCCAGGCCCAGCACTTCGGTGCTGATAGGGTTTGCCAGCGCGGACCAGCAGCCAATCTGAATCTGGTGCGCCGCGAGAGCCGCTTTAAATTTATTCGGGAAGATCGCGTTATTCATCGTATTTACCTTTTTAATTCAGCAGCCTTTTTCAGCATCATTTTATTTATTCAGACACCGCGCCAGCATGATATTTATTATTCTGCCGTATTCTGGCGTGATAAAAACGTCATTCAGTATAAGACGCTATCCGCGACCGCACATTGTTTTAATGCTCAGGTATTACGGTATATTTTGATAAAATTTTTTGCATATGCACAAAGCACTGGGCGCTAATGCACAGAATCAAGGATTACGGGTTCTGAAGCGATCGGGATCACATTTTGCTATTCATTCTGCTGACATGCTTTATTTCTGAAAGCCGCGTATTTATTTCTACCATTAGAAAAATGGCTGAATTTATTATCAGAGTTTTTGCTGGAGAATACTGAACAATGGCCGACATTGAAATTCGACAGGCACCGCCGACGGCGTTTTATATAAAAGTGCACGACGCCGATAACGTGGCGATTATCGTCAACGACAATGGCTTAAAAGCGGGAACCCGCTTTCCGGACGGGCTGGAACTGATTGAGCATGTTCCGCAGGGACATAAAGTCGCCCTGGTGGATATCCCTGTTAACAGCGAAATCGTGCGTTACGGTGAAGTCATCGGCTATGCCGTTCGTTCGATACCGCAGGGAAGCTGGGTGGAGGAGTCGCTGGTGGCGCTGCCAGAAGCGCCGCCGCTGAATACGCTTCCGCTGGCAACCCGCGTGCCGGAACCGCTTCCCCCACTGGAAGGCTATACCTTTGAAGGCTATCGCAATGCGGACGGCAGCGTCGGCACCAAAAATCTGCTCGGCATTACCACCAGCGTGCACTGCGTGGCGGGCGTAGTGGATTACGTGGTGAAAATCATCGAACGCGATCTGCTGCCAAAATACCCGAACGTCGACGGCGTGGTGGGCCTGAACCACCTCTACGGCTGCGGCGTGGCGATTAACGCGCCCGCTGCCGTGGTGCCTATCCGGACCATCCACAATATCGCCCTGAACCCGAACTTTGGCGGCGAGGTGATGGTCATTGGCCTCGGCTGTGAAAAATTGCAGCCAGAACGTTTGCTGCAGGGGACCGAGGATGTCAAAGCCATCCCGGCAGACGAGGCCAGCATCGTGCGCCTGCAGGACGAACGCCACGTCGGTTTCCGCTCAATGGTCGACGATATTTTACAGGTAGCAGAACGCCATCTGGACAAGCTCAACCGCCGCCAGCGCGAAACGTGCCCGGCCTCTGAGCTGGTTGTGGGTACCCAGTGCGGCGGCAGCGATGCCTTCTCCGGCGTGACGGCCAACCCGGCGGTGGGCTTTGCATCCGATCTGCTTGTTCGCTGCGGCGCCACGGTGATGTTCTCCGAGGTGACCGAAGTGCGAGACGCCATCCATCTACTGACGCCGCGCACGGTTAATGAAGAGGTCGGCAAGCGCCTGCTTGAGGAGATGGCCTGGTACGATAACTATCTCGATATGGGCAAAACCGACCGCAGCGCCAATCCCTCCCCCGGGAACAAGAAAGGCGGCCTGGCAAACGTGGTGGAAAAAGCCCTCGGCTCTATTGCCAAATCCGGGCAGAGCGCCATTGCAGAGGTGCTCTCTCCGGGACAGCGCCCGACGAAACGCGGCCTGATCTACGCGGCAACGCCGGCCAGCGATTTTGTGTGCGGCACGCAGCAGGTCGCATCCGGCATTACGGTGCAGGTCTTTACCACCGGGCGCGGCACGCCGTACGGCCTGATGGCGGTACCGGTGATCAAAATGGCGACCCGCACCGCGCTGGCGAACCGCTGGTATGACTTAATGGATATCAACGCGGGCACCATCGCCACCGGAGAAGAGAGTATTGAGGACGTGGGCTGGAAGCTGTTCCACTTCATTCTCGATGTCGCCAGCGGGCGGAAGAAAACCTTTTCGGATCAGTGGGGATTACACAACCAGCTGGCGGTGTTTAACCCGGCACCGGTGACGTGATTTCCCCTCACTCTACCCTCTCCCCCAGGGAGAGGGTAAAAAAATTTAAACCAACACCACCTCAATCCCGCTTTTCCGTAATCCTTCAAGACTTTCCGCCGGAATACCTTCATCGACAATAATCATATCAATCCGTTGCGTATCAATGATTTTATGCAGGCTTGAGCGATTAAATTTGCTGGAGTCAGTAACAACGATAATACGCTCCGCCACCTCGCACATTTTGCGATTCAGACGGGCTTCGTCTTCGTTATGCGTACTCACGCCCCGATCGAGATCGATGGCATCGACGCCCAGGAACAGCAGGTCAAAATGGTAATTCTGTAGCGACTGCTCGGCCTGGTCACCGTAGAAGGATTGCGACTGACGACGCAAATGCCCGCCGGTCATCAGCAACTCCACCCCATCAGCTTCCAGCAGCGCATTCGCTACGTTCATGCCGTTAGTCATCGCAATCACGTCCGTGTGCTGGCGCAGCATGCGGGCGATTTCAAACGTCGTGGTACCCGAATCCAGAATGATGCGGTGCCCGGGTTTGACCAGCGCGGCAGCGGCCTGAGCAATGCTGCGCTTAACCGCCGTATTCAGCGAGCTTTTATCTTCCACGGAAGGCTCAGCGCCCGGCACATTACCTTCGCAAATCAGTGCCCCGCCGTAGGCGCGAACGGCAATGCCCTGCTTCTCAAGAAAGGCGAGGTCATTGCGGATCGTCACCGTCGAAACGCCGTACAGATGAGACAGATCGTTAACCTGCACGCTTCCCTGCGCCCGCAACCGCTGAATGATCTGCTCTCGCCTTTCACTGGTGCCGGTGATGCGCTTTTCTGCGGATGAATCGGTGCTGCTCATACGAGCTCCTTAATCAATATTCTTTCGTTTCATTTCGTTTTGCCTATTAAGGCCTTTCCTTTAAGGGAATGCAAGCCCTGTATGGTGACGATACGCAAGCTGGCATCGCGCTGAAACCTTTCATTATGTTTCTTTTGTGAAACAGATCGGAAAACTATTATCTTTCGTTTTATTTTTATATCACCATGATGCAGGATTAAATGAAACAAAACGAAAGATAAATATCATTACCATCCGAAATGGAGAGGAAAGTGAAACATCTGACAGAAATGGTGGAACACCATAAACGGGGGAATTCAAACGGGATTTACGCCGTCTGCTCCGCGCATCCGCTGGTACTGGAAGCGGCCATTCGTTATGCGCATTCGCATCGATCCCCGTTGCTGATAGAGGCCACCTCCAACCAGGTGGATCAATTTGGTGGCTATACCGGCATGACGCCCGCTGATTTTCACGGGTTTGTCTGCAAGCTTGCCGAGTCGCTCGGTTTCCCGACGTCACAGCTGATCCTCGGCGGCGATCATTTAGGCCCCAACCGCTGGCAAAATCTCCCTGCGGAACGGGCGATGGCCAACGCAGACGATCTGATCAAAAGCTATGTTTCTGCCGGATTCAAAAAGATCCACCTCGACTGCAGCATGTCCTGTGAGGACGATCCGGTTCCCCTGACCGATGCGATCGTCGCCGGACGCGCCGCACGCCTGGCGAAGATTGCCGAAGCGACCTGTCGCGAGCAGTTTGGTGTAGCCGATCTGGTCTACGTTATCGGCACGGAAGTACCGGTTCCCGGTGGCGCGCACGAGACGCTCACCGAACTTGCCGTCACCACGCCGGATGCGGCCCGCGCCACGCTTGAAGCGCACCGCCACGCGTTCGAAAAGGAAGGCTTAACCGACATCTGGCCGCGAATTATTGGTCTGGTCGTCCAGCCCGGCGTGGAGTTCGACCATGCGCACGTCTGCGACTATCAGCCGCAGAAAGCCGTCGCCCTGAGCAAAATGGTTGAAGCCTACGACACGCTGGTGTTTGAAGCCCACTCCACCGACTACCAGACGCCGCAGGCGCTGCGAAAGCTGGTCAACGATCACTTTGCGATTCTGAAGGTTGGCCCTGCCCTGACCTTCGCCCTGCGCGAAGCGCTCTTCGCGCTGGCAGCCATCGAAGAGGAACTGCTGCCAGCGAAAGCCGTTTCTGGCCTGCGTCACGTGCTGGAAAACGTCATGCTCGATCGCCCGGAATACTGGCAAAGCCATTACCACGGTGACGGCAACGCGCGTCGCCTGGCCCGCGGCTACAGCTACTCTGACCGCGTGCGCTATTACTGGCCGGACAGCCAGATTGACGACGCTTTTGAACGGCTGGTGCGCAACCTGGCAGACGAGCCCATTCCGCTGCCGCTGATCAGCCAGTACCTGCCGCTGCAGTACGGCAAAGTTCGCGAGGGCGCTCTCAAGTCAACGCCACGGGAACTCATCATCGACCACATTCAGGACATACTCCAGCAGTACCACGCCGCCTGCGAAGGCGTAACAACGCAAAACGCATAATAAAAAGAGGAAAGCGCTATGCCAAACATTGTCTTATGCCGCATTGATGAACGCCTGATCCACGGTCAGGTAGGCGTGCAGTGGGTGGGGTTTGCGGGGGCAAACCTGGTACTCGTCGCCAACGATGAGGTGGCTGAAGATCCGGTTCAACAGAACCTGATGGAGATGGTGCTCGCGGAAGGGATCGCCGTGCGCTTCTGGTCACTGCAAAAAGTGATCGACAACATTCACCGCGCCGCTGACCGCCAGAAAATCCTGCTGGTCTGCAAATCACCCGCTGATTTTCTGAAGCTGGTTGAGGGCGGCGTGCCCATCACCCGTATCAACGTAGGAAACATGCACTACGCCAGTGGCAAACAACAAATTGCCAAAACGGTCTCTGTCGACGCGAACGATATCGCCGCGTTCAACGGCCTGAAAGCGGCTGGGGTGGAATGCTTCGTTCAGGGCGTTCCAACAGAAACTGCTTTGGATCTCTTTAAACTGCTCTGAGGGATTCACAATGGAAATCAGTCTGTTGCAGGCACTGGGGTTGGGCATACTCGCCTTTATCGCCGGTCTGGATATGTTTAACGGGTTAACGCACATGCACCGCCCGGTGGTGCTCGGGCCGCTGGTCGGCCTGATTCTGGGCGACCTGCATACCGGTATTTTGACCGGCGGCACGTTAGAGCTGGTCTGGATGGGGCTGGCCCCGCTCGCCGGTGCCCAGCCGCCGAACGTCATTATCGGCACCATTGTGGGTACCGCATTTGCCATCAGCACCGGGGTGAAGCCAGAAGTTGCCGTGGGCGTCGCCGTCCCGTTTGCTGTCGCGGTACAGATGGGAATCACGTTCCTCTTCTCGGTAATGTCCGGCGTGATGTCACGCTGCGATCGCATGGCGGCCAATGCAGATACTCACGGTATTGAACGGGTGAACTATCTTGCGCTGCTGGCGCTCGGCATCTTCTATTTTCTGTGCGCCTTCCTGCCGATCTACTTCGGTGCGGAACATGCGAAAACCGCCATTGATGTTCTGCCGGCACGGTTGATTGACGGCCTCGGCGTCGCGGGCGGCATCATGCCTGCCATCGGCTTCGCCGTGCTGCTGAAGATCATGATGAAAAACGTCTACATCCCTTACTTCATTATCGGTTTTGTCGCCGCCGCCTGGCTCAAGCTTCCGGTGTTGGCGATTGCGGCCGCCGCGCTGGCCATGGCGCTGATCGACCTGATGCGTAAATCACCTGAACCGACGGCTCCAGCGGCCCAGAAAGAGGAATTCGAAGATGGCATCTAATCAAACAACGTTACCGGGCGTGTCTGAATCCGAAGAGACGCTGCTGACCGGCGTCAACGAAAACGTCTACGAAGACCAGAGCATCGGTGCCGAACTGACGAAAAAAGATATTAACCGCGTGGCCTGGCGTTCAATGCTGCTGCAGGCCTCGTTTAACTATGAACGTATGCAGGCCTCCGGCTGGCTGTACGGGCTGCTGCCCGCGCTGAAAAAGATCCACACCAACAAGCGAGACCTGGCGCGGGCGATGAAAGGCCATATGGGCTTCTTTAACACCCACCCGTTCCTGGTGACCTTTGTTATCGGCATCATTCTGGCGATGGAGCGCTCCAAGCAGGATGTGAACAGCATCCAGAGCACCAAAATTGCCGTCGGCGCCCCGCTTGGCGGTATTGGCGACGCCATGTTCTGGCTAACCCTGCTGCCCATCTGCGGCGGTATCGGCGCCAGCCTGGCGCTGCAAGGGTCGATTCTGGGGGCCGTGGTCTTTATCGTGCTGTTTAACGTGGTGCACCTCGGCCTGCGTTTTGGTCTGGCGCACTACGCATACCGGATGGGCGTGGCGGCCATTCCGCTGATCAAAGCCAACACCAAAAAGGTCGGTCACGCGGCGTCTATCGTCGGGATGACGGTAATTGGCGCGCTGGTGGCAACCTATGTCCGACTCAATACGACGCTTGAAATCAAGGCGGGTGATGCCGTTGTCAAACTGCAGGCCGACGTTATCGACAAGCTGATGCCCGCGTTCCTGCCGCTGGTCTACACCCTGACCATGTTCTGGCTGGTGCGCCGCGGCTGGAGCCCGCTGCGGCTGATCGGTATCACCGTGCTGCTGGGCGTTGTCGGTAAATTCTGTCACTTCCTGTAAAAGCAAAGAGGTTGCGATGTTAGGCATTATTTTGACGGGTCACGGCGGTTTTGCCAGCGGGCTTGAGCAGGCGATGAAGCAGATCCTCGGCGAACAGCCGCAGTTTATCGCCATCGATTTTCCTGAAACGTCCACCACCACGCGGCTGACCGCTCAGCTTGAGCAGGCGGTGAGTGAACTCGATGCAGAGCACGATATTGTGTTTCTCACCGATTTGCTCGGCGGCACGCCGTTTCGCGTAGCATCGACGCTCGCCATGCAACGGCCGGGGAGCGAAGTGATCACCGGGACCAACCTGCAGCTGCTGCTGGAGATGGTGCTGGAGCGCGACGGATTAAGCAGCGAAGCGTTTCGTCTGCAGGCGCTGGAGTGCGGGCACCGCGGCCTGACGAGCCTCGTAGACGAACTGGGACGTTGTCGCGAGGAAGCCCCTGCCGAGGAAGGGATATGAGGCAGCTGCTGCGCGCGAGGCGGGTGCTTACCGAACAGGGCTGGCTGGATGACCACCAGCTACGCATTGAAAACGGCGTGATTGCGGCTATTGAGCCTGTCCCGGCGGGCGTGACGTCGCGCGATGCGGAACTGCTCTGCCCGGCGTATATCGATACGCACGTCCACGGCGGCGCGGGCGTGGACGTGATGGATGATGCGCCTGACGTGCTGGATATTCTCGCGATGCATAAAGCGCGCGAAGGCGTGGGCGCCTTTTTACTCACCACCGTTACCGCGCCGCTGGAGGCTATCCACGGCGCGCTCGCGCGAATCGCCCGTCGCTGTCAGTCGGGCGGCCCCGGCGCGCAGATCCTGGGCAGCTACCTGGAAGGACCGTACTTTACGCCGCAGAACAAAGGGGCGCATCCGCCGGATCTGTTCCGGGAACTGGATGTCGCCGAGCTGGACAGCCTGATTGACGTTTCACTGAGCACGTTACGGGTGGTGGCGCTGGCGCCGGAAAAACCTGGCGCGTTGCTGGCGATCCGCCATCTCAAACAGCGCGGAATACGCGTGATGCTGGGCCACAGCGCCGCTACGTTTGATCAAACCCTCGCCGCGTTTGACGCGGGTGCTGATGGGCTGGTGCACTGCTATAACGGCATGACGGGACTGCACCACAGGGAACCCGGCATGGTCGGCGCAGGGCTGACGGACAAACGGGCGTGGCTGGAGCTGATTGCCGACGGCCACCATGTCCATCCGGGAGCCATGCGGTTATGCCGTTGCTGCGCAAAAGAACGCCTGGTGCTGATCACCGATGCCATGCAGGCAGCCGGTATGCCGGACGGTCGGTATACGCTCTGTGGTGAAACGGTCACGATGCAAAACGGCGTGGTTCGAACCGGCTCCGGCGGGCTGGCCGGGAGCACGCTCTCGCTGGATGCCGCTGTACGCAATATGGTGGAACATACAGGTATCACTGCCGAAGACGCCATTCATATGGCCTCGCTGCATCCCGCCCGCCTGCTGGGCATGGATAGTCAACTCGGTTCGTTAGCGCCGGGTAAACGCGCGAATCTCAACGCGCTGAACGGGGGTTTACACCTCCAGCAGATCTGGATTCAGGGCCAGGCTCTCCCCCTTTAGCCCTTTCATTGTGTCTCCTTTTGGCTTTACGGCCTGAAACCGTAAGGCCTTTCTTTTCCTTTCCTTTAATCTGCCTCTTCCTTTCCCGATCACACTTTTCGTTTTATTTCTTTTCTTTCATTGAAGTTTCGATTTCTTTTCTATAGATTTTATTTAACTGCTAAAGTGAACAAGTGAAACGAAACGAAAGATAGCGACACGATTGCCAGCGTCTGATGTGGAATTCACACGACTAAGGACTGAGTTATGCCACAAACTACCACCGCCGCAACCGGCACCTGGACCGAGGAAGAGATCCGCCAGCAGCCTGCCAGCTGGATCCGCTCGCTCAACAATATCGATAGCCTGCGCTCTTCGATCGACAGCTTCCTTACGCCGCTGCTGCGCAAGCACGATCTGCGGATCGTCCTGACCGGCGCGGGCACGTCCGCGTTTATCGGCGATATCATTGCGCCATGGCTTGCGAGCCACACCGGGAAAACTATCTCCGCCGTCCCGACCACTGACCTGGTCACAAACCCGATGGATTACTTCAGCCCTGCGCATCCGCTGCTGCTGGTTTCGTTTGCCCGATCCGGCAACAGTCCGGAAAGCGTCGCAGCCGTTGAACTGGCCAATCAGTTCGTACCGGAGTGCTACCACCTGTCGATCACCTGTAACGAGGCCGGAAGCCTGTACCAGACCGCCGTCGACAGCGATAACGCTTATGCCCTGCTGATGCCTGCCGAAACGCACGATCGCGGGTTCGCGATGACCAGCAGCATCACCACCATGATGGCGAGCTGTCTGGCCGTATTCGCCCCGGAAACGATCAACAGTCACACCTTCCGCGACGTGGCCGATCGCTGTCAGGCGATCCTCACCTCGCTCGGCGATTTCAGCCATGGCGTCTTTGGCAGCGAACCGTGGAAACGGATCGTGTATCTGGGAAGCGGCGGTCTGCAGGGCGCGGCGCGCGAATCGGCGCTGAAGGTGCTGGAGCTGACGGCGGGCAAGCTGGCGGCATTCTACGATTCCCCCACCGGTTTCCGTCACGGGCCGAAGTCGCTGGTGGATGACGAAACGCTGGTGGTGGTGTTCATCTCCAGCCATCCGTATACGCGCCAGTACGATCTGGATCTGCTGGCCGAACTGCGCCGCGATCGCCAGGCCCTGCGCGTCGTCGCCATCGCCGCTGAAAACGATCCGGCCATTGAAGCGGGGCCGCACATTCTCCTCCCGCCTTCCCGTCCGTTTAGCGATATGGAACAGGCGTTCTGCTTCCTGATGTATGCGCAGGTCTTTGCCCTTACCCAGTCGCTCAGCGTAGGCAATACGCCCGATACGCCATCCGCCAGCGGGACGGTCAACCGCGTGGTGCAGGGCGTTGTTATTCATCCGTGGCAGGCTTAAGAGGATCTGATTATGAGTATTATCTCGACGAAATATCTTCTCCAGGACGCGCAGACAAAAGGCTATGCCGTTCCGGCGTTCAACATCCACAACGCGGAGACGATCCAGGCGATCCTCGAAGTGTGCAGCGAAATGCGATCGCCAGTGATCCTCGCGGGCACGCCGGGCACCTTTAAGCATATTGCGCTGGAAGAGATTTACGCCCTGTGCAGCGCCTACTCCCTCACCTACGACATGCCGCTGGCGCTACACCTCGATCACCACGAATCGCTGGACGATATTCGCCGCAAGGTCAACGCGGGTGTGCGCAGCGCGATGATCGACGGCAGCCACTATCCGTTTGAACAGAACGTGAAGCTGGTGAAGTCGGTGGTCGATTTCTGCCACCTCAACGACTGCAGCGTCGAAGCCGAACTGGGCCGCCTGGGCGGTGTGGAAGATGACATGAGTGTTGATGCGGAAAGCGCGTTTCTCACCGATCCACAGGAAGCGAAACGCTTTGTCGAACTGACCGGCGTCGACAGCCTTGCCGTCGCCATCGGCACCGCACACGGCCTGTATACCAAGCGCCCAAAAATCGACTTCCAGCGGCTGGCCGAGATCCGTGAAGTGGTCACCGTGCCGCTGGTGCTGCACGGCGCGAGCGATGTGCCGGATGAGGATGTGCGTCGCACCATCGAACTGGGCGTGTGCAAAGTTAACGTGGCAACCGAGCTGAAAATCGCCTTCTCTGACGCGGTGAAAGCCTGGTTTGCCGACAACCCGCAGGGCAACGATCCGCGCTTCTATATGCGGGTCGGCATGGACGCCATGAAAGAGGTGGTCAGAAGCAAAATCACCATTTGCGGCTCCGCAAACCGGCTGCTGCTTCCAGCGGAAGCCTGATCCCATCGCGCATTACGTCAGTACCTAAAAATAACTATAAGCCTCGCAAATATGAAGGCGCGTCCTTAAGCCGGACAGCGCCTTCCATTATCCTAAAAATCCGAGGAGTCCCTACATGACACAGGAAAAGTCGTTTAAATCGAAAGCGTGGGAATTTTTCCAAAGCCTTGGAAAGACCTTTATGTTCCCGGTCTCCCTGCTGGCCTTTATGGGGTTGCTGCTGGGGATCGGTAGCTCCGTCACCAGCCCTTCCACCATTAAAAGCTTTCCCTTTCTGGGCGGCGAGTTAACGCAGTTAACCTTTGGCTTTATCGCCATGGTGGGCGGCTTCGCCTTTACCTATCTGCCGCTGATGTTCGCCATGGCGATCCCGATGGGCCTCGCGAAACGCAACAAGGCCGTGGGCGCTTTTGCCGGGTTCGTTGGCTACATGCTGATGAACATGAGCATCAACTACTACCTGACCGCCACCCACCAGCTTGCCGATGCCGCGACCATGAGACAGGTGGGACAATCGATCGTGCTGGGGATCCAGACCCTGGAGATGGGCGTGCTGGGCGGCATCGTGGTGGGGGTGATTACCTATTTCCTGCACGAGCGTTTTCAGGACACGGTCCTCCACGACGCCTTTGCCTTCTTTAGCGGCATCCGTTTTGTACCGATTATCACTGCCCTTACCCTTTCGCTGGTCGGGCTGTTCATTCCCCTACTGTGGGAATACGTGGCGCTGGGGATTGCCGGGATTGGCCATATTATCCAGAGCACCAGCGTTTTCGGCCCCTTCCTTTACGGCGTGGGCGTGCTGCTGCTTAAACCCTTCGGCCTGCACCACATTCTGCTGGCGATGGTGCGCTTCACGCCAGCAGGCGGGATTGAGATGGTCAACGGCCATGAAGTGGCCGGCGCGCTGAATATCTTCTACGCCGAGCTGAAAGCCGGACTGCCGTTTAGCCCGCACGTTACCGCGTTTCTGTCACAAGGGTTTATGCCGACCTTTATCTTTGGCTTACCTGCCGTGGCCTACGCCATCTACCGCACCGCGCGTCCGGAAAACCGCCCGGTGATTAAGGGACTGCTGCTTTCCGGCGTGCTGGTGTCCGTCGTTACCGGTATTTCAGAGCCGATTGAGTTCCTGTTCCTGTTTATCGCGCCTGCGCTTTACGCCTTCCATATCGTGATGTCGGGCCTGGCGCTGATGGTGATGGCCCTGCTGGGGGTGACCATCGGCAACACCGACGGTGGGATTCTGGATCTGCTGATCTTTGGCGTGATGCAGGGGATGTCGACCAAATGGTATCTGCTGTTCCCGGTCGGTATCGCCTGGTTTGCTATCTACTTCGTCGTCTTCCGCTGGTACATCCTCAAACACGATATCAAGACGCCGGGACGTGAAGTGGATGTAAAGGCTGCACAGCAGGCCGTCGAAGCCAACACCCGCGCGCGTGGAAAATCGAAATACGATCATGGTCTTATCCTGCAGGCGCTCGGTGGCAAAGAGAACATCGAGTCGCTCGACAACTGCATCACCCGCTTGCGTCTGGTGGTGAAAGAGATGGGCCTTATCGATCAGCAGGCGCTGAAAGCAGCGGGCGCCCTGTCGGTGGTGGTGCTGGATGCTCACAGCGTACAGGTGATCATCGGCCCGCAGGTGCAGAGCGTCAAAACCGGCATTGAAGCCTTAATTTAACAGGGGGTCGTTGTGTTTGATTTCGACAAAATCATCGAGCGTAAAAGCGATAAGTGCCGTAAATGGGACCATGCGTTTGTCTGCTCACGCTTTGGTGATGTTCCGGAGGGGTTTATTCCGCTGTGGATCGCAGATATGGATTTCACCTCACCGCCCGCCGTTATTGAAGGCTTCCAGCGCATCGTGGAGCACGGCACCTTTGGCTATACGTGGTGTTTCGACGAATTCTACGATGCGACGATCGCCTTTCAGCGCACGCGTCATCAGGTTGAGGTAGACAGGTCGTGGATCACGCTAACCTACGGCACCGTGTCCACACTGCACTACACGGTTCAGGCGTTCTGCAGGGCTGGCGACAGCGTGATGATGAACACCCCGGTCTACGACCCGTTTGCAATGGCGGCACAGCGCCAGGGCGTTAAGGTCCTCGTTAACCCGCTTCGCGTGGAGGAAAACCGCTATCAGCTGGATTTTCATCTGATTGAAGATCAGCTCAAAACCCACCGTCCAAAACTGTGGTTCTTCTGCTCGCCGCATAACCCCTCGGGCCGAATCTGGCGCGCAGATGAGATACGGCAGGTGTCCGATCTCTGTAAACGCTACGGCACGATTCTGGTGGTCGATGAGGTTCACGCCGAGCACATTCTGGACGGTACATTCGTCAGCTGTCTGACTTCGGGCTGTGCCGCGCAGGACAACCTGATCGTGCTGACATCGCCCAATAAAGCCTTCAACCTGGGCGGGCTGAAAACGTCTTATTCAATGATCCCGGACGATTCGCTGCGCCAGCGCTTCCGCCAGCAGCTTGAGAAGAACTCGATTACTTCCCCCAATATGTTCGGCGTATGGGGGATTATCCTCGCCTATCAGCACGGTCTGCCGTGGCTCGACGCGCTGAACGGGTATCTGCAAGGCAACGCGCGCTACCTTGCGGACGCGATTCAGACCCACTTCCCGGCGTGGAAGATGATGAACCCGGAATCGTCGTATCTGGCCTGGATAGACGTGAGCGCCGACGAGCGCAGCGCCACCCAGTTAACCCAACATTTTGCCCGGCAGGCGGGCGTGGTCATTGAAGACGGCAGCCACTACGTGCAAAACGGCGAAAACTACCTGCGGATTAACTTCGGCACCCAGCGCTACTGGCTGGAGCAGTCCATCACCCAAATGCTGAAGCATTACTGATAAGGATCTAAACCCGATGAAAAAAGTGCTCACTCTTTCGCTGCTGGCTCTCTCTGTTTCTCATGGCGCGGCGGCCGCCAACTACGCGCTCAATAACGACAATATTGCCCTTTCGTTTGATGATGCAAACGCAACGGTAGTAGTGAAGGACAGCAAGGCTAACCATCCGCTCACGCCCCAGGAGCTGTTCTTTCTGACGCTGCCGGATGAGACAAAAATCCACGCCGCTGATTTCTCCATCAAGCATGTCGAAAAGCGGGACAACGCGATTGTCATCGACTTTACGCGCCCGGATTTTAACGTAACGGTGAAGCTGAATCTGGTGAAGGATAAGTATGCCAGTATCGATTACACCCTCGCGGCTGTTGGTCAGCTGCGAGACGTGGCGAAAATCACCTTCTTCCCGACGAAAAAGCAGTCACAGGCACCGTATGTTGACGGGGCCATTAACAGTTCGCCGATCGTAGCTGATTCGTTCTTTATTCTGCCGGATAAACCGATCGTGAATACTTACGCCTATGAAGCGACGACCAACCTCAACGTCGAGCTGAAAACCCCCATTCAGCCTGAAACGCCGGTCAGCTACACGATGTATTTCGGCACCTTCCCGGAAACCAGCCAACTGCGCCGCAGCGTGAACCAGTTTATCGATGCCGTGCGCCCCCGTCCGTATAGGCCTTACCTGCACTACAACAGCTGGATGGACATCGGCTTCTTTACACCTTACTCCGAGCAGGATGTGCTGGGGCGGATGGACGAGTGGAATAAGGAATTTATCACCGGACGCGGCGTGGCGCTGGACGCGTTCCTGCTGGACGACGGCTGGGACGACCTTACCGGGCGCTGGCTGTTTGGTCCGGCATTTAGCAACGGTTTTGGCAAGGTACGGGAAAAAGCCGACAGCCTGCACAGCTCGGTCGGGCTGTGGCTCTCACCGTGGGGAGGCTACAACAAGCCCCGCGACATTCGCGTCTCGCATGCAAAAGAGTATGGATTCGAAACCGTCGACGGGAAGCTGGCGCTGTCAGGGCCGAACTACTTTAAGAACTTCAATGAGCAGATCGTTAAGCTGATCAAAAACGAACACATTACCTCGTTCAAACTTGATGGGATGGGAAACGCCAATTCGCATATTAAGGGCAGCCCGTTCGCCTCGGATTTTGACGCCTCTATCGCCCTGCTGCATAACATGCGCAGCGCTAACCCAAACCTGTTTATCAACCTGACCACCGGGACCAACGCCAGCCCGTCCTGGCTGTTCTACGCTGATTCGATCTGGCGCCAGGGGGACGACATCAACCTGTACGGCCCCGGCACGCCGGTGCAGCAGTGGATGACCTACCGCGATGCGGAAACGTACCGCTCGATTGTGCGCAAGGGCCCGCTGTTCCCGCTGAACTCCTTGATGTACCACGGGATCGTCAGCGCGGAGAATGCCTACTACGGTCTGGAGAAGGTACAAACGGACAGCGATTTTGCCGACCAGGTCTGGAGCTATTTCGCGACCGGTACGCAGCTGCAGGAGCTGTATATCACCCCGTCAATGCTGAATAAGGCGAAGTGGGACACCCTGGCGCAGGCCGCGAAATGGTCCCGGGAAAACGCCAGCGTGCTGGTGGACACCCACTGGATAGGCGGCGACCCAACGGCGCTGCAGGTTTACGGCTGGGCATCATGGAGCAAGGACAAAGCGATTCTCGGCTTGCGTAACCCGTCGGATAAGCCGCAAAGCTACTACCTGGATTTGACGAGAGATTTCGAAGTCCCGACAGGAAACGCGGCGCAGTTTAGTCTGAAGGCGGTGTATGGCCGTAATTCAACCGTACCGGAGGCGTACAAAAACGCCGTGGTGATTACGCTGCAACCGCTGGAAACGCTGGTATTTGAGGCGATACCTGCTAGCTAAAAGACGCTTAAAGATCTGTAGGCCGGGTAAGGCGTAGCCGCCACCCGGCAAAACGGGCAGGAGATGCCTTACTCCCCCTGCTGCTCCAGCGCATACTTATACAGCGCATTTTTCTTCACACCGTGAATTTCTGCCGCCAGCGCAGCGGCTTTCTTCAGTGGCAGTTCCGCCTGCAGCAGCGCCAGCGTACGCAGCGCGTCGGCAGGAAGCGCGTCTTCTTCCGCCTTGTGCCCTTCGACAATCAGCACCATTTCACCCTTGCGGCGGTTTTCGTCTTCCTTCACCCACGCCAGCAGTTCACCTACCGGTGCTCCGTGGATGGTTTCCCAGGTTTTGGTCAGCTCGCGCGCCAGCACCACGTAGCGGCCTTCCCCCCAGACGGTCACCATATCTTCCAGGCTCTCCAGCAGACGGTGCGTGGATTCGTAGAAAATCAGGGTACGCGGTTCCGCTTCCAGGTCTTTTAAGACGTCGCGGCGGCCTTTGGATTTAGCGGGCAGGAAGCCTTCATAGCAGAAACGGTCAGACGGCAGACCTGCGGCGCTTAACGCAGCAATCGCGGCGCACGGTCCCGGCAGGGGTACAACGCGAATACCGGCTTCGCGACAGGTACGCACCAGGTGATAGCCCGGATCGTTGATCAGCGGCGTACCGGCATCGGAGACCAGGGCAATGTTTTGCCCCTCTTTCAGTTTGGCCACCAGCGTTTCGGCTTTTTGTTGCTCATTGTGATCGTGCAGAGCAAACAAACGGGCGTTAATCGCGAAATGTTGCAGCAGTAAGCCGGTATGGCGGGTGTCTTCAGCGGCAATTAAATCAACAGCTTGCAGTACGGTCAGCGCACGTTGGGTAATATCAGACAAATTCCCGATAGGAGTAGGTACAATATAAAGCTGGCCTTGAGAATTATCTGCCGTTTCGTGTTGTTTCATTGTTTCGTCCGTATTGCCGATTTAATATTGAGCATTGCGTAAAAAAATCACTGGATACAGTATGGTACCGTTAACGTTTCTTCGAAAAAAAGCCACGCGCAGCGTGCCGCTTCTGCTGGCAGCCCTGATCTTTGCAGGCTGTGGCACCCAGGCACCTGACCAGAGCACCGCCCATCTCCAGGGTTCTGCTCAGGCTGATTCTGGCTTTTATCTGCAACAAATGTCGCAGAGTTCAAATGATACCAAGACCAACTGGCAATTACTCGCCATTCGTGCACTGCTGAAAGAGGGTAAAACCCAGCGGGCAGCCGAACTGTTTAACCAGTTGCCAAAAGATCTTAACGACGCCCAGCGTCGTGAGCAGAGCCTGCTCTCTGCCGAGCTGAAAGTTGCGCTGAAAGATTACGCCGCCGCGAAGAAGATCCTCGGTGATATCGACGTGAGCGCGCTGGATAAAAACCAGCAGGCGCGCTTCTGGCAGGCGGGCATTACCGCTGAGCAGGGACGCCCTTCCCTGACCTTGCTCCGTGCGCTCATCGCGCAAGAGCCGCTGCTTGGCGGTGCTGATAAGCAGAAAAATATTGATGCCACCTGGCAAGCGCTGGCGTCGATGACGCAGGAACAGGCGCAGGCGCTGGTCATCAACGCGGATGAAAACGTCCTGCAGGGCTGGCTGGATCTGCAGCAGATGTGGTTTAACAACCGCAGCGATCCTAAGATGTTAAAAGCCGGTATTACGGACTGGCAGACGCGCTACCCGCAAAACCCGGGCGCGAAAATGCTGCCAACCCAGCTGGTGAACGTGCAGAACTTTAAGCCTGCCTCGACCAGCAAAATCGCCCTCCTTCTGCCACTCAACGGCCAGGCGGCGGTGTTTGGACGCACCATTCAGCAGGGCTTTGAAGCGGCGAAAAACGGCACGACGGCGGTCACCGGCAGCGCCGTTCCCGCACAGGCGGCCCAGGCGGCTAACGTGAATGATGTTGTCAGCCCATCCGCCGCAGAGACCAGCGACCTGACCACGGCGCAAGCGCCAGCGCAGGGCACGATGCAAAACCCGGTGACGGCCCCGACGACACCGCCAGCGACAACAGCTCCACCTACTACAGCACCTGCGACCCAGGCTCCGGCCGAGACGCAAGCGGCGCCAGCATCTGCTCCAGCGCCTGCCACAACAGCAGAACAGCCTCAACAGCCGCCTGCACAGCCGACTGCTCAACCTGCCGCGCAGCCGCAGTCCGTGGCAACCACCAGCGCCAACCCGGGCGCTGAATTGAAAATCTACGATACCAGTTCGCAGCCGCTGGACCAGGTTCTGGCGCAGGTTCAACAGGATGGCGCGAGCATCGTTGTCGGTCCGCTGCTGAAAAACAACGTAGAAGAGCTGATGAAGAGCAATACCACGCTGAACGTGCTGGCGCTCAACCAGCCAGAGCAGGTTCAGAACCGGGCCAATATCTGCTACTTCGCACTCTCTCCGGAAGATGAAGCCCGCGATGCGGCGCGTCATATTCACGAGCAGGGTAAGCAGGCGCCGCTGTTGCTCATCCCACGCAGCGCACTGGGTGATCGCGTGGCCAATGCCTTTGCCGATGAGTGGCAGAAGCTGGGCGGCGGCGTGGTACTGCAGCAGAAATTCGGTTCCGTCTCTGAACTGCGCGCGGGCGTCAACGGCGGGGCGGGTATCGCGCTTAACGGTAGCCCGGTCACCGCGAGCCTGCCACAGCAGCAGGGCGTGACGATTGGCGGCCTGACGATCCCTGCGCCGCCAACCGACGCGCAGATTAGCGGTGGCGGTAAAGTGGATGCGGCCTATATCGTTGCCACACCGCAGGAGATCGCCTTTATCAAACCGATGATTGCAATGCGTAATGGCAGCCAGAGCGGCGCAACGCTCTACGCCAGCTCCCGCAGCGCACAGGGCACCGCAGGCCCGGATTTCCGTCTGGAAATGGACGGTCTGCAGTACAGCGAAATCCCGATGCTGGCCGGCAGCAATCCATCCCTGATGCAGCAGGCGCTGAGCGCGGTGCGTAACGATTACTCTCTGGCGCGTCTGTATGCGATGGGGGTTGATGCGTGGGCGCTGGCGAACCACTTTACCCAGATGCGTCAGGTGCCGGGCTTCGAGCTTAACGGCAACACCGGCGATCTGACCGCCACTCAGGATTGTGTGATTAACAGGAAGTTATCATGGCTCAAATACCAGCAGGGGCAGATCGTCCCGGCCAGTTAAGCCGCAAACAGACCGGCGATGCGTGGGAGTTAAAGGCACGTCGCTGGCTTGAAGGCAAAGGACTGCATTTCATCGCCGCCAACGTCCGCGGGCGTGGCGGCGAAATCGACCTGATCATGAAAGACGGTCAGGTCATCGTGTTTGTAGAAGTGCGCTTTCGACAGTCCTCCCGTTTTGGCGGTGCTGCCGCCAGCGTGACGCTCGCCAAACAACATAAATTATTACAGACTGCCCACTTGTGGCTTGCCCGCCATAATGGGAGTTTTGATACTGTGGATTGCCGGTTCGATGTGATAGCCTTCACCGGAAATGAGATCGAATGGCTTAAAAACGCTTTTGGCGAAGACGCATAATTAAGATTTAAAAGGGATAACGTGCTCGAAAGAATTAAAGTGTGCTTCACAGAAAGCATCCAGACTCAGATTGCCGCGGCGGAAGCCCTTCCGGATGCTATCTCGCGTGCCGCAATGACGCTGGTGCAATCCCTGCTAAACGGCAACAAAATCCTCTGTTGTGGCAACGGCACGTCAGCCGCCAACGCACAGCATTTTGCTGCCAGCATGATCAATCGTTTTGAAACAGAACGCCCAAGTTTACCTGCCATTGCACTTAATACCGATAATGTGGTCTTAACGGCGATTGCTAACGATCGTCTGCATGACGAAATTTACGCAAAGCAGGTGCGAGCCTTGGGTCATGCCGGAGATGTGCTGCTGGCCATCTCCACGCGCGGCAATAGCCGGGATATTGTCAAAGCCGTTGAAGCCGCCGTCACCCGCGACATGACTATCGTGGCCTTAACCGGCTATGACGGGGGTGAGCTGGCGGGTCTGCTTGGGCCGCAGGATGTGGAAATCCGCATTCCGTCTCACCGGAGCGCACGTATTCAGGAAATGCATATGCTCACGGTGAACTGCTTATGTGACTTGATCGATAACACGCTTTTCCCTCACCAGGATGATTAAGGAGTTCTTATGAAGGCTTTATCGACCCTCGCAGTCCTTATGTCTGCATTACTGCTTCAGGGATGTATCGCTGCGGCCGTTGTGGGTACCGCAGCAGTAGGCACCAAAGCGGCAACCGATCCGCGCTCTGTGGGGACACAGGTGGATGACGGTACGCTGGAGCTGCGCGTCAACAGTGCGCTGTCGAAAGACGAACAGATCAAGAAAGAGGCGCGTATCAACGTGACGGCTTACCAGGGCAAAGTGCTGCTGGCAGGCCAGGCGCCGAATATGGAACTCGCCTCGCGTGCGAAACAGATTGCGATGGGCGTTGAAGGGACCACAGAGGTGTTTAACGAAGTGCGTCAGGGCAAGCCAATTGGCCTGGGTGATGCTTCTTCCGATACCTGGATCACCACCAAAGTGCGTTCCCAACTGCTGGGTTCGGACCAGGTGAAATCCTCCAACGTGAAGGTGACGACGGAAAACGGTGAAGTGTTCCTGCTGGGTCTGGTGACCGACCGTGAAGGGAAAGCGGCGGCCGATATCGCCAGCCGGGTGAGCGGCGTGAAGCACGTCACCACCGCGTTTACTTACATTAAATAAAAAAATCCCCTCAAGTGAGGGGATTTTTTTTGTAGGCCCGGCAAGCGTAGCGCCACCGGGCGTTTTTCACAGAAGCGCAATACTCCCCACCAGCACCCCACTCAACGCCACCAGCCCTGCGGTCAGCCACAGCGCTTTCGCCGGGAATGACTTACGCAGCATAATCAGCGACGGCAGGCTGATGGCAGGCAGCGTGATGAGCAATGCCAGCGCCGGTGCGGTGCCCATGCCGGCCAACATCATGGTCTGAACAATGGGAATTTCTGCGGCGGTAGGGATCACAAACAGGCAGCCTGCAACGGCCATCGCAATGACCCACAACAGCGTGTTGTCGATAGCGCCATCCGCATGCGGGAAGAGCCAGACGCGCGCCGCGCCGAGAACCAGCACCGCCAGGATATAGACCGGGATGGTGCTCCAGAAAAGCTGCCATAGCGCCCTGCCCCAGCGGGCAAAGAACCCGCCCTGCGGCTCGCTGACGTCCAGCTCAACAGACGCGGACTCTGGCGTCTTATCCTTCACCAGATTTTGCACCAGCGTCGCCACCACCAGCACGGTCAGCAGTCCTGCCACCAGACGAATGAACGCGAAATGCCAGCCCAGGACAAAGCCCATAAACACCAGCGTCGCCGGGTTGAGCAGCGGGTTGCCCATCCAGAACGCCAGTGCGCCGCCCATTGATACGCGCTGGCGGCGCATGCCTGCCGCCACGGGTGCAGCACAGCAGGAGCACATCATGCCCGGCAGGGAGAAGATCGTTCCCAGCAACGTACCCTGAAAGCGCGGCTGCCCGAGGGTTTTCACCAGCCAGTTGCGCGGGATCAGCACCTGAATCAGAGAGCCCAGGATCACGCCCAGGACGGCAGCCTTCCAGACGGCAAGGAAGTAGACCATGGCATAGTCCCACGCTGCCTGAAGCGGGCTGGCATCCGCCTGAGCGAGAATAGATTTACCGATGCTGTGCGTTTCGGCGGCGGTGAAGGCTTTGCCGTAGTACGGCTGCCATTTCACGTACCAGAGGCCAATAATGACCACGAGAAAGAAGAGTGCGGGCTTCCACCATTGAACAGGTGTTGCCGCCTGAGATGAAGACTGACCAGTCATAGCATTCCCCGGAGAGTATGAGTAATTAGCCGGGGGAGTTTACGCCTCGCCCTGCGCGATTTCACGCAGTTTTGCCGAAGGGATAATGTTTACGCCCGCTTTTGACGGGGCCAGCCCCTCTTTTAACATCGCCCGCGCGACGTCCCGCGCCTCTATGGCTTTCCAGTTGCCGGGAAGGATCCGAAACAGCGGGGCCAGGATCGACTCGTTAAAGCGGCGCTCGTCGCGATGGCCGATCAGCATCGAGGGGCGCACAATCGTCAGCTGCTCCCATTTCTGCGCAATCAGTGCATCCTCCATCTTGCCCTTCACCTTGTTGTAGAAGAAAGGCGATCCGGCACTGGCGCCCAGCGCACTGACCACCAGAAAATGTCTGGCCCCCAGCTTTTTCGCCGTAAGCGCGGTGTCCACCACCAGCGTATAGTCGGCGTGGATAAATGCCTCTTTGCTCCCCGCCTCCCGCCGTGTAGTGCCCAGACAGCAAAACGCGATATCAATGGGATCCTGCACCTGCGCCAGCGCATCCGTCAGTTGAGGATCGTGCGGATTAAAGACGCCGGAGATGTCCGTCAGCGGTCGACGCGTCGGGGCAGCGATGTAGTTCACGCGACGATCCTGAATCAGCAGCCGCAGCAGATGATCGCCCACTAGCCCGGTAGCCCCGGTAATCAGTACCTGACTCATCGTATCCCCTTTACAGAATTGTCCGTTTGCGAACTCAGCGTCGTCGACCACACTTAGAAGTCTGTTACAGGTAAGTATTTACCACAAGCGGAGAAAAATCAGTCTGAAGCCAAAACAACGGAGGAAGCATGGGCAAGAAAATCGCAGTCTTGATTACCGACGAGTTTGAAGATTCAGAATTCACCTCTCCTGCAGAGGCGTTCCGCAAGGCGGGACATGAGGTCATCACCATCGAGAAAGAAGCGGGCAAAACGGTGACAGGTCATAAGGGCGAGGCGACCGTAACCATTGATGAGACCATCGATAACGTTAGCCCCTCCGATTTTGACGCACTGCTGTTACCCGGCGGCCATTCACCGGATTCCCTGCGCGGAGACGAGCGCTTCGTGACCTTCACCCGGGACTTTGTCTCTACCGGCAAACCGGTCTTTGCCATCTGTCACGGCCCGCAGCTGCTCATCAGCGCGGAGGTTGTCCGCGGGCGTAAGCTCACGGCGGTGAAACCGATCGTTATCGATCTGAAAAATGCGGGCGCCGAATTTTACGATCAGGAGGTGGTCAACGACAAAGACCAGCTGATCACCAGCCGCACCCCGGACGATCTTCCGGCGTTTAACCGCGAAGCGCTACGCCTGCTCGGCGCGTAGCCAGTGCAGCTTCTTGCCAAAGCCCAGGGTGTTGTCGGTAAATTTCAGCTCATCGAGGCGGATTTCCCACACAGGGGCTTTTAGCGCAGCGGCAACCGGAAAGCGGCGCGTGTAGTGCTTACGACGCGCGTCGCTCTCTTCTCCGTCCAGACGACGGATTTCCCCTTTAAACTGTACCCCACGGATCAGCGCGACCGTTTTCGGCTGGCCATTCACCGTGCCCGCGACCTTCGCCTGCTGGCCGGTCATCTGCGCATGACGCGTTTTGTCTTCACTCATGACATAAAACGCGACGCGCTCCGGATCGTAGTAGTAAAACGCGTTTGCGCACCACATCTCACCCTCGCTGTAGACGCACCAGGTGACGACGTGCTGCTTCGCCAGCCAGCGGTTGATGGCTGCCAGTGTTTCCATTTTCGTTCTCTCTCATGCTATGGTGCGTTCACCTTAACATACTGAATCTGTTTACCGTGTGCTGGTTTCTCTATCTTGTCCGAACCGCTGATAACGCACTCTACACCGGGATAACCACCGATGTGGCGCGGCGTTTTTTACAACATCAAACGGGGAAAGGGGCAAAAGCGCTGCGGGGGAAAGGGGAGTTACAGCTTGCCTTTTCGGCGCCCGTCGGTGACCGATCGCTGGCGCTCAGGCTGGAATACCGCATCAAACAGCTGACGAAGCGCCAGAAAGAGCGCCTCGTGACCGGAGACGGCTCCTTTGAGGCGCTACGCGAGAGCCTGATTAAAAGCGATTGAAATGGTCGTGGTACTCGACCAGGCCATTGACGCCGTTGAGCGCGTCGTCCGCCAGACGGTGCACCTGGAATGCGGATTCCGTACCCGGCCAGCGGCAGCGCAGATCGTAATGCGCGGCCTGCTCGAAGCCTAAACGGCCATAGAACGCCGGATCGCCCAGCGCAACAACGGCCGCATAACCGAACTCATTGAGCGAATCCAGTCCTTCATAGACCAGCTGACGCGCCAGCCCCTGCCCGCGATAGTTTTCATCCACCGCCAGCGGTGCCATACCGACCCACTGCAGCTCTTCGCCCTGAACGGTGACCGGACTGAAGGCAACATAGCCCACCACCTGACCTTCGTCATCGGTGGCGACCAGCCCCAGCGTAATCAGACCGTCTTCGCGGAGATCGTGGACCAGCTGGGCTTCGGCATCGCTCGCGAAAGCACGGCGCAGCAGCGCATCGATCCCCGGCGCATCAATCCCTATTTCGACTCGAATCAGCATGGCTCACCTACTGAAGTGTGTTTACTGTCCGGCGGGGCTTTCAGCCCGGCCTCAACGAAATCTGCCATTTGCATCAACATCACGCGCAGCGCTTTCGGCATCTGCTCCAGCTCAATGGCATCCATTAAATTCTTCACGTACAGGCCCAGCTCCGTGTCGCCTTCAATCACCAGACGGCGCTGGAAGAAGAGCGTATCCGGATCCTGTTTACGCGCGGCGATCATCAGCAGATCGCTGGCGTTGGCGCTAAAGCTCACGTCCGCCTCGGCGGTTTCGCGGACGATCAGCTGGTCATTCTCAACGGAGGTAAACCAGCGCAGCCCGATGTCACGCACCTCAATGCTCAACCAGCGGCCTTCCAGGAATTCCAGCTCGCCATCCTGCAGCGCCTGGCGGAACTGCCAGCTCAGGACCTGCTCCAGCACCTGACGTTTAAGCGCGAACGGCGCCAGCTTGACCGGCACGCTCAGCATTGATGGGCCAAATTGTACGAGACGTGAACGCAGTTTATCCAGCACGAGCTTTACTCCCTGATATCTATAGTCCTGCTATTTTGCCATATCCGACGCACAACATAGCGGCGTAAATCAACAAACCGTCGTCCGGACAACCTCATTATTGGTGCCATCAATACGCCATTAGCTGCCTTAAATCAAAAATTGTCGCGTATGGGTTAATTAAAATCCCAGCTCGTTAACATTTTTGCGATCGACAACATCAGGATAAATTATGGAGCTGCTCTGCCCTGCCGGAAACCTTCCGGCGCTTAAGGCGGCCATCGAAAATGGGGCCGATGCGGTCTATATCGGGCTAAAAGATGACACCAATGCCCGCCATTTCGCTGGCCTTAACTTTACGGAGAAAAAGCTTCAGGAAGCCGTTAACTTCGTTCACCAGCACCGCCGCAAGCTGCATATCGCCATCAATACCTTTGCTCATCCTGACGGGTACGCCCGCTGGCAGCGCGCGGTGGATATGGCGGCACAACTGGGTGCCGATGCGCTGATTCTGGCCGACCTCGCCATGCTTGAGTATGCGGCAGAACGCTATCCCCATATTGAGCGCCACGTCTCTGTTCAGGCATCTGCCACCAACGAAGAGGCCGTGCGTTTTTATCACCGAAACTTTGACGTGGCCCGCGTGGTGCTGCCGCGCGTGCTCTCTATCCATCAGGTTAAGCAACTCGCACGCGTCACGCCAGTGCCGCTGGAAGTTTTTGCCTTTGGCAGCCTGTGCATTATGGCCGAAGGCCGTTGCTATCTTTCCTCGTATCTGACCGGCGAGTCGCCAAATACCGTCGGGGCCTGCTCCCCTGCCCGCTTTGTCCGCTGGCAGCAAACGCCGCAGGGGCTGGAATCCCGCCTGAATGAGGTGCTGATCGACCGCTATCAGGACGGTGAAAACGCCGGTTATCCCACCCTGTGTAAAGGCCGCTATCTGGTCGACGGCGAGCGTTACCACGCCCTGGAAGAGCCCACCAGCCTCAACACGCTGGAGCTGCTGCCGGAACTGCTGGCGGCCAATATTGCCTCGGTGAAAATCGAAGGTCGCCAGCGTAGCCCGGCCTACGTGAGCCAGGTGGCGAAAGTGTGGCGTCAGGCCATCGACCGCTGCATGGCGGACCCGCAGAACTACGCTCCGCAGCAGGCCTGGATGGAGACGCTCGGATCGATGTCCGAAGGCACGCAAACCACGCTGGGCGCGTATCACCGTAAATGGCAGTGAGAAAATCATGAAATATTCATTAGGACCGGTGCTTTACTACTGGCCAAAAGAGACGCTGGAAGATTTTTACCAACAGGCCGCCACCAGCAGCGCCGATGTGATTTACCTCGGTGAAGCGGTGTGCAGCAAGCGCCGCGCCACCAAAGTGGGCGACTGGCTGGAGATGGCGAAAAGCCTGGCCGGAAGCGGCAAGCAGGTCGTGCTCTCCACCCTTGCGCTGGTGCAGGCGTCTTCCGAACTGGGCGAGCTGAAACGCTACGTAGAGAACGGCGAGTTCCTGCTGGAAGCGAGCGATCTCGGCGTGGTGAACATGTGCGCCGAACGCAGGCTGCCGTTTGTCGCGGGTCATGCCCTGAACTGCTACAACGCCGTGACCCTGCGCCTGCTGCTCAAACAGGGCATGACGCGCTGGTGCATGCCGGTTGAACTCTCCCGCGACTGGCTGGCAAACCTGCTCACGCAGTGCGAAGAGCTGGGCATTCGCAACAAGTTTGAAGTGGAAGTGCTGAGCTACGGGCATCTGCCGCTGGCCTATTCCGCCCGCTGCTTTACCGCGCGCTCGGAAGACCGTCCGAAAGACGAGTGCGAAACCTGCTGCATTAAGTACCCGAACGGGCGCAGCATGCTGTCGCAGGAGAACCAGCAGGTGTTTGTTCTCAACGGTATTCAGACCATGAGCGGCTATGTCTATAACCTCGGCAACGAGCTGGCGTCGATGGACGGGCTGGTGGATATGGTGCGCCTGTCGCCGCTCGATACCGGCGTGTTCACGATGCTGGACGCCTTCCGCGCTAACGAAAACGGTGCCGCTCCGCTGCCGCTGACGGCGAACAGCGACTGTAACGGCTACTGGAAGCGTCTGGCCGGGCTGGAACTTCAGGCCTAAAAAAGGCTCACTTTGTTAACAACGGTTATCATTTTTTAATGCAGTATTAAAGATTCACCGTCGACAAAGTGAGCTGTTATGACTGACAAAACCCTTCCGTTTTCGGTGCTGGATCTGGCGCCGATCCCACAAGGCTCCTCGGCGAGAGAAGCCTTTTCGCACTCTCTGGATCTGGCTCAGCTGGCCGAAAAGCGTGGCTATCACCGCTACTGGCTGGCCGAACACCACAACATGGTGGGCATTGCCAGCGCCGCCACCTCGGTACTGATTGGTTATCTGGCGGCAAATACCACCACGCTGCACCTGGGCTCCGGCGGCGTGATGTTGCCGAATCACGCCCCGCTGGTGATCGCCGAGCAGTTCGGCACGCTGAATACCATCTATCCGGGCCGTATCGATTTGGGGCTTGGCCGTGCGCCGGGCAGCGATCAGCCGACCATGCGCGCCCTGCGTCGCCATATGAGCGGCGATATTGATAACTTCTCGCGCGACGTGGCCGAACTGGTGGACTGGTTCGACGCACGTGACCCGAACCCGCACGTGCGCCCGGTACCTGGTTACGGCGAGAAGATCCCGGTATGGCTGTTGGGCTCAAGCCTCTACAGCGCGCAGCTCGCCGCACAGCTGGGGCTGCCGTTTGCGTTTGCCTCCCATTTCGCGCCGGATATGTTGCATCAGGCGCTGCATCTTTACCGTACGCACTTCAAACCGTCCGAGCGTCTGGAGAAACCGTACGCGATGGTGTGTATCAACATCATTGCTGCCGACAGCAATCGCGACGCGGAATTCCTGTTCACCTCCATGCAGCAGGCGTTTGTGAAGCTGCGTCGCGGGGAGACGGGCCAGCTTCCGCCACCGGTGGAGAATATGCATCAGCTGTGGTCAGCTTCAGAGCAGTATGGCGTTCAACAGGCGCTGAGCATGTCGCTAGTTGGCGATAAAGCGAAAGTGCGTCACGGGCTGGAGGCGGTGCTGCGTGAAACGCAGGCGGATGAAATTATGGTTAACGGCCAGATTTTCGATCACCAGGCGCGTTTGCACTCGTTTGATTTGGCCATGCAGGTGAAAGAGGAGTTGGTGGAGTAGTTTTTTGCCGGATGGCGGCTACGCCTTATCCGGCCTACGCGATCCCTGTAGGCCCGGTAAGCGTAGCGCCACCGGGCTTTGCATTTACTGATAGACAGGCAACAGATTAAAACTCGACAGCACGTGTACCAGGGCATTGCCCGCGCCGAACACCAGGATCAGCGCAATCATCGGCTTACCGCCCCAGACGCGGAATTTCGGGCTACCGAAGCGTTTACGTGATTTACGCGCCAGCAGCGCCGGCACAATCGCCGCCCAGATGGTTGCCGCCAGCCCTGCATAGCCGATGGCGTACAGGAAGCCGTTCGGCCACAGCAGGCCGCCCACAATCGGCGGCAGGAAGGTCAGCAGCGCGGTTTTGAAGCGCCCCATCGCAGAATCATCAAAGCCGAACAGATCCGCCAGGTAGTCAAACAGGCCCAACGTCACGCCGAGGAAAGAGCTCGCCACCGCAAAGTTAGAGAAGATAACCAGCAGCAGATCCAGGCTGCGGCTGTTCAGCACGCCGCTCAGCGCCTGCACCAGCACGTCAATGTTACCGCCCTTCTGCGCAATACCGATAAATTCCGGGCGCGGGATGTTGCCCATCGTTCCGAGCAGCCAGATGACGTACAGCGCCAGCGCCAGCAGCGTGCCGTAGACCAGACACTTCACAATGGTGCGCGGATCTTTGCCGTAGTACTTCATCAGGCTCGGCACGTTGCCGTGGTAGCCGAACGATGCCAGACAGAATGGCAGCGTCATCAGCAGGTACGGCGTATAGGAGGTATTCACTTCGGCAACGTTAAACAGCGTGGCGGGCGTCACGTGCCCCAGCAGGCTGCCGAAGGTCAGGAAGAAGGTGATGACCTTCGCGCCCAGTACGATTGCCGTCATCCGGCTTACCGCTTTGGTACTCATCCAGACGATAAACGCCACGCCCAGCGCAAAGCACAGCCCGGCCAGACGCGCTGGAACGTTCAGCGACATCTCAGAGAAGGTGTGATGCAGAATCGAACCGCTCGCCGAAATATATGCGTAGGTCAGGATATAGAGCACAAAGGCAATGGACAGACCGTTCACCAGGTTCCAGCCTTTGCCCAGCAGGTCTTTGGTGATGGTGTCGAAGCTCGCGCCAATGCGGTAGTTCAGGTTGGCTTCGAGGATCATCAGCCCGGAATGGAGCATACAGAACCAGGTAAAGACCAGCGCGGCCAGCGACCAGAAGAACCACGCACCGGACATGACCACGGGCAGGGAGAACATCCCGGCACCTATAATGGTTCCGCCGATGATCACCACGCCGCCAAGCAGCGAAGGTGACGTTTGGGTGGTGGTTAGTGTCGCCATACAGCCTTTTCTCCAGTCAATCATGCGGTTCTGCATTTTAATGTGACGCACTGTACCAGTACAAGAGTACAAAGGGAATAAAAAAAGCCCCGATAGCATGTATCGGGGCTGTATATTTTACTTTACGTCAGAAGCGTAAGGCTTACGCGTCACCGAAACGACGACGGCTGGTGCCTTCTTCACGACGTGGACCACGGCTTTCGCGGCGCTCGCCGGAGAAACGACGGCCTTCACCACCGCGACCTTCGCTGCGGCCGCCTTCACGACGCTCGCCGCCGAAACCGCGACCACCACCACGGCGTTCGCCGCCACGGTCAGGACGTGGCTGTGCATCGCCCAGCAGCTGCATGTTCATCGGCTTGTTCAGGATGCGGGTACGCGTAAAGTGCTGCAGTACTTCACCCGGCATGCCTTTTGGCAGCTCGATGGTAGAGTGGGATGCGAACAGCTTGATGTTACCGATGTAACGGCTGCTGATGTCGCCTTCGTTAGCGATCGCGCCAACGATGTGACGAACTTCAACGCCATCATCACGACCCACTTCAATGCGGTACAGTTCCATGTCACCTGCGTCGCGACGTTCACGACGTGGACGGTCTTCACCACCACGCTCTGGACGGTCACCACGTGGGCCACGATCGTTACGGTCGCCACGACGTTCGAAGCGATCGTCACGGTCACGGAATTCACGCTTAGGACGCATCGGCGCATCTGGTGGCACGATCAGGCTACGTTCGCCCTGAGCCATTTTCAGCAGTGCTGCAGCCAGGGTTTCCATGTCCAGCTCTTCGCCTTCAGCAACAGGCTGAATCTGCGACAGCAGCGCACGGTACTGATCCAGATCGCTGCTTTCCAGCTGCTGCTGTACTTTGGCGGCGAATTTTTCCAGACGGCGTTTGCCCAGCAGCTCTGCGTTTGGCAGGTCCGCTTCTGGAATGGTCAGCTTCATGGTACGTTCGATGTTGCGCAGCAGACGACGCTCGCGGTTCTCAACGAACAGCAGCGCGCGGCCAGCACGACCCGCACGACCGGTACGGCCGATACGGTGAACGTAAGACTCGGAATCCATCGGGATGTCGTAGTTAACAACCAGGCTGATACGCTCAACGTCCAGACCACGTGCTGCCACGTCGGTTGCAATCAGGATATCCAGACGACCGTCTTTCAGACGCTCCAGAGTCTGCTCACGCAGGGCCTGGTTCATGTCACCGTTCAGCGCTGCGCTGTTATAGCCGCTACGCTCCAGGGCTTCAGCCACTTCCAGGGTCGCATTTTTGGTACGAACGAAGATAATCGCCGCATCAAAATCTTCCGCTTCCAGGAAACGTACCAGCGCTTCGTTTTTACGCATGCCGTACACAGACCAGTAGCTCTGGCTGATGTCCGGGCGAGTGGTTACGCTGGACTGAATACGCACTTCCTGCGGCTCTTTCATGAAGCGGCGGGTAATGCGACGGATAGCTTCCGGCATGGTTGCAGAGAACAGCGCGGTCTGATGACCGTCCGGGATCTGCGCCATAATGGTTTCAACGTCTTCGATGAAGCCCATACGCAGCATTTCATCTGCTTCATCCAGTACCAGACCGCTCAGTTTAGAGAGGTCCAGGGTACCGCGCTTCAGGTGATCCAGCAGACGGCCCGGCGTACCGACAACAATCTGTGGGCCCTGGCGCAGGGCGCGTAACTGCACGTCATAACGCTGGCCGCCGTACAGGGCAACCACGTTTACGCCGCGCATATGTTTAGAGAATTCCGTCATGGCTTCTGCAACCTGAACAGCCAGTTCACGGGTTGGAGCCAGAACGAGGATCTGCGGTGCACGCAGGTCCGGATCAATGTTGTTCAGCAGCGGCAGCGAGAACGCTGCAGTTTTACCGCTACCAGTCTGGGCCATGCCCAGCACGTCACGACCAGAAAGCAGGTGTGGGATACACTCAGCCTGGATCGGAGATGGTTTTTCGTAACCCAGATCGTTAAGGGCTTCAAGGATAGGAGCCTTCAGGCCCAGATCTGCAAAAGTGGTTTCGAATTCAGCCATGTAGTACGAGTGCCTCAATGTCAATGGCGGCCAGTCTACTTAGCTCATCGTGAAAATGATTAGCAATTTTCATTGAAAAGTGTGAACCGGCTCAAAGTAGGTGTATTGACGAACAACAACGCCCTCACCAGTTAAGGTGATGGCAATCAAAAGATTACGGGCTGATGTTTATGTCGTCAGCTATTGCTGGTCCGATTCTGCCAGGTCGTCTTGCTCCTGGCCCAAGAGCGATAATTCCAACAATGCATAACGGTGCTCAACGAAGTTGTGTACGTTGTTAGCAACCGCTAATTTGAACAGTGCCGTAGCGCTGTCCTTATCCCCCAGACTTAGGTAGTACTTACCTAAATAGAAGTTGGTTTCACTGAGATGCTCAGCGAGCGAGGTGTTATCCGTTGCGTCCGCCTTGAGGCGTTCCATCAGCGTTGCTTCGCTAATGTTGCCCAGGTAGAACTCGACAATGTTCCATCCCCACTGTTCCTTGTCCGATTTATCGAAGCGCTGTTTCAGTGCCTCTTTTGCCTGCTTCTCATCGAGCTTCCGCTCAACGATGTAAAGCCACAGGCTACGGAAAGGATCATTAGGATCGTCTTGATAAAACGCCAGCAGATCATCTTGCGCTAACTTGTCACGACCGCCGTAATACAAAGCGATACCGCGATTCAAGTGCGCGTAGTTGTAAGTTGGATCAAGCTCAAGTACAGAATCAAACGCTTCATAGGCAGCATCAAAATTGCCTGCCTGCGTTAAATAAATGCCTAAGTAATTGAATACTTCAGGCATATCAGGTCGGATAGCCAGCGCTTGTGAAAAATCATTTCGCGCCAATGCCCTCAGACCGAGACTATCATACAACACTCCGCGCTCATATAAAAGCTGTGCGCGTTCGTCATCGGTTAAAGCCCGACTGGCAAGTATTTGTTCCATGCGTGCCAGGATCACTTCCTGCTGCAAAGTCGGTTGCAATGGCACTGCGAGGACTTCGCTCTTACGCCAGGCAGAGTTGCTGCATCCTGCCAGCGTTAAAGCTGTCGCAACGAAACACCAGCGCAAAAAAGGCTTCATTTCCCACTCCCGAAGACAACTATTGGATGAACGTCCTGTCCCCCGGCGGCTTAACAAGGCGTCCTGCCTGATAATAGGCCCTCCGCAAAGCGGAGGGCAAATGGCAACTTACTCGCCTTGCTGTTCTGCGGCCTGTGCTTCTGGCGCAGCAGCTGGCTGAGACTGCTCGGTTGCTTCTTTAATGCTCAGACGGATACGGCCCTGGCGATCAACTTCCAGAACTTTAACCGGTACTTCCTGACCCATCTGCAGGTAATCGGTCACTTTCTCAACGCGCTTGTCAGCGATCTGAGAGATGTGAACCAGACCTTCTTTACCGCCACCGATGGCAACGAACGCGCCAAAGTCAACGATACGGGTCACTTTACCTGCATAGACGCGGCCCACTTCGATTTCTGCAGTGATTTCTTCGATGCGACGGATCGCGAATTTCGCTTTCTCGCCGTCGGTTGCTGCGATCTTCACAGTACCGTCATCTTCGATTTCGATGGTGGTGCCAGTCTCTTCGGTCAGCGCACGGATTACGGAACCGCCCTTACCGATAACATCTTTGATCTTGTCTGGATTGATCTTGATGGTGTGAATACGCGGTGCGAATTCAGAGATATCACCGCGTGGCGCGTTGATAGCCTGTTCCATCACGCCCAGGATGTGCAGACGCGCACCTTTAGCCTGGTTCAGAGCAACCTGCATGATCTCTTTGGTGATACCTTCAATTTTGATATCCATCTGCAGCGCAGAGATACCGTCGCGGGAACCCGCCACTTTGAAGTCCATATCGCCCAGGTGGTCTTCGTCGCCCAGAATGTCAGACAGAACAACATAGTTGTCGCCTTCTTTCACCAGGCCCATTGCGATACCCGCAACGGCGGCTTTGATTGGCACGCCTGCATCCATCAGCGCCAGAGAGGCACCACACACGGAAGCCATAGAAGAAGAACCGTTGGATTCGGTGATTTCAGACACCACACGTACGGTGTACGGGAATTTGTCTGCTTCTGGCATGACTGCCAGCACGCCGCGCTTCGCCAGACGACCGTGACCAATTTCACGACGCTTCGGCGAGCCAACCATACCGGTTTCGCCTACGGAGTACGGAGGGAAGTTGTAGTGGAACAGGAAGCTGTCAGTACGCTCGCCCATCAGTTCGTCGATGATCTGTGCGTCACGTGCCGTACCCAGGGTCGCGGTAACCAGCGCCTGCGTTTCGCCACGGGTGAACAGCGCGGAACCGTGAGTACGTGGCAGCACGCCAGTACGCACATCCAGACCACGGATCATGTCTTTTTCACGGCCATCGATACGCGGCTCGCCTGCCAGAACGCGGCTACGAACAACGTTTTTCTCGATAGCATGCAGAATTTCGCTCAGCTCGTTAGCATCCAGCGTTTCGTCTTCAGCAACCAGCGTTGCGATAGTTTCAGACTTGATCACGTCAACCTGAGCGTAACGCTCCTGTTTGTCAGTGATGCGGTACGCATCGCTCAGACGAGATTCTGCCAGAGCTGCAACGCGTGCATTCAGCGCGTCGTTTGCTGCTTCTGGCTGCCAGTCCCAACGTGGCTTACCGGCTTCTTTCACCAGATCGTTGATGTTCTGGATAACAACCTGCTGCTGGTCATGGCCAAAGACCACAGCACCCAGCATCTGGTCTTCGCTCAGCAGTTCAGCTTCGGATTCAACCATCAGCACAGCGGCTTCAGTACCCGCAACCACCAGGTCCAGCTTACTTTCTTTCAGCTCTTCCTGAGTTGGGTTCAGTACGTACTGGTCGTTGATGTAACCGACGCGCGCGGCACCGATTGGGCCATTGAATGGAATACCAGACAGTGACAGGGCTGCGGACGCACCGATCATCGCCACGATGTCCGGGTTAACCTGTGGGTTAACGGAAACAACGGTCGCGATAACCTGTACTTCGTTAACGAAGCCTTCCGGGAACAGCGGACGAACCGGGCGGTCAATCAGACGCGCGATCAGGGTTTCGCCTTCGCTTGGACGGCCTTCACGACGGAAGAAGCCACCCGGGATTTTACCGGCAGCGTAGGTACGCTCCTGGTAGTTAACGGTCAGCGGGAAGAAGTCCTGACCTGGTTTAGCTTTTTTCTGGCCCACAACGGTAACGAATACCGCGGTGTCATCCATGCTTACCATAACGGCAGCAGTAGCCTGACGTGCCATCATGCCGGTTTCCAGCGTGACGGTATGTTGACCATACTGGAATTTACGAACGATCGGATTCAACAAAGTTCTGTCCTTTCTTAAATGTTTGACAGCACACCACCGGTGTGCTGTCGATTTGACCCGACCTTCTTCGCATCCTCGCGACTAATGACAACCAACACCCCCCTGGGTGAAGCCTCTCATTAGCCGCGCGAACCTCTGCAATGAAGATCATTTATAGCAACAATACAATAGTTTCCAGTGAATTGCTGCCGTCTGCTTGAAAAAAGGGGCCATCAGGCCCCCTTTTCTGAAACTCGCAAGAATTAGCGACGCAGACCCAGACGCTCGATCAGCGCGGTGTAGCGTGCAACATCTTTACGTTTCAGGTAGTCGAGCAGTTTACGACGCTGAGAAACCATACGCAGCAGACCACGACGGCTGTGGTGATCTTTTTTGTGCTCTGCAAAGTGACCCTGCAGGTGGTTAATCTGTGCAGTCAGCAGTGCAACCTGAACTTCGGTAGAACCGCTGTCGTTAGTACCACGACCAAACTCAGAAACGATTTTAGCTTTAGCTTCAACGCTTAGAGACATTTTCAAACTCCAAAGTATAAAGAATGTAAGGATGCCGATCTCTAATTCAGCAATCCCATGTACGCCCCGCAGATTGTTAAACAATTTACCAGGCGTTAAGCGGCGATATTCTACTCGTCTCCCCTGCTTATCGCAAGGTGAGCCGTTATCACCGTCACGCGTCGACCGGATATTCGACGACCAGACGACGCGGCGCAACGCGCCCTTCGCCATCCATTTCGCCCATCCCGATGAATTTCCCTTCGTCACCTTCGGTCACGCGCACCAGGCCTTCCAGCGGCGCTTCCGCCGTACGAACCGGGTTGCCGTTCTTAAAGTAAACGGACGATGTTAAAGGAAGATTAACAACCGGGAAGTCCGCAGCCGGACTGTCCATCGGCATCAGCAGCGGATCCAGCAAATCTGCCGGCGCGATCCCCTGCGCTTCCGCCTGTTCAACCAGCTCGCGCAAATGTTCCAGGGTCACCATCCGCTCCACCGGATACTTGCTCACCGCCAGACGACGCAGGTAAATCACATGCGCGCCGCAGCCCAGTTTTTCACCGAGGTCGTCGATGATGGTGCGAATATAGGTCCCTTTCGAACAGTGCACTTCCAGCTCCAGCTCATCGCCTTCATGGCGAATAAAGAGCAGCTCATACACGGTAATCGGACGGGCTTCACGCGGGACCTCAATGCCCTGGCGCGCATATTCGTAGAGTTTTTTCCCCTGATACTTCAGTGCCGAATACATCGACGGTACCTGCATCGTATCCCCACGGAAGCTCTCCAGCGCCGCATCAAGCTGCTCCGCGCTGAACGTCACCGGACGCTCCTCCACGACCTGACCATCCGCGTCGGAGGTATCCGTGCGCTGGCCCAGCTTAGCGATAACGCGGTAACGCTTATCGGAGTCGAGCAGGTACTGGGAAAACTTTGTCGCCTCTCCCAGACAGACCGGCAGCATGCCGGTTGCCAGCGGGTCGAGCGCGCCGGTGTGGCCCGCACGGTTGGCGTTATAAATACGCTTAACTTTCTGCAGCACGTCGTTGCTGGAAGCGCCCTGGGGTTTATCCAGCAGCAGCACACCATGCACGTCGCGACCACGACGACGAGGACGACTCATCAGTCCTCCTTGCTGTCGTCCGCCGGGTTAACACGACGCTCATCGTCATGTTTAACCACGCTGGTCACCAGGTTGGACATACGCATACCTTCGACCAGCGAGTTGTCGTAGAAGAAGGTCAGTTCAGGCACGATACGCAGGCGCATCGCCTTGCCGAGCAGAGAGCGGATGAAACCAGACGCTTCCTGCAGCGCTTTGATGCCGTTTTTCACTGCGGCTTCGTCCTGATCGTTCAGGAAGGTGACGAACACTTTGGCATAGGCCAGGTCACGGGACATTTCCACACCGGAAACGGTGGTCATCATGCCGACGCGTGGGTCTTTAATTTCACGTTGCAGAATGAGTGCGATCTCTTTCTGCATTTCCTGCGCTACGCGCTGAGGGCGACCAAATTCTTTCGCCATAATAAATTCTCCAGACAAAAAAGGGGCTAAAGCCCCTTTTTGAAATTATTGCCGGGTGGCGCGAGGCTATCCCGGCTTACAATCGGTAATTAAGCGATGGTACGCTGAATTTCGATGATCTCGAACACTTCGATCATATCGCCAACGCGAACGTCGTTGTAGTTCTTCACGCCGATACCACATTCCATGCCGTTACGGACTTCGTTAACGTCATCTTTGAAGCGGCGCAGGGATTCCAGCTCGCCTTCGTAGATAACCACGTTGTCACGCAGTACGCGGATTGGGTTGTGACGCTTGATGTTACCTTCGGTAACCATACAGCCCGCGATCGCTCCGAATTTCGGTGATTTGAACACGTCACGTACTTCAGCCAGACCGATGATCTGCTGTTTCAGCTCAGGAGACAGCATGCCGCTCATCGCTGCTTTCACTTCGTCGATCAGGTTATAGATGACGGAGTAGTAACGCAGATCCAGACTTTCGGATTCAATCACTTTACGCGCAGACGCATCCGCACGAACGTTGAAGCCAACCAGGATAGCGTTGGACGCAGCAGCCAGGGTTGCGTCGGTTTCGGTGATACCACCTACGCCAGAACCGATGATCTTCACTTTCACTTCGTCGGTAGACAGTTTCAGCAAGGAGTCGGAGATCGCTTCCACAGAGCCCTGAACGTCGGCTTTCAGCACGATGTTCACTTCGTGAACTTCGCCCTCGGTCATGTTGGCAAACATGTTCTCGAGTTTAGATTTCTGCTGACGAGCCAGTTTAACTTCACGGAATTTGCCCTGACGATACAGTGCCACTTCACGCGCTTTCTTCTCGTCACGCACAACGGTCACTTCGTCACCGGCAGCCGGAACACCGGACAGACCCAGGATTTCCACTGGAATGGACGGACCCGCTTCCAGCACTTCCTGACCCAGTTCGTTACGCATCGCACGAACGCGACCGTATTCGAAACCGCACAGAACGATATCGCCTTTATGCAGCGTACCTTCACGAACCAGAACGGTAGCAACCGGGCCACGTCCTTTATCCAGGAAGGATTCGATAACCGCACCGCTCGCCATACCGTTACGGATGGCTTTCAGCTCCAGAACTTCGGCCTGCAGCAGGATCGCGTCCAGCAGTTCGTCGATACCGGTACCCGCTTTCGCAGACACGTGTACGAACTGGCTTTCGCCGCCCCACTCTTCCGGCAGGATACCGTACTGGGAGAGTTCGTTTTTAACACGATCGGGATCCGCTTCTGGCTTATCGATCTTGTTCACGGCAACCACAACCGGCACACCGGCTGCTTTCGCGTGCTGGATAGCTTCGATGGTCTGCGGCATGACGCCGTCGTCCGCCGCAACAACCAGAACAACAATATCCGTCGCCTGAGCACCACGAGCACGCATAGAGGTAAACGCGGCGTGGCCCGGGGTATCCAGGAAGGTGATCATACCGTTGTCAGTTTCTACGTGGTATGCACCGATGTGCTGGGTAATACCACCCGCTTCGCCAGAGGCAACCTTGGTAGAGCGAATGTAGTCAAGCAGAGAGGTTTTACCGTGGTCAACGTGACCCATGATGGTCACTACCGGTGCGCGCGGTTCTGCCGCAGCACCTGTGTCACGGTCGCTCATTACTGCTTCTTCCAGCTCGTTTTCACGACGCAGGATAACTTTGTGGCCCATCTCTTCCGCAACCAGCTGTGCAGTTTCCTGATCGATCACCTGGTTGATGGTTGCCATCGCGCCCAGCTTCATCATCGCTTTGATGACCTGAGAGCCTTTAACCGCCATCTTGTTCGCCAGTTCGCCAACGGTAATGGTTTCGCCGATCACAACGTCACGGTTAACGGCCTGAGCCGGCTTCTGGAAGCCCTGCTGCAGAGCGGAACCTTTACGCTTGCCGCCTTTACCACCGCGAACAGCCGCGCGTGCTTCTTCACGGTCAGCTTTGGATTCAGCGTGCTTGTTACCTTTTTTCGCCGGACGCGCTGCTTTTGCATTACGACCACGGCCACGGCCGCCTTCTACTTCACGGTCGTTATCATCTTCAGCCTGACGTGCGTGCTGAGAAGTGGTCACGTGATAGTCGCTGGTGTCTTCAGACTGCTCAGCGGTATCAACACCGTTCTTCTCATTTTCTTCAGCCATACGACGCGCTTCTTCGGCGACGCGGCGAGCTTCTTCTTCCAGCTTACGGCGGGCTTCTTCTTCCGCTTTACGCTTCAGCTCGGCAGCTTCATTTTCACGGCGGGCTTTTTCAGCCTGGGCGGTTTTGGTCATTTCGTCTGTCTGTTGATTGCTCACTTTGTCTTTTTCCGCAGCGTCACGCTTCACTTTATCACTTGTGTCGCGTTTCGCTTTTTCTGCGGCCTCACGTTCAGCTTTTAATTCTGCTTCACGTTTGGCGGCTGCTTCCGCCTCACGCTGAGCTTGTTCTTCCGCTTCACGCTGTGCCTGCTCTTCCGCGGCAAGGCGTTCTGCCTCTTGCGGATCACGTTTTACAAAGGTGCGCGTCTTGCGGACTTCAATTTGTACCGATTTGCTTTTGCCACCGGTACCAGGGATGTTTAACGTGCTACGCGTTTTGCGCTGCAGCGTTAACTTGTCAGGCGTAGAGCCGTGTTCACGGTTCAGGTGCGTTAACAAGGTTTGTTTTTCTTGCGCGGTCACCGAGTCATCAGCGGACTTCGGGATCCCTGCATCAGCAAATTGCTGTACCAGGCGGTCCACGGAGGTCTGAATCTCAGCAGCCAGCGATTTTACAGTTACATCAGTCATGCTGTTCCTTCCTGCTACAGTTTATTACGCTTCGTCGCCGAACCAGCAAATATTACGTGCGGCCATGATGAGCTCGCCGGCTTTCTCGTCGGTTAAACCTTCGATATCAGCCAGGTCATCAACGCCTTGCTCAGCGAGATCTTCCAGCGTACAAACACCACGGGCAGCCAGCTTGAACGCAATCGCACGATCAAGACCTTCCAGATTCAGCAGGTCATCAGCCGGCTTCTTATCGCCAAGGCTTTCTTCCTGAGCCAGTGCCAGGGTGGTCAGTGCGTTTTTAGCGCGTTCACGCAGGGCTTCAACGGTTGGTTCATCCAGACCGTCAATTTCCAGCAGCTCTTTCATTGGCACATAGGCCAGTTCTTCCAGCGTAGAGAAACCTTCTTCAACCAGAACAGTGGCGAAGTCTTCGTCAATATCCAGGTATTTCGTGAAGGTATCGATCGCCGCATGGGCTTCAGCCTGATGCTTAGCCTGCAGGTCATCAACGGTCATGACGTTGAGTTCCCAGCCGCTCAGCTGTGACGCCAGGCGTACGTTCTGACCGTTACGGCCGATTGCCTGCGCCAGGTTGCCCGCTTCAACAGCGATATCCATGGTGTGTTTGTCTTCGTCAACAACGATAGACGCCACATCAGCCGGAGCCATTGCGTTGATCACGAACTGCGCCGGGTTGTCATCCCACAGAACGATATCAATACGTTCGCCGCCCAGCTCAGTAGAAACTGCCTGGACACGCGCACCACGCATACCGACGCAAGCACCGACCGGGTCGATACGCTTGTCGTTGGTTTTCACCGCAATTTTCGCACGGGAGCCCGGATCGCGAGCCGCCGCTTTAATCTCAATAACTTCTTCACCGATTTCCGGTACTTCGATACGGAACAGTTCTACCAGCATTTCTGGTTTAGAACGGGTCACGAAGAGCTGTGCACCACGCGCTTCAGGACGAACGGCGTACAGAACACCGCGAATACGGTCGCCTGGGCGGAAGTTTTCACGCGGCAGCATATCTTCACGCAGGATCACGGCTTCAGCGTTACCCGGCAACCCTTCGGATTTGATCTCCAGGGAGATGTTGTCGCGGTTCACTTTCTTCACCACGCCGGTGATGATTTCGCCTTCCTGATCGCGGAACTGATCGACAACCAGCGCGCGCTCGGCTTCGCGCACTTTCTGCACGATAACCTGTTTAGCGGTCTGGGTGGTGATACGGTCGAAGGTCACAGATTCAATCTGATCTTCAACGTAGTCACCCACGTTCAGACTTTCGTCTTCAAAACGGGCGGCTTCCAGCGTGATCTCTTTGGTCGGCTGGGTCACTTCTTCAACGATTACCCAACGACGGAATGTATCGAAGTCACCGCTTTTACGATCGATTTCTACGCGAACATCGATCTCTTGTTCGTATTTTTTCTTGGTTGCTGTAGCCAGTGCACTTTCCAGCGCTTCAAAAATCTTCTCACGCGGCAGTGATTTCTCGTTGGAGACGGCTTCAACAACAGCCAAAATTTCTTTGTTCATCGCGGGCTTTTCACCTCAATCCAGACTGTTAAAAGTGGGGAACCAGGTTCGCCTTCTGGATATTACTCAGCGCGAACACTTCATCTTTGCCTTCGACTGTCACCGTGATCATTTCACCATCAACGGCTTTGATAATTCCCTGCCATTTACGGCGGTTCTGTACGGCCATACGCAGAACGAGAGCCACTTCTTCACCGGTAAAGCGCACATAGTGCTCGGCCGTGAACATCGGGCGATCGAGGCCAGGTGAGGAAACTTCCAGGTTGTACGCAACGGTAATTGGGTCTTCAACATCAAGAACCGCACTCACCTGGTGGCTGACATCAGCACAATCATCAACATTGATGCCATCTTCACTATCAATATAGATGCGCAGCGTCGATGTACGGCCGCGAACGAATTCGATGCCGACCAGTTCGTAGCCCAGTGCTTCGACCGGTGCAGTAATCATCTCTGTTAATTTTTGCTCTAATGTGGACAAGCCCACCCCCAAGACATAAAAAAAGGGCGTAAAGCCCAGTTATTCTGTAGTCAGATAACAAAAAACCCCGATAAATCGGGGCTTTAGATAACTGAACCCTATAGCCACAACTGTGGCCTGGAGCACTTTCCTAAAGAATTTTTTCAAATCCAGCTACGAAGGCTCTAAGTCTTCACAGTATATTTGAAAAAGAACTTTATGGGAAAGTGGTTGCGGGGGCCGGATTTGAACCGACGACCTTCGGGTTATGAGCCCGACGAGCTACCAGGCTGCTCCACCCCGCGCCTGAAACGTGGCAAATTCTACGCGTTTTGGACAGAATTTGCAAATAATGCTGGGATTTGGTACCGAAGACGGGACGTAAAATCGGCGTTTAGTATATTGATAGTTGACCCCACCTGTCAAGGCGACTTCCGCCAGATCGATCAGACCAAAATTTTTACAAAAAATGCACGAGTCTCTTCCGGTCTTCGCCAAAAGATGATTAAATGAATACTCACTTATTTTGCATAAAAATGCACAAGAGAGCGAAAGCGGTCTCTAATCAGTCAATCAAGCAGGGTTTTATTCTATGACGACGATTCTCAAGCATCTTCCGGTAGGACAACGTATTGGCATCGCTTTCTCAGGTGGCCTGGATACCAGCGCTGCACTGCTGTGGATGCGCCAGAAGGGAGCGGTTCCGTATGCCTATACTGCGAACCTGGGTCAGCCGGATGAGGACGATTATGATGCCATTCCTCGTCGCGCGAAAGAGTATGGTGCTGAAAACGCGCGCCTGATTGACTGCCGTAAGCAACTGGTCGCGGAAGGTATCGCGGCGATTCAGTGTGGTGCATTCCATAACACCACCGGCGGCCTGACCTATTTCAACACCACTCCGCTGGGCCGTGCGGTGACCGGCACCATGCTGGTTGCCGCCATGAAAGAAGACGGCGTTAACATCTGGGGTGACGGCAGCACCTATAAAGGAAACGATATCGAACGTTTCTATCGTTATGGCCTGCTGACCAACGCCGAACTGCAGATTTATAAACCGTGGCTGGATACCGACTTCATCGACGAGCTGGGTGGTCGTCATGAGATGTCCGAGTTTATGATCGCCTGCGGTTTTGACTATAAGATGTCAGTCGAGAAAGCTTACTCCACCGACTCCAACATGCTGGGTGCGACGCACGAAGCGAAAGACCTGGAATTCCTGAACTCCAGCGTGAAGATCGTCAACCCAATCATGGGCGTGAAGTTCTGGGACGAGAACGTGAAGATCCCGGCAGAAGAAGTGACCGTTCGTTTCGAACGCGGTCATCCGGTTGCGCTGAACGGCAAAACCTTCTCTGACGATGTGGAGCTGATGCTGGAAGCAAACCGCATCGGCGGTCGTCATGGTCTGGGCATGAGCGATCAGATTGAAAACCGTATCATCGAAGCGAAAAGCCGTGGTATCTATGAAGCCCCGGGGATGGCGCTGCTGCACATCGCTTACGAGCGTCTGCTGACCGGCATTCACAACGAAGACACCATTGAGCAGTATCACTCTCATGGCCGTCAGCTGGGCAAACTGCTGTATCAGGGCCGCTGGTTCGATCCGCAGGCGCTGATGCTGCGTGATGCGCTGCAGCGTTGGGTGGCGAGTGCAATCACCGGTGAAGTGACCCTGGAACTGCGTCGCGGTAACGACTACTCCATTCTGAACACCGTGTCTGACAACCTGACCTATAAAGCAGAGCGTCTGACCATGGAGAAAGGTGAATCCGTGTTCTCACCGGACGATCGTATTGGCCAGCTGACCATGCGTAACCTGGACATCACCGATACCCGTGAGAAGCTGTTCAACTATGTTGAGAACGGTTTGCTGTCAGCCAGTTCAGGTAACGGCCTGCCGCAGGTTGAAAACCTGGAGCACAGCGATAAGAAATAATCGCTGATGTAGCATGCAAAAGGCGTCCCTAGGACGCCTTTTTTATTTGGGCAATCGTAGGCCGGGTAAGCGAAGCGCCACCCGCCATTTTGCCCGGTGGCGCTGCGCTTACCGGGCCTACGAAAAACAACACATAATCTACAGACGAAAAAAAAGACGTCTTTCGACGTCTTTCTTCTGGAATATTGGTACCGAGGATGGGACTCGAACCCACAAGCCCGTTAGGGCACTACCACCTCAAGGTAGCGTGTCTACCAATTCCACCACCTCGGTACAGAATACTTAGTGCGGGATATCGCTGGTTGGCTTAGCCGGTGCAGCTGGCTGAGTCTGCTCAGTTTTTGCTGGCGCGCTCAGGTTTTCCCACTCGCTTCCTTTGCTGGTCTTGTTGCTGTTGATATTGCCAAGCACCAGACTGATGATGAAGAACAGCGTAGCCAGAATCGCCGTAGTGCGGGTCATGAAGTTCGCAGAACCACTTGAACCAAACAGCGTACCGGAAGCGCCTGCTCCGAAGGAGGCTCCCATATCAGCGCCTTTACCTTGCTGCAGCATAATCAGCGCTACGAGAGCGATGGCTACAATAAGGAAAACAACTAAAAGAGCTTCGTACATAATCAACCTGTTCCTTGCGGATTTGCCGCATACCAATGCTTCGACCAATTAGCAGGATTTTTGTTTCCCACTGAAGCGGGTGTGAATACTAACCAAAGCGAATCACCTTCGCAAGGGCATTTTCGACGCATTGTATCAACTGCGGAAAAAAACAGCAAAAAGCCATTAATTGCTTAAAACAAAGGCGGCAAACGCCGCCTTTTTAAACATTTAGCGTGCAAGATTATGCAGCTTTTACGGCATCCGCAATACGGTGCGCAAATTCGGTTACCTGCGCTTCGTCTTCGCCTTCCACCATTACGCGGATCAGCGGTTCGGTACCAGACTTACGCAGCAGCACGCGTCCACGGCTGCCGAGGGCCGCTTCAACGTCAGCCATCACCGCTTTCACGTTCTCATTTTCCAGCGGGTCGCCTTTGCCGGCAGTGAAACGTACGTTGACCAGAATCTGTGGGAACATTTTCATGCCGCTGCACAGATCGTGCAGGCTCATATGGTTGCGCGCCATCGCGGCAACCACCTGCAACGCGGCCACAATACCGTCACCGGTGGTGGTTTTGTCGAGCAGGATCACGTGACCTGAGTTCTCCGCGCCGATACGCCAGCCCTTCTCCTGCAATTTTTCCAGCACATAGCGGTCACCCACTTTCGCGCGAACGAACGGAATACCGAGCTGTTTCAGCGCCAGTTCCAGGCCCATGTTACTCATCAGCGTCCCGACCGCACCGCCGCGCAGCTGACCCTGACGCAGACCTTCACGCGCAATAATGTAGAGGATCTGGTCGCCGTCGACCTTGTTACCTTCGTGATCAACCATGATCACGCGGTCACCGTCGCCGTCCAGCGCAATGCCCAGATCGGCTTTTTCTGCCAGAACGCGCGCCTGCAGGGCACGAACGTCCGTCGCGCCGACCTGCTCGTTGATGTTCAGACCATCCGGCTCACAGCCAATGGCGATCACTTTCGCACCGAGCTCGCGGAAGACATTCGGGGCAATGTGGTAGGTCGCGCCATTTGCGCAGTCCACCACAATTTTAAGGTGCGCCAGGCTCAGCTCATTCGGGAAGGTGCCTTTACAGAATTCGATATAGCGACCCGCCGCATCAACGATACGGTTCGCTTTACCCAGCTCGGCGGAATCAACACAGGTGATCTCTTTTTCCATTTCAGCTTCAATGGCTTCTTCCACCTCATCCGGCAGCTTGGTGCCATCAATAGAGAAGAATTTAATGCCGTTGTCGTAGAACGGGTTGTGAGAGGCCGAGATGACAATCCCCGCTTCCGCACGGAAGGTGCGCGTCAGATACGCGACCGCAGGCGTTGGCATTGGGCCTGTAAAAGAGGCGGACAGTCCAGCCGCCGCCAGACCCGCTTCCAGCGCGGATTCCAGCATATAGCCGGAAATACGGGTGTCTTTACCGATGATAATTTTACGTGAGCCATGACGCGCCAGAACCTTGCCAGCAGCCCAGCCGAGCTTCAGGACAAAATCAGGGGTGATGGGAGCATCGCCTACGCGCCCGCGGATACCGTCGGTACCAAAATACTTACGATTACTCATAGCGTTTGTTTTCCTTCGCTGCCAGTGTGGCTTCCACCACACGCATGGCTTCTACTGTTTCTTTGACGTCATGGACACGAATGATGTGCGCACCCTGCATCGCCGCAATCACCGCGCAGGCCAGGCTGCCGCTCAGGCGTTCGCTCGGGCCTACATTCAGCAACTGGCCAATCATCGATTTCCTCGACATCCCCACCAGCAGCGGCAGGCCAAAGTGATGAAATTCCGATAAGCGCGCAAGCAGCGCATAGTTGTGGGAGAGATTTTTACCGAAACCGAACCCCGGGTCGAGCAGCAATTTCTCTTTTGGGATACCTGCATGTTCACAGCGTTCGATATGCTCAATAAAGAAGCGGTTTACGTCGGCGAAGACATCGTCATACTTCGGCGCGTCCTGCATGGTTTTCGGCTGCCCCTGCATATGCATCAGGCAAACCGGCAGCCCGGTTTCCGCAGCCGCCTCAATCGCCCCCGGTTCGGTAAGTGAACGAATATCATTGATAATGTGAGCGCCCACTCTCGCTACTTCACGGATCACTTCCGGTTTGGAAGTATCAACGGAGATCCACACTTCAAACCGCTGCGCGATAGCTTCAACGACCGGCACCACGCGCGCCAGCTCTTCTTCCACAGACACGTCCGCCGCACCGGGACGCGTCGATTCGCCGCCAACATCAATGATGGTGGCACCCGCATTGATCATTAAATTCGCGTGCTTAACCGCCTCGATAAGCGTGTTATGCGTGCCACCGTCAGAGAAGGAGTCAGGGGTAACATTCAGGATCCCCATCACATGGGGATGTGAAAGATCGAGATGCGAGTCCTGAGCGAATAATTTCATGGCGAAATCCCTGATATCTAAATGGTTAAACAGAAATGAAAAACCCCGGAGCAAGCTCCAGGGTTTGAGTTACAGACAAACGCTTCAACAGCAGTGACTTACTTATCGCCCAACTGTTCTGACATGGTGTTGCCCGGGTTTGGCGTACGCGGTTCATCAACCGGACGCGGCGCACGCGGGGTGCCATTGTTGTCAGAGTTATTGGAAGCGCCTGGGTCTTCCCAGCCTGCTGGCGGACGCACTTCGCGGCGCGCCATCAGGTCGTCAATCTGCGGTGCATCGATGGTCTCATATTTCATGAGCGCATCTTTCATGGAATGCAGAATGTCCATGTTGTCATTCAGGATCTGACGCGCGCGACCGTAGTTACGTTCAATCAGCGCTTTCACTTCCTGGTCGATGATACGAGCCGTTTCATCGGACATATGTTTCGCTTTTGCCACGGAGCGGCCCAGGAACACTTCGCCTTCTTCCTCTGCATAGAGCAGTGGACCGAGTTTGTCGGAGAAGCCCCACTGAGTCACCATGTTACGCGCCAGGTTTGTCGCCACTTTAATGTCGTTCGACGCACCGGTAGAAACATGTTCCGGACCGTAGATAATCTCTTCGGCCAGACGACCGCCGTACAGGGTTGAGATCTGGCTTTCCAGCTTCTGACGGCTGGCGCTGATCGCGTCGCCCTCAGGCAGGAAGAAGGTCACACCCAGCGCACGACCGCGCGGAATAATCGTCACTTTATGCACCGGATCGTGTTCCGGCACCAGACGACCAATAATCGCGTGACCGGCTTCGTGGTAAGCCGTGGACTCTTTCTGCGCTTCCGTCATCACCATGGAGCGACGTTCCGCACCCATCATGATCTTGTCTTTCGCTTTCTCGAACTCCACCATCGACACGACGCGCTTGTTACCGCGAGCGGCAAACAGTGCAGCTTCGTTGACCAGGTTAGCGAGATCCGCACCGGAGAAGCCCGGAGTACCGCGCGCAATGATTGCCGCGTCGATGTCGGGTGCCAGCGGTACGCGACGCATGTGAACTTTCAGAATCTGTTCACGACCGCGAACATCCGGCAGACCGACAACAACCTGACGGTCGAAACGGCCTGGACGCAGCAGCGCCGGGTCAAGAACGTCCGGACGGTTAGTCGCCGCGATAACGATGATACCTTCGTTACCTTCGAAGCCGTCCATCTCAACCAGCATCTGGTTCAGCGTCTGTTCACGTTCATCGTGACCACCACCCAGGCCTGCGCCACGCTGGCGGCCTACGGCGTCGATTTCATCGATGAAGATAATGCACGGTGCTGCCTTCTTGGCCTGCTCGAACATGTCACGCACACGAGATGCACCAACACCCACGAACATTTCGACGAAGTCAGAACCTGAAATAGTAAAGAACGGCACCTTCGCTTCACCCGCGATGGCTTTCGCCAGCAGGGTTTTACCGGTACCCGGAGGGCCAACCATCAGCACGCCTTTCGGGATTTTACCGCCCAGTTTCTGGAAACGGCTCGGCTCACGCAGGTATTCAACCAGTTCACCGACCTCTTCTTTCGCTTCGTCACACCCGGCAACGTCCGCAAAAGTGGTCTTGATCTGATCTTCCGTCAACATACGCGCCTTGCTCTTACCGAACGACATGGCACCTTTGCCACCGCCGCCCTGCATCTGGCGCATAAAGAAGATCCAGACGCCGATAAGAAGCAGCATCGGGAACCAGGAAATGAAGATAGTAGCCAGCAGGCTTTGTTCTTCTGGCGGTTCACCTACCACCTTGACGTTTTTAGTCAGAAGGTTATCAAGCAGCTTAGGATCGTTCACCGGGATGTAAGTCGTGTAACGGTTACTATCTTTCTTGGTAACGTTGATCTCACGTCCGTTGATACGCGCTTCGCGAACCTGGTCCTGATTGACCTCCTGCAGGAAGGTAGAATAATCCACCTTGCGGCCATTCGACTCGCTGGGCCCAAAGCTCTGGAATACTGACATCAGCACAACGGCAATGACCAGCCAGAGTATTAGGTTTTTCGCCATGTCACTCAAGGGATTAACCTCATATTACAACTGTGTTAAAAACAGCGTCAGGATACTCTATATCCAGTTTCATTCAAACTTTCGTCTGAAATCTCCCGGTTATCATTTTCGCCCGGTCGCTACAATATACACTTCACGGGAACGGGCCCGGGAAGAGTCCGGCTTACGAACTTTGACCTTCGCAAACAGGGAGCGAATTTCCTTAAGATACTCCTCGAAACCTTCGCCCTGAAACACCTTCACAACAAAACTACCACCAGGCGCTAGTACATCACGACACATTTCTAACGCTAGCTCCACCAGATACATGGCGCGGGGGATATCCACCGCCGGTGTTCCGCACATATTTGGTGCCATATCTGACATGACAACCTGGACCTTACTGTCACCTACACGATCAAGTAACGCTTTCAGCACTAATTCATCACGAAAGTCGCCCTGAAGGAAGTCGACACCGACGATGGGATCCATTGGTAAAAGATCGCACGCGATGATTCGGCCCGTTCCGCCGATCTGCGTTACCGCATACTGAGACCATCCGCCAGGTGCCGCACCGAGGTCAACAACCGTCATCCCCGGCTTAAAAAGTTTGTCACTTTGCTGTATTTCATCAAGTTTAAACCAGGCACGGGAACGCAACCCCTTTTTCTGTGCCTGTTGAACATATTTATCGCTAAAGTGTTCCTGGAGCCAGCGGCTGGAGCTGGCAGAACGCTTTTTACCTGTCATTTAACATTTCCGTCCTGGTTCATCGTTGCTTGCCTGTGACGTAAATTTCTACGCAGCTATTTGGCGATATAAGGGAGATGGCGGTAGAATGAACCGTTTTCAATCCCAACGTAAGCAAAAATATACGATGAATCTGAGTACTAAACAAAAACAGCACCTTAAAGGTCTGGCACATCCGCTCAAGCCTGTAGTGATGCTTGGCAACAATGGTTTGACCGAAGGGGTGCTTGCCGAGATTGAACAAGCGCTGGAACACCACGAGCTGATCAAGGTGAAAATCGCCTCTGAAGACAGAGACACTAAAAACCTGATCGTGGAAGCCATCGTGCGCGAAACCGGCGCCTGTAATGTACAGGTCATCGGTAAAACGCTGGTGCTCTACCGCCCGTCTAAAGAGCGTAAAATCTCGCTGCCACGTTAAGGATATCCTGAATTAAACACATTTTCTGTGTGAAACGAGGGATTTCTGTCAGCAGGCGAGCAAAATGCCATGCTCCTTGAGTTGATAAAAGGCCGCTACGCGGCCTTTTTCTTTTCTTTACAATGTATCAACATCTTAGTCGAGAAGCGAATTACAGGTATTCAACCTTAATAATTTCGTATTCTACTTCACCGCCAGGGGTGCGGATGGTGACAACATCGTCCTGCTCTTTGCCAATCAGGCCGCGAGCAATCGGCGAGTTCACCGAAATCAGGTTCTGTTTGAAGTCAGCTTCATCATCACCCACGATGCGATAGGTCTGCTCTTCGTCGTTGTCCAGGTTCAGCACGGTAACGGTAGAACCAAAGATCACACGGCCATTATTCGGCATCTTAGTGATATCGATAACCTGTGCATTGGACAGCTTTGCTTCGATATCTTTAATACGCCCTTCACAGAAGCCCTGCTGCTCACGCGCGGCGTGGTATTCAGCATTCTCTTTCAGGTCGCCATGCTCGCGCGCATCCGCGATAGCGGCGATGATTTCAGGACGACGCACGGATTTCAGGAAATCCAGCTCTTCGCGCAGTTTTTCGGCACCACGTAAGGTCATCGGAATAGCTTGCATTTGTTATACCTCTTAAACATTCCTGTTGGGAGCAGTGTTCCCTGCTCCTGCCCCCCTTTAAGCGGGCAAGAAGCAAAAAGAAAACCGACCCGGGAGCGATGCCCCAGGTCAGCAGCAATTTTTCAATTTGATACGCATTTTACCGCGAAGTTCACTATGGGTCATCGTTTACTTTGCAGTGCCATGCACCGTAGTATGACGGTTTGTTTTCGGGTTGTTAGCGCGAGATTATGCGATTTTCCAGTTTTATCATCGGATTGACTACCAGTATAACGTTCACCGCTCAGGCCGCGAATGTTGATGAGTACATTAATCAGCTTCCCGCAGGCGCGAACCTCGCCCTGATGGTGCAGAAGGTTGGCGCACAGGCTCCCGAGATTGACTATCACAGTCAACAGATGGCGCTGCCTGCCAGTACCCAAAAGGTGATCACCGCCCTCGCCGCCCTGCTCCAGCTCGGGCCTGACTTCCGTTTTACGACCACCCTTGAAACCAAAGGTAACGTCGAGGGTGGCGAACTGAAAGGCGATCTTATCGCCCGTTTTGGCGGCGATCCGACCTTTAAACGCCAGGATATCCGCAATATGGTTGCGGTGCTGAAAAAAACCGGCGTGCAGAAAATTGACGGCAATGTGCTGATCGATACCTCCATCTTTGCCAGTCACGATAAAGCCCCCGGCTGGCCGTGGAACGACATGACGCAGTGCTTTAGCGCCCCGCCCGCCGCCGCGATTGTTGACCGCAACTGCTTCTCGGTTTCGCTTTACAGTGCGCCAAAGCCGGATGATTTAGCGTTTATCCGCATAGCGTCCTACTACCCGATCACCATGTTTAGTCAGGTCCGCACGCTGGCCAAGGGCTCTCCTGATGCACAGTACTGCGAACTGGATGTGGTGCCAGGCGATCTTAACCGCTTCACGCTGACCGGCTGCCTGACGCAGCGCGCCGATCCGTTGCCGCTGGCCTTTGCGATACAGGATGGCGCAAGCTATGCAGGCGCCATTCTGAAAGATGAGCTGAAACAAGCGGGAATAACCTATTCCGGCACCCTGCTTCGTCAGACGCAGGTCAACCAGCCCGGCACGGTCATCGCCAGCAAACAATCTGCGCCGTTGCACGATTTACTGCGAATTATGCTGAAAAAGTCGGACAACATGATTGCCGATACGGTGTTTCGCATGATTGGTCACGCCCGTTTCGGCGTGCCGGGAACCTGGCGCGCGGGTTCAGACGCGGTTCGGCAGATCCTGCGCCAGCAGGCGGGGATCGATCTGGGTAATACCATCGCCGTCGATGGCTCCGGACTATCGCGCCATAATTTGATCTCTCCGGCCACGATGATGCAGGTGCTTCAGTACATTGCACAACATGACACTGAGCTAAACTTTATTTCAATGCTGCCGCTGGCCGGGCATGACGGTTCACTGCAGTACCGCGCAGGGCTTCACGCTGCGGGCGTGGATGGCAAAGTCTCCGCGAAAACAGGCTCACTGCAGGGGGTTTATAACCTTGCAGGCTTCATCACTACCGCCAGCGGACAGCGCATGGCATTCGTGCAGTATCTTTCCGGCTATGCCGTCGAACCGACCGACCAGCGCAATCGTCGTATTCCGCTGGTTCGCTTCGAAAGCAGGCTTTATAAGGACATCTACCAGAATAACTAGCGATGAAACTACTTATAGTTGAAGACGATCTGTTATTGCAGGAAGGGCTGGCGCTGGGGCTGGCCAATGAAGGGTATGCTCTCGACTGTGCAGGCACCGCAGCAGAGGCGGATGCCCTGATCCAGAGCGGCGAATACAGCCTGGTGATCCTCGATTTGGGCTTGCCGGATAAAGACGGCGCCACGCTGCTCAGCCAGTGGCGACGTCGCGGCATCGCCAACCCGGTATTGATCCTGACGGCACGTGATGCCATTGAAGACCGTATCACCGGCCTCGATGCAGGCGCAGACGATTATCTGGTGAAGCCTTTTGCGCTCGCGGAGCTGCAGGCTCGTGTAAGAGCGTTGATTCGCCGCTATCAGGGCCACAGTGATAACTTACTGACCGACGGCGATATAACGCTGAATTTGCAAACCCAGCAGGTGCTGCGTCAGGATCAGGCCGTAGAGGTGACGCCAAAAGAGTTCGCCTTGCTTACGCGTCTGATCATGCGCAGCGGGCAAACGGTACACCGAGAAACGCTCCAGCAGGATATCTACTCCTGGCAGGACGATCCCGGGTCAAATACCCTTGAGGTCCATATTCATAACCTGCGGCGGAAGCTCGGCAAAGACAGGATCAAAACCGTTCGCGGCGTCGGCTACCGTCTGGAGAGCCAGAAATGAACAGCATGCGTCGGCGTTTGATGGTGCTGCTGGCGGTCATTCTGTTATTTTTCCAGCTGATAAGCGTCATCTGGCTGTGGCATGAAAGCCGTGAACAGATTGGTTTTCTGGTCAACGAAACGCTGTCAGCGAAAGCACGCAATAATCACGTTGAGAAAGAGATCCGCGAAGCGATTGCCTCGCTGCTGGTCCCTTCCCTGGTGATGGTCGGCTTTACCCTGCTCTTCTCCTTCTGGGCCGTCACCTGGATAACCCGGCCGCTGAATAAGCTCCGCGACAGCCTTGCTAACCGCTCAGCCGATAACTTAACCCCGCTTCCTATGTATTCCGACATGGAAGAAATTGGCGCGGTGACGACCTCCCTGAACCAGCTGCTGGCCCGACTGGATAGCACCATCCAGCAGGAGCGTCTCTTCACCGCAGACGCCGCACACGAGCTGAGAACGCCTCTGGCCGGTATCCGGCTCCATCTGGAGCTGATGTCGCAGTCAGGTACGCCTCAGGCCGCCACGCTGGTTAGTCGTATCGATCAGCTCATGCATACCGTTGAACAACTGCTGATGCTGGCCCGTGCCGGACAGGCCATGGCGAGCGGCCACTACGAAACCGTGAACTGGACGGAAAATATCATCGAACCGCTCGGCCTTGGGCATGAAGCCAAAGAGCATACGGTGATTTGGCCCGCTAAAAGCGCGCTCACGGTTCAGGGAGACGCCGTTCTCCTGCGCCTGATGCTGCGCAACCTGCTGGAGAATGCCGGGCGCTACAGCCCGACAGGGACAACGATTACAGTGACATTAACCGAGGTCGACGGCGGGACGCAGATCAGCGTTATCGATCAGGGCCCGGGGATTGATGAAGCGCACCGGCAGTCCATTACCGAGCCATTCCGCCGTCTTGACCAGCGCTACGGAGGCAGCGGTCTGGGCCTGAGTATCGTACAGCGCATCGTCCAGCTCCACCACGGCAGGCTGACGCTTGAGAATGGCGCTGAAGGCGGTTTAATCGCCAGCTGCTGGCTGCCCGCAACGCTGGAATAAAAAAGCCCCCATAATGGGGGCTTTGAACAGCAATTAGTGCTTGTAGATGAACTCGACGCCTTCTTCGTCGTCTTCATCCCAGTCATCGTCCCAGTCTTCATCGTCTTCTTCCGCTTCCAGCTCTTCGAGCTGCTGGCGGTGGTAGTCATCCCACATGAATTCGACTTTTTCAGGCTGTTTGACTTCTTCCGCCTGAACAATTGGGTTCTCAATGATGAAGGTCATCACATCCCAGCACAGATCTTTCACGCCGACCTGGCTTGCCGCAGAGATCAGGTAGTATTTATCTTCCCAACCCATCGCTTCAGCAATGGCTTTCGCTTTTGCTTCCGCTTCGGCTTTGTCCATCAGGTCGATCTTGTTGAAGACCAGCCAGCGTGGTTTATTCGCCAGTTTTTCGCTGTATTTTTCCAGCTCGCCAACGATGATGCGGGCGTTTTCAACCGGATCGGAACCGTCGATAGGATCGATATCGATAAGGTGCAGCAGCACGCGGCAGCGCTCAAGGTGTTTCAGGAAGCGAATACCCAGACCCGCCCCTTCCGCGGCGCCTTCAATCAGGCCCGGAATATCGGCGACCACGAAGCTCTTCTCGTTATCCATACGGACAACGCCCAGGCTTGGTACCAGCGTGGTAAACGGATAGTCCGCCACTTTTGGCTTGGCTGCAGAGACGGCGCGAATAAACGTCGATTTACCTGCGTTTGGCATACCCAGCATGCCCACGTCAGCCAGAAGCATCAGCTCCAGCTGCAGGTCGCGCTTATCGCCCGGCGTACCCATCGTTTTCTGACGCGGCGTACGGTTAACGGAAGATTTGAAACGGCTGTTACCCAGACCGTGCCAGCCGCCTTTCGCCACCATCAGGCGCTGACCGTGTTTGGTCATGTCACCCATGGTTTCGCCCGTCCCCTGGTCAATCACACGCGTACCGACCGGCACTTTAATGGTGACGTCTTTACCGCGTTTCCCGGTACAGTCACGGCTCTGGCCGTTCTGGCCACGTTCAGCGCGGAAGGATTTTTCGAAACGGTAGTCGATCAGCGTGTTGAGGTTCTCATCCGCCTCCAGCCACACGTCACCACCATCCCCACCGTCGCCGCCATCAGGACCGCCACGAGGGATATACTTTTCACGGCGGAAGCTCACGCAACCGTTGCCGCCATCACCAGCCACGACCAGGATCGTCGCTTCATCAACAAACTTCATTTTACTCTCCGTAACTCATTCGCCTGAGCGGGGGACTACTACAACCGCTTCATTTTTGCGCCAACGTCCCCAGAGACGATGACCAATGGCGGAATACATCGCGCCCGCAACCACGACAAACGCACCGAGATAACCCAACAGGTTGAGCATCGGTCTGACGAAGACATCGGGCCAGGCCATTGATAACAAATCTGAAAATAACAGCGTAAACAGCGGGGTAAGCGTGATCAACGCACTCACCTGTGCTGCCTGCCAGCGCGCCATCGCTTCGGCCAGCGCGCCATAACCGACCAGCGTGTTCAGCCCACAAAAAATGAGGCACGCCAGTTGCCAGTCGCTAAGCTGGGAAATTACGCCCGGCTTCGCTAATGGCAGCAATGCTATTGTACACAAAGCGTACAGCAAAAAGAGGATCTGCTGTGAGGCAAGCCGACGCAATAACACCTTTTGCGCGACACCATAGCTCACCCAGACCGTTGCTGCCCCCACACCGAAAATGACACCCCATGTGTAATCCGTCAGGCGGGTAAAAATCTCGATCAGACTGGTGTTGAAGAACATCACCAGACCGCACAACAGCATGCTCGCCCCGATAATCTGCGTACCGCGCATCTTCTCCTTGAGGATAAAGACGCTGGCGACCATCATGCCCACCGGCGAAAGCTGACCAATCACCTGCGACGCCGTGGGGCTGAGATATTGCAGGGAAGAGCTGAACAGGATGAAGTTACCGAACAGACCGCCCGTCGCAATAGCCAGCAGCACCAGCCAGCGCGGTTTACGGAAGAGCCTCAAGGGTGGAAGCTTACCTTTGATGGCCAGAATCGCCCCAAGGCCGATGCTTGCCATCAGAAAGCGATAAAAGACCACCGTAGGCGGCTCCATCACTTCCAGTACCTGCTTCATTGCAATTGGCAGCGCACCCCAGCACATTGCGGTTGTGAGCGCCAAAAGAATTCCTATGCCGGCCTGCTGCTTCATGCCCGTTTTCCCTACAGAAAAAATTACCGGGTTTCCAATGTAAAAAGCCCCGCAACAGGTTGCGGGGCTTTAATCCGTTACCGGACCGAGAAAACCTTACTCAGCAACGATGCTGATGTATTTACGGTTGTTCGGGCCTTTAACTTCAAATTTCACTTTACCGTCTGCTTTAGCAAACAGAGTGTGGTCACGACCGCAACCTACGTTGTTGCCAGCGTGGAATTTGGTACCACGTTGACGAACGATGATGCTACCCGCCAGAACGGACTCGCCACCGAAACGCTTAACGCCCAGGCGTTTAGCTTCTGAATCGCGACCGTTACGTGTGGAGCCGCCAGCCTTTTTATGTGCCATTTAAATCTCTCCTCAGGTCTTAGGCGCTGATGCCAGTAATTTTCACATCAGTGAACCACTGACGGTGGCCCTGCTGCTTACGGTAGTGCTTACGACGACGAAACTTAACGATTTTAACTTTCTCGCCACGACCGTGTGCAACAACTTCAGCTTTGATAACGCCGCCATCAACGAAAGGAACGCCGATTTTGACTTCTTCACCGTTTGCGATCATCAGAACTTCTGCGAACTCAACAGATTCGCCAGTTGCGATGTCCAGCTTTTCCAGGCGAACGGTCTGACCTTCGCTTACTCGGTGTTGTTTACCACCACTTTGGAAAACCGCGTACATATAAACTCCGCTTCCGCGCACGTCCTCGTATGAATCAGAGTGCGCTATAAATATTCACAATAGGGCGCGAATATTACGCAAAACGCGAGCCTTTGACAAGTGCTACCGTCAATACATGAAGAAAAAAAACACAACACGTACGGTAACGTTTATCTGAGCCGTTTTTTCAGTACAATCAGCACTACTATTGATAAACCGAAACCCTTCGTTACCCCATTGTAGATGGGATCAACAGGATAAAAAGCCCGGCTTTTGCGATGAATTTAGAAAAAATCAACGAGTTAACCGCGCAAGATATGGCGGGTGTGAATGCAGCAATCCTGGAGCAACTCAACTCTGACGTTCAGCTGATCAATCAGTTGGGCTATTACATTGTCAGCGGCGGCGGTAAACGCATTCGTCCGATGATTGCCATTCTGGCTGCCAGAGCCGTTGGTTATCAGGGAAATGCTCACATCACTATCGCAGCGCTCATCGAATTTATCCACACGGCGACGCTTCTGCACGACGATGTGGTGGATGAATCGGATATGCGTCGTGGCAAAGCCACGGCTAACGCGGCGTTCGGAAACGCAGCCAGCGTCCTGGTGGGGGATTTTATCTATACCCGCGCCTTCCAGATGATGACCAGCCTGGGTTCCCTGAAAGTGCTGGAAGTAATGTCTGAAGCCGTTAACGTCATCGCTGAAGGCGAAGTGCTGCAGTTGATGAACGTCAACGACCCGGACATCACCGAAGAAAACTACATGCGCGTCATCTACAGCAAAACCGCGCGTCTGTTTGAAGCGGCGGCCCAGTGTTCCGGCATTTTGGCTGGCTGTACCGAAGCACAGGAAAAAGGCCTGCAGGACTATGGCCGCTATCTGGGCACAGCCTTCCAGCTGATTGACGATCTGCTGGACTACAGTGCGGACGGCGAGACGCTCGGCAAAAACGTTGGCGATGACCTGAACGAAGGCAAACCGACCCTGCCGCTGCTCCACGCCATGCGTAACGGAACGGCCGAACAGGCGAAAATGATCCGTGAAGCGATTGAGCAGGGAAATGGCCGCCATCTTCTGGAACCTGTGCTGGAAACCATGGCGATCTGCGGCTCGCTGGAATGGACGCGTCAGCGTGCGGAAGAAGAAGCCGACAAAGCCATCGAAGCACTCCAGGTCATTCCCGACAGCCCATGGCGCGAGGCACTGATTGGTCTTGCCCACATCGCCGTTCAGCGCGACCGTTAATCTTGCTTTCTCTCCCCGCGTTCCTGGCGGGGAGATTCCAGTACACACCCGTAAATTCCGCATTCACGTAAATTCATCGGTTTAGAGACCGCATGAATAAAGCCGTGTCTTATTCTGAATATTCCTTCAAGTAACGCGAACTTTTTAGAACAAGAGTTCGAAATGGGTATAGTAAACCCGTCGTTTCAGAAGAAACGGCGTAGGTGAATCCGAACTTAAGGACGGCGTTATGGATACGAAATTTATCGACTGGCACACGGCTGATATTATTGCCGCACTGCGCAAAAGAGGCACTTCACTGGCAGCAGAGTCCCGCCGCCATGGACTGAGTTCTTCAACTCTGGCAAACGCCCTCACCCGCCCCTGGCCAAAAGGAGAATTAATTATCGCGACGGCGCTGGATACGCATCCGTGGGTGATTTGGCCTTCGCGCTACCACGATCCCGTTACTCATGAATTTATCGACAGATCGCGCATGATTCGCCAGAGAAAAGTAAAAAAAGAACCGCAGGAATAACGCGTTTTTTGACAGGAACAGCAACCCCCCGGTCATGTCTGGCAGGGGGCTGCCGGAACGATTACTCGCCCTTCACACGCTCGATATTGGCACCCAGCGCGCGCAGTTTATCTTCGATACGCTCATAGCCACGATCGATGTGATAAATACGATCCACGATCGTTGTACCTTCCGCGATACAACCCGCCAACACCAGGCTGGCAGACGCACGCAGATCGGTTGCCATCACCTGAGCGCCGGACAGTGTCTCAACGCCATGGCAAATCACGGTATTACTTTCGATCTCAGCACGTGCACCCATACGGATCAGCTCCGGTACGTGCATAAAGCGGTTCTCGAAAATGGTTTCAGTGATGAAGCCAGTCCCTTCGGCGACCAGGTTCAACAAGGTGAACTGCGCCTGCATGTCCGTTGGGAACGCCGGGTGTGGCGCCGTACGCACATTGACCGCTTTTGGACGCTGTCCATGCATATCGAGGCTGATCCAGTCTTCACCGATTTCGATATCCGCTCCGGCATCACGCAGTTTCGCCAGCACCGCATCCAGCGTATCAGGCTGTGCGTTGCGACAAACAATCTTCCCGCCAGAGATCGCGGCAGCGACCAGGAAGGTACCGGTTTCGATACGGTCCGGCAGTACGCGATAGACGCCCCCGCCCAGACGCTCAACGCCTTCAATGGTGATACGGTCGGTACCCTGACCGGAGATCTTCGCGCCCAGCGCCACGAGGAAGTTAGCGGTATCCACAATTTCCGGTTCGCGCGCGGCGTTTTCGATGATAGTGGTCCCTTCTGCCAGCGTTGCCGCAGACATAATGGTTACCGTTGCGCCTACGCTCACTTTGTCCATAACAATGTGCGCGCCCTTCAGACGACCATTGACGGACGCTTTAACGTAGCCTTCTTCCAGCTTGATCTCTGCGCCCAGTTTTTCCAGACCAAAGATGTGCAGGTCAACCGGACGCGCACCGATGGCGCAGCCGCCCGGCAGCGAAACCTGCCCCTGACCGAAACGCGCCACCAGCGGGCCAAGCGCCCAGATGGAAGCACGCATGGTTTTCACCAGATCGTAAGGGGCAGAGAAGTTGTTCACCTTGCTGGCATCGATCCAGACGGAACCATTACGCTCGACTTTCGTGCCCAACTGGGTGAGCAGCTTCATGGTGGTGTCGATATCTTTCAGCTTCGGTACGTTCTGAATCTCTACCGGCTCTTCCGCGAGCAGCGCAGCAAAGAGGATGGGCAGCGCGGCGTTTTTCGCGCCAGAAATTGTGACTTCGCCCTGGAGACGCGTTGGCCCCTGTACACGAAATTTATCCATTGTGTGCTCTCTTATAAATTCAACCGTGCTGCGGGCCTGTCGCCCTCAGCTCAAAAACCGTTTAGTTTGCGATCGCGTGCCCACTCTTGCGGGGTGAACGCTTTAATCGACAGGGCGTGGATGCGGTTATCCGCAATATATTCCATCAGCGGCGCGTACACAGCCTGCTGTTTCTTCACACGGCTCATACCGTCGAACATCTCACCCACAGCAATAACCTGGAAGTGACTGCCATCGCCAGTGACGTGGGCTTCCTGAAGGGAGAGTGCATTCATCAGCACTGTCTGGATTTCATGATTTTCCATGGGTTCTTAATCATCTGATAGTGAAAACAAGCCCAACATCTTAGAGCAAAGTGGCGTCGTCTTAAACAAGCAAAAAGCCCCGACGATGAAACTGTCAGGGCTTTCGGAAGTAACGCACTGAAAATATTAACGAGGCAATACGTCCTGAGGGAGATTGTAGAGCTGCGCAAGGGTCACGACATTCTCGCTCGCGCCGCGAAGCGTGACGCTCGCCCCCTGCTTTTTCCCTACCGCAACCAGATGGGCAAGCAGCGCAACGCCTGCCGTATCCACCCGCGTGACGTCAGTTAAGTCAATGAGCGTCACGCCCTGCATGGCCTCATGGCGTTTATCCCATAAGGGGTTCAGCAGATCCTGATCCAGCTCTCCGGACAGCTTTAATGTCTCGCCTTCACGCGACCAGCTGAGTTGCTGTGACATTACTTCTTCTCGTCCAGCGTGATTTTCTGACGAGCAATGGACTGCAGCTGCGCGGTCAAGCCATCAATCCCCTTGGTGCGCAGCAGGTCGCTCCACTCGTTCTGTTTGGTGGTGATCATGCTTACGCCTTCGGCGATCATGTCATACGCCTGCCAGTGGCCGGTCTGGCTGTTTTTACGCCACTGGAAATCCAGACGCACCGGCGGACGGCCGTTAGGATCGTTGATCGTTACGCGAATAGGGACGATGGTCGCATCACCCAGCGGCTGCTCCGGGGCGATCTGATAGGTCTGACCGTGGTACATCGCCAGCGCCTGACCATAAGCCTGCTTCAGGTATTCACGGAAAGCGGCAAAATAGGCTTCACGCTGCGCCGGGGTCGCGTCTTTGTAATAGCGGCCCAGCACCAGCGCTCCCGCATATTTAATCTGCACGTACGGCAGCAGCTCCTGGTCAACCACGTCACGCAGGTAATCAGGATTAGCACGAATCTTAGGCTGCTCGTTTTTAAGACGATCGAAGGTTTTCTTCGCGGCCTCGTCCATCAGTTTGTACGGGTTACTCTGATCCGCCGCGTGGACCGCGGTGAGAGGGGCGATGACCAGCATGGCAACCATTAACAGTCGTTTAAACATGAATGACTTCTCCTGATATTAATTCGCAGCACCTGGGGTCGGCGCGGCATTGGTATGGTCTTCACTCTGCGCAGGGGCATTGTCAGACTTTTTATCATCCCCTTTACTGTTGTAAAGGAACTGACCAATCATATCTTCCAGCACCATGGCGGACTTGGTGTCCTGGATCACGCTCCCGTCCTTAAGGATAGTCGTTCCCAGCTCGGGGTCTTCAAAACCGACGTTAAGCGCCAGATATTGTTCGCCCAGCAGACCGGAAGTCCGGATAGACAGGGAGCTGGTGTCCGGAATGTGGTTGTAACGCTCTTCGATATCCATCGCGACGCGCGGCAGATAGGTCTTCTCATCCAGCGTAATGTCAGATACGCGGCCGATCACCACGCCGCCAATACGGACCGGTGAACGCGCCTTCAGCCCGCCGATGTTATCGAAGGTGGCATAGATGCGATACGTCGGCTCGGTGCGTACAGACGTGATATCTGCCGCTCTCAGGCAGATAAACAGCGCGGCCAGCAGCGCCAGCAGCAGGAATACACCGACCCAAATTTCATTTTTTCTCGTTTGCATGAACTCAATTCCCAAACATCAGTGCGGTGAGCACAAAATCCAGACCCAGTACGGCCAGCGACGAATGAACGACTGTACGTGTAGTAGCGCGGCTAATGCCCGCCGACGTCGGAATCGCATCGTAACCATTAAACAATGCAATCCAGGTAACCGTAATGGCAAATACCACGCTCTTAATCAGGCAGTTAACCAGATCCATTCGCAGGTCAATGGCGTCCTGCATGGCAGACCAGAAGAAACCGGCGTCAATGCCTTTCCAGTGCACGCCAACCAGCGAACCGCCCCAGATACCCACGGCGACAAACAGTATCGTCAGCAGCGGTAAAGAGATAACCCCCGCCCAGAAACGCGGCGAGATCACGCGACGCAGCGGATCGACCGCCATCATCTCCATGCTGGAGAGCTGCTCAGTCGCGCGCATCAGGCCAATTTCAGCGGTTAAGGCTGACCCCGCGCGCCCGGCGAACAACAGCGCCGCCACAACGGGCCCCAGTTCACGCAGCAGCGAGAGCGCCACCAGCATCCCGAGGCTGGTTTCCGCACTGTAGGTTGTCAGCACCAGGTAGCCCTGCAGACCCAGCACCATCCCGATAAACAGACCGGAGACAATGATGATGAGCATCGACAGCACGCCGACATTATAAAGCTGCCGCACCAATAGCGGCGCGTGCTTACGGAATTCCGGTTTGCCGACCAGCGCGTTGAATAACATCAATCCGGCACGCCCGAACGTCCTGATGGTTTTTATGCCACGGTGTCCGAGAGCGGCCAACGCATTTAACAGCATGAGTGGCTTAACTCCCTATTCCCAGTAAATCGTCACGATAGTCGCCCGCCGGGTAGCGGAACGGCACAGGGCCATCGGCAATACCGTCAAGGAACTGCCGCACGCGTGGATCGCAATTTTCCTGCAGCGCCTGGGCGCTACCGTGTGCGACGATCTTTTTGTCCGCTACGATGTAGGCGTAATCGGCAATGCTCAGCACTTCAGGTACATCGTGAGACACCACAATGCAGGTGACGCCAAGCGCGCTATTCAGTTCAGAGATGAGCTTCACCAGCACGCCCATCGTGATGGGATCCTGCCCGACAAACGGTTCGTCGAACATGATTAAATCAGGTTCTAGTGCGATGGCGCGCGCCAGCGCGGCACGACGCGCCATCCCGCCGGACAGCTCCGAAGGCATCAGTTTCGCGGCGCCCCGCAGCCCGACGGCTTCAAGCTTCATCATCACCGTGCTTTTCAGCAGCGCAGGCGGCAGGCTGGTATGCTCGCGCAGCGGATAGGCCACGTTATCAAAGACGTTCATGTCGGTGAACAAGGCCCCCGACTGAAAGAGCATGCTCATGCGTTTGCGAACAGTATACAGGCGCGAGCGTGACATCTCCGGGATGTTTTCGCCATCAAAGAGGATCTCACCGCTATCCGGTGGGATCTGCCCGCCAATAAGGCGAAGCAGGGTCGTTTTACCGATCCCGGACGGCCCCATGATGGCAGTGATCTTGCCACGCGGCACGGTCAACGAAATATCATCAAATATCAATCTGTTGGCGCGAGAAAAACTCACCCCGCGGACATCGACTAAATTCGCCATAGTTTGGCTCATTTATGGTTCCTTTCTTATCCTGCTCACGTTAAGGCATGTAGCCTGAATCAGCCCTAAACTCAGCATTTTTACAGAATAATAACCGTAGAGGTTAGCGAAAGCTGGCATTTGTTTTACTTTTCCGGCGCATAAAGTCAAAATTAGGAATTCGTTACGCCTCAGACTGTATGCAGTCCAGCCATTCCCGAGCAATGGACCGACGAGTATACCTGAAGAAAGGACTTTTGATGCTTTTAGCAACAGCACTGTTAATAATTGGTTTACTGTTGGTGGTCTACAGTGCTGACCGTTTAGTGTTTGCTGCATCTATCCTGTGTCGCCTGAGTGGCGTACCGCCTGTCGTCATCGGGATGACCGTGGTCAGCGTAGGAACGTCACTTCCTGAAATCATCGTCTCTGTCTCGGCATCGCTGCATGGCCAGGTAGACCTGGCAGTCGGCACCGCGATTGGCTCTAACATCGTCAATATTTTATTGATTTTGGGCCTGGCCGCGCTGCTCCATCCATTTCGCGTGCATTCTGATGTTCTGCGCCGTGAATTGCCGCTAATGTTACTCGTAAGCCTGCTGGCAGGGTGCGTATTTTACGATGGCGTACTGAGCTACAGCGACGGCATTTTCTTGCTGGCGCTGGCCGTTATTTGGCTGCTGTATAGTGTTAAAATCGCCCGTCAGGCTGAAAAGCAGGGTCAGGATAGCCTCACGCGTGAGCAGGTCGCCGAGCTTCCACGAGAAGGCACGCTGCCTGTTGCCCTGCTCTGGCTGGGCGTCGCGCTGATCATCATGCCGATGGCAACGCGCATGGTCGTGGATAACGCGACGGTGCTGGCGAACTATTTTGCCATCAGCGAGCTGACCATTGGCCTGACGGTGATTGCCATCGGCACCAGCCTGCCGGAGCTGGCCACCGCCATTGCGGGGGCCCGTAAAGGTGAGGATGACATTGCCATTGGTAATATCATCGGCTCTAACATTTTTAATATCGCCATTGTGATGGGCCTGCCAGCCCTGATTTCGCCAGGGCCCTTTAATCCCCTGGCGTTCTCACGTGATTACGGCGTGATGTTGCTGGTCAGCGTGATTTTTGCCCTGCTCTGCTGGCGGCGGCAACGACAGATCGGTAAAGGCGCAGGCGCGCTGCTGACGGGTGGATTTATCGTATGGATGGCGATGCTGTACTGGCTCTCGCCTCTTCTCTCTGGGTAAACGGAAACGCATTATGTCGCAAATAGAATTGCAGCCGGGTTTTGACTTTCAGAAAGCAGGCAAAGACGTTCTGGAGATTGAACGTGAAGGTCTGGCGCAGTTAGATCAGTACATAAATCAGGATTTTAGTCTGGCATGTGAGAAGATATTCTACTGTGCCGGCAAAGTCGTGGTGATGGGGATGGGCAAGTCCGGCCACATTGGACGCAAAATGGCGGCAACGTTTGCCAGTACCGGCACCTCGTCCTTCTTTGTCCACCCGGGGGAAGCCGCGCACGGGGACCTGGGTATGGTCACGCCGCAGGATATCGTCATCGCGCTCTCCAACTCCGGTGAGTCCAATGAAATCCTGGCGCTGATCCCGGTACTGAAGCGACTGCAGGTGCCGCTGATTTGCATGACCAGCCGTCCGGAAAGCAGCATGGCGCGCGCAGCCGATATTCACCTGTGCGTGAAGGTTCCCAAGGAGGCCTGTCCACTCGGCCTGGCGCCGACCTCCAGCACCACCGCGGCACTGGTTATGGGCGATGCGCTTGCCGTGGCGCTGCTGGAAGCCCGTGGCTTTACGCCGGAAGATTTCGCGCTGTCCCACCCGGGCGGCGCGCTGGGGCGCAAGCTCCTGCTGCGGGTAAACGATATTATGCACACCGGGGATGAGATCCCTCACGTCAGTAAAGAAGCCTCCCTGCGTGATGCGCTGCTGGAAATCACCCGCAAGAATCTGGGGATGACGGTCGTGTGCGACGATCTGATGAAAATTCAGGGGATCTTCACCGATGGCGACCTGCGTCGCGTGTTCGATATGGGTGTCGATGTCCGCACGCTCGGTATTGCCGATGTGATGACGCCCGGCGGCATCCGCGTGCGTCCGGGTACGCTGGCCGTGGACGTGCTGAACCTGATGCAGTCCCGCCATATCACCTCCGTTATGGTTGCCGATGGCGACCAGTTGCTGGGTGTGGTACATATGCATGATCTGCTGCGCGCAGGCGTAGTGTAATGAAGGATAAGACAATGAGTAATGCGGGTGCATCCCTTGCAACCTGTTATGGGCCGGTCAGTACACAGATGATGGCAAAGGCTAAAAACATTCGTCTGCTGATCCTGGATGTGGATGGGGTCCTCTCCGATGGCCTGATTTACATGGGCAATAATGGTGAAGAGCTGAAGGCGTTTAACGTTCGCGATGGCTACGGTATCCGCTGTGCGCTCACCTCGGGGATTGAGGTGGCGATCATCACCGGGCGAAACGCTAAACTGGTAGAAGACCGCTGTGAAACCTTAGGTATTACCCATCTGTATCAGGGCCAGTCCGATAAGATGGCGGCGTTCAATGATTTACTGGGTAAACTGGCTATCGCGCCGGAAAACGTGGCTTACGTCGGGGACGACCTGATTGACTGGCCCGTGATGGCTGAAGTTGGGCTGAGCATCGCCGTTGCCGATGCGCATCCGCTGCTGATTCCGCGTGCCGACTACGTTACCCACATCAACGGTGGCCGCGGCGCTGTCCGTGAAGTCTGCGATCTGCTTCTGCTGGCGCAGGGCAAGCTTGATGAGGCCAAAGGGCAATCGATATGAGTAAAACCAGACGTTGGATTATCATTTTGCTTTCGCTTGTCGCACTGGTATTGATTGGCGTGAACCTTGCCGATCGCGACGATACGCAAACGGAAGTGATCAACAATAACGATCCAACCTATAAAAGCGATCACAGCGACACCGTGGTCTACAGCCCGGAAGGCGCGCTGAACTATCGCCTGATTGCCCAGCATGTTGAATATTTTTCAGATGACGGTATTTCGTGGTTTACCCAGCCTGTCATGACCACCTTTGATAAGGACAAAGTGCCGACGTGGTCAATTAAGTCAGATCGGGCAAAACTGACAAATGACCGTATGCTTTATCTGTATGGTCACGTTGAAGTCAACGCCCTGACCGCCGACTCGCAACTGCGAAAAATTACGACGGATAATGCCCAGATCAACCTGGTAACCCAGGACGTGACGTCGCAGGATCTGGTCACACTGTATGGCACAACATTTAATTCCAGCGGTTTGAGAATGCGCGGGAACTTACGCAGCAAGAACGCCGAGCTGATTGAAAAGGTTAGAACCTCCTATGAAATTCAAAACAAACAAACTCAGCCTTAAAGTAATTATCGCCAGCGCGATGCTGGCGACCAGTCTCCCCGCGCTTGCTGTAACGGGCGATACCGACCAGCCGATTCATATCGAGTCCGACACCCAGTCTCTCGATATGCAGGGTAACGTCGTCACCTTCACGGGTAACGTCGTCATGACCCAGGGCACCATCAAAATCAACGCCGACAAAGTGGTCGTGACCCGTCCAGGTGGCGAGCAGGGCAAAGAGATTATCGATGGCTATGGTAATCCGGCGACCTTCTACCAGATGCAGGACAACGGCAAGCCGGTGAAAGGCCGCGCCACGCACATGCACTATGAGCTGGCGAAGGACCTGGTCATCCTGACCGGCAATGCCTATCTGGAACAGCTGGACAGCAACATTACCGGCGACCAGATTACCTATCTGGTTAAAGAGCAAAAAATGCAGGCCTCCAGCGAGAAAGGCAAACGCGTCACCACCGTTCTGGTTCCGTCGCAGCTGCAGGATAAAGGCAAGGGCCAGGCCCCGGCACAGAAGAAGAGTAACTAATTCGTTATGGCAACATTAACTGCAAAAAATCTCGCGAAGGCCTATAAGGGCCGCCGTGTCGTAGAAGATGTCAGTCTGACCGTTAACTCCGGCGAAATCGTCGGGCTGCTTGGCCCGAACGGTGCGGGTAAAACGACAACCTTCTACATGGTTGTGGGTATTGTGCCGCGCGATGCCGGCAACATTATCATTGACGATGAAGACATCAGCCTTCTGCCGCTCCACGCGCGCGCGCGTCGCGGGATCGGCTATCTGCCGCAGGAAGCCTCCATTTTCCGTCGTCTCAGCGTTTACGACAACCTGATGGCGGTCCTGCAAATTCGTAACGATCTGACCAACGAACAGCGTCAGGATCGTGCCAACGAGCTGATGGAAGAGTTCCACATCGAGCATCTGCGCGACAGCCTCGGTCAGGCACTCTCCGGGGGCGAACGCCGTCGTGTTGAGATTGCGCGTGCGCTGGCCGCAAACCCGAAATTTATCCTGCTGGATGAACCGTTTGCGGGCGTTGACCCGATCTCCGTTATCGACATCAAACGTATCATTGAACACCTGCGCGACAGCGGGCTTGGCGTACTGATCACCGACCACAACGTGCGTGAAACGCTGGCCGTGTGTGAACGCGCCTATATTGTGAGCCAGGGCAATCTGATCGCCCACGGTACGCCGCAGCAGATCCTCGAAGACGATCATGTTAAGCGCGTCTATCTTGGGGAAGACTTCAGACTCTGATAGGGTAGAGGTAACGTAACGCCGAACCGGAGAAAAATGCTCTGAACATGAAGCAAGGTTTGCAATTAAGGCTCAGCCAACAACTGGCGATGACGCCGCAGCTACAGCAGGCAATTCGCCTGTTGCAACTGTCCACGTTAGAACTTCAGCAGGAGCTCCAGCAGGCGCTGGACAGCAACCCCCTGCTGGAACAAACCGATCTTCATGACGAGGTAGATACCCAGCAATCGCAGGATACAGAAGCGCTCGATACCGCGGATGCACTCGAACAAAAAGAGATGCCCGACGAGCTTCCGCTGGATGCCAGCTGGGATGAAATCTACACCGCCGGCACCCCTTCCGGTACGCGTGCAGACTACCAGGACGATGAGCTACCGGTCTATCAGGGAGAAACCACCCAGTCGCTGCAGGATTACCTGATGTGGCAGGTGGAACTCACCCCCTTCTCCGATACCGACCGCGCGATTGCCACGTCAATTGTCGATGCCGTTGACGACACCGGCTATTTGACCGTCACGCTGGACGATATTCTGGAAAGCATGGGCGACGACGAAATTGAGCTTGAGGAAGTTGAAGCCGTTCTGAAGCGCATCCAGCGTTTCGATCCGGTAGGCGTAGCCGCAAAAGATCTGCGCGACTGCCTGCTGATCCAGCTTTCTCAGTTCAGCAAAGAGACGCCATGGCTCGACGAGGCACGCGTAATCATCAGCGATCATCTTGATCTGCTGGCGAACCACGATTTCCGCACCCTGATGCGCGTCACGCGCCTGAAAGAAGAGGTGCTGAAAGAAGCGGTGAATCTGATCCAGTCGCTCGATCCGCGCCCCGGTCAGTCGATCCAGACCAGCGAACCCGAGTACGTGATCCCGGATGTGCTGGTCAGAAAAAATAACGGCCGCTGGGTCGTTGAACTGAACTCTGACAGTATCCCTCGCCTGCAAATCAACCAGCAGTATGCCTCCATGTGCACCAGCGTGCGTAACGACTCCGACAATCAATATATTCGTAGCAATTTGCAGGAAGCGCGATGGCTGATCAAAAGTCTGGAGAGCCGAAATGATACGCTGCTACGCGTCAGCCGCTGCATTGTGGAACAGCAGCAGGCGTTCTTTGAGCAGGGTGAAGAGTATATGAAACCGATGGTGCTGGCGGATATCGCCCAGGCCGTCGAGATGCATGAATCAACCATTTCCCGTGTCACCACGCAGAAGTATCTGCACAGTCCACGCGGTATTTTTGAGCTTAAGTATTTCTTCTCCAGCCATGTGAATACCGAGGGCGGCGGCGAAGCGTCGTCCACGGCCATCCGTGCCCTGGTGAAGAAGTTGATCGCCGCGGAGAACCCCGCGAAGCCGCTAAGCGACAGTAAGTTAACCACCATGCTGTCCGATCAGGGTATTATGGTGGCACGTCGTACTGTTGCGAAGTATCGAGAGTCTTTATCCATTCCGCCGTCCAACCAGCGTAAACAGCTGGTCTGACACAACCGATAAGGAAGACACTATGCAGCTCAACATCACTGGACAAAACGTCGAAATTACTGAGGCTTTACGCGACTTTGTGAACACGAAGTTTGCAAAACTCGAGCAGTATTTCGAAAGGATCAATCAGGTCTATATTGTGTTGAAAGTGGAGAAAGTGACTCATATCTCGGATGCCACCCTGCATGTTAACGGGGGTGAACTGCATGCCAGTGCGGAAGGGCAAGACATGTACGCTGCTATCGACGGCTTGATTGATAAGCTTGCGCGACAGCTCAATAAACATAAAGATAAACTGAAACAACACTAATTGTCCGGGCAGTTAACGGGTGCAGGACGGCCTGTTGTGAAGCACAACAGGCCATTTGTACAGTTAGCGCTTAGGTGAAATTATGATGAACAACGATTCCGCTCTTCAACTGAGCAATGTCCTTAACCAGGAATGTACCCGCAGTGCGGTTCACTGCCAGAGCAAAAAACGTGCGCTGGAGATCATCAGTGAACTGGCCGCAAAACAGCTGGGCCTGCCGCCGCAGGTGGTGTTCGAAGCGATTCTGACCCGTGAAAAGATGGGCAGTACCGGTATCGGCAACGGCATCGCGATCCCGCATGGCAAACTGGAAGAGGATACCCTGCGTGCCGTCGGTGTGTTTGTGCAGCTTGAAACACCGATCGCCTTCGATGCCATTGATAACCAGCCCGTCGATCTCCTCTTCGCGCTGCTGGTGCCTGCTGACCAGACGAAAACCCATCTGCATACGCTGTCGCTGGTCGCCAAGCGTCTGGCTGACAAAACCATTTGCCGTCGACTGCGCTCGGCTCAAAGTGATGAAGAGCTCTATCAAATTATCACTGAAGCAGAAGGCAATCAGGATGATGCATAACCAGGAGATGGCCTTCACATCTGTTGTCCTGAGGAGAAACGGAACATGGTGCTGATGATTGTCAGTGGCCGTTCAGGGTCGGGGAAATCCGTTGCTCTGCGCGCGCTGGAAGACATGGGTTTTTACTGCGTCGATAACCTGCCGGTCGTGTTGTTGCCCGAACTGGCCCGTACGCTGGCGGAGAGACAAACCTCGGCCGCCGTCAGTATCGACGTTCGTAACATGCCTGAATCGCCAGAGATCTTCGAACAGGCCATGAGTAACCTGCCCGATGCGTTCTCGCCGCAGTTGCTGTTCCTTGATGCAGACCGTAATACCCTGATCCGCCGCTACAGCGATACCCGTCGTTTGCACCCGCTTTCCAGTAAGAACCTCTCTCTGGAGAGTGCTATCGATGAAGAGAGCGATCTGCTGGAGCCGCTGCGTTCTCGTGCCGACCTGATTGTCGACACCTCTGAGATGTCCGTCCACGAGCTGGCTGAAATGCTGCGTACCCGGTTGTTGGGTAAACGCGAGCGCGAACTGACGATGGTGTTCGAATCCTTTGGCTTCAAGCACGGTATCCCGATCGATGCGGATTATGTTTTCGACGTGCGCTTCCTGCCGAACCCGCACTGGGATCCGAAACTGCGTCCTATGACCGGTCTGGATAAACCCGTCGCGGCCTTCCTCGACAGGCACACAGAAGTTCACAATTTTATCTACCAGACGCGAAGCTACCTTGAGCTATGGTTACCTATGCTGGAGACAAACAATCGTAGCTACCTGACGGTAGCGATTGGCTGTACCGGCGGTAAACATCGTTCGGTTTATATCGCCGAACAGCTGGCCGACTATTTCCGCTCGCGCGGGAAGAACGTTCAGTCCCGTCATCGCACGCTGGAAAAACGTAAAACATGACCGTAAAACAGACCGTTGAGATCACCAATAAGCTGGGCATGCATGCGCGCCCGGCGATGAAGCTGTTTGAGCTGATGCAGGGTTTCGATGCAGAAGTTCTGCTGAGGAATGACGAAGGTACCGAAGCGGAAGCGAACAGCGTGATCGCGCTGCTGATGCTGGATTCCGCCAAAGGGCGTCAGATTGAAGTCGAAGCCACCGGCCCTCAGGAAGAGGAAGCGCTGGCGGCGGTGATTGCGCTGTTTAACGCGGGGTTCGACGAAGATTAAGGTCTCTCCCCTTCAGGCGGGTGGCGCTGCGCTTACCCGCCCTACATAAGTTTGTTGCTCTCCATAAACCCTTCTCCTCCCAACTGACGCATCTGGCGCATGATCCACGCCTGACGGCTTCGCACGTACCCTGACGGGGCACTGGCTTTAAAACGAATGGGATTAGGCAGAACAGCCGCGAGCAGCGCCGCCTCAGACATGCTCAGCTTGCTGGCGGGTTTATTAAAATAGCGTTGTGATGCAGCTTCGACACCATATACCCCGTCGCCAAACTCGGCAACGTTGAGATACACGGTCAGAATGCGCTTTTTGCTCCAGACCGTTTCCATGCCCAGGGTTAATCCTGCTTCCAGCCCCTTTCGCACCCAGCTGCGGCCGTCCCACAGAAACAGATTTTTGGCCGTCTGCTGCGACAACGTTGACGCGCCACGCACGCGGTTTTCATGACGTTCGTTATGCGCCAGTGCCTTCTCAATCGCGGCCACATCGAATCCCCAGTGCTCCGGGAATTTCTGATCCTCCGCTGCGATGACCGCCAGCCCCATGAACGGCGAGATCTCGTCCATGCTTACCCAGTCAGAATGGGCGACATAGCCGAAATCACCGCTGAGCCACGCACCGAGCTGACGCTCAACCATCACGGCGGAGAACGGGACCGGCATAATGCTGAACAGGGCGAGTCCACCGCCCCAAAACACCGCCAGCACCAGAACGATGCGCAATAAAGTACGTTTTACCCACGCACCTGCGCCGGATTGACGACTCATTCAGCCAACACCAGCACGCGGGCGACCAGCTTTTCGATTCCCGTAGCCGCTTCTGCAATATTCTGCGCCAGCATATAGGCCGGCGTGGTGACAATTTTATTATCTTCATCAACCACAATGTCATCCACCGGGCACGGAACGTGTTCGCCCCCCATTTCCTCGACGATTTCCGCGGTATCAATATCCGTCCCGATGGTCAGGCGCAGCGGGAAATCAAAAATCTTAGGCAACATCGCCGGTGCGATACAGATAAAGCCCAGCGGTTTCCCTGCCGCATGCATGGCCTGCGACAGCGCTTTGAGATGAGGATCGATCTGACACTCCGCGCCCTGCGCGGCAAAGGTACTGAGATTTTTGGCCGCACCAAATCCACCCGGCACAATGAGCGCATCAAGCTCTTCGGCGTCTGCCTGAATAAGAGGATGGATGTCACCTCGCGCAATACGTGCGGCTTCAATCAGCACGTTACGGGTTTCCGCCATTGGTTCACCGGTCAGATGGTTAATCACATCCGCCTGATTTTTGTCTGGCGCAAAACAAATCACCTCTGCTCCCTGCTTTGCCAGGGCCAGCAGCGTAATGACGGCTTCGTGTATCTCAGAACCATCGTAAACACCACATCCGCTGAGCACGACACCAATCTTTTTCATCATGACAATCCTTTTCTGCAACTTGCTGAAGCACATTAATAATTTTGATTAAAACGCTATGCTTCACACATTTCACTGATTCATGTAACAAACCATTTAAGATTTGCTATCTTATCTGCGTGCGGCCTAAATTTTTCAGGCAGCGCCCTTTCGAAAATAACGTTTAAAAACAGGCGCAGCCACGATTTCCCTGGTGTTGGCGCAGTATTCGCGCACCCCGGTTAATCCGGGGTCATTTTTTTCTGGCGTCAACCCAGGCTTTAAGCACCGCCACATCGTTTTGCCACTCTTGCTTCATCTCTTCAACCCAATCACCCACGTTATCTTCCCATGCAGGTAAATCAGGCGACTGAATCTGTTGTCCCAGCTGCTGCAGGTGGCGTAAACCAACCGAGCCGGCTGCACCTTTGATTTTATGTCCTTCTTCCACGATACCCTTCTGGTCACGCGCCGTCAGGTTGGATTCCAGCACGCTCAGATAGCCCGGCATCATTTTTTCGAACACGGCCAGACCGTCGGTAATCAGTTTCGGCCCCACCAGATCGATATACTGCTCCAGCATCGCGGTATCGAGTATCGTTTGGGCTTTTGCGCTATCAACAGACGTCATGGTGCTCTCCTCTTCATCATGGGTATCCCAGAACTTTTTGATCATAGCGGTCAGAGCAGGCACCGCCAGCGGCTTGCTGAGTACATCGTCCATACCGGCATCGAGATACTCTTTTTTATCTTTCAGCACGTTCGCCGTCAGGGCAACCAGCGGCGGCAGTTCGTCGGCCGCGTACTGACGCGTCAACTCGCGCGAGATATCCAGCCCGGTCATATCCGGTAATTGAATATCCAGCAGAACAAGATCGTATTCGCCGGGTTTAAACATCTCCAGCGCGGCTTTGCCGGTCATCGCGACATCCACGCTGTTGCCCAGTTTTTCCAGCACCGAGCGCGCCACGATAACGTTCAGCTCAATATCTTCCACCAGCAGGACGTGCAGGGCTGGCAGCGGCATATCGTCATTTTCAAAGGTATCTTCTACCTCTTCCGCCACCGCTGGCGCATGGACCGTCAGCGTGAAGGTTGACCCTTTGCCCGGCTGGCTGGCTACGGTGATATCACCGCCCATGCTCTTCGCCAGACGTTTGGAGACCGCCAGGCCAATGCCTGTTCCGGTCGCCGGTTTCCCGCCGTTGCTGTCTTTCACCTGGTAGTACATAGCAAAGATCTTGTCCTGCTCCTCCTGCGGAATACCAATTCCGGAGTCCTCTACCTCGAAGTGCAGCATGTCGCCTTCGTCATAGCGGATACGCACCGCCACCTGCCCCTTCTGGGTGAATTTCACCGCGTTGCTGATCAGGTTCCACAGGATCTGGCGCAGTCGCGTGCCGTCAGTCACCACCTTATGCGGCAGCGGCAGGGTGGGCTCCATAACAAAGCTCAGGCCCTTCTGCTGCGCCTGCAAGCCGGACAGGTTTTCCAGATCGGCAAGGAAGCTGGTGAAATCAACCGGCTGGTTATCAAGCTGAACTTTACGGCGCTCCATCTTATCCATATCAATAATATCATTGAAGATATTACCCAGCGTGACCGCTGAGACATGGATAGTCTTGAGGTATTTTTCCTGCTCTGCGGTCAGGTCGGTATCCAGCAGAATACGACTCAGCCCGACGATGCCGTTAAGCGGTGTACGCAGCTCGTGGCTGATGGTGGAGATAAAGGTGGTCTTGTCGCGGCTGGCACGCTCCAGGGCATCCTGGTAGCGCTTACGCTCGGTAATGTCGCGGCCAAAGCCCATCAGCCCGTGGCGTTTGCCCACGCGGTCATAGTAGGGCACCTTACGGATCTCAAAGCAGGCTTTGCGCCCGTCCGGGTAATCCAGCCACTGTTCATAGGTCAGCGAGACGTTATGACGGAAGACTTTTTCGTCGGTCTCCATGACCTTGGCCGCCGCCTCTTCAGAGTAAACGTCCTGCGGCTTCAGGTGAATCAGCTGCTTCTCGCTTTTCCCGGTAAGCAACTCCATCGCCCGGTTACAGCCGGAAAATTCTTTATCTTCATTACGGTAGAACACCAGATCCGGCGACGCATCCAGGAACGACCGCAGGAAAGAGGATTGCTGCTCAAGCTGGATCTGCGTGACCTCGCGCTCTTTCATTTCAATTTTCAGCTGCTCCAGGGTGGCCTGACGCTCGGCCTCCGCCTTCTCACGATCTGAAATCTCCTGATTCAGCTGCGCAATGTTGTCTTTGAGCTGGACGTTGAGCTTCAGGTCACGCTCGCGCATCTCTTCCAGTTTATCCACCAGCTTAGACAGACGCTGACGGGACTCTTCCAGCTGTTCAACCACTACGGAAAGGAAATAGACCGCCCAGGGAGTAATAAGCAAGCCAAAGAAGATGGAGCGGATGACGTCGATACTCTCGACCTGACCATGCAGAACCATGGTAACCGCCATTTGCACGACAATGGCCAGAACGACCAGCGCCAGCGCAAGCAGCATGGAAAAACGCACCAGCCCAAGCTTCATCATCAGGTCGACGTAATACTGGGCAAGCATTCGAATTTGCTTCATAGAGGATCCCTTCACGACGTTATCGCTCAATAATACTCAAATTCGCGGCGGGACGTTGAAGGTTGTGAGAAAAAATGCGGGGTGAAACAGGAGATTAGCCTCGCTCCCGGGCAACCGGAAGCGAGGAGAGGTCAATCAGGAGCGTTTCAACAGCAGCCAGAGACTGATCAGGAGGAAGCTGGCGCTTGGCAGCAGCGCACCGATAATCGGCGGAATGCCATAAACCAGCGTCAGCGGACCGAAGATCTGATCGAGCACGTAGAACACAAAGCCGAAGCTGATACCGGTCACGACGCGAACCCCCATCGGCACGCTGCGCAACGGACCGAAGATAAACGACAGCGCCATCAGCATCATTACCGCCACGGACATCGGCTGGAAGATTTTGCTCCACATGTTGAGCTGATAGCGTCCCGCATCCTGTCCGCTCGACTTCAGGTATTTCACATAGTTGTGCAAACCGCTGATGGAGAGCGCGTCAGGATCCAGCGCCACGACACCGAGCTTATCGGGCGTCAGGTTGGTTTTCCACGTACCGGTTACCGTCTGAGAACCCGTAATCTGTTTCGGATCGGTCAGGTTAGATTCATCAACCTGGGACAACCGCCACTGCTTATGTTCAGCGTCAAACTTCGCCGAAGAGGCGTGGCGAACGGACTGCAGACGGCGCTGGTCATCGAAAGCGTAGATGCTCACTCCGCCCAGTTCATCATTCCCCTTCACCCGTTCGATGTAGACGAAGTTTTTACCGTCTTTCGCCCATAAACCTTGCTGAGTCGAGAGCAGTGAGCCGCCGTACATCGCCTGAGCACGATAGTTACGCGCCATCTGTTCGCCCTGCGGCGCGACCCACTCGCCAATCGCCATGGTCAACAGCACCAGTGGGATGGCGGTTTTCATTACCGACAGCGCGACCTGCATGCGGGTAAAACCCGAGGCCTGCATAACGACCAGCTCGCTGCGCTGCGCCAGCATACCCAGCCCCAGCAGCGCCCCCAGCAGGGCCGCCATCGGGAAGAAGATCTGCACATCTTTCGGCACGCTGAGCAGGGTATACATCCCCGCGCCCAGCGCGTCATAGCTCCCCTGCCCGGCTTTTTTCAGCTGATCGACAAATTTGATAATGCCGGAGAGCGACACCAGCATGAACAATGTCATCATGATGGTGGTAAAAATGGTTTTACCGATATAGCGATCAAGAACGCCAAACGCCTGCATTAGATGGCTCCTTTACGCGAGAATCGGGCACGTATGCGCCGCACAGGCACCGTATCCCACAGGTTTAACCCCAGCGCCAGTAAGATGTACAGGCTGTTGACGAACCACGTCCAGATCATGGGATCCAGCTTGCCCTTCGCGCCGTTGGAACGAATCGAGGTTTGCAGCAGGAAATAGATCAGGTAAAGCAGCATCGCCGGCAGCATAGAGAGCACGCGTCCCTGACGCGGGTTCACCACGCTCAGCGGAACGACAATCAGCGCCATCATAAACACGGTGAAGACGAGCGTAATACGCCAGTGGAACTCAGCGCGCGCGCGGTTGGTATCGGTATTCCAGAGGGTACGCATGTCCATTTGCTCGGTATCCGTTGGATCGAGCGACACCGTCTGATGGCCGATAATGGCCTGATAGTTCTGGAAATCCGTAATGCGGAAGTCACGCAACATCGCGGTGCCTTCGAAACGGGTGCCTTTGTTCAGCGTCACGACCTGAGAACCATCTTTGCGCTGAGCCAGCTGACCGGAATCTGCCACCACCACGGAAGGACGCGCGTTACCTTTAGGACGCAGCTGCGCCAGGAAGACATCGTTGAATTTACTGCCGTCAACGCTCTCAATAAACAGCACGGAGTTTCCGTCGGTTGCCTGCTGGAACTGCCCCTGGGCTAACGCCGCCATGCCGGGGTTGGCTTTCGCTTCGGCCAGCACTTCGTCCTGATGGCGGGAAGACATGGGGCCCGCCCACATCACATTCACCGCCGCAACGATACCCGTGAACAGCGCCAGTATCATGGCGGCTTTCACCAGGACCGCTTTGCTCAGGCCACAGGCATGCATCACCGTGATTTCACTCTCGGTATAGAGTTTCCCAAGCGTCATGAGCAGGCCAAGGAAAAGACTTAGCGGCAGGATAAGCTGCGCCATTTCCGGGATCCCTAAACCAAGCAGGGAAAGCACCAGATTTGTTGGAATTTCGCCGTCAACGGCCGCACCGAGGATCTTAACCAGCTTCTGACAGAAAAAAATCAGCAGCAGGATGAAGAGGATCGCCAGTTGGCTTTTGAGCGTCTCCCGCACCAGATATCTTATGATTATCACTTTAAATACGCCCGTAAAAACCCGTCTCTTTGCTGGAAAATCGCTTGTTTCATGGCTTAAACGTCATTTATTCTCTTGAGTCGTCGAAATCATCGCTAAGATTAAAACATCCGGCGGATTCACGCTTCAGGACTTTTTCTGACGTGTCGAAACCGTAGTAACGTAAGATTAACACGAAGTCACCACAACAGCGGACATGAGTTACGAAAGGTTTCAATTCTATCCGTAGCAGCCGCCGTTGTCTTTAAGATTCAGGAGCGTAGTGCATGGAGTTCAGTGTAAAAAGCGGTAGCCCGGAGAAACAGCGGAGTGCCTGCATCGTTGTGGGCGTCTTTGAACCACGCCGACTCTCCCCGATCGCCGAGCAACTCGATAAAATCAGTGACGGCTATATTAGCGCCCTGCTGCGCCGTGGCGAACTGGAAGGCAAACCTGGGCAGACGCTGTTACTGCACCATGTTCCGAACGTACTCTCAGAGCGCATTCTGCTGATTGGCTGCGGCAAAGAACGCGAGCTGGATGAACGTCAGTATAAGCAGGTGATTCAGAAAACAATCAATACGCTGAATGATACCGGTTCAATGGAAGCCGTCTGCTTCCTGACCGAGCTGCACGTTAAAGGGCGTAACACCTACTGGAAAGTGCGTCAGGCGGTCGAAACGGCAAAAGAGAGCCTGTACAGCTTCGATCAGCTGAAGACCAATAAAAGCGAGCCACGTCGTCCGTTGCGTAAAATGGTCTTCAACGTGCCAACCCGCCGCGAACTGACCAGCGGCGAACGCGCGATCCAGCACGGTCTGGCAATTGCTGCCGGCATTAAAGCGGCTAAAGATCTCGGCAACATGCCACCCAACATCTGTAACGCGGCGTACCTGGCCTCTCAGGCACGTCAGTTGGCCGACGCCTACAGTAAAAACGTCATTACCCGCGTCATCGGCGAACAGCAGATGAAAGAGCTGGGAATGCACTCTTACCTGGCAGTCGGTAACGGCTCGCAGAACGAATCCCTGATGTCCGTCATCGAGTACAAGGGCAACCCGGCCGAAGACGCGCGCCCTGTCGTGCTGGTCGGTAAAGGCCTGACCTTCGATTCCGGCGGTATCTCCATCAAGCCTGCCGAAGGCATGGACGAGATGAAGTATGACATGTGCGGCGCGGCGGCGGTTTACGGCGTCATGCGCATGGTCGCGGAACTTCAGTTGCCCATCAACGTGATCGGCGTTCTGGCGGGCTGCGAAAACATGCCTGGCGGTCGCGCTTATCGTCCGGGTGACGTCCTGACCACCATGTCCGGCCAGACCGTTGAAGTACTGAACACCGACGCCGAAGGCCGTCTGGTACTCTGTGACGTGCTGACCTACGTTGAGCGCTTCGAACCGGAAGCGGTCATTGACGTCGCCACGCTCACCGGCGCCTGTGTGATTGCGCTGGGCCACCACATCACCGGCCTGATGTCGAACCACAATCCACTGGCGCACGAGCTGATTGGTGCCTCGGAGCAGGCCGGTGACCGCGCATGGCGTCTGCCGCTGGGTGACGAATATCAGGAGCAGCTGGAGTCTAACTTCGCGGATATGGCGAACATCGGCGGACGTCCTGGCGGGGCGATCACCGCGGGCTGCTTCCTGGCGCGCTTCACCCGTAAGTACAACTGGGCGCACCTGGATATCGCGGGTACCGCATGGCGCTCCGGCAAGGCCAAAGGCGCAACCGGTCGTCCGGTAGCGCTGCTGTCGCAGTTCCTGCTCAATCGCGCGGGTTTTAACGGCGACGAATGATATAAAATGCCGGGTGGCGGCTTCGCCTTACCCGGCCTACAACGTCATTCAACCGTAGGCCGGGTAAGCGTAGCGCCACCCGGCTTTGCATTTGAATCCAAAACTAAGAAGCCCCATATATGAAGAATGCAACGTTCTACCTTCTGGACAACGACACCCATCAGGACGGTCTCAGCGCCGTCGAACAGCTGGTGTGTGAAATTGCCGCAGAACGTTGGCGCGCAGGCAAACGCGTGTTGATCGCCTGTGAAGATGAGCAGCAGGCGATTCGTCTCGATGAAGCGCTGTGGGCTCGCCCGCCGGAGAGTTTTGTTCCGCATAACCTGTCAGGCGAAGGGCCACGCGGCGGGGCGCCGGTTGAAATTGCCTGGCCGCAAAAGCGCAACAGCAGCGCGCGCGACATTCTGATTAGCCTGCGGATAGATTTTGCAGATTTTGCCACCGCTTTCACAGAAGTGGTAGACTTTGTCCCTTACGAAGAATCTTTGAAACAACTGGCGCGCGAACGCTATAAAGCGTACCGCCTGGCTGGTTTTAACCTGAATACGGCAACCTGGAAATAATGGAAAAGACATATAACCCACGCGATATCGAACAGCCGCTTTACGAGCACTGGGAACAGCAGGGCTATTTCAAGCCTAACGGCGACGAAAGCAAAGAGTCCTTCTGCATCATGATCCCGCCGCCGAACGTCACCGGCAGTTTGCATATGGGTCATGCTTTCCAGCAGACCATCATGGACACCATGATCCGCTACCAGCGCATGCAGGGGAAAAACACCCTGTGGCAGGCGGGGACTGACCACGCGGGTATCGCGACCCAGATGGTGGTTGAGCGTAAAATTGCCGCTGAAGAAGGGAAAACCCGCCACGACTACGGTCGCGACGCGTTCATCGACAAAATCTGGCAGTGGAAAGCGGAATCCGGCGGCACGATTACCCGTCAGATGCGCCGCCTCGGCAACTCCGTGGACTGGGAGCGCGAGCGCTTCACCATGGATGAAGGCCTCTCCAACGCCGTGAAAGAAGTCTTCGTCCGTCTGTACAAAGAAGACCTGATTTACCGTGGCAAACGCCTGGTCAACTGGGATCCGAAACTGCGCACCGCAATTTCGGACCTGGAAGTGGAAAACCGCGAGTCCAAGGGCTCCATGTGGCATATCCGCTATCCACTGGCCGACGGCGCAAAAACCGCCGACGGTAAAGATTACCTGGTGGTCGCGACCACCCGTCCGGAAACCCTGCTGGGCGATACCGGCGTGGCCGTTAACCCGGAAGATCCACGTTATAAAGATCTGATTGGCAAATTCGTGGTGCTGCCGCTGGTAAACCGCCGTATTCCGATTGTGGGCGACGAACACGCCGACATGGAAAAAGGCACCGGCTGCGTGAAAATCACCCCGGCGCACGACTTCAACGACTATGAAGTGGGTCGTCGTCACGCCCTGCCGATGATCAACATTCTGACCTTCGACGGCGATATCCGCGAAAGCGCAGAAGTGTACGACACCAAAGGCAACGAATCCGACGTTTATTCCAGCGACATCCCGGCCGAGTTCCAGAAGCTGGAACGCTTTGCTGCGCGTAAAGCGATTGTGGCTGCCGTTGACGCACTGGGCCTGCTGAAAGAGATCAAGCCTCACGACCTGACCGTGCCGTACGGCGACCGTGGTGGCGTGGTTATCGAGCCAATGCTGACCGACCAGTGGTACGTACGTGCCGACGTGCTGGCGAAACCGGCTGTGGAAGCGGTTGAAAACGGCAGCATTCAGTTCGTACCGAAGCAGTATGAAAACATGTACTTCTCCTGGATGCGCGATATTCAGGACTGGTGTATCTCCCGTCAGCTGTGGTGGGGTCACCGTATCCCGGCATGGTACGACAACGACGGCAACGTTTACGTTGGCCGCAGCGAAGATGAAGTGCGTCAGGAAAACAACCTGAGCGCTGACGTAGCCCTGCGTCAGGACGAAGACGTGCTGGATACCTGGTTCTCCTCCGCGCTGTGGACCTTCTCCACCCTCGGCTGGCCAGAAAACACCGACGCGCTGCGTCAGTTCCACCCAACCAGCGTGATGGTGTCCGGCTTCGACATTATCTTCTTCTGGATTGCCCGCATGATCATGATGACCATGCACTTCATCAAAGACGAAGACGGCAAGCCGCAGGTTCCGTTCCATACCGTCTACATGACCGGTCTGATCCGCGACGACGAAGGCCAGAAGATGTCCAAATCCAAGGGTAACGTCATCGACCCGCTGGATATGGTTGATGGTATCTCTCTGGAAGAGCTGCTGGAAAAACGCACCGGCAACATGATGCAGCCGCAGCTGGCGGAGAAAATCCGCAAGCGCACCGAGAAGCAGTTCCCGAACGGGATTGAGGCTCACGGTACCGACGCCCTGCGTTTCACCCTGGCGGCGCTGGCCTCGACCGGTCGTGACATCAACTGGGACATGAAGCGTCTGGAAGGTTACCGTAACTTCTGTAACAAGCTGTGGAACGCCAGCCGCTTCGTGCTGATGAACACCGAAGATCAGGATTGCGGCTTCAACGGCGGCGAGATGACCCTCTCCCTGGCTGACCGCTGGATCCTGGCGGAATTCAACCAGACGGTGAAAGCGTTCCGCGAGGCGCTGGACAGCTACCGCTTCGACATCGCGGCGGGCATTCTGTATGAATTCACCTGGAACCAGTTCTGTGACTGGTATCTGGAGCTGGCGAAGCCGGTCATGAACGGCGGCACTGAGGCAGAGCTGCGCGGCACGCGCAACACGCTGATTACCGTTCTGGAAGGCCTGCTGCGCCTGGCGCACCCGGTTATTCCATTCATCACCGAGACCATCTGGCAGCGCGTGAAGGTGATTGCAGGCATCAACGCCGACACCATCATGCTGCAGCCGTTCCCGGCATTCGATGCGGCGAAAGTCGATGAAGCGGCGTCTGCGGATACCGAGTGGCTGAAGCAGGCGATCGTGGCGGTACGTAACATTCGTGCTGAAATGAACATCGCCCCGGGCAAACCGCTGGAGCTGTTGCTGCGCGGGTGCAGCGAAGCGGCCGTTCGTCGCGTCACTGAGAACAACACCTTCCTGAAAACCATGGCGCGTCTGGAAAGCATCACCGTGCTGCCTGCGGATGATAAAGGTCCGGTTTCCGTGACCAAAATCATCGACGGTGCCGAGCTGCTGATCCCGATGGCAGGTCTGATCGACAAAGACGCCGAGCTGGCTCGTCTGGCGAAAGAAGTGGCGAAAGTCGACGTGGAAATTGGCAAAATCGAAAGCAAACTGGCGAACGAAGGCTTTGTTGCCCGCGCGCCGGAAGCGGTCATCGCGAAAGAGCGTGAGCGTCTGGTTGCCTTCGCCGATGCGAAGACCAAGCTGATTGAGCAGCAGGCGGTTATCGCTGCCCTGTAATGCTTTTACCCCTTACGCTTCAGGGCGTAAGGGGTAACCTTCCTGAAAACTCCTCGCTTGCACTCCCCTTTCTGCGGTGCTATTAACAGCAGTTATGTGTCAATTTTTGTAATGAGTAATGCTATGAGCGTGATTACCCCCGTCGCGACGACGATGCGTCGGATCACTGAGCAGGATAACCCAGCTATCGCCGCCGTTATTCGCACCGTTTCTGCCGAATATGGCCTGACGGCTGACAAAGGCTACACGGTTGCCGACCCGAATCTGGACGCGCTTTTTCAGCTTTACAGCCAGCCAGGACATGCCTACTGGGTAATCGAGCAGAACGGCCAGGTAGTCGGCGGCGGCGGCGTGGCGCCTCTCAGCTGCAGCGAGCCGGATATCTGCGAACTGCAAAAAATGTATTTCCTGCCAACGGCACGCGGACAAGGACTGGCCAAAAAGCTGGCGCTGATGGCGCTGGACCACGCGCGCAAGCAGGGCTTTACCCGCTGCTACCTGGAAACGACCGCCTTCCTCAAAGAGGCCATCGGCCTGTATGAACATCTGGGCTTTGAGCATATCGATGCGCCGCTGGGCTGTACCGGCCACGTTGATTGCGAAGTCAGGATGCTGAAAAGTCTGTAACTTTCGTTCCTGCCCTCTTCTGTTAAGCGGCTGTAAACTGAATGCTCTACACTCTCAGTTCACACCACAACGGGGGAAACACGATGTCGAAGATAAAAAGCTACGCCGCACCGCAGGCGGGTGCAGAACTTGAGCTGTACGAGTACGATGCGGGCGAACTAAAAGCAGAAGACGTCGAAGTACAGGTTGATTACTGCGGGATCTGCCACTCGGATCTCTCGATGATCGACAACGAATGGGGCTTCTCCAGCTATCCGCTGGTTGCCGGACACGAAGTCATTGGCCGCGTCGTGGCGCTCGGTAGCGCCGCGCAGGACAAAGGGCTGAAAGTGGGCCAGCGCGTAGGCATTGGCTGGACTGCGCGCAGCTGTGGTCACTGCGATGCCTGTATCAGCGGCAATCAGATCAACTGCCTCGAAGGCGCCGTTCCCACCATTCTGAACAAAGGCGGTTTTGCCGATAAACTGCGCGCCGACTGGCAATGGGTTATCCCGCTGCCGGAAAGCATTGATATCGAATCCGCCGGTCCGCTGCTGTGTGGTGGTATCACCGTCTTCAAACCGCTGCTGATGCACCATATCACCGCCACCAGCCGCGTCGGCGTCATCGGTATCGGCGGACTGGGGCATATTGCCATTAAGCTGCTGCACGCGATGGGCTGTGAAGTCACGGCGTTCAGCTCGAACCCGGCGAAAGAGAAAGAAGTGCTGGCGATGGGGGCGGATAAAGTGGTGAACAGCCGCGATCCGCAAGCGCTTAACGCGCTGGCGGGCCAGTTTGACCTGATCATCAACACCGTTAACGTCGATCTCGACTGGCAGCCGTACTTTGAAGCGCTGGCCTACGGCGGTAACTTCCACACCGTGGGTGCGGTGATGAAGCCGCTGCCGGTTCCGGCCTTTACCCTGATCGGTGGGGATCGCAGCATCTCCGGTTCTGCAACCGGTACGCCGTACGAGTTGCGCAAACTGATGAAATTCGCCGGACGCACCAAAGTGGCGCCGACCACCGAACTGTATCCGATGTCGAAAATCAACGAAGCGATCCAGCACGTGCGCGACGGCAAAGCCCGTTACCGCGTGGTGTTGAAAGCAGATTTCTGATGCGACAGTGCCGGGTAATGGCTTCGCCTTACCCGGCCTACTTTCACTGCTGCGCCAATACGTTAAATACTTCCGCTACCGCGACCGCTCCCGGATCCATCACCCCATCCAGGTTCTCTTTATTGACATACGACGAGCGTCCCGCGCCGGCTTTCGCCATTTTCGACGTTGCTTCTGCGCCCTGCTGCGCGGCCTGCGCTGCCGCCTGAATATTGCCTTTCTGTAACGCTTCCAGCGCCGGTTGCAGCGCATCGATCAGCGTGCGATCGCCAAGATCCGCTCCGCCGTACTGCTTCATCTGCGCAAGTCCACTGAGCAAGGCCTCCGGGAGCGTCCGACCATCGTGAAGCTTTTGCCCGGCCGCGGTGAAGAAGATCGACATCAGCACCCCGCTCGACCCGCCCATCACCGTAGCCAGCCGCTCGCCAACCAGCAGTAGCAGCTTAGACACGTCATTAAGCGGGAGCGTGTTCTCCTCCAGGCGCTGCGCAATATCCCGCGCCCCTTGCGCAAAGGTAGAGCCGGTATCGCCATCCCCCACCTTGGCATCCAGCGCGTTCAGGCGGTTTTCCAGCTGGATCAGCGTTGTCGACACGGAGGAGACAAACGCACGCACCTGCGTATTGTCAGAGGGGGTATACTCCACACGGTCATGAATGGCGCTATGCGCCACGGTACGCAGTGGCGCAAACGCGACGGGCTTCTGCCAGCCCAGCGTCTCGACGTCGGCGTGAATCGCCTTTTCGAAGAAATCGTTGAGCTTCAGCAGCGTCAGAGAAAAGCCTTTCATATCCAGCGCGCTGACCAGCGGCGCAGGGCCAATCAGGTACGCGATACTCTCTTTCAGCGCCGAATGCGCCAGCTCTTTGGTCAGCAGCGCCATCTCCAGCGCCGATACGCCGCCAAGATTGTTAATCAGCACCGCAAAACGCCCCTCACCCGCCTGCGCGCTTAACGGCGTCACCAGGGTGTCGATAATGGCTTTGCTGTTTTGCGTATCTACCACGGAAGCCCCGGGCTCGCCGTGAATGCCCAGGCCCAGCTCGACATGGCCTTGTTTAATCCGCCCCTCTTCATCGTCGCTGCCCGGCAGGTTGCAGGTTTGCATCGCCACGCCCAGGCTCCAGAGGTTATCGCAGGCCAGTTGCGCAATATCCCGCACCTCGCTCAGCGATTTCCCCTGCTCCGCCGCGTAGCCCGCAATCTTGTGCACCAGTGCCGTACCGGCAATACCGCGCGGCTGCTTGTTATCCGGCAGCGCGATATCGTCTGCCACAATCACCATCTCCACCTTCAGGCCGTAGCGTTTGGCCTTCTCGGCCGCCAGGCCAAAGTTCAGGCGGTCGCCGGTGTAGTTTTTGACGATCAGCAGACAGCCGCGATCGCCCGTGACCGCGACAATGGCATTCAGCACCGCATCCACGCTCGGCGAGGCAAACAGATCGCCGCACACTGCCGCCGTCAGCATCCCTTTGCCGACAAACCCGGCGTGTGCGGGTTCGTGGCCTGAGCCGCCGCCGGAGATCACCGCCACGCGGCTTTTGTCCCAGTCGCCGCGTGCGACGATCCTGATGGCCGGATCGATATCAAGCTTGACGAGATTGGCATGTGACGCAGAAAGCAGTATGCCTTCAATGGCATCGTTGACCAGCTGTTTGCGATCGTTAAAGAAGAATCTGGACATAGTTTCCCACTATTTTGTGAACCGTATGCAAAAGCATAGCCCGCGCTGGATAATGCGCCGCAAAGTCAGGAATTTACTCAACCAAATTGCTATCAGGTTGCCTATACTCCACCCAGGACTAAGAGAGGAAGCGCATCATGAGTACACCATTGTTAATTGCCCGGACGCTGGAAAAAGAGCTCTATTTACTGCCCGCGATGGCGAACCGCCACGGTCTGATCACCGGCGCGACCGGGACGGGGAAAACCGTCACCCTGCAAAAGCTGGCGGAGTCGCTTTCGGAGATTGGCGTACCGGTCTTTATGGCTGACGTAAAAGGCGATTTAACCGGTGTGGCTCAGGAAGGCACGGCCTCTGAAAAACTGCTCGAACGGCTGAAAAATATTGGCATCACGGACTGGACGCCGCACGGTAACCCGGTGGTGGTGTGGGACATCTTCGGTGAAAAAGGCCACCCGGTACGCGCCACCGTCTCCGATCTTGGCCCGCTGCTGCTGGCCCGTCTGCTTAACCTCAACGACGTGCAGTCCGGCGTGCTGAATATTATCTTCCGCATTGCCGATGACCAGGGGCTACTGCTGCTTGATTTCAAAGATCTGCGCGCCATTACGCAGTACATCGGCGATAACGCCAAATCCTTCCAGAACCAGTACGGCAACATCAGCAGCGCCTCGGTGGGCGCTATTCAGCGTGGGCTACTGACGCTTGAGCAACAGGGCGCTGAACATTTCTTTGGTGAACCCATGCTGGATATCAAAGACTGGATGCGCACCGACAGCAGTGGCAAAGGCATTATTAACATCCTGAGCTCAGAGAAGCTCTACCAGATGCCGAAACTTTACGCCGCCAGCCTGCTGTGGATGCTCTCCGAACTCTATGAACAATTACCTGAAGCAGGCGATCTGGAAAAACCGAAGCTGGTCTTCTTCTTTGACGAAGCGCATCTGCTGTTTAACGATGCACCTCAGGTCCTGCTGGATAAGATCGAACAGGTTATTCGCCTGATCCGCTCCAAAGGCGTCGGCGTCTGGTTTGTCTCGCAAAACCCGTCGGATATCCCCGACAACGTGCTCGGGCAGCTCGGCAACCGCGTGCAGCATGCCCTGCGCGCCTTTACGCCGAAAGATCAGAAAGCGGTGAAAGCCGCCGCGCAAACTATGCGCGCCAATCCTGCCTTTGATACCGAAGCGGCGATTCAGGCGTTAGGCACCGGTGAAGCGCTGATCTCGTTCCTCGATGCGAAGGGCAGCCCGTCCGTAGTGGAACGCGCCATGGTCATTGCACCTTGCTCGCGCATGGGGCCGGTGACCGACGATGAGCGCAACGGCCTGATTAACCACTCTCCGGTTTACGGGAAATATGAAGACGAGGTGGATCGCGAGTCCGCGTTCGAAATGCTGCAAAAAGGGGTCCAGGCGACAACGGAATCGCAGGATGCACCTGCCGCTAAAGGGCAATCAGTCGCCGTGGATGACGGCATTCTCGGTGGGCTCAAAGACATTCTGTTCGGCAGCACCGGGCCGCGCGGCGGCAAGCGCGATGGCGTAGTGCAGACCATGGCGAAAAGCGCAGCCCGACAGGTCACCAATCAGATCGTGCGCGGCATGCTGGGGAGTTTGTTAGGCGGCCGTCGCAGGTAAACGGGGAACCCACGGGCGGCCCAGCGCCGAACCCTGTACGCCGTTCTCCTGCAGGTAGCGGTCTATTTCCACCATCCCCGTCCAGCGGTTCTCACACCACAGCGGTGCCAGAAGCGTTGGGCGGCGGGCGCTGGCCGAGATGCGGTGGTAGACAATCTCCGGTGGCGTGTGGCGAATCATCTCCCCCGCCGTCACCGTATAGTCCTCAAGCTCGATACCGCTTAACCGCCCGGCCTCCCAGGCTTTCGCCATAATGCTGCCCTTCACGATATGCAGCGGATGCAGCTTGATGCCGTCCACGCCGGTTTCAACGACCCTTTTCAGCGTTTCAAGGCCATGCTGTTGACCTTCGCCGGGTAACCCAACAATCAGGTGCGAACAGACCTTCAGCCCGCGCTCGCGGGCCAGCCGCGTGGTGCGTTGGTAGCAGGCAAAATCATGCCCACGGTTAATACGGTGCAGCGTTTTGTCATGTGCCGTTTGCAAGCCCAGCTCCAGCCAGATCTCGTAGCCTTGATCTTTGTACTCGCTGAGCAGGTCCAGCACCGCGTCCGGTACGCAGTCCGGGCGCGTTCCCACGCACAGCCCAACGATACTGGCCTGGCTGACGGCCTGCTGATACATCGAACGCAATACCTGCACCTCCGCCCACGTGCTGGTATAAGCCTGAAAATAGGCCAGATACTGCTTCGCGCGGTTCACCAGGCTGGCCTGGTGGGCAAGCTGCTCAGCGATAGAATGGTGCTGCTGCTCCTCATCGGCAAACGACGCGACGTTACAGAAGGTGCAGCCGCCGCGCCCGATGGTGCCGTCGCGATTCGGGCAGCTAAACCCGCCGTGCAGCGTCAGCTTATGAACCTTTTGCCCGTACCGCTGCAAAAGATCCCCACCAAACATATTGACTAATTTCTGTAACTGCATAATCTGATAGACCGTCCCGGAGAAAGGGGACAAGCCTGCCATTTTTAGCCTCTGTCGGCGATGACCTGGATCAATCGCCCTGGACGGCCTTTATCTATATGAATAAATACTCAGGATTACTGCAGTTTCATTCACGCCGTGCGTGATTACTTTTCCTTATGTTCTGATTGTTTTTTTCATTTATAGCGCCAGCACTGAAAAACAGTGTGTTTATGCGGGTTTGGAGACAATGCCAGATTTTTGTTCTGCTATAAAACCGCTATTCAGCACGCTACATTGATAATACCGCTTTCATATAGTGAGTCAGATCACACTCCGCTGCGCTCTTTCAGGGCATTCAATCAATGTAAAATTAGTTAAATAACCTTTAAATACAAACAGATAATCTCTCTTTAGCACATTTTTGTATAAATAAGATTGCCATTTGACCTGTGTACCAATTCCCGATAAGTTGGAAATCCGCTGGAAGCTTTCTGGATGAGCGGCCTGCTCATCATATTTATGCAGTAATTGAGATTCCCTCTGAAGCAAGTCCTCAAACTTGTTTACCTGCGCGAAAGGATGAAAAAGAGGGCGAATGCGAGGTCCGCGTATGAAACGCAAACCCCGTCGCCATGCTCTTTCTGTGCCTGTGCGCCACGGTAAAGTTCAGTGGGAAGCCCGACGAGCCTGGGGAGGTTCACTGATATGTTGTACGATAAATCCCTTGAGAAGGATAACTGTGGTTTCGGCCTGATCGCCCACATAGAAGGCGAACCTAGCCACAAGGTAGTGCGTACTGCTATTCACGCACTGGCCCGTATGCAGCACCGTGGCGCCATCCTTGCCGATGGTAAAACCGGCGACGGTTGCGGCCTGCTGCTGCAAAAACCGGATCGTTTCTTCCGCATCGTGGCGGAAGAGCGCGGCTGGCGTTTAGCCAAAAACTACGCTGTCGGCATGCTGTTCCTGAATCAGGATCCTGAAAAGGCTGCCGCCTCACGCCGCATCGTCGAAGAAGAACTTCAGCGTGAAACCCTGTCGATTGTCGGCTGGCGCGATGTGCCAACCAACGAAGGGGTGCTCGGTGAAATCGCCCTCTCCTCGCTGCCTCGTATTGAACAGATTTTCGTCAACGCGCCTGCGGGCTGGCGTCCGCGTGATATGGAACGCCGTCTGTTTATTGCCCGTCGCCGCATTGAAAAACGTCTTCAGGACGATAAAGAGTTCTACGTCTGTAGCCTCTCTAACCTGGTGAACATCTATAAAGGTCTGTGTATGCCGGCTGACCTGCCGCGCTTCTACCTGGACCTGGCGGACCTGCGTCTGGAATCGGCCATTTGCCTGTTCCACCAGCGCTTCTCCACCAACACCGTACCACGCTGGCCGCTGGCTCAGCCGTTCCGCTACCTGGCGCACAACGGCGAGATCAACACCATCACTGGTAACCGCCAGTGGGCCCGCGCCCGTACCTATAAATTCCAGACGCCGCTGATCCCCGATCTGCACGATGCCGCGCCGTTCGTGAACGAAACCGGCTCGGACTCCAGCTCGATGGATAACATGCTGGAACTGCTGCTGGCAGGCGGGATGGATATCGTGCGTGCTATGCGTCTGCTCGTGCCGCCGGCCTGGCAGAACAACCCGGATATGGATCCTGAGCTGCGCGCGTTCTTCGACTTTAACTCCATGCACATGGAGCCGTGGGATGGTCCCGCGGGCATCGTCATGTCCGACGGTCGTTTTGCCGCCTGTAACCTGGACCGTAACGGTCTGCGTCCGGCGCGCTACGTCATCACCAAAGACAAGCTCATCACCTGTGCCTCTGAAGTCGGCATCTGGGATTACCAGCCAGACGAAGTGGTTGAGAAAGGCCGCGTCGGTCCGGGCGAGCTGATGGTGATCGACACCCGCGGTGGGCGCATCCTGCACTCTGCCGAAACCGACAACGATCTGAAGAGCCGCCACCCGTACAAAGAGTGGATGGAGAAAAACGTGCGTCGTCTGGTGCCGTTTGAAGATCTGTCGGACGAAGAAGTGGGCAGCCGCGAGCTGGACGATGACACCCTCGCCAGCTACCAGAAGCAATTTAACTACAGCGCGGAAGAGCTGGACTCCGTCATCCGCGTGCTCGGTGAAAACGGCCAGGAAGCGGTCGGCTCGATGGGTGACGATACCCCGTTTGCCGTGCTCTCCAGCCAGCCGCGCATCATCTATGACTACTTCCGTCAGCAGTTCGCGCAGGTGACTAACCCGCCAATCGATCCGCTGCGTGAAGCACATGTGATGTCGCTGGCCACCAGCATCGGTCGCGAGATGAACGTCTTCTGCGAGGCCGAAGGCCAGGCGCACCGTCTGACCTTTAAATCGCCGATCCTGCTGTACTCCGATTTCAAACAGCTCACCACCATGAAAGAGGAGCACTACCGCGCCGACACGCTCGACATTACCTTCGACGTGAACGAGGCGAGCCTCGAAGAGACGGTGAATGCGCTGTGTGACAAAGCCGAACAGATGGTGCGTAACGGTACCGTGCTGCTGGTATTGTCCGACCGCAACATCGCGAAAAACCGTCTGCCGGTACCGGCCCCGATGGCGGTAGGCGCTATCCAGACGCGTCTGGTCGATAAAAGCCTGCGCTGCGACGCCAACATTATTGTTGAAACCGCCAGCGCGCGCGATCCGCACCACTTTGCCGTGCTGCTGGGCTTTGGCGCGACGGCGATCTATCCGTATCTGGCCTACGAAACGCTGGCCCGTCTGGTGGATACCCGCGCGATCGACAAAGATTATCGCGCGGTGATGCTGAACTACCGTAACGGTATCAACAAAGGTCTGTACAAGATCATGTCCAAAATGGGCATCTCGACCATTGCCTCCTACCGCTGCTCGAAGCTGTTTGAAGCGGTCGGCCTGCATGACGAGGTCGCCAACCTCTGCTTCCAGGGCGTGGTCAGCCGCATCGGCGGCGCCGGTTTTGCTGACTTCCAGCAGGATCTGGTGAACCTGTCCAAACGCGCCTGGCTGGCACGTAAGCCGCTGGATCAGGGCGGTCTGCTGAAATACGTTCACGGCGGCGAATACCACGCCTACAACCCGGACGTGGTGCGCACGCTGCAGCAGGCGGTTCAGAGCGGCGAATACCGTGATTATCAGCAGTACGCTGAGCTGGTGAACAACCGTCCGGCGGCAACGCTGCGCGATCTCATTGCCCTGAATCCGGGTGATGAAGCGGTCAGCATTGACGACGTTGAGCCGGCATCCGAACTGTTTAAACGCTTCGATACCGCGGCGATGTCCATCGGCGCCCTGAGCCCGGAAGCCCACGAAGCGCTGGCGGAAGCCATGAACAGCATCGGCGGCAACTCTAACTCCGGCGAAGGCGGTGAAGATCCGGCCCGTTACGGCACCAACAAGGTGTCCCGTATCAAGCAGGTGGCATCCGGCCGCTTTGGCGTGACGCCAGCGTACCTGGTCAACGCCGACGTGATTCAGATTAAGGTCGCTCAGGGTGCGAAACCGGGCGAAGGCGGTCAGTTACCGGGTGATAAAGTCACGCCGTACATCGCCAAACTGCGCTACTCGGTACCGGGCGTGACGCTGATCTCCCCGCCACCGCACCACGATATCTACTCTATCGAGGATCTGGCGCAGCTGATTTTCGACCTGAAGCAGGTCAACCCGAAGGCGATGATCTCCGTGAAGCTGGTTTCCGAACCGGGCGTCGGCACTATCGCGACCGGCGTGGCGAAGGCCTATGCGGACCTTATCACCATCGCCGGTTATGACGGTGGTACCGGTGCAAGCCCGCTCTCCTCCGTGAAATATGCAGGCTGTCCGTGGGAGCTTGGCCTGGTGGAAACCCAGCAGGCGCTGGTGGCTAACGGTCTGCGTCATAAGATCCGCCTGCAGGTGGATGGCGGTCTGAAAACTGGCCTCGACATCATCAAGGCGGCGATCCTCGGTGCGGAAAGCTTCGGTTTCGGTACCGGTCCAATGGTCGCGCTGGGCTGTAAATACCTGCGTATTTGCCACCTGAACAACTGCGCAACCGGCGTTGCAACCCAGGACGAGAAGCTGCGTAAGAACCACTATCACGGCCTGCCGTTCAAAGTGACCAACTACTTTGAGTTCATCGCCCGCGAAACCCGCGAGCTGATGGCGCAGCTGGGCGTGAAGCGTCTGGTGGACCTGATTGGCCGTACCGACCTGCTGAAAGAGCTGGAAGGCTTCACCGCCAAGCAGCAGAAGCTGGAGTTGAGCAAGCTGCTGGAAACCTCGCAGCCGCATCCTGGCAAAGCGGTCTACTGCACCGAGAACAACCCGCCGTTCGATAACGGCGTGCTGAACGCGCAGCTGTTGCAGCAGGCGAAGCCGTATGTGGACGACAAGCAGAGCAAAACGTTCTGGTTTGATATCCGCAACACCGACCGTTCCGTGGGTGCCTCCCTCTCCGGTTACATCGCGCAGACGCACGGTGACCAGGGGCTGGCGGCCGATCCTATTACCGCGCACTTCAGCGGTACCGCGGGTCAGAGCTTCGGCGTGTGGAACGCAGGCGGCGTTGAGCTGTATCTGACCGGCGATGCCAACGACTACGTCGGCAAAGGCATGGCGGGTGGTCTGCTGGCGGTGCGTCCTCCGGTCGGCTCAGCCTTCCGCAGCCATGAAGCCAGCATTATCGGTAACACCTGCCTGTACGGCGCGACCGGCGGTCGTCTGTTCGCAGCAGGTCGTGCGGGCGAGCGTTTTGCGGTGCGTAACTCCGGTGCCATCACCGTGGTGGAAGGCATTGGCGATAACGGTTGTGAATACATGACGGGCGGGATTGTTTGCGTTCTGGGTAAAACCGGCGTGAACTTCGGCGCAGGCATGACGGGTGGTTTTGCCTACGTCCTGGATGAAGACGGTGAGTTCCGCAAACGCGTGAACCCGGAGCTGGTGGAAGTGCTGGACGTTGACACGCTGGCTATCCACGAAGAACACCTGCGCGGTTTGATTACCGAACACGTGCAGCATACCGGTTCTTCGCGCGGCGAAGAGATCCTGGCGAACTGGCCAGCGTTCTCTGCGAAATTCGCGCTGGTTAAGCCGAAGTCCAGCGATGTTAAAGCACTGTTGGGTCACCGTAGTCGTAGCGCAGCAGAGCTGCGCGTGCAGGCGCAGTAAGGAATTCAGATGAGCCAGAACGTATACCAGTTTATCGACCTGCAGCGTGTTGATCCGCCAAAGAAACCGCTGAAGATCCGTAAAATTGAATTTGTTGAAATCTACGAGCCGTTTTCAGAAGGCCAGGCCAAAGCACAGGCAGACCGCTGCCTGTCCTGCGGTAACCCTTACTGCGAATGGAAATGTCCGGTACACAACTACATCCCGAACTGGCTGAAGCTGGCCAACGAGGGACGTATTTTTGAAGCCGCCGAGCTCTCTCACCAGACCAACACCCTGCCGGAAGTGTGCGGCCGCGTGTGTCCTCAGGACCGTCTGTGCGAAGGTTCCTGTACGCTGAATGACGAGTTCGGCGCGGTGACCATCGGCAACATCGAGCGCTACATCAACGATAAAGCGTTTGAGATGGGCTGGCGTCCGGACATGACCGGCGTGAAGCAAACCGACAAGCGCGTGGCGATCATCGGCGCGGGTCCGGCGGGCCTGGCCTGTGCGGACGTGCTGACCCGCAACGGCGTGAAGGCGGTGGTCTTTGACCGTCATCCGGAGATCGGCGGCCTGCTCACCTTCGGTATCCCGGCATTCAAGCTGGAAAAAGAGGTCATGACCCGTCGCCGCGAAATCTTCACCGGCATGGGCATTGAGTTCAAACTGAACGTGGAAGTGGGCCGCGACGTGCAGCTCGACGACCTGCTGAAGGATTACGACGCCGTGTTCCTGGGCGTGGGCACCTATCAGTCCATGCGCGGCGGTCTGGAGAACGAAGACGCGCCGGGCGTGTACGACGCGCTGCCGTTCCTGATTGCCAACACCAAGCAGATCATGGGCTACGGCGAAACCGCCGATGAGCCTTTCGTCAGCATGGAAGGCAAACGCGTGGTGGTGCTGGGCGGCGGTGATACCGCGATGGACTGCGTGCGTACCTCCATTCGTCAGAATGCGGCACACGTAATCTGCGCCTACCGTCGTGACGAAGAGAACATGCCGGGCTCCAAGCGCGAAGTGAAAAACGCGCGTGAAGAGGGCGTGGAGTTCCAGTTCAACATCCAGCCTCTGGGTATTGAAGTGAATGCCAACGGCAAAGTGAGCGGCGTGAAGATGGCGCGTACCGAGATGGGCGCACCGGATGCGAAAGGCCGTCGTCGCGCCGAGATCGTGGCCGGTTCTGAACATGTCATTCCGGCCGACGCCGTGGTGATGGCGTTCGGTTTCCGTCCTCACAGCATGGAATGGCTGGCGAAGCACAGCGTTGAGCTGGATTCACAGGGTCGTATTATTGCGCCAGAAGGTAGCGATAACGCGTTCCAGACCAGCAACCCGAAAATCTTCGCCGGTGGCGATATCGTTCGCGGTTCCGACCTGGTGGTGACGGCGATTGCCGAAGGCCGCAAGGCGGCTGACGGGATACTGAATTACCTGGAAGTGTAAGAAAAAAAGGGAATAAACCTTCCGGTTTATTCCCTTTGCTAAATAAAGCGTAATTAAAAAATAAATTACAGATATTTCAGCGTGAAAGTTGCCTGCCCATCAATGCTGGTATCATCAGTAATTGCCAACGTCGTGGTGTCCTGAATCGCAAGTGAAATAGCCATTGGCACAACGGCCTGAGTAAAGGCCAGTGGCGCAGTTTCTCCGGTGGTTGCGACAGTCACAATTTCACTGGCGTTGTTCTGCATCAGCGAACCTACGTTAGACCAGGACGACCCATTATCAGAGCTGTAGGTCGCCCCTACTGCTTTACCATCTGCCGTTACGCTGTCGGTTTTAACAAACATACTGTAGTTGCCAATCTTCACATTGCCTGCCGTGGTATTCACGCCAAACAGGTTTACTGGCTGGAGGACGTCAACACCGGCTACGGTACCGTTTTTAACGACCACATTCGCCGCCGTGCCGCTACGGTCATCATTCACGCTAAAGCCCACTTTGATAGGCGCCTGGCAGGTAATCGTCAGGGAGAAATCTTTTTGTCCCAGTTGGTTAACTGCGGTGGCGCTCAGCGAGCCCAGATTGACGGTGCCGTAGTCAATGGTGCCGCCGCCGCTCAGCGTTGGGGTACAGGACGCATTAGTTAACGTACCTTTTAACTTCAAAACGGCGCTCGGGTCAGCTGCAAATGCAGAAGAGACACAAAGAGACAGAACAGTTGCAAGCCATACTTTTTTCATTCGTTAATCCTTAACGTTTAATCTATTTATAACAAACCAATTACGGCATTCATGCCGTTAAATGAATATATATCTTTCCTCCCAACGCATTCACTTATCAGAAAGGATAAAAATATTCATTTCATCGACGATAAAAATAATGAAGCTTATTTTCTCTTCATGATTTTTATTTATTGCCCGAACCGCTACTTCGTCAGCAGGGTCCAGGTTAAATCACTTTCCAGTGCGGTTTGATCGGTGATGCGGCTAAACGCATTGTCATCCAGCACGGGTGATAGCGTCACCCGGAAATTCATCTGCTGACCTGAAGGCACCTGATTATTATCAACCGCAATAACCGCTTCATTATTACGCACATAAAACGGCGAAGGCGTGCCGCTTTGCGGAGTAAAATTGAGCTGGTCGACCGTTTTACCGACGGTATAATTTTTACCGTCGACGGTCATCTCATCGATTTTCACCGCCATTCCGCCAGACTGGCCGAATGTGAAGCGCCCTTTATCGCCTGCCGTCCCCTGCAGCAACACCGCCATTTGCTGCGGCTGCGGACAGTAAACGTTAACGTTGAGGGTCCGGTCCGCCATTTTGTGCCAGTTCTGCTGGGTTTTATCGATATTATCTCGACGCATTTCGTGGTAATCCACCACCGGCTGCGAGAGCGTTATTTGGCAATCTTCCGCATGTGCAGTCGCCGCGAAGAAAAGTATCCCCAGCGCGGTTAATCCAACTGTTTGTTGATAATTCATCGGCATACTCCGTTTACTTCTTCATAGAAGGCATCTTCATCGCGTTTCTCTGGAAGAGCGAAATCGAGTTTGCACAGACGATTGTTGTTGGCATCCATGGCGTAGAGCGCCGATAGCTGATCCGCATCGTTGATAAAGACATGACCATCATCAACGACCGTAACAATGTAGTTGCCCTTCTCATCCACGACCGTCAGCCCTTTTTTCAGCGGCTGACCATCGGCTTGCTTCATACGCAGCATCACACGACGGCTGTTTAGCACCCTGAAGTCAAGCTCGCTGACTGAAGCGTGACCTGCGGCGATATATCGGGTGCCGTTTGCCAGCGTCATATTCTGCGGCAGCTTGTTGGCATCCACTTCAATACGCGAATTGCGCCACTCGTTAAGCGAAGGTACGACCGCCTGCCCCCAGGCATCGGTCCAGACCGTACCCTGTGGCGTGGCGATTTCTACCCCGCTTTTCTTCTCGCTCAGTCTGGCAATGGCAAAGGTATCGCGAATCGCATACGGCGAGAACGTCACGCCATTTTTGTGCATAGCGATGCCGCCCGCCAGGGTGGCGTTATAGTTACGCTGATTATCACCGCTGGTGCCGCCACCCACGCTCAGCTGGGTATAGTGTAGGTTGGTGTTAATGTTACCGTTGAAGCTATTATCACTGGAGGACTGGTCACGATCGGCGGCGATGTAGTAGTGCGTGTTGTCGCCCAGCGAGCCGCTGTTGGCGACACCGTAAGTGGTATTGTCGCCCTGCTTGCGCATGTAGGTGCTCACAGATTGCCCTGGACTCAACGGAATGCTGACGTTGATGTACAGCATTTCATCGTCCTGATCGTCATCGACGTTGCCCACAGCGCTTTGCCAGTTGGCAGTCACGCTGGCATATTTGAACGTCTTACCCCACGACAGCAGCAGATAGCGGGAATCCTCATAGTCCCCGCTGCTCTGGTTGTAGTTGAAGCCTGCTGAGAAAACGCCTGCCAGATCGGATGAAAAATGTACGCTGCCGGAATAGGCGTTATCGTATCCCTGGTAATCGTCGTCCATTGCTTCTGCCATCTCACGATAGCCGCCGCTGTAGTGCGTCGCGCTGGTGGAAAGCGAGACATGGGAGGAAAGCGTAAGGTCGCTTCCCAGCTCGGTTTTAAGGCCACTGTTGCTGTCACCAAACGATTCCTGACTTGCCGCAACCGTCGTGGAAACAGACCAGAGGTCGTTGATCAGAAAATCGGTGCGACCGCCAGCCGCCTGGTAATCCTGAGCCGCAGTACCGGAGGCCAGAAGGTTCATCCACGGGAAAATGCGCCAGCCGTCGGACACGTTCATCACCAGCGGATCGCTGTAGTCGCTGTCGATGCTGCGCACCTGACCCGCTGACACGGTAAGCCCCTGCGGGCGTGAAAGGTTGCGCTGCTTCACGGCGGCTGCAGGAACAATAAAGTGATTCGTTGAGCCGTCAGACTCCACGACGGAAACGTCCAAATCGACGTTGTTACGCGCAATCGGGACGTCATCCAGCGTAAATGGCCCCGCGGGCACGAGCGTACTGAAAATCAGCTGATTATTCTGGCGAATCTCCACGCGAGCCTGGGAAGAACGGGCAATGCCGGACACGCTGACGCCGCTACCGTCTCTTGTCAGCCCGTTGGTCGGCATAAGCTGGATGCCGGTAATGGGTATGCCGCTCAGCACATTAGACATGGCGTTAATTTCACCGACCTGCATGGTTAACTTCTGCGGGACAAAAACATGCTCCGCATAGGTGTAAATGCTGTCGGCATTTTTCTTGCCATTGTCATCCGTCAGGATGTAATTACTGCGAAGCGACCAGTCAAAAGCGTTGAAACCCGCTTCCAGATTAGCCTGCGAGTAGCGGGAATTGTCGCTACCGCCATATTCGTTACGAGTGCTGAACAGCGAATAGTTGAGCATCCCGGCGGCACCGCCGTGCTGGAAGTTTCGGATATCCGACGACAGGCTGTTTACCGCTTCAGGCGGCAGGTATAACTCAACGGCTTCCTGGTTTGGCAACGCGTTGATTAGCGCTTTCGGGTAATCGTCACGGATGTCATGGCACGCCTCGCCTGCCTTCAGCGGAACCGGCATAAGACCGGCGAAATCAAGCAGATCGTTATCAAAACACAGCACGCCGTCCTTATCGAAACGGACGGCGGCCATGCCGCGATCTTCACCATTCACTTTGACGTTCACGGAATGGGTTCCGGGCAGAAAACGCGGTGCTTCAGCGAAGTAATGGTTCAAATCGCTCGTTAACCCCAGCGTTTTCATGACTCCCGTATCAAACGTCACTTCCCTTGCGAGTACGGAAGCGGAGTCAAACATCATCAGAGGCAAGGTGCCGCAGAGAACTGCGCGGACACAAAGTGCAATACGGCTTTTTTTATTCACCGTTTTATCCCTATTTTATTTATTTAATTCAGAGGTAAAGCTCGGCACTTCAACGCCATAGCGGCTGGCCGGGAAAAATTTAACGTGGCTGTCACCACTGGTTGTTTTATTCAACGCAGCCGTCATCGTCTCACCTGGCAGAAGGTAAGTTTTGGAAAGCGTGGCGTTTGCGCCTGAAGGCTGTAATACGACTTTTTGTGCCAGACGGACAACGTACTTACTTGGGTTGGTGACTTTTACAGACGACCCGACGGTTGACCATTTGAGGTATTTCCATGCGTCCGTCACCACCCCCAGCGTAGCCGGGCGTATTAGCACTGGAATATCCTGGCGGATGTTAATACCAATTTTAATTTTTTTATCGTCATTTTTTGGCGGAATGCCGTCAAACGTTACGCGTTTGAAATGCTCAACGTCCAGCGGTTGCTTGCTTTGCAAAATAAAACGAAGCTGCTGCGTTTGACCGGGTTCAAGGCGAACTACAGGCTGCGTGACGATCAGCTTAAGCCCCTGATCATCCGGCAGGTCAACCACGTTCGTATATAAAAGGGATGGGTGTGAATCCGTATTTTTTACGTTGATGGTACCGCTGTGCGTGGCTTCATCAATAATCAGCAGGCTGGTTTCCGGCACCATACCTTCTGCATGAACCGCAAAATGGGTAGAAAATAAAGCGAGGGTGAAAAGTGTTTTAAATATATTCGATTTTACGCATTGCATAATATTATCTCCTTGATAGCCCAACAGAACATTCCATGTTTATCGCGCTGTTAAAAAGAGAGTAAATGCAGAACATTCACTCTCTGGATTATTTTAAAATTACTTTTACTCAATAAAGTCTTACAGATAACGCAGGCTGATGGTCAACTGACCGTCAAGCTGAGTATCGTCGGTAATCGCCAGAGTTGCGGTGTTCTGAACAGCCAGTGAGGTTGCCAGCGGGAAGGTCGCGGTCTGGAAAGCCAGCGGGTCCAGAGTGCCCGTAGACGCGACGGTGAAATCACGAATATGGCTGCCCTGACTAGAACCGTTGGTAGACTTGGTCCAGTTGCCCGTTGCGTTCTGCTGATAGATTGGATCTACCGCAGCACCATCAGCCGTTACGCTGTCAACTTTAACCATCAGAGCGTAAGTACCGATGTTAACGCCACCCGCAGTTTTGCCCACACCGTAAGTTTGACCAGCGCCGCTAAGAGATCCGCCACCAACCAGCGCGTTTGCAACGGTCAGGTTCGCATTAGAATCAGAGCGGTCATCAACCATATTCCAGGACACTTTTGTTGCCGCGGTGCAATTAATGGTCAGGTCGATATTTTTCTGGCCCAACTGGTTGGTAGCAGTCGCACTCAGATCGCCCAGGTTAATTGTACCGTAGTCAACAGTACCGCCGTTGCTCAGAACGGGTGTACATGCTGCATTGGTCAGCGTACCTTTAACCTTCAGTACCGCTGAAGGGTCTGCAGCAAATGCTGATGTCACACACAGAGAAAGCGCAGTTGCGAGTAAAACTTTTTTCACTTGTTAATCCTTAACATATGAGTAATTGCAATATTTAATCCAGTAATGATAAATACCTTTACCAGTTACTGATTGTCGTCATGCTTGTCAGCATGTGCACATAGTATTGTTTTTATAAATACATGCAATTTAGCAAAATTAACGATTCGATTAAGGATAACCACAAAATGATCTTTTCCTTAATTTATTAAGGAATTACCCATTCAAAAAAGAGATTACCATCAAAAAAAGAATATTACTCAAAATTAACCTTTACTTTTCTCATCATATTAATATCACTTTAAACCCCATTAATTCACGGCATTTATAAATCCAGCCAATTATTAACCAGACAATAAAGAAATAAGAGATATAAACAATGCTTATTTAAAAATGTTGCAGCTGTTGATGGATATAAAGAAAAAAGCCAGTGAATCACTGGCTTTTATAAACGGACGACAAAGGGATTTATTTGACGACGCGCAGCGCCGGGCGGCCACCGCGCGGAGGCGGATCGTCATCAGGGTCATTGTCGTCGTGATGATCGGGTTTGTCGCCATCGATAAGTGACATCACCGTGTCGCTTTCGCGCTCATCAGATGCATTGTCATCATTCAGGCTGGCAACCTCTTCATCATACGCCGCTTCCGGCTCGAACATGGTACCCGCCCCGTTTTCGCGGGCGTAGATAGCCAGCACAGCGGCCAGCGGCACGGAAACCTGACGCGGTACACCGCCGAAACGCGCGTTGAAGCGCACTTCATCGTTCGCCAGTTCCAGGTTACCCACCGCGCGCGGGGCGATGTTCAGTACGATCTGTCCGTCACGTGCATATTCCATTGGAACCAGCACGCCCGGCAACGTCACATCCACAACCAGGTGCGGCGTGAGCTGGTTATCCAGCAGCCATTCATAGAAGGCGCGCAGCAGATACGGACGGCGTGGGGTAAGTTGTGACATTTCCACAGTCATTAGCCTCGGCCGAGACGCATTTCACGTTCCGGTTCAGTTAAAGATGCCAGGAAAGAGTCGCGTTCGAATACGCGAGTCATGTAGCCTTTCAGCTCTTTCGCGCCAGGACCGCTGAATTCTACGCCCAGGGTTGGCAGACGCCACAGCAGCGGTGCCAGGTAGCAGTCTACCAGGCTGAACTCATCGCTCAGGAAGAACGGCTTCTGACCAAACACCGGGGCGATTGCCAGCAGCTCTTCACGCAGTTGCTTACGCGCAGCGTCGGCTTCGGCAGCAGATCCGCTGGTAATCACGTTCATCAGCGAATACCAGTCTTTCTCGATACGCTGCATGTACAGGCGGCTTTCACCACGCGCAACAGGGTAAACAGGCATCAGCGGCGGATGTGGGAAACGCTCATCCAGATATTCCATAATGATACGGGATTCCCACAGGGTCAGCTCGCGATCCACCAGCGTCGGCACGCTTTGGCTCGGGTTGAGATCGATCAGATCCTGAGGCGGGTTATCCTTTTCCACATGCTCGATCTCAAAACTGACACCCTTCTCGGCCAGCACGATACGAACCTGATGGCTATAAATGTCAGTAGGACCAGAAAACAGCGTCATTACCGAACGTTTGTTGGCAGCGACAGCCATGAAAACCTCCAGGTATATTCAGAATTTTTACTGCTACCAGCCCAACAGGGGCCAGCCAGATGTTGTATCGCCCATCCCAGAGAAGACACATTGTTCAAGAATCGAACAAAAATCGAGTATTCACCGATATTTGGGCAGAAAATTGGATGATAGTTTACCAGATTTTGATGGCTTTGTGGTGAGGGGATTCTGGAAATGTGGAAAAAGAGAAGATATATGCATGGATATTGTGGATAACCTGCGCATTATCCATAAAAAAACCCGCCGAAGCGGGTTTTTCGCCAATCGTTCTGCGTAAGCAGAATGGATTAACGTTTGGAGAACTGTGGACGACGACGTGCTTTACGCAGACCCACTTTCTTACGTTCAACCTGACGCGCGTCACGAGTAACGAAGCCAGCTTTACGCAGTTCAGAACGCAGGGATTCGTCGTACTCCATCAGAGCGCGGGTGATACCGTGACGGATCGCACCTGCCTGACCGGAGATACCACCACCTTTAACGGTGATGTACAGATCCAGTTTTTCTACCATATCAACCAGTTCCAGCGGCTGGCGAACTACCATGCGGGCAGTTTCGCGACCGAAGTACTGTTCCAGAGAACGCTGGTTGATTACGATTTTACCACTGCCCGGTTTGATGAAAACGCGAGCTGCGGAACTTTTGCGGCGACCAGTGCCGTAGTATTGATTTTCAGCCATTGCCTATAATCCCGATTAGATGTCAAGAACTTGCGGTTGCTGTGCCGCGTGGTTGTGCTCGTTGCCTGCGTAAACTTTCAGTTTACGGAACATAGCACGACCCAGCGGGCCTTTTGGCAGCATGCCTTTAACCGCGATTTCAATCACACGCTCAGGACGGCGAGCAATCATCTCTTCAAAGGTCGCTTCTTTGATACCACCGATGTGGCCGGTGTGGTGGTAGTACATTTTGTCAGTACGCTTGTTGCCGGTAACAGCAACTTTATCAGCGTTCAGAACGATGATGTAATCACCGGTATCAACGTGCGGAGTGTATTCCGCTTTGTGCTTACCGCGCAGGCGACGAGCCAGTTCAGTAGCCAGACGGCCCAGAGTTTTACCGGTCGCGTCAACAACATACCAGTCGCGCTGTACGGTTTCTGGTTTAGCTGTAAAAGTTTTCATTAAAAGCTTACCCAAATAATAAGTTACACGTTGGTGAACACCCAAACGTTTAGTCAGTTGAGGTTCACACGACAAAGTCCGGCAAACCTACCCCTTCGAATAGCTCATGCCGACACATAGAAAGTTTCGGGAAAAAAACCTTCTCGTAACGTGGGGTCGCAAGATTATAGAGAAGTTGAGGTCAAAGATCGACCCTTAAATGTGATTTGGAATGGGTTTTTCGAGGGGGCTGAAAATGCCGGGTGGCGGCTGCGCCTTACCCGGCCTACAAGGCTCCCTTCTCAGGGAGAGGGTGGCATTTATTATGGCATATGCTCCAGCTTCAGGTATTCCTCGCTCTGCATCTCCTGCAGACGAGACAGGCAGCGCTGGAACTCAAACTTTAGCCGCTCGCCCTGGTAGATCTCATATAAAGGAACCTCGGCGCTGACCACCAGCTTGACGTGGCGCTCATAAAACTCGTCCACCAGCGCAATGAAGCGCCGCGCCTCGCTCTCCATCAGCCGCGTCATCACCGGTACATCCAGCACCATCACGGTGTGGAACAGACGCGAAAGCGCAATGTAGTCGTGCTGGCTACGAGCATCGACACAGAGCGTCGTAAAGGAGACCGCCAGCGTTTGGTTTTCAACGCCGAGCGTAGGCAACGGACGATGGTTAATCTCAAGTTCCGGGGCGTGCTCGCGTTTTGCCCCCGCCAGCGCCAGCCAGAGTGTATCCATCTCGCGGGTGGTCTCTGCATTTAACGGCGAGAGCCACAGGTGCGCCTGGGTTAACGTGCGCAGACGATAATCGACACCGGCATCAACATTCATAATGTCGCAGTGCTGCTTAATGGCGTCGATGGCGGGCAGGAAGCGTGCCCGCTGCAGGCCGTTGCGGTACAACTCGTCCGGCGGGATATTCGACGTGGCCACCAGCGTAATCCCGCGGGCAAATAACGCCTTCATCAGGCCGCCTAACAGCATGGCATCGGTGATGTCAGACACAAAAAATTCATCGAAGCAGAGCACGTCCGTTTCCGCCTTGAACCGGTCGGCCACAATCTCCAGCGGATCGCTTTTACCCTGCAGCGCAGTCAACTCTTCATGCACCCGCAGCATAAAGCGGTGGAAGTGCAGACGCTGTTTACGCTCCCCCGGCAGGCTCTGGTAGAACATGTCCATCAGCCAGGTTTTTCCGCGACCGACCCCGCCCCACATATATAAACCGCGCACCGGCGCGTGAGCCTGTGGCGCTTTTTTTCCGAGCAACCGCCCAAATGCCGCCTTTAGCCCGCCATTCTGTTCGGTTTCAGCGGGTTTGGCCGTGAGTTCCTGATAAATCATCTCCAGACGGCTTACCGCCTCACGTTGAACGTCATCCGGCTGATGGGTACCCTCGTTTAGGGCCAGTTGATATCGCGATGCAGGGGACAGGTTTTGCATAATCTTATTGTTATTCCTTCAATTAACGCTCACCAGCAGACGTGACTGATGAAAAAAAGGCCGTTCTACACTACGCGATGATACGTCAGGATTCCACTTCTACGGAAATAGCGGTTATAGTGGCATTATCAGGCACAGGCAGGAGCCGAGCCAACACCCTACGGAACAACAAGACAACGGGAGAAGTTCATGACCTGGGAATATGCGCTAATCGGTTTAGTCGTCGGCATCGTCATTGGTGCTGTGGCCATGCGTTTCGGTAATCGCAAATTGCGTCAGCAGCAGTCACTGCAGTACGAACTGGAAAAGAACAAAGCCGAGCTGGAAGAGTATCGTGAAGAGCTGGTCAGCCATTTTGCCCGTAGCGCCGAGCTGCTGGACAACATGGCGACCGACTATCGTCAGCTGTATCAGCATATGGCAAAAAGCTCCAGCAGCCTGCTGCCGGAAATGACGGCGGAAACCAACCCGTTCCGCAACCGTCTGGCAGACTCTGAGGCCGGTAACGATCAGGCGCCCGTTCAGATGCCTCGCGACTATTCAGACGGCGCGTCCGGCCTGCTGCGCGGCGGTGTAAAACGCGATTAATCGCACAACCTGAATTTATTTTACGGGCGCAGCGATTGCGCCCGTCCTTTCTTCATGACCCCAGCTATCATTTAGTTAAACACCTCATTGTTCAGCGGTTTAAAATTCAATAACATCAACGTGTTTTTGGGGCCGTTTTTCCTTTATTCCAGGTTACGAGAGTCAACATCGATGAAGAAAAAAAACCAGCTGTTGAGCGCTATCGCGTTAAGTGTCGGGTTATCTCTCTCGGCGTCCGTTCCTGTATTTGCCGCCATTCCCTCCCAGGTGCCTGGCCAGGCGGCCATTCCAAGCCTTGCACCCATGCTGGAAAAAGTGTTGCCTGCGGTCGTCAGCGTTCAGGTTGAAGGCACGGCGGTACAAAGCCAACGCGTCCCTGAAGAATTGAAGAAGTATTTTGGCGATGAGTCTCCCGACCAGCAGGCCCAGCCTTTTGAAGGCCTGGGGTCTGGCGTCATTATCGATGCGGCAAAAGGCTATATTCTGACTAACAATCATGTCATCAGCCAGGCCGATAAAATCAGCGTCCAACTGAACGATGGCCGCGAATTTGATGCCAAACTGATTGGCGGCGATGATCAGAGCGACATCGCGCTGCTGCAGGTGCAAAACCCGAGCAACCTGACCCAGATTGCCATCGCGGATTCCGACAAACTACGCGTCGGCGACTTTGCCGTCGCCGTAGGCAACCCCTTTGGCTTAGGGCAAACCGCCACCTCCGGGATCGTCTCCGCGCTGGGACGTAGCGGCCTCAATCTGGAAGGGCTGGAAAACTTTATCCAGACCGATGCCTCAATCAACCGCGGGAACTCCGGCGGGGCATTGCTCAACCTTAACGGTGAGCTGATTGGGATCAACACGGCGATTCTGGCCCCAGGCGGCGGCAGCATTGGGATCGGTTTTGCGATTCCCAGCAATATGGCCAAAACGCTGGCACAGCAGCTCATTCAGTTCGGTGAAATCAAACGAGGGCTGCTGGGTATTAAAGGTATGGAGATGAGCGCGGATATCGCAAAAGCGTTCAACATCAACGTACAGCGCGGGGCGTTTGTCAGTGAAGTGCTGCCTAACTCCGGCTCGGCAAAAGCAGGTATCAAATCGGGCGATGTGATCGTCAGCCTCAACGACAAGCCGCTGAGCAGCTTTGCCGAGCTGCGCTCGCGGATAGCCACCACCGAACCCGGCGCCAAAGTGAAGCTGGGTCTGATTCGTGACGGTAAACCGCTGAACGTTGAAGTGACGCTGGATAAGAGCACCTCCTCCTCTGCCAGTGCGGAGCTGATCGCCCCGGCGCTGCAGGGTGCGACGCTGAGCGATGGACAGTTGAAAGATGGTACGAAAGGCATTCGCATCGACACCGTTGAAAAGAGCAGCCCTGCCGCTCAGGCCGGATTGCATCAGGAAGATGTGATCATTGGCGTAAACCGCAATCGCGTGCAGTCCATTGCCGAACTGCGCAAGGTGCTGGAGAGTAAACCGGCGGTTATTGCCCTGCAGGTCATGCGCGGCAATGAGTCTATCTATATTCTGTTGCGCTAAGCATTTGCGACCCGGACATCACCGCTGCGTGTGATGTCCGGATAACTCATGTTATGCTGCAAATCGTTCCTTTTTTAACGACACGCGCATCATGCTTTTAAAGCTCTTACGTTCTATTGTCATCGGTTTGATTGTCGCTGGCCTGCTGCTGCTGGCGCTGCCGTCTTTACGTCAGTTCAATAAACTGTCGGCTCCCCAGTTCGATAGCACGGATGAAACACCGGCCACCTATAATCAGGCCGTCCGCCGAGCCGCACCTGCCGTGGTTAACGTCTATAACCGTGGCCTGAATACCTCAGCCCACAACCAGCTGGAGATCCGCACCCTCGGCTCCGGCGTGATCATGGACGAGCGCGGCTACATTATTACCAACAAGCACGTGATAAACGATGCCGACCAGATCATCGTCGCCCTGCAGGATGGCCGCGTGTTTGAGGCATTACTCGTTGGCTCTGACAGCCTGACCGACCTCGCCGTCCTGAAGATTAACGCCACGGGCGGTTTGCCGGTCATCCCGATCAACCGTAAACGTACCCCGCATATAGGCGACGTCGTCCTGGCGATTGGTAACCCTTACAACCTGGGCCAGACCATCACTCAGGGGATCATCAGCGCGACCGGCCGCATTGGTCTGAACCCCTCCGGGCGGCAGAACTTCCTGCAAACCGATGCCTCCATCAACCACGGTAACTCCGGCGGTGCGCTGGTTAACTCGCTGGGCGAACTGATGGGCATCAACACCCTGTCGTTCGATAAGAGTAACGACGGTGAGACGCCGGAAGGGATCGGCTTTGCCATTCCGTTCCAGCTGGCGACCAAAATTATGGATAAGCTGATCCGCGACGGACGCGTGATCCGCGGCTATATCGGTATCGGTGGCCGCGAAATTGCGCCGATGCATACCCAGGGCGGCGGTATCGATCAGATCCAGGGCATCGTGGTGAACGAGGTGGCGCCAGGGGGTCCGGCGGCCAACGCGGGGATTCAGGTCAATGACGTCATTGTGTCGGTCAACGGCACGCCGGCGGTTTCTGCGCTGGAGACGATGGACCAGGTGGCAGAAATTCGCCCGGGCTCTATCATTCCAGTTGAAGTCATGCGCAACGATAAGAAACTGACGCTGCAAGTCACCATTCAGGAATACCCGGCAACGAACTGACAGGCATAAAAAAACGGAGCGATAAGCTCCGTTTTTTTGCCGGGGGACGGTTCGTATTACTTGTTAACGAACTCTTCACCCAGGGTGATATCTTTCTTCAGCGTATCCAGCATGCCTTCCATCGCGTGTTGTTCAAACGCGCTCAGCTTGCCAATGGATTTACGCTCTTCGATACCATTTTTACCCAGCAGCAGCGGCTGAGAGAAGAAGCGAGCGTGTTCGCCATCGCCTTCAACGTAAGCGCATTCAACAACGCCTTTCTCGCCCTGCAGCGCGCGAACCAGTGACAGACCGAAACGTGCAGCCGCCTGGCCCATAGACAGGGTTGCAGAACCGCCACCCGCCTTCGCTTCCACCACTTCGGTGCCCGCGTTCTGGATGCGTTTGGTCAGGTCAGCCACTTCCTGCTCGGTGAAGCTTACGCCTGGGATCTGCGACAGCAGAGGCAGGATGGTAACGCCAGAGTGACCGCCGATGACCGGCACTTCCACTTCTGTTGGTTGTTTGCCCTTCAGCTCAGCAACGAAGGTGTTGGAGCGGATGATATCCAGCGTGGTTACGCCGAACAGTTTGTTTTTGTCGTAAACGCCCGCTTTCTTCAGCACTTCTGCCGCGATAGCAACGGTGGTGTTCACCGGGTTAGTGATGATACCGATGCATGCTTTCGGGCAGATTTCTGCAATCTGCTGCACCAGGTTTTTCACGATGCCCGCGTTGACGTTGAACAGGTCTGAACGATCCATGCCTGGCTTACGCGCCACGCCTGCAGAAATCAGCACCACGTCGGCACCCTGCAGTGCAGGACGCGCATCTTCACCGGAGAAGCCTTTGATTTTTACAGCAGTTGGGATGTGGCTCAGGTCAACCGCCACACCTGGGGTTACCGGAGCAATATCGTACAGGGAGAGTTCTGAGCCTGAAGGCAGTTGGGTTTTCAGTAGTAGGGCAAGCGCCTGGCCGATACCACCAGCAGCGCCGAGGACTGCGACTTTCATCCTAAACTCCTTATTATGGTTAACTTAAGTATCTGTAAATCCGTTGCGGCGACCATAATTCAGCAAGTAAATAATTACAATTTTCGTAGCTAAAGAATTTGAGGTCACGCGACTTTATCTCTCTTCAGAAGACGCTCTGACGACAGACGGCGACGAATTAAGAGGTGGTTACAATACACCCTGCCCCGCCACCAAAACAACATCATTTTGATAACATTTAATTTACTTTTAAGCTTATTTGCGCGGCGTGACCCAGGCATGTTTTCTGATAACGAATTCTGATAAAATCACTCCCTTTCATAACATTATTTCAGCCTGGCGCTGAGTAGATAATTTGCATAAAAATTCATCCACATGCATAATAATGTTGTTTCTATCGTCATATTCCGGGTGACTTATGCGAAGCTCGTCTAAGCAAGAAGAATTAGTCAAGGCGTTTAAAGCGCTACTTAAAGAAGAGAAATTCAGTTCTCAGGGAGAAATTGTTCAGGCGCTGCAGGAACAAGGCTTCGATAACATCAATCAGTCGAAAGTCTCCCGCATGTTAACGAAATTTGGCGCGGTGCGTACCCGTAACGCCAAGATGGAGATGGTCTATTGCCTGCCGGCTGAACTTGGCGTGCCGACCACCTCCAGCCCGCTGAAGAATCTGGTTCTGGATATCGACTACAACGACGCCGTTGTGGTGATCCACACAAGCCCTGGAGCCGCACAGCTGATTGCCCGCATGCTGGACTCGTTGGGTAAAACAGAAGGCATCCTCGGGACTATCGCCGGCGATGACACCATCTTTACCACGCCGGCTAGCGGTTTCTCCGTTAAAGATCTCCACGAAGCGATTCTGGTTCTGTTCGAACAGGAACTCTAATCCCCTTTCCCCGTAGCGCCGCTGCGGGGATCGTTCTGCCCCCACGCCGTTTCCCCCTCTTTTCCACTGCCCCTGACTTTGACAAATAGTGCTTTTTACCGCCCATTAACATTCATCTGGTGAATGCTAAATCAAAAAATCGCACAAAAAATCAAAAGCTGATATCCATATGATTTTATTAGATATAACCAACACAAATGCGCAAAAAATGCCCAATATTATGCAATTTGGTTATAAAAAAATGAGTGGTTAACACGTAATAACAATAGAAACCATTAGTCTGGTATTAATTTTTACCGTTATTAGTGTATACTTGATTTTGTGATGAGGGTCACGAAACAAGACCCCACTAAAAAATTCGACGAGGTAAAAATCATGAAAATCAAATCAACTGTAGCGGCGCTGAGCGTCCTGTCTGTCCTGTCATTCGGTGCTTTCGCGGCTGACGCTATCAATGCTGATCAGGCGCAATCACGCGAGACCATCGGTACGGTTTCTGTCGGCGCGGTCGGCACATCGCCAATGGACATGCGTGAGATGCTGAACAAAAAAGCGGAAGAAAAGGGTGCGTCATCCTACCGCATCATCGAAGCGCGTTCTGGTGCCCACTGGCACGCCACCGCTGAGCTGTACAAATAAGTTTGAGCAATAACTGAAAACGTAAATCTCCACTCAACGGCACCAGGCATAAAAATAGCGGTTCAACCCTTCTCGCCGTTGAGCAAAAACCCTATTCAGGAGTAAAGACTATGAAAACCAAATTGATCATCGCAACCCTCGGTCTGGCATCTGTTCTCTCTTTCGGCGCAAGCGCAGCCGTACAGCAGGTGAATGCCGACCAGGCACAAAATCTGCAGCCTATGGGCAGCATCTCCGTGACGTCTGTTACCGGCTCTCCGATGGATATCCGTCACGAACTGGCTGCCAAAGCTGAAAAAGCAGGTGCCAGCAGCTATCGCGTCACCGAACTGAATCAGGGTGACCACTGGCATGCAACTGCAGAACTGTATAAATAAACCCTCGTCGTATCTCATCATACGACTTGCCCCTGGCCTCATGGTCAGGGGCTTTTTTCATTCAGTGCCGCGCGTTAAAACGCAACTGCCCTTCCAGCTCTTCTTCCGCTTCATCGAACAGTAATATCAGTGCGCCAAAGCGTCTGCGCAGCTTATCGGGCAAATGGATGAACTCAATTTCCAGCGGTAGCGGCAGCAAACTCCCGGTCACCACGTCCCACAGCGTATCCAGATTCGTCACGCTTTCCCGTTCAAGATCAAACACCCGGATAAATTCGCGGTAGAAGTCTTCCTGACTGTCGATCTCGTCAAAATCAAAAGTATAGGTTTTCATTGCCAGCCACCCAGTCCAGGCGAGCGGCAGATGCCGCCCTGTCTATTATAATCCCCCGATGTGAAGGGTTTTCACTTCCAGGTACTCTTCCAGGCCCAGCACGGAGCCCTCACGACCCAGGCCTGACTCTTTTACGCCGCCAAAGGGCCCCAGTTCCGTGGAGACGGCACACTCGTTAATGCCGATCATCCCACTCTCGATGGCCTGGGAAACGCGGAAAACACGTGAGAGATTCTGGGTGTAGAAGTAAGCCGCCAGCCCATAGGGCGTGTTGTTGGCGCGCTGGATAACTTCATCTTCCGAGGTGAAACGGAAACATGCCGCAACCGGGCCAAACGTCTCTTCTTCTGCCAGCTTCATGCCTTCATGGCAGTCGCCCAGCACGGTTGGCATCCAGAAGTTCCCGCCAAGCGGATGGGGCTTACCCCCTGCCAGTACGGTTGCCCCCCGTGAGACGGCATCGTCGACATGCTCACGCACCTTGTCGACCGCAGCAGATTCAATCAGCGGCCCAACGACAACGCCCTCGTCAAGGCCATTCCCCACCTTGAGCGCCTTCACGGCATCGGCCAGTTTATTCACAAACTTGTCGTAGACGGTTTCCTGAATATAAAAACGGTTCACGCTGACGCAGACCTGCCCGGCATTGCGGAACTTGTTGGCAATCGCCCCCTTCACCGCCGCGTCGATGTCTGCATCCTCAAAAACGATATACGGGGCATTTCCCCCCAGCTCCATCGAGACTTTCTTCATGGTTTCGGCAGCATTACGCACCAGCGTTTTGCCGACGGAGGTCGAGCCGGTAAAGGAGATTTTACGCACGTCGCGGCTTGCCATGATCGCATCGCTGATTTCATGCGTATTCCCGGCCACGGCGTTGAGCACGCCGTCGGGCACGCCAGCCTGTTTTGCCAGGGTAAGCAGCGCAAAGGCACTGAGCGGCGTGTTATTGGCCGGTTTGATCACACCGGTACACCCTGCAGCCAGCGCCGGGCCTAACTTGCGGGTGAGCATGGCCATCGGGAAGTTCCACGGCGTTATCGCCGCGACCACGCCAATGGGTTCACGGGTCGCCAGAATGCGCGAGCCGGGTTTGATCGGCGGAATAATTTCACCGTTCGCGCGCTTGGCCTCTTCGGCAAACCACTGGATAAAGCTGGCAGCGTACTCCACCTCGCCTTCGGCCTCTTTCAGCGGCTTACCCTGCTCGGTGGTCATTAACTGCCCGAGCCAGTTTTTATTCTCAATGATCAGTTCGTACCAGCGATAAAGAATCGCCGAGCGTTCTTTCGCGGTTTTGGCACGCCAGGCCGGGAAGGCTTTGGTGGCCGCTGCGATAGCGTCTTCGGTTTGTGCTTTACCCGCTTTGGCGACTTTCGCGATGACTTCCCCGGTTGCGGGGTTAAGCACATCGAAGGTCGTGTCCAGCGTTTTCCAGATTCCGTTGACCAGATAACCGGTCTGAAAAAGGATGTGATCCTGAAGCGCCTGGGTCGTCATGTGTCCTCCCTTCCTGAAATGTAAGAACGTGCTGGAATAAGTATAGCCACAAAAAAACCGACGCTTTTGGCGTCGGTTTTTTTACTTCGGTCAGCTATCCGTGAGGGCATTCTGGTAGCGATGCAGCATAAACACCAGCCGTCCTACCGGCTCGGTCACCTGTGGCGGCGCTTCCCAGGTTTTAAGCTTCTCCTGGTAGATATCCAGCTCTTCAAGCAGTTGCGTAAAGTAGCGACGTCGTTTGTCATCACTGCTGGCAGAAAGCACGTGGTCAGCGGTACGACGCAACTGGCGGTGCCAGGCCGACAGATCGTCGTTGATCGGCACCGGTGCGTTACGCAGACGCTGGTGTGCAATGATCATGGTCAGCGCCAGCCGGAACTTGCCGATATCGCCCGGGAACTTGTTCAGCAGTAAAAACAGCTGCTGGTAGAGCGCGGGCAGATGGTTCTCTTTACGGCGCGCGGTGTTGGTTGTCATCGACGACACGGCGGCCGACACAAACTGGTTCAACAGCACGCGGCCCGTTCTTGCCTGCGAATTATCGCGGACCAGCAGAATCACCATCATTGCCAGGAAACAGCCCACCAGCTGACCTAACGCGCTGTCGAGGAACTGGCTGAAATGGAAGGTCATCGGGTTATCGAGCACGATGATGTTAATCGTACTCGCCAGCGCCCCCAGCGATCCCAGACGTCGCTTTTGCACTTCAATGCCGATAAAGAACGCCATTACCGCCAGGCTAATACAGAGCAGCAGCATGCTCTGCTGCGTCGACGGGATGATGACCAGAAAGTAGAGCGCGCCTATCGGCAGGGCGGCAATGGTGCCGTACAGGAAATCGATGGCGACCATACGCGGATTAGGCAGACGCATCGCCAGTGCGGTCACGACGGCAATCATCACCATCGCGCCGCTGCCGGACGTCCAGCCCGTCCACAGCCAGAACAGCGTGCCGAGCATACAGGCAAGCGTCGTACGCCAGAAGTTAACCATCGCGTGATGGCGCTCGGCGGATTCCGCCTTGATCACCACTTCGCCCTGCAGCACTTCTTCTTCCGCCGCGCTGATTTTGGTATTCCCGATCACGCCGCGTTTCAGCAGCAGGTAGCGCGTCGCGGCGCCGACCCAGGTGTAGATGGTTACTGGCGTGTCGCGCTCCCCTGTCCAGGCGATCACCCTGCGCATACGCTTCAGCTGCTTGTGCACGTCCTGCACCGTTTCCACCGGCTCGGCGAACAGTTCGCGGAAGGTATCGGTGACCGCTTCCGGGCGCGTGTTCTGAATCAGATAGGTTTCACACGCCTGGGTAATCAGCGTTAACGAGACCGTATTAAGGGCTTTCAGACGACGGTTAGCGCGGGCCCAGCGTGACGACTCCATATTAAGATTGCTGCGCATCCCCTCCAGCGCCTGCGTGCGGCGAACCAGCCCGCTCCAGGCTTTATCCACCTCTTCGCTGTCGCCGTGCTTGATGCAGAGCTGCATCAGCTGGTACTGAGCAACAATCAGCGCGTCAAGCTCACGGTCGACTTCCTGCTTGATGGAGCGCGGGGAGAACAGCAGGTCCGCGACAATCGCACTCACGATACCAATGACAATTTCGCTGCATCGCTCCACCGCAAACTGCGGAGCCAGCAGCGGCTCGGACTGGATGGTGATGATAATAATCAGCGCGGTATAGCCCGCCAGCCCCCAGGCGTAGGAGTTCTCCACTTTCACCAGAGACGAGATCCAGGTGCAAAAACCCGCCCAGATACAGCACACCATCAGCATCAACAGCGGCGTGCGGATCATCAGAATAATAATGGTGAGCGCCGCGAAACAGCCGATAAACGTCCCGATGATACGCAGCATCCCGCGATAGCGGATCGCGCCTGAATAGGGTTCCCCACCCGCAGCAAAGGCCGGGCCCGCCGCGACAATCGCAGCCGTCAGCACTGCCCAGCGAGGGGTTTCAAGCTGGAAGTGAAAGCCAACAAACAGCGCCAGCACAATGGCACACGCCAGCTTCACGGCGAAGCGAATGTGCTGGCTGGCGATGGAAAAGATGCCCATAGCGATTAACCAAACTCGCGCAGACGGTGGGCGATTTTACGGAAGAACGAGTCCTGGCTGGCATCCCGATCTTTTTCACCGGTAATCACCACCGTCGCCGTGGTACCCGCAGGCCACAGGTTGCCCTGCTGTTCGTCCAGATGGATACGGACCGGCACGCGCTGGGCCAGACGCACCCACTCGAGATTGGAATCCACCGTTGCCATCCCTTTTGCATCGTTCGAACTGCTGGAGTTGGTCACCCCTGCGGCGACGCTGTCGACGGTACCTTTAAAGACGCGGTTGCTGCCCAGCGGCGTGATTTCTGCCCGGTAGCCCGGACGTACGCCTTCCAGCTTGGTCTCTTCCATATAGGCGAGTACGTAGAAGGAGTTCTGTTTCACCAGCGCCACGGCGGTTGAGCCACGGGTAATAAATTCCCCGGCATAGACGTTAAGGTTGGTCACCCAGCCATCAGACGGTGCGCGGATCACGGTACGTTCCAGATCGAGCTTCGCCAGATCGCGCGTTGCTTGTGCTTTCGCCAGCTGGTGCAGCACGGTTTGCAGCACGTTGTTGGACTGATCAATCTCTTCACGGGACATTGCCTGAACACCAAGCTGGTTACGGCGGCCAGCTTCGCGGCGTTTCTCCGCAGCCAGCGCCTGGTAATAGGCCACGTCCGCTTCCGCCTCTTCCAGTGCTTTCTGGTAACGAGGCTGGTCGATGGTGAACAGAACCTGATCTTTTTTCACCAGTTGGTTATCGTGTACGTTGACCGCCGTGATGAGACCGGCCACGTCAGGGGCGATCGCCACCACATCGGCGCTGAAGCGTGCATCACGCGTCCACGGTGATTCGGTGTAATAGACCCAGGCGCGGAAAATAGCGATGAAGGCGAGGATAACCAGCGCCATGGTGATGGCAGTGCGGGAGATTTTTCTTGTTAGCGTTTTCACATCAACCTCAGACAAACATGCGCGATATCAGGTAGAACAGGCAGCAATACAGCGCGGTATTGAACAATGCAGGGTGCCAGACGAAATCGTAGATCCCGGTAGGGACCAGCACCTTGCGCACCAGCCAGAAGATCGCCAGTGATAAAAGAAGCTCGAAAAATATCGGTGGGAAGGACAAACCGAACACCACGATAACGGGAAACAGACTCATGTTGACCTTGATTAGAGAGAGTGCAGGCTTCAGAATTTTTTAGCGCACGCCATCGCAGGAGAGCAAGAAACGCCGGGCGAGAATGGCGCAGCCGTTATGTAATAAATAATATATTAACGTAACTGTTATGCTGTTATCTATAATATGTGATCTAAATCACTTTTAAGCCAGAGTGAACAATGGAACGTTTAAAACGCATGTCAGTCTTCGCCAAAGTGGTTGAACTGGGCTCCTTTACCGCCGCTGCACGCCAGCTTCAGATGAGCGTCTCATCCATCAGCCAGACGGTGTCTAAACTGGAAGATGAGCTTCAGGTCAAGCTGCTCAACCGCAGCACCCGCAGCATTGGGCTGACGGAAGCGGGCAAAATTTACTATCAGGGCTGTCGCCGTATGCTGCTTGAAGTGCAGGATGTTCACGAACAGCTCTACGCCTTCAACAACACTCCCATCGGCACGCTGCGCATCGGGTGTTCTTCAACTATGGCACAAAATGTTCTCGCTGCCATGACGGCGGATATGCTGAAAGAGTATCCCGGGCTTACCGTTAATCTGGTGACGGGTATCCCGGCGCCGGATCTGATAGCCGACGGTCTGGACGTGGTGATCCGCGTCGGCGCGCTGCAGGATTCCAGCCTGTTCTCGCGTCGGCTGGGCAGCATGCCGATGGTCGTCTGCGCTTCGAAGAGCTATCTGGCCCAGTACGGTGTGCCGGAGAAACCCGCCGACCTCACCAACCACTCGTGGCTGGAGTACAGCGTGCGGCCCGACAATGAATTTGAGCTGATTGCCCCGGAGGGGATCTCCACCCGGCTGCTGCCGGAGGGACGGTTTGTCACTAACGATCCGATGACCATTTCGCGCTGGCTGGTGGCCGGTGCCGGGATCGCCTACGTGCCGCTGATGTGGGTGATCAACGAGATCAACAGCGGCGTGCTGGAGATCCTCTTCCCGCGCTACCAGTCCGATCCGCGTCCGGTGTACGCCCTGTATACCGAAAAAGATAAGCTTCCGCTGAAAGTCCAGGTATGTATTAACTATCTGACCGAGTATTTTGTGGACGTGGCGGAGCTGTTTCAGGGGATGCGAGGAAGAAGAAAGGAATAATCAATTTATTTCTGAACGCATAGGAGCAATGAATATTCCCAGGATGAATCCCTTGTTGATTCAGGAATATTCCTTCGCCACTATCAGGAATAGAGAATTGACACTGCCGCTACCAGCCCATTACTTTATATGCAGTCTGCTCGTCAGACTGTTATTAATTTGTTGCTGATATGAATAATAAAATGTATTCCGCAGGATGACGTTAAACAAGGAAAAGAAATGAATCTATTTGAACAAACACCGCCTTCACGCAGGCGCTATGGACTCGCCGCGTTCATCGGTTTAATTGCAGGGATTGTCTCCGCGTTTGTCAAATGGGGAGCCGAAGTACCGCTTCCGCCACGCAGCCCCACCGACTTATTCACCGGCGCATGTGGACCCGAGCAATTAATAAGAGCCGCAAGCCAGATTGACTGTTCCCGCAATTTTTTAAACCCTCCCTATGTATTTTTACGCGACTGGCTGGGCGTTGTTGATCCTAACGCGGCAGTTTATACATTTGCCGGACATATATTTAACTGGGTTGGCGTGACGCATATTATTTTCTCAATCGTCTTCGCTGTTGGCTATTGTGTCGTGGCTGAAGTCTTCCCGAAAATTAAACTCTGGCAGGGTTTGCTGGCGGGTGCGTTAGCTCAGCTCTTTGTGCATATGATCTCCTTCCCGCTGATGGGGCTGACGCCACCGCTGCTTGAGCTGCCGTGGTATGAACACGTTTCAGAGATCGTAGGCCATCTGGTCTGGTTCTGGTCGATCGAAATTATTCGTCGTGACTTGCGTAACCGCATCACGCACGAGCCGGATCCGGAGATACCGCTGAGTAACTTACGTTAAAAAAAAGGCGCTACATCAGTAGCGCCATTTTTTTATGCCGATTCAGGTCAGGCTGTGCCGCCTACCGTCAGGTTGTCCACTTTCAGCGTTGGCTGGCCCACGCCCACCGGCAGGCTCTGGCCCTCTTTACCGCAGACGCCCACGCCGTTATCCAGCTTCAGATCGTTACCGACCATCGAGATCTGCTGCATGGCTTCAATACCGGAGCCAATCAGCGTCGCACCTTTCACCGCTTTGGTCACTTTGCCCTTCTCAATCAGGTACGCTTCTGAGGTAGAGAAGACAAACTTACCGGAGGTGATGTCCACCTGGCCACCGCCAAAGTTTGGCGCAAAGATACCGTAATCAACGGATTCGATAATCTCCTGCGGCGTGGATTTGCCCGGCAGCATATACGTGTTGGTCATGCGCGGCATCGGCAGGTGCGCGTAAGATTCGCGACGTCCGTTGCCCGTCGGCGCGACGCCCATCAGGCGCGCGTTGAGTTTGTCCTGCATGTAGCCTTTCAGCACGCCGTTTTCAATCAGCACATTGTACTGACCTGGTGTACCTTCATCGTCGATAGCCACCGAGCCACGACGGTCAAGCATGGTGCCGTCATCCACCACGGTACACAGCTCAGAGGAGACGAGTTGCCCGATCTGACCGCTGAACACGGACGTCCCGCGACGGTTAAAATCGCCTTCCAGACCGTGGCCCACCGCCTCGTGAAGTAGCACACCCGGCCAGCCGGCACCCAGCACCACCGGGAATGACCCCGCCGGTGCCGCGACGGCATTCAGATTCACCAGCGCCATACGCACGGCTTCTTTTGCCCACGCGTCAGCGCGCGCTTCACCGTCAACGTCGCCCAGGAACCAGTCATAGCCAAAACGACCGCCGCCGCCGCTTGAGCCGCGCTCGCGTTTGCCGTCCTCATCGACCTGCACGCTGATGGAGAGACGCACCAGCGGACGGACATCAGCCGCCAGGGTGCCGTCGGTTGCCGCCACCAGAATCAGTTCATACACACCGCTCAGGCTGGCTGAGACTTCCTGCACGCGTTTGTCCGCCGCGCGGGCGACTTTGTCCACGCGACGCAGAATATCCAGCTTCTCTTCACGGCTCATGCTCTGCAGCGGATCGATGCTGGTATAGAGCGCAGAGTGCTGCACTTCTCCCAGCGTTTTCACACGTCCATCACCGGTATCACGCACAATGGTGCGCGCCGCCTGCGCGCTCTGCTCAAGTGCGGCGAGGCTAATCTGATCCGCATAGGCAAAACCGGTTTTCTCGCCGCTGACGGCGCGGACGCCGACGCCCTGGTCAATGTTGTAAGAGCCATCTTTGATGATGCTGTCTTCTAAAACCCAGGATTCGTGATAGCTCGACTGGAAATAAAGGTCGCCGTAGTCGAGACGGCGTTCGGTCAGTTGACCAAGAATGGAGAACAGGTCCTGATGGCTCAGGCCGTTCGCTGCGAGCAAATGTTCACTTACCAGGTTCAGACTCATCGTATTGCTACTCGTTCGTTGCCGCCCGTGGCGGTATAAAGATCGTATTTATTGAGAGTGAGGCAATTACCTGCCCACGTCAAATCATTGCTGTGCATCTTTGCGCGGCTGGCGCAGCACCTCGTTAATCTGCGGTTTATCGATCGGACCGGTAATGCGGTAGCGCAGAATGGAGACCTTGCTCCACAGCGGCCCCAGCACTTTGCTGGCGGCAAACACCGCCGCACCGACAATCGGGTTCACCACAAAGGCCGCCGCAACGCCCACGCTCGCGGAAATTTCCGGTGCCACCACGGCTTCCATATCCAGCTCGCGGCGCACGAGGTTAACGGAGCCTTTCATGGCAATGTCCGCTTCCAGGCCATCCACCAGCGTATCGTCCGTATGCAGAACGCCGTCCTTAATCCACGCCGTACTGCGGATGGAATCGTAGTAGAACCCTTCGCTGAAGGTATCGCTGAAATCGAAGCGCAGCTTGCGCAGCAGCGCATCAAAGCTGAGGAGGCGCAGGATCTGGCCGGCGCGCCCCGTGCTCACGTCGGCGATCTCACCTTTGCCGAAGTGGGTTTTCAAAATGCCATTAAGCGAGGCCTCATCCGGCTTCCACGGTGCGTCGCGCCAGTGAAGATCGTAATTAACGTCAAATGACGAACCGCGCAGCGGCGTGCTGATGCCAAAGAAATTGGCTGCTGCATCCAGTTTGTTTCCTTTAATGTCGCCCTTGAGGGACGTCCGCTGCTCGCCCGGATTATTCACCCATTCCCCGCCCGCCGTCATGCGGCCGAAGCCGGTATCAACCAGGCCGCCCGAGAGCGTAAGCGTGTTTCCCTGGATGGCAAAATCACCGTCGATGCGGCCATATTTCTGCCCCCACAGCCAGCACTCTGCACAGCGCAGCTGGAGATCGGGCCAGCCGCTAAAATCGACGCGGGAGATTTGACTCAGCGGCGACGTCGCAGCCGGTTTGTCTTTCCCGCTCGCGGCGCTTGCCGGGTTGTAGTAGAGGTAGCGGATCGCCGCCTGCCACGGCGCGTGATTGCGCATGGTCAGCGTACCGTTGATCTCTCTGCCCTGGGCTTCCACTTTCGTACCGTTAGCGCCAGGCTGTGAGACAATGCTCAGGTTGTTCCACTGCTGCCCGCCGAGCATTAGCGACGGCGTGCGTACGGTAATGGCTTGCGGGAACTGGGCGGTTTCATCGACGTTTTGCCCAACGCCTTTCTGGAACAGCGCCAGCCACTCTGCACCGTCCATCGGCGGAAGATTCAGCTCAATGCCCGCCTGCTCCGGCAGCGGTGGCGTGGAGCGGCTATCCGTCGTCCAGATGGCTTTGTCGAGGGTGAGCTTGCGGTTAAGCAACCAGCGGCTGTTGAAATGGTTCGTCCCGCCCGCGCTGCCGGTCAGCGCGAAGCTGTTCAGGTTGCCATCCACGTTCAGCTTCACCGGCAGCGGCTGTCCGGCCTGTTTATCCAGCGGCGCAGGCAGCTGGCTGTGAAGGTTTTTCAGATCGCCCGCGATGTCGACCTTGTACTGGGCACCCGCGTGATAAGGCAGGTCTATTGCCACTTTACCTTTCCAGGCGACCGCACCCTCCACGGACGCCTCAATCGGTTTCGGCAGGACATCCATTCGCGCTGGCTGCCAGTTGCCGTCGAGATTGACGGCCACCTGATACGCCTTTTCACCCTCTGTGGTCGTGAAGTCGATATTCACGGGCTGATTAAACCAACTGGCGGTCAGCGGCTCGCTCTTCAGGTTACCGTTCTCAAAGCTGAACTGCCCGTTGAGATTTTTCAGGGTGCTCTCAAGGGGTTTGATGTACAGACTGTTGTTCTTCAGACGGACGTCGCCTTTCGCGGTGGTCATCTCACCGTCCAGCGGGATATCAAGATGTAAGCGAGCATTCACATCGCCATCAAGCTGGAGCTGCTGAAGCGTCGCGGCCAGCGACTCTTTAAGAGGGGTCTCCTCAAAGTACGGTCCCACCGCCTTGCCGGGACCGTTGATGTCGGCATCAATCAGCAGCTTCTCTTTTGAGTAGTCCGGAATGTTGGCCGTCAGGTTGCTGGCCGTCACGCCGCCCAGCGCCACGCTGTCGGACTTCATCCACAGGCCGTCATTGAGGAAATTAAGTTCGATATCCAGGTTTTTCAGCGCGGGCCAGCCCGGCTGGAACGCGAAAGTGGCGTCATGCAGCGGCACCAGAACCTGGAACTGACCTTCATTATGTTTATACGGGAACAGATGCGGATTACCGCCGTAAACCAGCGTCGCATTATCCGCCTGACCGCCCTGAATCGCACCGCTCAGATAGTCTACCAGCGCTTTCCCCATCAGGTTTTCCGGGAAATAGCGCCAGGCCTGTGAGCCGTCATCGGTACTGATCCCGGCCAGAATCCCCAGCCACGGCTCATCCCCTTCAGGCTGCAAATAGCGGAAATCGCCGCGCGCATGCACCGCTTTCGCTTTGACGTCGATATGCCGGCCATCGAGCTGGAAACCCTTGTCGTTACGGAGCCAGTTAAGCACTGCGTTGCCCTGTTCGATTTCCAGCGGCGCGCGGAAGACCGTCTCGTAAGGCATTTTGGCGTCGTGCATATCAACCGTCAGCCTGCCGTTCTCCACGCTGCCTTCCAGCTTGCCGCTAAAGTGCTCCGCACCCGGCAGCAGCTTCCACTGCTTCCAGGCAAGATCTTTCCATGTCGCCTGGAAACGGGTTTTTTCCGTCGCCTGAAGCGGAATATCCAGCGCCAGAGAATCAATCTTTCCGCTCGGCTGCGTAGCCAGCCAGATCTCGCCCAGGTCAGGAGAGAGCTTTGCCGCCATCGAGCGCAGCCCTTCAATAGCGGCCAAATCCAGGTTACTGGCACGGATACGCAGCTCGTCGCTGCGTTTACTGGCCGTGCCGCCAACGTCCTGCTCCGGCATCCAGGCCAGCGTCAGCGCACCGCGCGGCCACGGCTTGCCGTCCATCGTGATGCGCGTATCGGGAATGGCAAACTGCCAGCCCTCTTTCTCCTGCGTCACGTGCGCGGTGAGGTTATCGACGGAAAGTTGATGCTGCTGGTTTTCACCTTTCCAGCTCGCGCCTCCCTGCTTGAGCCAGATATCGCCGCTGGCAAATTCGCCTTTAGTCAGGGTCAACCAGCCTTCAAGACTGAAGCGGGCCGTTTCCAGCTGCATATTTTGCTGGAGCCAGTCGCCCAGCCACGGCTTGACGTCCACATCGTCGGCCTGCAGCCAGACTTTGCCGTTATTTAACAGGCCGTCATCGTCGCGCAGATCCATACGCACCTGCATCACGCCGTGCTGGCCGTTCAGGCTTGAGAGATTGACCTGCCCCTCGGCGCGGTGCCGATCCTTACCGTTGAGCCAGGTCAGCTGCGGGATCGCCAGCTCGGCGCGCTGGCCGGAAAGGGTAATAAAGCTCACTTCGCTGTCGCGCAGATCGAAATGATCGAACTGGCGGAGGAAAAGATCGCTGAAGCGGTTGGCTTCAAGACCCTGACCGCTATCGCCGCCAGACAGCGGCGTATTGGTCAGGAACTGGAGCTGATAAAAGGTGAGATCGCGAAACTGCCAGCGCAGATGCAGCAGGCTTTGCCAGACGTCCAGCGCCAGGGTCACGCGTTTGATTTTCAGGTAGCCGCCATCTTTCAGGCTGGCGTTGATATCCCGGACATCGAGCGTCGGGCCAAAATTCTGCCAGTTAGCGCTGACCTGGCTGACGTTCACCGGCACGCCGGTGGTGGATTCGATTTTCGCCAGCAGCTGCGGACGCCAGCTGTCCAGATGCGGTAAAACGAGGCGTAGCCCGCTCACGAGCAACGCGACAATCACGACCAGCGTTGCCCCTGTAAGCAATAAAATCCCCGGCAATCGCCTCACGCATCTCTCCTTGTCAGCATTCGTCACGCAGCGTACTGCGCTTACATCATCACGACGTCAAACTGCTCCTGGTTATAGAGCGGTTCAATTTGTACTTTTACCTGTTTGCCGACAAAGATTTCCACTTCCGCCAGCGCGTGTGACTCTTCGCCTTTCAGCGCTTCAGCCACCGCAGGGGAAGCATAGACCAGAAAACGGTCGGAGTCGTAGGCATGATGCACACGCACAATTTCACGCATGATCTCGTAACAGACGGTCTCAACCGTCTTTACCGTTCCGCGTCCATGGCAGGTTGGGCATTCATTACACAGCACATGCTCCACGCTCTCGCGGGTACGCTTACGCGTCATTTCCACCAGCCCCAACTGTGAGAAGCCGTTGATGCTGGTTTTCACACGATCTTTACTCAGGGCCTGCTCAAGCGAGTGCAGCACGCGGCGACGATGGTCTTCATTACTCATATCGATGAAGTCGATGATGATAATGCCGCCCAGATTGCGCAGACGAAGCTGGCGCGCAATCGCCTGCGTCGCTTCAATATTGGTGTTGAAAATGGTGTCATCGAGATTGCGATGGCCGACGAACGCACCGGTGTTGATATCGACGGTGGTCATCGCTTCGGTCTGATCGATGATCAAATAGCCGCCGGACTTCAGCTCAACCTTACGCTCCAGGGCACGCTGGATCTCGTTTTCGACATCATAGAGATCGAAGATCGGCTGACGCCCGGTGTAGTGCTCCAGCAGGCCTGGCATCTCCGGGATATATTCGGCGGTAAACTCCAGCAGCGCTTCATACGTCAGGCGAGAGTCCACGCGGATGCGGTCGAGCTGCGCGTCGGCAAAGTCACGCAGAACGCGCTGCGCCAGCGCCAGCTCACCATAGAGCTGATAGCGGGTCTGGTTGCGTTTTTTACGCTCCATCACTTTTGTCCAGACGCGCTTCAGGTAAGCCGCATCCGACGCCAGGTCCTCCTCGCTGATCCCCTCTGCGGCGGTACGGATGATAAATCCGCCCTGTTCATCGCAGTAGGCGCTGACCACTTTTTTCAGACGCTCGCGCTCGCTTTCGCTCTCAATACGCTGTGAGACGCCCACGTGCGACGCGCCGGGCATAAAGACCAGATAGCGGGAAGGCAGGGTGATATCGGTGGTCAGACGGGCGCCTTTGGTGCCGAGGGGATCTTTCACCACCTGCACCATCAGATCCTGTCCCTGACGCACCAGTTCAGAAATATCGCGCACGGCAAACTGCTTTTGCTCTTCGCCCGCGACGCACTCGGTGTGCGGCATGATATCGGAGGCATGTAAAAATGCCGCCTTATCGAGTCCAATATCTACAAAAGCCGCCTGCATACCCGGTAGTACACGACTGACACGACCTTTGTAGATATTGCCTACTATTCCGCGCCGCGCTTCACGCTCAATATGAATTTCCTGAAGAATGCCACCATCAATATAGGCCACACGGGTTTCCGATGGCGTTACGTTTACCAACAATTCAGCCGTCATAATTATCCCTTCCCTCACGCAGTGAGTTAAAATTGCTCAGCAACTCATACGTTTCCACCAGCGGTAAGCCGACTACGGCGTGATAGCTGCCATGAATCTTCCTGACAAAACAGCCACCCAGCCCCTGAATACCGTATGCACCTGCTTTATCCATCGGTTCACCGCTGGCAATATAAGCGGCGATGTCGTCGTCGGTAAGTACTCTGAAGGTCACTTCCGTCACCACCAGGCAGTCCAGCACGTGCTGGCGATCGGCCAGCGCAACGGCCGTCATCACCTGATGCGTTTGTCCGGACAGCTTGCGCAGCATGCGCGCTGCATGATCGGCGTCGTGCGGTTTCTCCAGCACTTCACCGTTCAGGATAACGATGGTATCTGCCCCCAGCACAGGGAGATCGCGTGGCACACTGGCCACGCCCGCCTGCGCTTTCTCACGCGCCAGACGTGACACGTACTGTTGAGCACTTTCGCCCTCAGCACGTTTTTCTTCAATGCCGGTCACGATGCGTTCAAAAGAGACCCCTAGCTGCGTCAGGAGTTCCTGACGGCGCGGGGAGCCGGAAGCGAGATACAAAGACGTCATAGAAACCTTTTATTGCACAGCAAACTGCTGGCGAACCTTACGCATCAGCAGGAACAGCCATGGCCAGAGCACACCGTTTACTACACTACTCCAGAACACTTCCGGTCGGAAAGAGACGTTGATCACTAAAAACTCTGCCCAGAAAACAACGATATCCGCAGCGAGCGACAACAACATCACAACCAGGGCCTGTTGCCAGAGCGCAAGGTTACGGAAGAGCTGGAATTTGAGTGCGACGAGGTACGCAATAATGCTCATGGACAAGGCGCGTACGCCAAGCGTTGAGCCGCTAATGAGATCCAGTATGGCACCCATCACAAAACCTGTGCCGACATTTACGCGATGCGGCAGGGCAAGGATCCAGTAGAGCAAAATGAGCAATACCCAGTTTGGCCGGAAAACGAGAATGTCATCCGGCCAGGGCATCACTTGCAGCAACAGTGCAATGAGAAACGAGAGCCAGATGACCCAGCGTCCCTGGCTACGATAGCTTGCCACTACTGCCCTCCCGAAGAGAGTTTAGGCGGTGGCGGCGCATCCGGCAGCGGCTGCGTTAACCCGGTTGCCGGCGCCGGGACTGGCGCAGGCGGCCCCATGGAGTCCGCAGGCGGGAGAACCTGCGGCATCATCTGCATCAGACGTTCATTTGCCACACGATGCACCTCTTCAGGCGTCATCGGGTTAGCCCCGTTACGATCGGCGCCCCACAGCAGCAGCAAATAGCGCAGACGCTGCAAACCGGCGGTTGGACGCGCCTGAATCACGGTATAGGCACGCTGCGTATCCAGCTTCACCGAAGAGACCACCGCAACCGGATAGCCTTCAGGGAAGCGGCCACCCAGACCGGAGGTCACCAGCACGTCGCCCACGCGGATATCCGTGTTGGCCGGCAGGTGTTCCAGCTGCAGGTCATCCGTACAGCCGTTCCCGGCCGCAATCACGCGGATGTCGTTGCGCAGCACCTGGATCGGCAGCGCATGCGTGGCATCACAAATCAGCAGCACGCGGCTGGTCAGTTTGGCCACGGCAACCACCTGGCCCACGACGCCTTTATCACTGATAACAGGCTGACCTTCATACACCCCGTTCACGCTCCCTTTGTCGATCACAACCTGATCGCTGTAAGGGTCGTTCACGGTGGAGATCACCTGAGTGACCATTTTCTGCTCATCCTGACGCAGCGGCGAGCCGAGCAGTTCACGCAGACGCGCATTTTCCTGCTTGTATTGCCCCAGCATCAGCAGTTCGCTGTTTTTAAGCAACAGTTCCTGACGTAATGCCCGGTTTTCGAGTTCGAGTTGGTCACGTGAAGACAGCGTTTGAGAAACGGAGTCGAGCAGTTCACGGGGACCATTGGATATAAAGTAGAAAGGACTGACGGCGGTATCCATGTACGTTCGGATCTGGCTGAACGTACCGAGGCGGCTATCGGCAATAATGACCCCAAGCGCAACCAGAACCGCCAGAATGAGGCGAAACTGTAGCGATGGGCCACGGCTAAAAATTGGCTTCATAGGCTATGCGTATTCTCGCGTCAGAGAGAAAGGGTAGCAAATTGCTACCCTCTCAAACTCGACTACTCTTCGCTGAACAAATCGCCGCCGTGCATGTCGATCATTTCCAGCGCCTTGCCACCACCACGGGCGACGCAAGTCAGTGGATCTTCTGCAACTACGACAGGAATACCTGTCTCTTCCATCAACAGGCGGTCGAGGTTACGCAGCAGCGCACCACCACCGGTCAGAACCATACCGCGCTCGGAGATATCGGACGCCAGCTCTGGTGGGCACTGTTCCAGCGCGACCATTACCGCGCTCACGATACCCGTCAGTGGTTCCTGCAGTGCTTCCAGAATTTCGTTGGAGTTCAGGGTGAAACCGCGTGGTACACCTTCAGCCAGGTTACGGCCACGCACTTCGATCTCACGCACTTCATCACCCGGATACGCAGAGCCGATTTCGTGTTTGATACGCTCTGCGGTGGCTTCACCGATCAGAGAGCCGTAGTTACGGCGTACATAATTAATGATGGCTTCGTCGAAGCGGTCACCACCGATACGTACGGAAGAGGAGTACACCACGCCGTTCAGAGAGATAACGGCCACTTCAGTGGTACCACCACCGATATCCACCACCATGGAACCGGTCGCTTCAGACACAGGCAGACCTGCACCGATTGCCGCCGCCATTGGCTCTTCAATCAGGAACACTTCACGCGCACCAGCACCCTGGGCAGATTCACGAATTGCGCGACGCTCTACCTGGGTTGCGCCAACCGGCACACACACCAGAACACGCGGGCTTGGACGCATAAAGCTGTTGCTGTGAACCTGCTTGATGAAGTGCTGAAGCATTTTTTCAGTCACGAAGAAGTCGGCGATAACGCCGTCTTTCATTGGGCGAATAGCGGCGATGTTGCCAGGGGTACGACCCAGCATCTGCTTCGCGTCATGACCCACAGCGGCCACGCTTTTCGGCGAGCCTGCACGATCCTGACGAATGGCCACAACAGAAGGCTCATTCAATACGATGCCTTGTCCTTTTACATAAATAAGGGTATTCGCAGTACCCAGGTCAATGGACAGGTCATTGGAAAACATGCCACGAAATTTTTTCAACATACTAAGGGATAATCCTGAAAGCTGGGGCGGAAAACAAAATCCGCTTACTTTACCAACCACACGCAGCAGCGACAAGGCGCAAAAATCATCTGCAACGGTGAAAATTTGTGCAGTACGTTTCCTGATGTTACAAAATCATCCCCTGACTCCCTCAGGGCTGAGTAAACAGTAGCGTTCCCCACTGACGTTTGTAACCCGTTAAGGTCGTTCACTGGCTTTTTGCTCGACATACTCAAAGCTACAGGCGCGATATTCTACGTGAAAACAGCGTAAACGGCAGGTCAAACAGAGTATCTTTGCAAATATTTTTTCACGTTGGTGTCAAGCGGTTGAGAGGCAGCAAAAAAATCCCCCTGACCACCCATGACACCGCGCTCTGTTAACATCTGCCATTCCCCTCTGGAGCGCACGCCCGTAGCAAATACTTGTGTTCGCGTTCCCTTGCATGCTTCTACCAGACTCTGTACCAGCAGCTGGTTTTCCGTACGCTTCTCAATATTCCTTACCAGCCCTGGATGTAGCTTTAATAACTCCACATCCAGCGCCTTAATCCAGTCGGTACTGACCAGCGTTAAACCTGCCTGCGTCACCGCGACACGCGCACCGAGCGCATTGATCAAACGTACCACCGGACGTAACCGGCTGATGTGTTGACCTACATCGGCCTCAGCAAGTTCAAAAATAATGTGTTTGCGTTGCGATTTTTCGCATTGCATTAATGTATCACGTAGCCAGCGCTGAAAACGTGGGCGTATTAACGACTCCACGGTGACCTGCAGCGCCAGGCTCTCTTCCGGCCAGAAAGATAAAAACGGAATTAACCGGGTAATTTGCTGGCGGTCATACTCTTCGGACAGACCAAATTGCAGGACCATCGGCAGATATTCCGCCGAGATAACCTCTTCCGAACCGTCAAAAATACGACACATCAGTTCACGGTGATGAACGTTGCCGTTTTTCATGACCGCGGGTTTTTGATAAATACGCGGTCCGCCGCGGCTCAGCATTTGCTCAATCAGCGTTCGCCAGCGCACGTTGCCGCGCCCTTTTTCCGGCAGGGAGTCATCATACACCGCCCATCCGTTTGCGCCCTGCAACACGGCGTTGCGGGTGGCCGCTTCCGCATGTTCCATCACCTGTTCTGTCGATTGCCCGCCACGCCAGGCGCAGATCCCCATGTGGACCATATCGTCCCTGTCGAGCATTTTGCTCTGCGGCAGCGCATCCACCGCCTTCAGCAGCTGGCTGGCGATGCTTTCCGACTCTTTCAGCGTTCGGTGCGGCAGCAACACGGCAAAGTCGCTGCGGTGATAGCGGGCCAGCAGCGCACCCGGGTAGCGCATAATAAAGGTGGAGAGCAGGTTGATCAGCGTAAAGAGATTTTCTTCCGCGGCCCGCTGTCCCCAGGTATCGCGCAGGAGATCAAAGTCCGGTAGGCGAATCATCATCACCACCCCGTGCGTCCCCACTTTTTCCGAATCGTCGAGCAGCGTGGCGAGCTGATTATCAAAGAAAAGGCGGTTGTTCAGGCCAGTTTTATTATCCTGGGCGGCATAGGAGCGGATCAGCGAATCCATACGGCTGCGCTGGTCGCTGGCAAACTGGATTTCCGAGAGCAGCGTATCCAGCGCACTGCTGGCGCGTGACGGCCATTCGTGGACGGAACCACGCACATGCGGGCCGCGCTCACCGTTAAGGATCCGCACGGAGCGCATCTCCAGCAGCTCCTGTCCGGAGAGCTGGCGGCGCAGCCAGCGGACCGCGAGAAAGATCAGCAGGACGATAAACGCCACCGCCACGGTGAGCGGCGCGGTGGTCATCATGGAACGGAAATAGCTGGCCATCGGATCGAGGTAGACCATGTGGATGGTCATCCCCGGATTTTTCAGGGAATGCACCGTCACTTCCCGGTACTGGCTCACCACGCCCGCAGGCCGATAACCTCCCGGCCGTTCATGGCTTAACACACGATGTTTTCCCTGCAGAATGTCGATTTGAACAATATCAACAGGTACCATCAACTCATCGAGTTCACGGGTGAGCGCCGGTAGCGGCGTCGTCAGCAGACGCGTATCAATCACCGACGCGACGGACTGCACCCGGTTGACCAGTTTGTCCTGAATGGCGTTGTAAAAGCTCAGAGAGCAGCCCAGAAGGGTGACAAAAATGGTAAGCCCCGTCAGCAAAGTGATAAAAGCTGAGAACTTCGTCGTTAATCGCATCCTTGAGATTACTCCGTGGGTTGATGGGGTAGCGAGTAAGCGCTAACTTGCATTTCGAATGCGGCATACTACCAAATCGGGTGTATCTGGCAATTTATTGCGTTAAATCGGCACTGCGTTTCCCTGAGCGAGTATAGTCTTCAGAAATTATTTTCCAATCATATGAGTCGAGAGGACCCCGTATGCAGGCTTTGATCTTAGAACAGCAGGACGGCAAAACGCTTGCCTCAGTGCAGGCGGTAGAAGAGAGTCGCCTGCCGGAAGGCGAAGTAACCGTCGACATCGACTGGTCCAGTTTAAATTATAAAGATGCGCTGGCGATTACCGGTAAGGGTAAAATCATCCGAAATTTCCCTATGGTGCCAGGTATTGATTTCGCGGGCCGGGTTCATACCAGCGAGGATCCGCGCTTCCACCCGGGCCAGCAGGTGCTGCTCACCGGCTGGGGCGTAGGTGAAAATCACTGGGGCGGGCTGGCCACGCAGGCGCGCGTGAAGGGCGACTGGCTGGTGCCGATGCCGAAAGGCATGGATGGCCGCAAAGCGATGATCGTCGGCACGGCAGGCTTTACCGCGATGCTGTGCGTAATGGCGCTGGAAGAGGCGGGTATCCGCCCTGAATCGGGCGAAATTGTCGTCACCGGTGCCAGCGGGGGCGTGGGGAGCACGGCAGTGACGTTACTGCACAAACTGGGCTATCAGGTCGCGGCGGTTTCCGGTCGTGAAAGCACCCACGATTACCTGCGCCAGCTCGGTGCAAACCGCATTCTCAGCCGTGACGAATTCGCTGAAACCCGTCCGCTGGAAAAACAGGTCTGGGCAGGCGCGGTAGATACCGTCGGTGATAAGGTGCTGGCAAAAGTCCTGGCGCAGATGAACTACGGCGGCTGCGTGGCCGCCTGCGGACTGGCGGGCGGATTTGCCCTGCCCACCACCGTGATGCCATTTATTTTGCGTAACGTCCGCCTGCAGGGTGTGGATTCCGTGATGACTCCAGCGGCTCGCCGTACGCAGGCATGGGAACGTCTGGTACGCGACCTGCCGGAATCCTTCTACACTCAGAGCGCCACGGAGATCACGCTCAGCCAGGCACCGGAGTATGCCAGTAAGATCATCGACAATCAGTTCCACGGTCGAGCGCTGGTGAAAATCGCCTAATCTTCAAATTTTCGTGACATATTCGCGCGAATCCCTCTCCTCCGTCATGCTTAGGAAAACGCATGACGGAGGATGCCATGAAAAACCGAAAACTGACGGAAGCCGACGTAACGTCTGAGTCTGTCTTTATGTTACAGCGCCGCCAGATCCTGAAAATGCTTGGCATCAGCGCCACCGCGCTCTCGCTCTCGCCGGCAGCACACGCCGACCTGCTCGACTGGTTTAAAGGCAACGATCGGCCGAAGGCCCCTTCCGGCGCCCCGCTCACCTTTACGAAACCCGCCCAATGGCAGAACAAACTCGCGCTTACGCCAGAAGATAAAGTCACCGGCTACAACAACTTCTACGAATTTGGTCTCGACAAGGCCGATCCTGCCGCCAACGCCGGTAGCCTCAAAACCGATCCGTGGACGCTGAAGATTGAGGGCGAAGTGGCGAAACCTCTGACGCTGGATCATCACGATCTGACCACCCGTTTCCCGCTCGAAGAGCGTATCTACCGTATGCGCTGTGTGGAAGCCTGGTCGATGGTGGTGCCCTGGATTGGCTTCCCGCTGCATAAATTACTGGCGATGGTTGAGCCCACCAGCAACGCAAAATATGTCGCCTTCCAGACGCGCTATGCGCCGGACGAGATGCCTGGACAAAAAGACCGGTTTATTGGCGGCGGGCTTGAGTATCCGTATGTGGAAGGGTTACGCCTCGATGAGGCGATGCACCCGCTTACCCTGCTGACCGTCGGCGTGTACGGCAAGGCGCTTCCGCCGCAGAACGGTGCCCCCATTCGTTTAACCGTACCGTGGAAATACGGTTTCAAAGGAATTAAGTCCATCGTCAGCATTAAGCTCACCCGCGAGCGCCCGCCAACCACCTGGAATCTGGCGGCCCCGGACGAATACGGTTTCTTCGCCAACGTTAACCCGCATGTGGATCACCCGCGCTGGTCGCAGGCGACCGAGCGGTTTATCGGTTCCGGCGGTGCGCTGGACGTGAAGCGTCAGCCCACGCTGCTGTTTAACGGTTATGCGGATGAAGTGGCCTCGCTGTACCGTGGCCTCAATTTACGGGAGAACTTCTGAGTGCGTTTAACGGCAAAACAGATTACCTGGCTGAAAGTGCTTCTGCATCTGGCCGGGCTGCTTCCTTTTATATGGCTGTTCTGGGCCGCCAGCCAGGGGCTCTTTAGCGCCGATCCGGCCAAGGATATCCAGCATTTTACCGGTCGGATGGCTCTGAAATTTTTGCTGGCCACCTTGCTCGTCTCGCCGCTGGCGCGCTACGCTAAACAGCCACTATTGATACGCACCCGTCGGTTGTTAGGGCTATGGTGTTTTGCCTGGGCGACGCTGCATCTCACCAGCTATGCCCTGCTGGAGTTGGGAATTAACAATCTGGCACTGCTTGGCCGCGAACTGGTGACACGCCCTTATCTGACGCTGGGTATTGTGAGCTGGGTGATTTTACTGGCGTTAGCGCTGACCTCCACGCAATATGCACAGCGAAAACTGGGCAGGCGCTGGCAGCTGCTGCACAACTTCGTCTATCTTGTCGCGATCCTCGCCCCTATTCATTACCTGTGGTCGGTGAAGATCCTCTCCCCGCAGCCGGTCCTGTACGCACTGGCCGCCGTGGCGCTTTTAGCATGGCGTTACAAGAAGTTCCGCCAGTGGTTGCGATAGTGCGCGAAACTGTGCGTTTTCCCGCATATTCCCCGTCAACCGCAAATCTTTTTCGGATAGCGGTTGATAATCTTCCCTGATAAGACCAGTATTTAGCTGCTAAATGCTACGAAATCGTTATAATGTGCGACCTTGGTTCGCCTGACAGCGGTTTTAAGCCTCTGAAAAGGTGACATTTGCGTTTCGAAGGTATATTTTGTTTTTTACCCGAAAATCGCAGGAGATAGCGGCATAATGACTGATAAGTTCCATATCTTAGTTTTGAACGGACCGAACCTGAACATGCTCGGAACCCGTGAGCCAGAGAAGTACGGCACGCTGACATTGAGTGAAATTGTTAACCGTCTGGGAACGGAAGCAGCGTCACTGAATGTGGATTTGGATCATTTTCAGTCGAATGCGGAGTACGCAATCATCGACCGTATTCATCAGGCTAAAGACAATGTGGACTATATCCTGATCAATCCGGCCGCGTTTACGCACACCAGTGTTGCTATCCGCGACGCACTGCTCGCGGTGAGTATCCCGTTTATCGAGATCCACCTGAGTAACGTGCACGCCCGAGAGCCGTTCCGCCACCATTCTTATCTGTCAGATATCGCTGCTGGCGTTATCTGTGGACTGGGCGCTGACGGCTATTCATACGCTTTACAGACAGCGGTAAAACGCTTGTCACAATCACACTAAACAAGAGTACGGAACCCACTCATGGATATTCGTAAGATTAAAAAACTGATCGAGCTGGTTGAAGAATCAGGCATCTCCGAACTGGAAATTTCTGAAGGCGAAGAGTCTGTACGCATCAGCCGTGCAGCCCCAGCCGCTAGCTTCCCGGTAATGCAGCAGGCTTATGCTGCGCCAGTGCAGCAGCCTGCGCTCTCCGCAGCCGTTGCGCCAGCAGCAACTGAAGCCGCACCTGCCGCTGCAGCAGAAATCAGTGGTCACATCGTACGTTCCCCAATGGTTGGTACTTTCTACCGCACCCCGAGCCCGGACGCGAAGGCGTTCATCGAAGTGGGTCAGAAAGTCAACGTAGGCGATACCCTGTGCATCGTTGAAGCGATGAAAATGATGAACCAGATCGAAGCAGACAAATCAGGTACTGTGAAAGCGATTCTGGTCGAAAGTGGTCAGCCGGTTGAATTTGACGAGCCGCTGGTCGTCATCGAGTAACGAGGCGAACATGCTGGATAAAATTGTTATCGCCAACCGCGGCGAGATTGCTCTGCGTATTCTTCGTGCCTGTAAAGAACTGGGCATCAAGACCGTCGCGGTGCACTCAAGCGCGGATCGCGATTTAAAACACGTATTGCTGGCGGATGAGACGGTCTGTATTGGCCCGGCTCCGTCCGTAAAAAGCTATCTGAACATCCCGGCTATCATCAGCGCCGCTGAAATCACCGGCGCGGTGGCAATTCATCCGGGTTACGGCTTCCTCTCTGAGAACGCCAACTTTGCTGAGCAGGTTGAACGCTCTGGCTTCATCTTCATCGGTCCGAAAGCCGACACCATCCGCCTGATGGGCGACAAAGTGTCTGCAATCACCGCGATGAAAAAAGCCGGTGTGCCAACCGTACCAGGCTCTGACGGCCCTCTGACCGACGACATGGATGCTAACCGTGCTCATGCTAAACGCATTGGCTACCCGGTTATCATCAAGGCGTCTGGCGGCGGCGGCGGTCGCGGTATGCGCGTTGTGCGTAGCGATGCCGACCTGGCGCAGTCCATCTCCATGACCAAAGCTGAAGCGAAAGCCGCTTTCAGCAATGACATGGTATACATGGAAAAATACCTGGAAAACCCACGCCACATCGAAATTCAGGTGCTGGCTGACGGTCAGGGTAACGCGATCTATCTGGCAGAACGTGACTGCTCCATGCAGCGTCGTCACCAGAAAGTGGTCGAAGAAGCGCCAGCACCGGGTATTACCCCGGAACTGCGTCGCTACATCGGCGAGCGTTGCGCCAAAGCGTGTGTCGATATCGGCTATCGCGGGGCGGGTACCTTTGAGTTCCTGTTCGAAAACGGCGAGTTCTATTTCATCGAAATGAACACCCGTATTCAGGTTGAACACCCGGTTACCGAAATGATCACCGGCGTTGACCTGATCAAAGAACAGCTGCGTATCGCTGCAGGCCAGCCGCTCTCCATCAAGCAGGAAGAAGTTGTGGTGAAAGGCCATGCGATCGAGTGTCGTATCAACGCCGAAGACCCGAACACCTTCCTGCCAAGCCCGGGTAAAATCACGCGTTTCCACGCGCCGGGTGGTTTTGGTGTGCGCTGGGAGTCTCATATCTACGCCGGTTACACCGTACCGCCGTACTATGACTCAATGATCGGCAAGCTCATCTGCTACGGCGAAAACCGTGACGTGGCAATTGCCCGCATGAAGAACGCCCTGCAGGAGCTGATCATCGACGGTATCAAAACCAACGTTGATCTGCAGATGCGTATCATGAGCGACGAGCACTTCCAGAATGGTGGAACCAACATCCACTATCTCGAGAAGAAACTCGGTCTTAACGAGAAGTAAGACTGCGCGCGCACGAAAAGGCCGGATTATCCGGCCTTTTTTATTTCTGGGGCCTGGAAAGCCTCATCATGTACAATCCCCGCTTTCTTCATCCACAAGGGACAAAAAATGGACAAACGTTTTGTTCAGGCCCATAAAGAAGCGCGCTGGGCGCTGTGGCTGACCCTTCTCTATCTCGCCGCATGGTTAGTAACTGCTTACTTACCGAATTCAGCCTCCGGTATCACCGGCCTGCCGCACTGGTTTGAAATGGCGTGTCTGCTGGTACCGTTGATTTTCATTTTGCTCAGCTGGCTGATGGTGCGCTTTATCTTCCGCGATTTCCCGCTGGAGGATCGTGATGCAAACTGAAATCATCACCGTACTGGTTGTCTATTTGATCGTGGTATTTGGCCTCTCTTTCTATGCCATGCGCAAACGCAGTACCGGATCGTTCCTGAGCGAATATTTCCTCGGCAGCCGTTCGATGGGCGGGTTTGTGCTGGCGATGACGTTGACCGCCACGTACGTGAGCGCCAGTTCGTTCATTGGCGGGCCGGGCGCGGCGTATAAATACGGGCTGGGCTGGGTACTGCTGGCCATGATCCAGGTGCCCACGATCTGGCTGTCACTGGGTATTCTGGGCAAAAAATTTGCCATACTCGCTCGCCGCTATAACGCCATTACGCTAAACGATATGCTGCAGGCACGTTATCAGAGCCGCGCGGTGGTCTGGATTGCCAGTATCAGCCTGATTGTCGCCTTCGTCGGCGCCATTGCCGTTCAGTTTATTGGCGGCGCGCGACTGCTGGAAACGGCAGCGGGTATTAAGTACGAGACCGGGCTGCTCATCTTCGGGATCACGATTGCGCTGTACACCGCGTTTGGCGGCTTCCGCGCCAGCGTGCTGAACGATACCATGCAGGGCATGGTGATGCTGATAGGCACCCTTGTGCTGCTGGTCGGCGTCATCTACGCGGCCGGTGGATTACACAATGCGGTGCAAACGCTGGAGCAGATCGATCCTAAACTGGTCAGCCCTCATGGTGCTGATGATATCCTGACGCCCGCGTTTATGACCTCCTTCTGGGTGCTGGTCTGCTTCGGGGTTATCGGTCTGCCGCACACCGCCGTGCGCTGTATCTCCTATAAAGACAGCAAAGCCGTTCATCGGGGAATTGTGATTGGTACCGTCGTTGTCGCGCTGCTGATGCTGGGTATGCATCTGGCGGGCGCGCTGGGACGGGCCGTATTACCTCACCTGACCGTGCCGGATCAGGTGATCCCTACGCTGATGGTGCAGGTACTGCCCCCGTGGGCCGCAGGTTTGTTCCTTGCTGCACCGATGGCGGCCATCATGTCTAACGTTAACGCGCACCTGCTGCAGGCTTCCGCCACTATCATCAAAGATCTGTGGCTTAGCGCGCGTCCGGCTAAAATGCATAATGAGCAAAAGCTGAAACGCATCTCGACCTGGACCACGCTGGTGCTCGGCATTCTGATGATGTTAGCCGCATGGCGCCCGCCGGAGATGATCATCTGGCTGAACCTGCTGGCGTTTGGTGGGCTTGAAGCGGTATTCCTGTGGCCGCTGGTGTTAGGGCTCTACTGGGAGCGTGCAAACGCGGCGGGCGCGCTGAGCGGCATGATTGTCGGCGGCGTGCTGTACGCCGTCCTCGCAACGTTTAAGATTCAGTACCTGGGCTTCCATCCGATTGTGCCTTCGTTACTGCTAAGTTTACTGGCGTTTGTGGTGGGGAACCGTTTTGGTCAGCCCGTCCCACAGCCCGCTATGATTTCTACTGATAAATAAAGAGTTTTGCCATGCCGTGGATCCAACTAAAACTGAACACAACCGGCGCTAACGCCGAGGAACTGAGCGATGCGCTGATGGAGGCCGGCTCGGTCTCTATCACCTTCCAGGACACGCATGACACGCCGGTCTTTGAGCCTCTGCCGGGCGAAACACGCCTGTGGGGCGATACCGACGTTATCGGCCTGTTTGATGCTGAAACCGACATGAAAGAGGTCGTCGCGATTCTGGAAAACCACCCTCTGCTGGGCGCTGGGTTTGCGCACAAAATCGAACAGCTGGAAGACAAAGACTGGGAACGCGAGTGGATGGATAACTTCCACCCGATGCAGTTCGGCAAGCGTCTGTGGATCTGCCCGAGCTGGCGCGAGGTTCCTGATGAAAACGCGGTTAACGTCATGCTCGATCCGGGTCTGGCGTTTGGTACCGGCACCCATCCCACGACGTCCCTGTGCCTGCAGTGGCTGGATGGTCTCGATCTGGACGGTAAGACGGTGATCGACTTCGGCTGTGGATCCGGGATCCTCGCGATTGCCGCCCTGAAATTGGGTGCGGCTAAAGCCATCGGGATCGATATCGATCCGCAGGCCATTCAGGCCAGCCGCGACAACGCCGAGCGTAACGGCGTTTCCGATCGTCTGGAGCTGTATCTGCCGGATGCGCAGCCAGAAGCCATGAAAGCCGACGTGGTGGTCGCAAACATTCTGGCAGGCCCACTGCGTGAGCTGGCCCCGTTAATCAGCGTGCTGCCCGTTGAGGGCGGTCTGCTGGGGCTTTCGGGTATCCTGGCAAGCCAGGCGGACAGCGTGTGCGAAGCCTACGCCGATCTTTTCACTCTCGACCCGGTGGTGGAGAAAGAAGAGTGGTGTCGTATTACCGGTCGTAAAAAATAAGCATTTGGCGTGGTCATCTGACCACGCCTTTCTTCCGCTGATAATCCTCTCTCCCTCTGCCATTCTTCGGTAAAATAACCACACAAATCATGTTGATTTGTATTATAAAAATTCACCGGAAGAATATGATGAAACACATTACAGGCAAGGCAGCGCTGCTGGCGCTGAGCATGGTTTCGGCTTCAGCATTTGCGTCACACTGGAGCTACGAAGGGGAAGGTTCACCGGAACACTGGGGCGAACTGGACGAAGCTTACAAGACCTGTCAAAGCGGAATGAACCAGTCTCCAATTAATATTGATTCAACCGCTAACGCCCATCTCTCCCCGCTTAAAACGCACTACATTGATGGCCCAGTGGGGCTGACAAACAATGGCCATACCATCCAGGCCAGCGAAAAGGCAGATACCCGCAACACGATCACCCTGGACAAGCAAACCTGGACGCTACAGCAGTTCCACTTCCATGCGCCGAGCGAAAACACCGTGCACGGCAAAAAGTACGCGATGGAGATGCATCTGGTTCATAAAAACAGCGCGGGTGAGCTGGCCGTGGTGGCCGTCATGTTTGATAAAGGTGCTGCGAATCCGGAGCTGGATAAGCTGTGGAGCGTGATGCCGCAGCAGGCTGAACAGAACGTAACCCTTGAGAAGGATCTCAACCTGAACAAACTGCTGCCAAAGGTGAAAACCTACTGGCGTTTTAGTGGCTCGTTGACCACGCCACCGTGTTCTGAAGGGGTCACCTGGATCGTGCTCAAACAGCCGTTAACCGTCTCAGCAGAACAGCTTGAGAAATTTACTCATACCATGCATCACGATAATAACCGTCCGGTACAGTCTCTGCATGGGCGTGTTGTGGTCGAATAACGCCCATCCTGAGGCTTAAGATCATGTTCTAAAATGCGACGCAGATCGCAAAGAAGAGGGAAAATCTGCTGCTAAAAACAGCAGATTATCCCGCTGAGGTAAGCCGTTTATTCAGAAATGATGAGAAGTTACGGGAAATTGTAAGCGCCCATAAAATAGCCATTCCCACATAACATAATGATTTAAATAGTGAATAATTCTTAACGGAAAGATTGAGCGGCGATTCCTTGATCTACAACAGTGGATTGTTCAAAGTTTGGCCTTTCATCTCGTGCAAAAAATGCGTAATATACGCCGCCTTGCAGTCACAGTATGGTCATTTCTTAACTCATGCGCATCGGACACCACCAGCTTAGAAATCGCCTGATCGCAGCCCCTATGGCAGGTATTACCGACCGGCCGTTCAGGACGCTGTGCTATGAGATGGGAGCCGGTTTAACCGTATCCGAGATGATGTCGTCTAACCCGCAGGTTTGGGAAAGCGATAAATCCCGCCTTCGGATGGTGCACATTGATGAACCGGGTATTCGCACCGTGCAAATTGCCGGAAGCGTGCCTGAAGAGATGGCAGATGCCGCGCGTATCAACGTGGAAAGTGGTGCCCAGATTATTGATATCAATATGGGGTGCCCGGCCAAAAAAGTGAATCGCAAGCTTGCAGGTTCAGCCCTTCTGCAATACCCCGACCAGGTGAAAGCTATCCTGACGGCGGTTGTCAGCGCAGTGGACGTTCCTGTTACGTTAAAGATTCGCACGGGTTGGTCGCCGGAACACCGTAACTGTGTAGAGATTGCCCAACTGGCCGAAGACTGTGGCATTCAGGCCCTGACCATTCATGGACGCACGCGCGCCTGTTTGTTCAACGGTGAAGCTGAATACGACAGCATTCGGGCAGTTAAGCAGAAAGTTTCCATTCCGATTATCGCGAATGGCGACATAACTGACCCGCTTAAAGCCAGAGCTGTGCTCGACTATACGGGAGCTGATGCTCTGATGATAGGACGTGCCGCTCAGGGAAGACCCTGGATCTTTCGGGAAATCCAGCATTATCTGGACACTGGAGAGCTGCTTGCTCCACTGCCTCTGGCAGAGGTTAAGCGCTTGCTTTGTTCGCATGTTCGGGAACTGCATGACCACTACGGTCAGGCGAAAGGGTACCGAATTGCGCGTAAACACGTTTCCTGGTATCTCCAGGAGCACGCTCCAGATGACCAGTTTCGGCGCACATTCAACGCCATAGAGGATGCCAGCGAACAGCTGGAGGCGTTGGAGGCATACTTCGAAAATCTTGCGTAATGAAATAAAGAGCTGACAGAACTATGTTCGAACAACGCGTAAATTCTGACGTACTGACCGTTTCTACCGTTAACTCTCAGGACCAGGTAACTCAAAAGCCCCTGCGTGACTCGGTTAAACAGGCACTGAAGAACTATTTTGCTCAACTGAACGGTCAGGATGTTAATGACCTGTATGAGCTGGTACTGGCTGAAGTTGAACAGCCACTGTTGGACATGGTGATGCAATACACCCGCGGTAACCAAACCCGCGCTGCGCTGATGATGGGTATCAACCGTGGTACTCTGCGTAAGAAACTGAAAAAATACGGCATGAACTGATACTAATCAGTTAAATGCTTGTTTAAAAAGGCGCTCTTCGGCATGGGGAAGCGCCTTTTTTATTTCCTGCTTCAGTCCGTCAACGCTTTGTAAACCTTCGCTTATCCCGCTTTAAAACCGCTGCTTTTGGTGTATATTTCCCCCACTCTACTGGCGCTCTTCTCGCGGAATGACACAATGATTCGTAAATACTGGTGGCTGGTTGTCTTTGCAATCTCCGTTCTGATTTTCGATGCACTCCTGATGCAGTGGATTGAACTGATGAGCACCGAAACCGATAAGTGTCGCAATATGAACTCCGTGAATCCCCTGAAACTCGTGAACTGCTCAGAGCTCGACTAATCGCCTGATTGCGCAAATCTCCCCGTTATTACCCACTAAAAACGGGGATTTAAATCCCTTTGAGCCATTACCCGACGGTGATAATGTCTCGCCCTTCTCAACCGCTCTAGCGTAACCTCACACTCGAGTAGAACCGTCCATGCTGGTCAGCCAATACAACCATATCCTTGTTGTCCTCTCCTTTGTTGTCGCCATTCTTGCCGCATATACCGCACTGAATATGGCGGCACGTGTCGCCGGGAGTCAGGGCGTCGCTGCCCGCGTCTGGCTGGCTGGTGGCGGTATTGCAATGGGCATAGGCGTGTGGGCCATGCATTTTATCGGCATGCTGGCGATGGACCTCTCCATGAGCATGAGCTACAACGCCACCCTGACGGTGTTATCGATGGTCATCGCCGTGGGGTCGTCACTATTTGCGCTCTGGCTCGTTAGCTGCGATCGGTTACGCTTGCGCCGTCTGCTGCCCGGTGCGCTGGTGATGGGAAGCGGTATTGTTGCCATGCATTACACCGGCATGGCTGCGCTGGAGGTGATGCCCGGGATTATCTGGGACAAGGTCTGGGTGGCCATTTCGGTCGCCATTGCGCTTGCCGCTTCACTCGCTGCATTATGGCTGACCTTCCGCCTGCGTCACGATGCCGCTCAGGTCGTGCTGATGCGCACGGGTGCCGCCATCACCATGGGCATTGCCATTGCCGGGATGCACTACGCCGGGATGAAAGCCGCACAGTTTCCGATGTCCACAATGGTTCACCATGAGGGTATCAACGGGAGCTGGCTGGCGGTGCTGGTTAGCGTCGTCGCGCTCTCTATTCTTGGGATTACCTTGCTGGTATCAATGCTGGATGCCCGCCTTCAGGCACGTACCGCCCTTCTGGCCTCGTCACTTGCAGAAGCTAACCGGGAACTCGCACAACTGGCCCTGCACGATACCCTGACGCGTCTGCCCAACCGTATCCTGCTGGAAGACCGACTCGATCAGGCCATCAGCAAAGCCGATCGTGAAGGGACCCATTTCGCCCTGATGTTCATGGATCTCGACGGTTTTAAAGCCATCAATGACGCTTACGGCCATGATGTTGGTGACAAGCTGCTGATTGCCGTTACGGAGCGTCTGCTGCATCTCCTGAAGGGCCAGTTCACCCTGGCACGTATCGGCGGTGATGAGTTTGTTCTGCTGGCTGAGGGAGAAGGCCCGGACGATGCGGCATCGCTGGCGAATTCGCTGGTGCGCGCGATCGATAGCCCGTTCAACCTCGACCACTATGAACTGGTGGTGACCCTCAGCATTGGGATCGCGCTGTATCCTCACGACGGCAAAACCGAACGTGAGCTCATGTTTAACGCCGACGCGGCGATGTACCATACCAAGCACATGGGCCGGAACGGTTACCACTTTTTCCAGCCCTCGATGAATACGCTGGCGCAGACCCATCTTCAGTTGATGAACGATCTGTGGATGGCGATCGATCGCAATGAGCTACGCCTGCTGTACCAGCCAAAATTTCACGCCCCCGCCGGCCCTATCCTTGGATTTGAGGCGTTATTGCGCTGGCAGCATCCTAAGCAGGGGTTACTGACCCCGGACCTTTTCCTGCCGCTGGCGGAGAAAACGGGGCTGATTATCCCTATCGGCAACTGGGTAATTAATGAAGCCTGTCGCCAGCTGCGTGAATGGCATCTTCAGGGACATCAAAGCTGGTCAATGGCGGTAAACCTGTCGACGCTGCAGTTTGAACAGCCTTCGCTGGTCAACACGGTTCTCAACTGTCTGGCACTTCATCATGTGCCACCAGAAATGTTGATCCTGGAAGTGACGGAAACCACGGCAATGAGCAACCCGGATGAAAGTGTACGGGTGCTGACAGAGCTGACGGAAGCGGGCGTAAAGGCCTCCATTGATGATTTTGGTACCGGATATTCGAGCCTGCTGTACCTCAAGCGCTTACCGGCCTGTGAATTGAAAATCGACAGGGCGTTCGTGAAAGAGCTAAGCGGGGAAAGCGAGGATGCCACCATTGTCTCAGCGATTGTGGCCCTCGCCAAAACACTCAACCTGAAAGTCGTGGCTGAAGGTGTAGAAACCGAAGCACAGCAAGCCTTTTTAACCGAGCTGGGTTGCAACACCCTTCAGGGTTATCTGTTAGGTAAACCCGTCAGCGCGCAAACCATTGAGGCACTTTGCGCGCGAGGGGAAATGTTACCTGGCGCTGAGCTGTAAGCATCATCATGAGGCGATACGCGAATGACAGGCAGTGTCGCCAGAATGCTATCGACCAGGGCGGGAGCCTGCTGAAAAAGATTGAAACTGTCGTTATTCATTAACCAGTTTTTAATGATTCCGCTAAAAAAACCGTGGAATACGATCAGGGTCAGATCAACATTTACCTTTGGCGAAATGATGTTACGTGAAATACACGCCTCCAGCGTGGCACGCAGCGTGTCATAATTGAACCCAATCCGTTTTCTTATCTCACTCTCAGAAATCATATCACTGCTAAATTCACATTTGTGATACAGAATTTGTAAAAGGGCACATTGTCGGGGCTCACGCGCAATATACTGCAGCGCAGTAATAAATTGCTCACGAAGTATTAACAATGGATCATCACCTTCGGAAAGGGAAAGCCGGTCGCGAATAATGTCGCGAAGCGGTAATTGCTGCTCCCAGATGGCATTAAATATTTCGGCTTTACTGGTGAAGTGCCAGTAAATGGCACCGCGCGTCACCTTTGCGGCATCCGCGATGTCCGTCAGCGTCGTGTTGGCTACGCCACGCGTCGCAAACTGGCCGATAGCCGCCTCAATCAGCTGCTGTCGGGTTTGTTGAGCTTCTTCTTTCTTTTTACGCGCCATAGACAACTACTCGCTACTCACAAGATTTATACGTAACACAGGGGTCAGGAGAAAGAAAGTATTCACCAAATTCCGTTTTAATTTTGCACAAAAAAAGTCAATCTTCTTAATTTATAGCTTAGCTAAATACATATTTAAGTTTAAATTCACAACATGAATAATTAAATCACGTTAAGCGCTATTTAACTGATTAGCTTGCCGGAAGATGACGGAGAAATAAACCGAGCCTGATTCTGATTTTTCTGCTCAGACCTTGTCATCCGCACTTATAAATTAAAAAACATTAAATACCCTCATTATTATACGCAGCTACATTTTATTTTTTTATCCCGCTGCCCCTGCTACCGATTCACGCCAAATATCGGTTTCCGGGTATTTAAAGGACCAGTAATGACGAATCATTTCAGACGCTTACCTTTAGCCGGTTTCATTGTCTGCGCTGCACTGCTCTCAGGATGCGATGGCCAGGAAAACCAACCGCAACATCCGCAGGCCCCCCAGGTCAGCGTGCATATTGTGAAAAGCGCACCGCTGGCTGTCACCACTGAACTCCCGGGCAGAACTGATGCGTTCCGCGTGGCAGAGGTTCGTCCGCAGGTTAGCGGTATTATCCTGCGCCGCAACTTCACGGAAGGCAGCGATGTAAAAGCCGGGGATTCGCTTTATCAGATTGATCCTGCTACCTATCAGGCGGCTTACGATAACGCGAAAGGCGAGCTGGCGAAGGCCCAGGCGGCGGCCAATATTGCACACCTGACGGTGAAACGTTATCTCCCGCTGGTCGGCACACAGTATGTCAGCAAGCAAGAGTATGACCAGGCCGTCGCCACGGCCCAGCAGGCAGATGCCAGCGTCGTCGCCGCCAAAGCGGGCGTTGAAAGTGCACGCATCAATCTTGCCTATACCAAAGTGACGTCTCCCGTCGATGGCCGCATCGGCAAATCCAGCGTGACGGAAGGCGCGCTCGTGACGAACGGACAAACCGCGGCGCTGGCAACGGTCCAGCAGCTTGATCCGATTTACGTTGATGTGACCCAGTCCAGTAATGATTTTATGCGTCTGAAGCAGACGAGCCTACAAAAAGGCGATACCGCCAGCAGCGTTGAACTACTGATGGAGAACGGGCAGCCCTATCCGCTGAAAGGCACATTGCAGTTCTCCGACGTCACGGTGGATGAAAGTACCGGCTCGATTACCCTGCGCGCCATTTTCCCGAATCCTCAACATCTGCTGTTACCCGGTATGTTCGTTCGCGCCCGCATTGATGAAGGTACACAGCCGGATGCGATACTGGTTCCCCAGCAAGGCGTGACCCGCACACCGCGAGGCGATGCCACCGTGATGGTGGTGAACGATAAAAATCAGGTTGAGTCTCGCACCGTCGTTGCGCCACAGGCGATTGGTGACCGCTGGCTGGTAACGGAAGGGCTGAAAAACGGTGACCGCGTGATTGTCAGCGGACTACAGAAGGTCAGACCGGGCGTAACCGTCGTCGCTACGCCTGATACCACCACCGCTCCGGCCAGTTAAGGGACGACGACATGGCTAATTTCTTTATTCAGAGACCGGTTTTCGCCTGGGTACTTGCCATCATTTTGATGATTGCAGGCGGACTGGCCATTCTCAAACTTCCCGTCGCACAGTATCCGACCATTGCACCTCCCGCCGTGGCGATATCCGCGACCTACCCGGGAGCAGATGCCCAGACGGTACAGGATACCGTGACCCAGGTTATCGAACAGAACATGAACGGTATCGATAACCTGATGTATATGTCCTCCACCAGCGATTCAGCGGGTAACGTCACGATCACCCTGACCTTCGAGTCCGGAACCGATCCGGACATCGCCCAGGTGCAGGTGCAGAACAAGCTGCAGCTCGCCATGCCGCTGCTGCCGCAAGAGGTGCAGCAGCAGGGGATTGGCGTTGAGAAGTCCAGCAGCAGCTTCCTGCTGGTTGCCGGTTTTGTATCAGACAACAAAAACCTGACGCAGGATGACATCTCCGACTATGTCGCCTCGAACGTCAAAGATGCCATCAGCCGAACATCTGGCGTCGGTGACGTGCAGCTGTTTGGCGCCCAGTATGCGATGCGTATCTGGCTCGACAGCAATGCGATGAACAAATACCAGCTGACACCGCTGGATATCATCAACCAGCTGAAAACGCAGAACGACCAGATAGCGGCAGGCCAGTTGGGCGGGACGCCGTCCATCCCGGGACAACAGCTGAATGCCTCGATCATCGCGCAAACCCGTCTGAAATCACCGGAAGAGTTCGGTCGCGTGACGCTCAAGGTGAACCAGGACGGCTCGATGGTGCATCTGAAGGATGTGGCTCGCATTGAGCTGGGTGGCGAAAACTACAACATGGTGACAAAAATCAACGGGCAGGCGGCAACCGGCCTGGGGATTAAGCTGGCAACCGGGGCCAATGCGCTGGATACGGCAGCAGCCATCAAGAGCAAGCTGGCACAACTGCAGCCGTTCTTCCCGCAGGGGCTCAAAGTCGTCTACCCCTATGACACCACACCGTTTGTGAAAATCTCTATCCACGAAGTGGTGAAGACCCTGTTTGAGGCGATCGTTCTCGTCTTCCTGGTCATGTACCTGTTCCTGCAAAATCTGCGGGCAACGCTCATCCCGACGATTGCGGTTCCGGTCGTTCTGCTGGGTACCTTCGCGGTTCTGGCGGCGTTCGGTTTCTCCATCAATACCCTGACAATGTTCGGCATGGTGCTGGCGATAGGCCTGCTGGTTGATGATGCTATTGTGGTCGTCGAGAACGTTGAACGCGTCATGGTCGAGGACAAGCTGCCGCCTAAAGAGGCCACGCAGAAGTCGATGGGGCAGATTCAGGGTGCGCTGGTGGGGATCGCCATGGTGCTCTCGGCGGTCTTTATCCCGATGGCCTTTTTTGGCGGCTCGACGGGGGCGATCTATCGCCAGTTCTCGCTGACTATCGTTTCCGCGATGGCGTTGTCCGTACTGGTTGCGCTAATCCTGACGCCTGCACTCTGTGCAACGTTGCTTAAGCCCGTATCCGCCGATCATCATGAGAAAAAAGGGGGTTTCTTCGGCTGGTTTAATGCGCTTTTTGATAAGAGCGTGGAGCACTACAGTCACAGCGTGAGCGGTATCTTGCGCAAAACCGGGCGCTATCTGGTGGTATACGTCATTATTGTCGGTGGGATGGCGGTGCTCTTCCTGCGCTTACCCACCTCCTTCCTCCCCGAAGAGGATCAGGGGGTGTTTATGACGATGGTTCAGCTGCCTGCGGGGGCAACCCAGACGCGTACTCAGCAGGTCCTCGACCAGGTTCAGGACTACTACCTGAATAAAGAGAAGGCGAATGTTGAATCCGTCTTTACCGTAAACGGCTTTAGCTTTAGTGGCCAGGGCCAGAACTCCGGTATTGCCTTCATCAGCCTGAAGCCCTGGGAGGAGCGTCCTGGGGCACAAAATGGGGTCGAGGCGATTGTGGGTCGTGCGACGAAAGCCTTTAGTCAGATTAAAGACGGCCTTGTTTTCCCGTTTAACCTGCCTGCCATTATTGAGCTGGGTACCGCCACGGGCTTCGACTTTGAACTGATCGATCAGGCTAACCTCGGACATACCCAGCTGACGCAGGCGCGTAACCAGCTGCTCGGCATGGTGAAAGAGCACCCCGACCTGCTGGTACGCGTGCGTCCTAACGGTCTGGAGGATACGCCACAGTTCAAGCTGGACGTCGACCAGGAGAAAGCCCAGGCGCTGGGCATCAGTCTTTCTGACGTCAACCAGACGATTTCGACAGCCTTAGGCGGCACCTATGTGAATGACTTTATCGATCATGGGCGCGTGAAAAAGGTCTACGTCCAGGCTGATGCAAAATTCCGTATGTTGCCAGGAGATATTAACAACCTTTACGTGCGCAGTGCGAACGGGGAAATGGTGCCGTTCTCAGCCTTTAGCAACGCTCACTGGGTTTACGGTTCACCTCGTCTGGAGCGCTATAACGGAATGCCCTCTATGGAGATCCTCGGTGAATCAGCCCCGGGTAAAAGTACCGGCGAAGCCATGGCTATGATGGAAAGCCTCGCGGCAAAACTGCCTTCCGGCATCGGTTATGACTGGACAGGAATGTCTTACCAGGAGCGACTTTCGGGTAACCAGGCGCCTGCACTGTACGCCATCTCACTGATCGTGGTGTTCCTGTGTCTTGCGGCGCTGTATGAAAGCTGGTCCATTCCGTTCTCCGTCATGCTGGTTGTGCCGTTGGGGGTCATCGGGGCGCTTCTCGCAGCATCACTGCGCGGGTTAAACAATGACGTCTATTTCCAGGTCGGCCTGCTGACCACGATTGGTCTGTCAGCGAAAAACGCCATTTTGATCGTCGAATTTGCTAAGGACCTGATGGAGAAAGAGGGTAAAGGCATCATTGAGGCCACGCTGGAGGCGTCAAGGATGCGCCTTCGACCAATCCTGATGACGTCTCTGGCCTTTATACTGGGCGTCATGCCGCTGGTGATCAGCTCTGGGGCAGGGAGCGGTGCGCAAAACGCCGTCGGTACGGGCGTGATGGGGGGAATGCTTTCCGCAACGCTGCTGGCGATTTTCTTCGTACCCGTCTTCTTTGTGGTGGTCCGTCGACGCTTTACCCGCCATAAAGATTAACATTTCCCTAAAAAGGCACCTCTGGTGCCTTTTTTATTTTTAACATAAACAATGAATTAGGCATTAAGCAAAACTAATGTTAAAAACACGATGATTTGCATTAAGTAAAAATACTCTCTTGCAGCTTCAAAATGTCTCCATTAATTCGTCCTGAAATCGATTTTTCTCCACGATTTTTACAAACTACATAATTTGAGATTATTCCTCGTGTAACGCGGACTTACCCCGGTGGTAAAATAACCTCCAGTTCGTTAATTGCCCTCCTGGCTTTATAGCGGATGAGAAATAATATTGAGGTAACATCATGAAAAGATTCATTTCCGTTGCACTACTCGCTGCGCTGCTTGCTGGTTGCGCGCACGACTCTCCATGTGTACCGGTTTACGACGACCAGGGCCGACTGGTTCATACCAATACCTGTATGAAAGGCACCACCCAGGATAACTGGGAAACTGCGGGTGCTATCGCCGGCGGTGCTGCCGCAGTGGCAGGTTTGACGCTGGGTATTGTTGCCCTGACGAAGTAACAGCTGTTAACAACCCGCGGCTCTGGCCGCGCTTTTGCTTTTAATCAGTGCACTATTTTCATATAAGTAAAAAAATAGCCCCGTATTTATTCGCGCTGTTCATTTCATCCTGAAACCAGTCACATCTTTTTCGTATACTCATTTAAATTACCGGTTCTATTGTGATGATTTTCACACATTAATATTATTGACTACCCTGCCAATATTCACGCTGGAAACTATCTTGTCTTTTTCCTGGCGCGACTCAAAACTTTTGCTCCAATTTGTGGCACAGGTTGTAATTTCGCACCGTTTCAGGGCGCTCGTTTTATTTAAGCCTGTCTACACTCAGCATTAAGCGTTCACTCATCTCTTATTTTGTCGAACGCAAAACTGGCATTACGTTTGCTTTATAAACGTTGGCCAACGCCACAGACAGGTAAAGCGTTTAAAAACGCCTCTATAACGATAAATTTCGCCACACAGGATGCATTATGAAAAAGACGATGATAGCCAGCCTGGCCGCTGCAGGCATGATGTTTGCCGTAGCCGGTCAAGCCCATGCGGGAACGACACTGGATGCCGTTAAAAAGAAAGGTTTTGTTCAATGCGGTATCAGTGACGGTTTGCCTGGCTTCTCTTATGCCGATGCGAACGGCAAATTTACCGGTATCGATGTGGACGTCTGCCGTGGCGTTGCTGCCGCCGTTTTTGGTGATGACAGCAAAGTAAAATATACCCCGCTGACGGCGAAAGAACGCTTTACGGCGCTGCAGTCCGGTGAGGTTGACATGCTCTCCCGTAATACCACCTGGACTTCCTCCCGCGACGCGGGGATGGGGATGTCATTCACGGGCGTGACCTATTATGACGGTATCGGCTTCCTGACCCACAATAAAGCGGGCCTGAAAAGCGCCAAAGAGCTGGATGGCGCTACCGTTTGTATTCAGGCGGGCACCGATACCGAGCTGAACGTCGCCGATTATTTCAAAGCAAATAACATGAAATACACGCCAGTGACATTCGACCGCTCGGATGAGTCGGCCAAAGCGCTGGAATCCGGCCGTTGCGACACGCTGGCCTCTGACCAGTCACAGCTGTATGCCTTACGCATTAAGCTGAGCAATCCTGCAGAATGGATTGTTCTGCCTGAAGTGATCTCCAAAGAACCTCTCGGACCGGTGGTACGTCGTGGCGATGAAGACTGGTTCTCCATTGTTCGCTGGACGCTGTTTGCCATGCTGAACGCAGAAGAGATGGGCATCAACTCGAAAAACGTGGATGAGAAAGCGGCTAAACCATCCAACCCGGATATGGCACACCTGCTGGGTACAGAAGGTGATTTCGGCAAGGATCTGAAGCTGGATAACAAGTGGGCCTACAACATCATCAAACAGGTGGGCAACTACTCTGAGATCTTTGAACGCAACGTGGGATCGGAAAGCCCGCTGAAGATCAAACGCGGCCAGAACAATCTCTGGAACAACGGCGGTATTCAGTACGCACCACCAGTACGTTAAGTCATAGCTGTAACGGGCACTGCTCTGGCAGTGCCCACTCCAGAGTCATGGTTACTGAGGTTTCTTTATGTCCCATCGCCGCTCAGCCGTAAAAGGATCGCTATCCTTTTCTCATCCCGCGGTCCGCGCCTGGCTATTCCAGATTATTGCTATTGTTGCGGTTGTTCTCATCGCCGTGTATCTCATCCATAACACCATCACCAACCTGAATAATCGCGGCATTACCTCCGGTTTCGCGTTTTTAGATCGCAGCGCGGGGTTTGGCATTGTTCAGCATCTTATTGATTACCAGGAAGGTGACACGTATGGACGCGTGTTCGTGGTCGGTTTACTGAATACGCTGCTGGTATCGGCGCTTTGTATCGTCTTCGCGTCGATACTGGGCTTCTTTATTGGCCTGGCACGTCTTTCTGAAAACTGGCTCCTGCGGAAGCTGTCGACTGTTTATATTGAAACGTTCCGCAATATCCCCCCGCTCCTGCAGATCTTCTTCTGGTATTTTGCCGTATTGCGTAACCTACCCGGCCCCCGTCAGGCCGTCGACGCGTTTGAGCTTTTTTTCCTGAGCAACCGTGGGCTGTCCATTCCTTCTCCTCTGCCAGGTGAAGGTCTGTACGCTTTTATCGGCGCGATTGCGATCGCGCTTGCTCTCACTACTGGGATATTCCGCTTTAACCGCACGCATCAGATCAAAACCGGCCAGCTTCGCAGAACCTGGCCCACGGCAGTCGTCCTGATCGTTAGCCTGCCGCTGGTGGCTCACTGGCTGTTTGGGGCCGCACTGCACTGGGACATTCCCCATCTGCGGGGATTCAACTTTCAGGGCGGGATGGTATTAATTCCTGAGCTGGCAGCTCTGACATTGGCGCTATCGATTTATACCTCAGCCTTTATCGCTGAGATTATTCGTGCCGGGATCCAGGCCGTACCTTACGGACAGCACGAGGCGGCACGCTCACTGGGATTACCCCATACCGTGACGCTTCGCCAGGTCATCATCCCGCAGGCTTTACGGGTCATCATTCCCCCTCTGACCAGCCAGTATCTTAATATTGTCAAAAACTCGTCGCTGGCCGCTGCCATTGGTTATCCCGATATGGTGTCACTCTTCGCCGGAACCGTGCTTAACCAGACCGGACAAGCCATTGAAACCATCGCCATCACCATGTCTGTCTATCTGATCATCAGCCTGGTAATTTCACTGCTGATGAACCTCTATAACCGTCGTATAGCACTGGTCGAGCGCTAAGGATTTATGATGACAAAAGCGATACTGTCGCACTCCTCGCGCCCTGCCAACTCGACAGGTGGACGTTTCATTCTCTGGGCGCGCAAGAATCTGTTCTCCAGCTGGAGTAACAGCCTGCTGACGATTGTCTGCCTGTGGCTCATGTGGGAGTTGATTCCTCCCCTGCTGAACTGGGCGTTTTTACAGGCCAACTGGGTCGGTTCAACCCGGGCAGACTGTACAAAAGCCGGCGCCTGCTGGGTGTTTATCCATGAACGCTTCGGTCAGTTCATGTATGGGTTGTATCCGCATGAACAGCGCTGGCGGATTAATCTGGCGCTGGTTATCGGTCTGCTCTCTGTCGCAGTCATGTTCTGGAAAAAGCTGCCTCACCGTGGACGCTATATTGCCGTCTGGGCGGTGGTTTATCCGATTATTGTCTGGGTGCTGCTGTATGGCGGTTTTCTGGGGCTGGAACGTGTTGAAACACGCCAGTGGGGCGGGCTGACGCTGACGTTGATTATCGCATCAGTGGGGATAGCCGGTGCTCTGCCGTGGGGGATTCTACTTGCTCTGGGGCGACGTTCAAAAATGCCGATCGTCCGCGTGCTCTCCGTTATCTTCATTGAGTTCTGGCGCGGCGTACCGCTTATCACCGTCCTGTTTATGTCGTCGGTCATGCTGCCGCTGTTTATGGCTGAAGGCACAACGATCGACAAACTGATCCGTGCCCTGGTCGGGGTAATTCTCTTCCAGTCCGCCTATGTTGCAGAAGTTGTGCGCGGTGGTCTGCAGGCGTTGCCTAAAGGCCAGTACGAAGCGGCAGAATCACTGGCGCTCGGCTACTGGAAAACGCAGGGGCTGGTCATTCTTCCCCAGGCACTCAAGCTGGTCATCCCGGGTCTGGTCAACACGATCATTGCCCTCTTCAAGGATACCAGCCTGGTGATCATCATCGGATTGTTCGATCTCTTTAGCAGCGTGCAGCAGGCAACCGTTGACCCTGTCTGGCTGGGCATGTCCACCGAAGGATATGTCTTTGCTGCCCTGATCTACTGGATCTTTTGTTTTAGCATGTCGCGCTACAGCCAGCATCTGGAAAAGCGCTTTAACACCGGGCGTACACCGCACTGAGGAAAATATGAGCCAAATAACTATGACACCCGCCGACGCGATGATTACGCTGGAAAACGTGAACAAATGGTACGGACAGTTTCATGTCCTGAAGGACATTAATCTCAAGGTCAAGCAGGGCGAACGCATCGTCCTGTGCGGCCCTTCCGGGTCCGGGAAATCCACAACCATTCGCTGCATTAACCATCTTGAAGAGCATCAGCAAGGACGCATCGTGGTTGATGGTATCGAGCTGAATGAAGATATCCGCAATATCGAACGCGTGCGTCAGGAAGTGGGAATGGTCTTTCAGCACTTTAATCTGTTTCCGCACCTGACCGTTCTGCAGAACTGTACGCTTGCACCGATTTGGGTACGGAAGATGCCGAAAAAGGAAGCCGAGGCGCTGGCAATGCACTACCTGGAGCGCGTACGTATCGCAGAGCATGCGAATAAGTTCCCTGGCCAGATATCGGGTGGCCAGCAGCAGCGTGTGGCTATCGCCCGTTCACTGTGTATGAAACCGAAAATTATGCTGTTTGATGAACCGACATCAGCTCTCGATCCGGAAATGGTGAAGGAGGTTCTGGATACCATGATTGGGCTGGCACAATCCGGCATGACCATGCTGTGCGTGACGCATGAGATGGGTTTTGCGCGAACTGTAGCCGACCGGGTGATCTTTATGGACCGTGGGGAGATTGTTGAGCAGGCGCCGCCGGATGAGTTCTTTGCACATCCGAAGTCAGAACGTACGCGAGCATTCCTGTCGCAGGTGATTCATTAATCTGCTGTTTTTGCCCGGTGGCGCTGCGCTTACCGGGCCTACCGTTTTCACGAGATTCATAACGCAAAAAGGCCATCCTTTCGGATGGCCTTTTCACTTGTTTGATGTCTGGCAGTTCCCTACTCTCACATGGGGATACCCCACACTACCATCGGCGCTACGGCGTTTCACTTCTGAGTTCGGCATGGGGTCAGGTGGGACCACCGCGCTAAAGCCGCCAGACAAATTCTTTTACTTCTTGCCGAACTTTAACCTAAGTATAAAGTGGTGCTGATACCCAGAGTCGAACTGGGGACCTCACCCTTACCAAGGGTGCGCTCTACCAACTGAGCCATATCAGCACGCTAAATTTGATGCCTGGCAGTTCCCTACTCTCACATGGGGAGACCCCACACTACCATCGGCGCTACGGCGTTTCACTTCTGAGTTCGGCATGGGGTCAGGTGGGACCACCGCGCTAAAGCCGCCAGGCAAATTCTGTTAATCTGTATCAAAGCTGAAAATCTGTCTCTTCGCCAAAACATCTTCGGCGTTGTAAGGTTAAGCCTCACGGTTCATTAGTATCGGTTAGCTCAACGCATCGCTGCGCTTACACACCCGACCTATCAACGTCGTCGTCTTCA